>NZ_JH976134.1:0-96669 GCF_000305755.2 Vibrio sp. HENC-03 | reverse complement strand
GCTCAAATCGGACGGCCATTTTAGCGAGTTAAAGTTTAGTGTCAATCACTTTTTTCAAACTTTTTTTCAAGCGTTTCCGCTTGGCTAATTGGCTTGCTAACTTGGCTTCTTACTTTCGAAACCTAAGCTTCGAAGCGTTGCCGTGTCAGCGAGGTGGCATTATAGAGATTGCGATCACATTGGCAAGCCCTTTTTCTCGTTTTTTTTGATTTTTTTATCGTTCGGATAAATTTGCGTCAAAAGCGGTCAAAAGAGCACGTTATTTCTACAGTTCTTTGAATTTATCTGCAAAAAGAGCCACTTTTTCCCAATTGGTGTATTCCACTTCTTTAGTCGTATCGGTTTCGCCACCTGTCATCGACATAATGAACTTAATCATCGTTTTGTCGAACCAACCATAACGTGGGTAATAAAGAGCACCAGCAAATACACCGATTAAGGTTGGTTTCCAAGGTGACTTCATTAGGAACTTACGAATGTAAGCGCTGCCTTCTGGCGTATCCTTTCCTTGGTCTTCTTTACGAGCAGTTAGGTTTACGCAGAAAAACGCTACTTTACTTTGTTCAAGTTGATTGAGGTTTCGGTCAATAAACTGGTACAGCTTCTTATTAAGATGACCATAACGAATAGACGCTCCAATCAATACCCTGTCGTATTGGCTAAAATCAATCGTCTCAACATTATGTAAATCCACCAGCTCACATTCGAAGCCTGTTAGCTTCTCATCTATATAGTGGAGAATTTTTTTAGTCTGCCCTTCACGGGAGGAATATAGAAATAATGCTTTTGCCACGATTTCCCCTTAGCTACGCCAAAACGTCGGCGTAAGTAGAATAAGTAAGGTAAAGATTTCCAAACGTCCAAACAGCATAGAAACAATCAATACCCATTTTGCTTTGTCGTTCACATCGCCAAAGTGAAGCGCAACTTCACCCAAGCCTGGACCTAAGTTGTTGAGCGTTGCTGCAACCGCAGAAAACGCGCTTAGCTCATCCATCCCTGTAGCAATCAAGCCCAACATACAAACCACGAACACCAAAGCGTAAGCAGAGAAGAATCCCCAAACCGCATCAACGACTCTTTGCGGTAGAGCACTGCCACCCACTTTGATGGTGTATACGGCACGAGGATGTACCAAACGCTTCAGTTCACGCGCACCTTGTAAGGTCAGTAGCAGAATACGGATCACTTTCATGCCGCCGCCAGTCGAGCCAGCACAACCACCTATAAAAGAAGAGAACAACAACAGCACTGGTAAGAATAATGGCCAATCAGCAAAGCCGGTTGTGGTAAAGCCTGCCGTAGTTGAGATGGATACGGTCTGAAAAAGCGCTTGATCGAATGCATCATAGGTTGAGTCGTAAGAATGGTGATTCAACAATAATAAGAAGCACACCAAGAACAAAACAACTTGTATAAAGATGAACGCGCGGAACTCTGGGTCTTTCCAATAGTATTTAGGATGCACGCCGCCAGATGCAAACGCAGCGAAGTGCAAAGAATAGTTACATGCCGAGATTAACAAGAAGACAACAGTAATCATGTTAATGGCATAGCTATCGAAATAGCCCATGCTGGCATCGTGTGTAGAGAAACCACCGATAGCAATGGTGGAGAAGCTATGGCTAATGGCATCAAATGGCGTCATACCTGCCAACCAAAATGCCAAGGCACACGCAATAGTCAGACTCAAATAGATGTACCACAGTGCTTTTGCTGTCTCAGCAATACGCGGGGTCATCTTAGTATCTTTTACCGGTCCTGGTATTTCAGCTCGATACAGCTGCATACCACCGATACCAAGAACAGGAAGAATGGCTACCGCCAACACGATGATACCCATGCCGCCAAACCATTGCAGGAGCTGACGATAAAATAAGATCGCTTTTGGCAGTTCGTCGAGCCCGACAATGACCGTCGCTCCCGTTGTCGTTAAAGCAGAGAAAGACTCAAAAAATGCGTCAGTCACAGATACATTGGGATTATCTGAGATAAGGAAAGGAATAGAGCCCGCACTGCCAAGTACAGTCCAGAAAAGAACAACAATAAGGAAGCCATCACGCGCTTTTAGCTCGTGTTTGTGCCTGCGGTTTGGGAACCAACAGATCCCACCGCATACAAGAAGTACGAAGAAAGTCGTGACAAAAGGTACACCCGCACCATCTCGATAGATAAGCGCAACCAGCGCAGGCGCGAGCATTGTGACACTAAAAAGTGCGAGCAATAGCCCGACGATTCGAATAATTGAACGAAATTGCATGGATTGATTGACTAGCGAAGCTGTCCCTGTGGCTTCCTATTTTTCATTATTGTCCGTCTAGTGGGGTGACAACTGCCTTTGCACCACTTTTGTTGATGATAGCTTGGGTAAACGCGCTCACTTCACGTAGCTCAATTTCCACCACTAATACCACCTGATCGCTGTATTCAGCATCCACTTCAACCGCACCAAACTGGGGCATAAGCGACTGTGCGATAGGCATAAACCCATAGTCTAACTCTAGTCGGAGTTTTGTGGTTATTTTTTTCTCAATTGTTTGAAGCAGCTTGAGCGCTTGCTGAACGCCGCCACCATAAGCCTTGACCAAACCACCTGTACCGAGCTTGATGCCGCCAGAATACCGAGTCACTACAGCTGTAATCTCTCCAACTCCGGAGCCAGACAACTGAGCAAGGATCGGTTTACCTGCCGTCCCTGAAGGTTCTCCATCATCACTAAAGCCCCACTTCATCGAATCTTCTGGTCGACCAGCAACAAATCCCCAGCAGTTGTGTCTTGCATCAGCATGCTTGGTTTTGATCTGCTCAACGAATGCTTTCGCCGCTTCCACGCTTGGCGTATGTGCTACGTAAGTAATAAAGACACTCTTTTTGATCTCTTCTTCAAATTGAGCAGGCTGAGCAGGAATCAGATAAGGCAGGTCATTCATAGGATTAAGTCACTTTTCTCTTTGTCTAAAGTCTATCACGAGACGGAATTGTGAGTCGCATAAGATCTGCCTTAGCGCACAATGTTAAACACTTGTTTAAAAAATGTATTGAAATTAACCAATCCGAAGTCCAAACTAACTTCACTGGTCTAACCAGAACAATAAATAAAACGACTTTCCTCTATATCTATTTGTTGCCCTACAGGCACTCAGCCCGCATCAAATTGATATACAGACAATCCAAGATTGTATGTCATGGAGATAGACAATGATTTACCAAGCCGAAACCCTACAGGTAAAGGAAGTACAAGATGGTATTGCAGAACTAAGCTTCTGCTCTCCAAAATCCGTTAACAAGCTGGACCTAGCGACACTAGAGTCACTCGACAAAGCCCTTGATGCACTAAAAGCGCACCAAGGACTGAAGGGCTTGATGCTCACCTCAGATAAAGACGCGTTCATTGTTGGCGCTGATATCACCGAATTCTTAGGTCTTTTCGCTAAGACAGACGCTGAACTCGATCAGTGGCTGCAATTTGCTAACAGCATCTTTAACAAGCTAGAAGACTTACCGGTCCCGACTATCTCGGTACTAAAAGGTCACACGTTAGGTGGCGGTTGTGAGTGCGTGCTTGCAACTGACATGCGAATTGGTGACAAGACCACCAGCATCGGTCTACCAGAAACGAAACTGGGTATCATGCCGGGCTTTGGTGGTTGTGTACGTCTGCCACGTGTTATTGGTGCCGACAGCGCAATGGAAGTGATCACTCAAGGTAAAGCGTGTCGTGCGGATGAAGCGTTAAAGATTGGTCTTCTGGATGCGGTTGTCGATAGCGACGCACTTTACGAGTCAGCACTCAAGACACTGACATCGGCAATCAACGAGAAGCTAGACTGGCAAGCTCGTCGCAAGCAAAAGACATCACCTCTAACGCTAAGTAAGCTTGAATCAATGATGAGCTTTACCATGGCGAAGGGTCTAGTGGCTCAGAAAGCTGGTCCTCACTACCCAGCCCCAATGACAGCCGTTATTACTATTGAAGAAGGTGCTCGCTTTGCTCGTAACGAAGCACTCGACATTGAACGTAAGCACTTCGTAAAACTGGCTAAGTCTGAAGAAGCAAAATCACTGGTTGGTTTGTTCCTTAACGACCAATACATCAAAGGGCTTGCTAAAAAATCGGCTAAGTCAGCGAGTAAAGACACGCAACGTGCAGCTGTGCTTGGTGCGGGTATCATGGGCGGCGGCATCGCTTACCAATCTGCACTCAAAGGCGTGCCGGTGTTAATGAAAGACATCGCGCAACCTTCACTCGATTTAGGCATGACGGAAGCATCTAAGCTGCTAAATAAACGCTTATCTCGCGGTCGCATTGATGGCTTTAAGATGGCTGGTATTTTAGCGTCTATCACACCAAGCCTACATTACGCAGGCATCGAAGAATCAGACGTGATTGTTGAGGCCGTAGTAGAAAACCCGAAAGTAAAAGCAGCAGTGCTGAGTGAAGTCGAATCACATGTCGGTGACGATACCGTTATCACCTCAAACACCTCGACGATTCCTATCAATCTATTAGCGAAATCGCTAAAACGCCCAGAAAACTTCTGTGGGATGCACTTCTTCAACCCAGTGCATCGCATGCCTCTTGTTGAGATCATCCGTGGTGAACATACCTCTGATGAAACCATCAATCGTGTTGTTGCCTACGCAGCGAAAATGGGCAAGTCACCAATTGTCGTTAATGACTGCCCAGGGTTCTTTGTAAACCGCGTATTGTTCCCATACTTTGGTGGCTTCAGCATGCTACTTCGCGATGGTGCTGACTTTACGAAAATCGACAAAATCATGGAACGTAAGTTTGGCTGGCCGATGGGACCGGCATACTTGCTCGATGTTGTTGGTATTGATACTGCTCACCACGCACAAGCCGTTATGGCGCAAGGTTTCCCTGAGCGTATGGGCAAACAAGGTCGTGATGCGATCGATGCACTATTCGAAGCAAGCAAATACGGTCAGAAGAATGGCAGTGGCTTCTACAGCTACACCATAGATAGAAAAGGTAAGCCTAAGAAAACCTTCTCTGAAGAGATCTTGCCAGTACTCGCTGACGTTTGTGCCGATAAGCAAGACTTTGACGATCAGACCATCATTCAACGTATGATGATTCCGATGATCAACGAAGTGGTACTGTGTCTACAAGAAGGCATCATTGCCACTCCACAAGAAGCGGACATGGCATTGGTTTACGGTCTTGGTTTCCCTCCATTCCGCGGCGGCGTATTCCGCTACCTAGATAGCGTAGGTATTGCTGAGTTTGTTGCAATGGCAAAACAATACTCAGAGCTCGGTGCAATGTACCAAGTACCACAGATGCTGATTGATATGGCGGCGAAAGGTGAAAGCTTTTACGGTGCACAACAGCAAGGTTCTATCTAAGGAGGGATTCTAAAATGACTAATCAAACAAGAAATGTTGTCGTAGTCGATTGTCTACGTACTCCAATGGGTCGCTCTAAAGGTGGTGCTTTCCGTCATACGCGAGCAGAAGATCTGTCTGCGCGCCTAATGAAAGGTATTCTTGCACGTAACCCACAAGTAAACCCAAGCGAGATTGAAGATATCTACTGGGGCTGTGTACAACAAACCCTAGAACAAGGCTTTAACGTGGCACGTAATGCGGCGCTACTTGCTGGTCTACCAATTGAGATTGGCGCCGTGACGGTGAACCGCTTGTGTGGTTCATCAATGCAAGCGCTTCACGACGGTACACGTGCCATCATGACGGGTGATGCTGAAATCTGCCTAATTGGTGGTGTTGAGCACATGGGACACGTACCGATGAACCACGGCGTGGACTTCCACCCTGGTATGTCCAAGACAGTTGCAAAAGCAGCAGGCATGATGGGCTTAACGGCAGAAATGCTTGGTAAGCTGCATGGCATTAGCCGTGAGCAACAAGACGAATTTGCTGCGCGTTCTCATGCTCGTGCACATGCTGCAACCGTAGAGGGTCGTTTTAAAAACGAAATCCTACCAATCGAAGGTCATGCGGCTGACGGCACGCTGTTCACTCTGGATTACGATGAAGTGATTCGCCCTGAAACATCCGTTGAAGGTCTATCTCAACTTCGTCCTGTTTTCGACCCAGCAAACGGCACAGTAACAGCCGGTACATCATCGGCGCTGTCTGATGGTGCATCAGCGATGTTGATCATGAGCGAAGAGAAAGCCAATGAACTTGGCTTGAAGATTCGTGCACGTATTAAAGGCATGGCAATTGCGGGCTGCGATCCTTCAATCATGGGTTACGGTCCTGTACCAGCGACGCAAAAAGCGCTCAAGCGTGCTGGTCTTTCAATTGAAGACATGGATGTGGTTGAGCTAAACGAAGCATTTGCTGCGCAGTCTCTACCATGTGCTAAAGACTTGGGTCTGCTTGATGTTATGGATGAGAAGGTCAACCTCAACGGTGGTGCGATTGCATTGGGTCACCCGCTTGGTTGTTCTGGCTCACGTATCTCAACGACTCTGATCAACCTAATGGAAGCGAAAGACGCAAAATACGGCCTGGCAACCATGTGTATCGGTTTAGGTCAGGGGATTGCAACGGTATTTGAACGACCATAGTTTGTTTGAGAAACGCTAGGTTGTAGTGATCAATCCAACAATCACGAGCAAATGAACCAATACTGAAAATTTTAGTATTACACTTAAGGGCGGCATTTGATGTCGCCCTTTGTTTTACGCCAAACATCGCTCACATGCACAAAAAGCATACATTAAATGCTCAAGTTTCATTTTATTCATAGACAAAGAAGACATACACTTAGCAGCAGTTGATATCTTGCTGCATGTGACCCAGAGTCACGCTACCGCACAATCGGAGAACCTTATGTTTAATGCTCTAGTTCTAAATCAAGAAGACAAACGTACTATCGCTAGCATCGAGCAAATCGATGAAACACAACTGCCTGAAGGCGACGTTCTGATTGACGTTGATTACTCATCGTTGAACTACAAAGACGGCCTTGCAATTACAGGTAAAGGTAAAATCATCCGTAACTTCCCGATGGTGCCGGGTATTGACCTAGCAGGTACGGTAGTAAGCTCAGAAGACGACCGCTACCAAGCAGGCGACAAAGTTGTTCTTACTGGTTGGGGTGTAGGTGAAAACCATTGGGGCGGTATGTCTCAGCGTGCTCGTCTAAAAGCGGATTGGCTAGTTCCACTACCAAAAGGTCTAGACAGCAAGAAAGCAATGATGGTGGGTACTGCAGGCTTCACTGGCATGCTATGTGTTCAAGCACTGCTTGATGCAGGCATCAAACCTGAAAACGGTGAAATCCTAGTAACTGGCGCAAGTGGCGGTGTAGGCTCAGTAGCAGTAACGCTTCTAGCGCAGCTTGGCTACAAAGTTGCTGCAGTGACAGGTCGCGTAGAGAAAAACGGCCCACTACTAGAAAAACTTGGTGCTAGCCGCATCATCGACCGCGTTGAATTTGAAGAGCCAGCACGTCCGCTTGAAAAGCAAGTATGGGCAGGTGCGGTTGATACTGTGGGCAGCAAAGTGCTAGCAAAAGTATTGGCGCAAATGGATTACAACAGTGCAGTTGCAGCTTGTGGTCTTGCAGGTGGCTTCGATCTACCAACCACAGTGATGCCGTTCATCCTGCGTAACGTTCGTCTACAAGGTGTGGATTCTGTTTCATGCCCATTTGAAAAACGTACTGCAGCATGGGAAAAATTGGTTGAGTTACTACCAGACAGCTACTTCGAACAAGCTTGCACTGAGGTAGAACTAGCGGAAGCACCAAAATACGCTGAAGACATCACAAACGGCCAAGTAACGGGTCGCGTGGTTATCAAGCTATAAGCGTTAACCCTTCAATAGAATAAACGAAGCCGGGTCATTGCCCGGCTTTTTGCCATTTCGATTATTGGAAAAATCAGTCCAACCCCATATCTTCGATGCGCTTGGCAATAAGACGACTACACTCTTCACGAACCACTGCACGCAACCATTCTTGAGCGGGAGAGTGCTCGCAACGTGCGTGCCAAATCATCGAATATTCAAACGGCGTGAATTGGAATGGTAATGGCTTCACCACTAAGTCATAGCGATCAGCAACCAAGTACGCTAAATCGGCCGGTACGGTAATGATAATTGGCAGAGTATCGACAATCGCCAGCGCCGCTTCCAAGTGATAAGCGCGCAATACCATCTGACGTTGCGGCTTCTCCACCAGCGCTTGCTCAATCAGCGCCTTAACCCCATCACTGATGGCAATCATGGCATGCGGATGACTGAGGTAATCATCCAGACTCATCTCTTTATCGGCTAATGGATGTTGCTTGGAGAGCATACATAGCACACCGACTCGCCCTAACACTTCACTGCGTAGTGGCTCCACAGGACCTGTAGGGCGGCAAATCGCTAAGTCCGCGCCTTCATATGTTAATTGATCAGATAAGCGGTCGTGTTGCAATGGCAAGAAGTTAAACGACACGTTCGGTGCTTCTTGATAAATACGCGGCAACGCGAAAGGCAGAATGGTTTGCATCGCGTAGTCAGTCGTGGCGATATTAAACGTCTGATCGCAACTACGTGGATCAAACTCACGTGGAGAAAGCAATTGGCGCAGTGACTCCAAAGGCTCACCCAAAGAGCGATCAATTTCCAACGCTTTTTGAGTTGGGATCAAGTGCTGACCTTGACGCGTAAACAGCGGATCACCAAGCAGATCGCGTAAACGCCCTAGCACACGACTCATTGCCGACTGGCTTAAATTGAGACGCGTTGCTGCTTTACTGACACTGCTCTCTTCGATCAACACACGTAATGCGACCAATAAGTTCAGATCTCGACGATAGATGTCTTCTAATTCCACGATTTGCCACTTACCATGTAGGGGATTTAGGTAAATTGTACTCTTCAGGCAAAAAAAATCCCGCCTTTCAGCGGGGAAGCCCAAGAAAAATGGGGATAGTGTCGGAATGAAGTGTCGTTAAACTTGGTGAGCGGTATATCAATAGGTTCCGATTACAGCAAGAAGCGCTAATTTTCTTGCTCAGATGCACCTGACCATTTGTGCATCTCAATCCAAATCCCAATAATCGTTGCACTCATGCCTACAAGAGGCAGCAATGAGGTTTCAGCTGGTGTTCTGAGTACTAATGCGCAGAACGAGATGAAACACAAAACCGAATAGATGGTTAGTCTGTCTAACGCTGTTAACATCGTGTCTCCTTACCAGTTGTTACCAAATTGTTAATTTAAGGTAAATCAAAAAATTCGGTTTGCCAAGTGGTTATTGAATATTTTTTCAACGAAAGTAAAATTCACCGCTCAGTTAGTTACGAGAATCACATTATGAGTTTTAATCCTGAACTGGCGACCAAGACATTAGAGGCGGAAGGATTACGCTGCCCAGAGCCAGTGATGATGGTCAGGAAGACAATTCGAAACATGCAAGATGGTGAGGTGTTGCTGGTTAAAGCGGACGACCCATCCACTACTCGAGATATCCCGAGCTTCTGCCGATTTATGGATCACCAGTTGATTGCGGCACAAACGGAGCAGCTTCCATACCAGTACCTAATTAAGAAAGGTTTGGAATAATCTCAGCAAGATCAAAAACGGCAGCCCAAAAGGCTGCCGTTTGTTTATTCATCGTATTCTAGTGTGCGAACTTCAGATTGTAGCTTGTTTAATTGTTTCCGCATTGCACGCATTTCCTCATGCATCGGAATGATATGAGCCACTCGAATCCATGCTTCTACCGTTAAACCGGTAAGAATGAAGGACCCTGCCACAATCGGCAGCCACATATCAGTCAGCACCATTGCTAGTAAGCAAAGTGCCAAACCAAAGGTGAATAAATAACTCTGACTCTTTGGGGTCATCCCCATGTAACGTGTAAGCATACCTTTGCCCTCTCGCTATCATTCACACCATTAAATTACCATGACAAGTATGACACTAATATGTCATCCGTCACGGTCTTGAACGATTTTGAGTCAGAGTTTGAAGTTGTATATTACTTCTCTAGTTATTGATAATTCACACCATTTTACGTGCAACAAATCAGAACATTGCCGCTCCGATAGCTAGCGCAATAAACAAGAATGCGGTCACCTTACGAATCAACCCTAAAGGCATCTTATCGGCCGACAATTTACCAATAAGGACAACAGGTACATTCGCCAGCAACATACCGATCGTGGTGCCAAGAATCACCCAACTCAATGCATCTGCGTATTGCGCACCCAAGATAGAAGTCGCAATCTGAGTCTTATCGCCAATCTCCGCAACGAAGAAAGCAATAAAGCTGGCAATGAATGGACCCCGGTTGGAGATCTGCTCGTCGTCATCCAGTTTATCTGGGATCAACACCCAAGCCGCCATGGCGACAAAACTGACCACCAGCACCCATTTGAGAACTTCAGGCGAAAGATAATCGGCCACCACCACACCTAACCATGCAGCCAAAGCGTGGTTGGCAATGGTTGCCAAAAAGATTGCTGCAATAATAGGGATTGGTTTGCGGTAACGACTGGCAAGTAATAGAGATAGCAATTGGGTCTTATCGCCAATTTCTGCTAACGCTACAGTAGTAATTGAAATAGCTAAAACGCTCACGACATGCTCATTGGGGCGGGATAATTATTTTTAACCTAAGACAAATCTCACGCCCCACCCCGGTTCATGATGATTTGTCTAAGGTCTTGCTAAACTCATCGGGCTGATGAGTCTCGAACGCCATGGTGATTTTGCACCAATTATGTTGACGAACGAACTGGATGAAACAGACATTTCACCGAGTAAGCTACTCCCCAAAGACAGGCGCAATTCTAGCCATGTTTCCTCATCACCTCAAGAGTGAAAGCCAGTGAAAACTCCCTTTTAGGAAAAATTCAGCAGATAAAGCGGTAAAAATCCATTAAAGGAGAAAATTGCCCACGAATTAATCAAGATTAGCTCTACTCCCATGCTCAATATCTGGGTATACTTGATTGTTAATTTATTCAACCGTAATTACTTTGAATCGCCATTGTTGGGGCAAGAAAACCCAACAAAAAAAGAGACGAATTCACGAGTAATAAGAGAATCGCGCGAACCTGACTTATGCAAAAATACGATATCAAAACCTTCCAGGGAATGATCCTCGCGCTGCAGGATTATTGGGCTCAAAATGGTTGTACCATTGTTCAACCACTAGATATGGAAGTTGGTGCGGGTACCTCTCACCCAATGACCTGTCTACGAGCACTTGGCCCAGAGCCAATGTCTACAGCTTACGTACAACCTTCACGTCGTCCTACTGATGGCCGTTACGGTGAAAACCCTAACCGTCTTCAGCACTACTACCAATTCCAAGTAGCGCTAAAACCATCGCCAGACAATATCCAAGAGTTGTACCTAGGTTCTCTAGAGGTTCTTGGTGTCGACCCACTTGTTCACGACATTCGTTTCGTAGAAGACAACTGGGAAAACCCAACACTAGGCGCATGGGGTCTAGGCTGGGAAGTTTGGCTAAACGGCATGGAAGTGACTCAGTTTACTTACTTCCAGCAAGTTGGTGGCCTTGAGTGTAAGCCAGTAACTGGTGAGATCACTTACGGTATCGAACGTCTAGCAATGTACATCCAAGAAGTAGATTCAGTTTACGATCTTACTTGGAACATCGCACCAGATGGCAGCAAAGTGACTTACGGTGATATCTTCCACCAAAACGAAGTAGAGCAATCGACTTACAACTTTGAACATGCTGACGTTGAATTCCTATTCAGCTTCTTTGAGCAATGTGAAAAAGAGTGTAAAGAGCTGCTTGAGCTTGAAAAGCCACTGCCACTACCAGCTTACGAGCGCATCCTTAAAGCAGGTCACGCATTCAACTTACTAGACGCACGTAAAGCGATCTCAGTAACTGAACGCCAACGTTACATCCTACGCATCCGCAACCTGACTAAAGCAGTTGCAGAAGCATACTACGCATCGCGTGAAGCTCTAGGCTTCCCAATGTGTAAGAAAGAACAAGCGTAAGGGGTAGAGTAACATGGCAAAAGAATTTCTAATCGAGCTAGGTACAGAAGAGCTACCACCAACGCAACTTCGCACTCTAGCTGAAGCATTCGCAGCAAACTTCGAAGCAGAACTAAAAGGCGCTGAGCTTGCTCACGAAGGCGTGAAATGGTTCGCGGCACCTCGTCGTCTTGCACTTAAAGTGG
The DNA here is from genome assembly GCF_000305755.2 of Vibrio sp. HENC-03. Classification (NCBI taxonomy): domain Bacteria; kingdom Pseudomonadati; phylum Pseudomonadota; class Gammaproteobacteria; order Vibrionales; family Vibrionaceae; genus Vibrio; species Vibrio sp. HENC-03. Next base: position 84,508 of record NZ_JH976134.1, on the reverse strand, counting down.
CAGCACTAGCAGACAGCCAGTCTGACAAAGTTGTTGAGAAGCGTGGTCCTGCGGTTTCTGCAGCGTTTGACGCGGAAGGCAACCCAACAAAAGCGGCTCAAGGCTGGGCACGCGGTTGTGGCATCACGGTTGACCAAGCAGAGCGCATGGTTACAGACAAAGGTGAATGGCTACTGTTCAAACAAGAAGTGAAAGGTCAGCCAACGTCTGAGATCGTAGTTGAACTTGCAGCGAAAGCACTAGCAAACCTACCTATCGCAAAACCAATGCGCTGGGGTAACAAAACGACTCAATTTATCCGTCCAGTTAAGACGCTAACCATGCTAATGGGCAGCGACCTAATCGAAGGCGAGATCCTTGGTGTCGCTTCAGACCGCACTATCCGTGGTCACCGCTTCATGGGTGAGCAAGAGTTCACTATCGATTCTGCTGAGCAATACCCTGCGATTCTAGAAGAGCGCGGTAAAGTAATGGCAGATTACGAAGCGCGTAAAGCAATCATCCTAGCTGACGCACAAAAAGCGGCAGCAGCGGTTGGCGGTATCGCTGATCTAGAAGATGACCTAGTAGAAGAAGTAACGTCTCTGGTTGAATGGCCAGTAGTACTAACAGCGAAGTTTGAAGAAGAGTTCCTAAAAGTGCCTTCTGAAGCGTTGGTTTACACCATGAAAGGTGACCAAAAATACTTCCCTGTCTACGACGAAAACAAGAAGCTACTACCTAACTTCATCTTCGTATCGAACATCGAATCAAAAGAACCTCGTTACGTAATCGAAGGTAACGAGAAAGTGGTTCGTCCTCGTCTTGCGGACGCAGAATTCTTTTTCAACACAGACCGTAAGCGTCCGCTTATCGACCGTCTGCCAGAACTAGAGCAAGCGATCTTCCAAAAGCAACTGGGTACGATCAAAGACAAAACAGACCGCATCACAGAGCTTGCTGGCTACATTGCTGAGCAAATCGGTGCTGACGTTGAGAAATCAAAGCGTGCTGGTCTACTAGCAAAATGTGACCTAATGACCTCAATGGTATTCGAATTCACGGATACTCAAGGTGTTATGGGTATGCACTACGCTCGCCACGACGGTGAAGCAGAAGAAGTTGCAGTAGCACTGAACGAGCAATACATGCCTCGTTTCGCAGGTGATGAACTGCCATCAAACGGCGTTTCAACTGCAGTTGCAATGGCAGACAAGCTAGACACTATCGTAGGTATCTTCGGTATTGGTCAAGCGCCTAAAGGTAGCGACCCATTCGCACTACGCCGCGCATCTCTAGGTGTACTACGTATCATCGTTGAATACGGCTACAACCTAGATCTTGTTGACCTAGTAGCGAAAGCGAAGGCACTGTTTGGCGACCGCCTAACCAACGACAACGTTGAACAAGACGTTATCGAGTTCATGCTTGGTCGTTTCCGTGCTTGGTACCAAGACGAAGGCTTCAGTGTAGACATCATTCAAGCAGTTCTAGCTCGTCGTCCGACTAAACCAGCAGACTTCGACCAACGAGTTAAAGCGGTTTCTCACTTCCGTGAACTAGAAGCAGCAGAGTCTCTAGCAGCAGCGAACAAACGTGTAGGTAACATCCTAGCGAAATTCGACGGCGAACTAGCAGCAGACATCGACCTAGCACTTCTACAAGAAGACGCAGAGAAAGCACTAGCAGAGAGCGTTGAAGTAATGACAGAAGCGCTAGAGCCAGCATTTGCAACAGGTAACTACCAAGAAGCCCTAAGCAAACTAGCTGACCTACGTGAACCAGTTGACGCGTTCTTTGATAACGTAATGGTAATGGCAGACGACGAAGCACTCAAGAAGAACCGTCTGACACTACTGAACAACCTGCGTAACCTGTTCCTACAGATCGCAGACATTTCTTTGCTTCAAAAGTAATTCATTACTCTTCGAAGTGATTAAGAAATAACTAAAAGGGAAGCAGATGCTTCCCTTTTTTGTTGCCTTCAAACCGATGAAGGTGACGCTTATTATTCATTTTGTGAACAAGACTAAAATTTGTAGGGTGAGACGCGTTTAACTTGTTGGTGTAGAGCTCGGATTGTAGAGGCACAGTTTTGCTATAACTGGACTGTTTATTCGGGGGAAGGACACAATGAAAAAAACAATTCTCGCACTCTCTATCGGTCTACTGAGCGCCTGCAGCCAGATTCCAGAAAATGCCATCGTATTAAGCGTTGGTGATGACACCGCTGTTTTTGAGGAAAACTCACAAGGCTTACTTGTCGCCGAGCAAAAACTCGAAAAAGGCAGTTATAGCTTTACCATTGCTGACAGCAAGCAAAGCTGTGGCAGTAGCTTTGCCCTAGCAGAAGAAGATCGCATCAAGTTCAATCGTCCATTAAAAATGGATAACTGCGCCACTGATGCACAAATGCCGCTGCGCATCTTCAAAGCCAATACCTATCAATTTACGCTTAATCCAACCACCAATGAGCTGACGGTAAAAATCAAACCAAAACAGAGTCAGGACATCACCTACTCTTGCCCTGTCGCAACTGACGCGCCAAAAACCATCAATGTTGCTCAAACCTTTAATAATGGCACTGTCGTTCGCGATGCCTTAACCGGACAAGAAGCCACAGTCGCCAATGGCAGCGTCACCATGCAGCCGGGTCCTATGAGCCAAGGTCTATTGCTGCTAGAAGAAGTTGAACAGCAAGCCGATAAACCATTCAGTTGGGATAACGCGACGGTGTACTTCGTCATGACCGACCGCTTCTACAACGGTAACCCAGACAACGACAACAGCTACGGTCGCAGCAAAGACGGAAAATATGAGATTGGCACCTTCCACGGTGGTGACTTGGCGGGTCTGACGAAAAAACTCGATTACATCGAATCACTTGGTGTGAATGCTATCTGGATAACCTCGCCACTGGAACAAATCCACGGCTGGGTTGGCGGCGGCGATAAAGGCGACTTTAAGCACTACGGCTACCACGGCTACTACCACCAAGATTGGACCAAGCTTGATGCCAACATGGGTACCGAAGATGAACTCAGAACCTTCGTCGATACCGCCCACAAGAAAGGCATCCGCGTGATTTGGGATGTGGTCATGAACCACACAGGTTATGCGACATTAGCAGACATGCAGGAATTCGGATTTGGTCAGCTTTACCTTGATGACCAAGAAGCCAAAGAAGTCCTTGGTGAAAAATGGACCGACTGGCGGCCAAAATCAGGACAAAGCTGGCACAGCTTCAACGACTACATCAAATACGGTGATAGCGAAGCGTGGGATAAATGGTGGGGCAAAGACTGGATTCGCACCGACATTGGCGACTACGATGCTCCGGGCTACAACGACATCACCATGTCTTTGAACTACCTACCGGATCTAAAAACCGAATCGACTCAGAAAACCGGACTACCAAACTTCTTCCGCAATAAAGACACCAATGCGCAAGATGAGCTGCAAACCCCACGTGAACATCTGATTACGTGGTTATCCGATTGGGTGCGCGACTATGGCATTGATGGCTTCCGCGTTGACACAGCCAAACACGTTGAAATGGAAGCGTGGGCAGAGCTGAAAGCCAGCACCACTCAGGCGCTTGCTCAGTGGAAGCAAAACAACCCGGACAAAGCCTTGGATGACCTACCTTTCTGGATGACAGGTGAAGTGTGGGCACACAGCGTAGTGAAGAGCCCGTATTTCGATAACGGCTTCGATTCCATCATCAACTTCGAGTTCCAATCTGACGTAGCACCAAAAGCGCTGAAGTGTTTCGCTCAACTTGATAATGATTACCGCCGCTATGCAGAACGCATCAATACCGATCCTGAGTTCAACGTGTTGAGCTACTTGTCTTCACACGATACACAGCTGTTCTGGTCAGCTCGCAGCCGCAGCTTTGATGACCAAGCACGTGCAGCGAATGCACTGATGCTGGCTCCGGGTGCAGTACAGATCTATTACGGTGATGAGATAGCTCGTGATTTTGGCATTACTGGTTCAGATGCTCACCAAGGCACACGCTCAGATATGCCATGGGATAAGATTCATGGCGAACGTGAAGATCTACTGCAACATTGGCAAAAGTTGGGTGAATTCCGTAAACGCCACCCAGCAGTTGCTCAAGGTAAGCACATCACTCGCAACCAAGAAGGTTACTACGCATTCGAACGCCAATACCAAGACGATAAGGTGCTGATTGTTTACACCGGTGAGTAACTTGCTCAGCAACAAGAATATGGTGAATTAACAAGGTTTAAAGGGAAGCATGGCTTCCCTTTTTTTTGTTGAATGCTAAGGTTAATCCAATTATGAAATCCATTGATTAGGTTGTTCATGTTAGTCGTACTGGTCGAAGACAACGAAATTCTCAATCACCATTTAGCTTCACAGCTCAAAGATCGCGGTCATACCGTTTATGCCGATAAAACCGCATCCGCTTGCCTGCAAACCATTCAAAAACACCCCAATGCGGATGCCATGATCATTGACCTTGGCTTACCTGATTTTGATGGTATCACCTTAATAAAGCAGATCCGCCGCAAAGAGATTAATGTACCAATCTTAATATTGACCGCTCGCGGAGATTGGCAAGATAAAGTGGAAGGTCTGAACTCTGGTGCAGATGACTACCTCACCAAACCGTTTCAGTTTGAAGAATTAATGGCTCGCTTAGAAGCGCTTGTCCGTCGTTATCAAGGCTTCTCCACCAGCACCATAAATGCAGGTGAAGTAACGTTAGATACTCAGGCGAAAAGCATAAGCTACGCAGACAACGTACTGGATCTCACCGCGTTGGAATATCAAATCTTTGAGTATCTTATCCGTCATCGCCAAAAAGTGATTTCTAAAGAACAGATTGCTGACTCACTCTACGATGCCGGAGAGAGCGTACAACTGAACAATATCGAAGTGATCATCTCACGTTTACGCAAAAAGCTTGCTGTGCATACTGACAACAAAATAATTAGTACTATTCGTGGCCAAGGCTATCGCTTTGAGCTAGAGGCAAAGTAGCCAATGAGAAGGTTGTATCGAACTCGCTTTCGTCGAAACATTTTTGCTGGTGCCATTTTGCTGGTTCTAAGCTCATTGTTAGTATCGAGTTGGTTCTACTACAATTACAAAAAGCATCAATTGATCGAGCGATACTCCGCTGAAATCCTATTTGATGTACCTCCCACCATAAATAAGATCGTTTCTTCGAACATTTTCCCCCCACTTTCTGAGTGGGAGCGAGTTTACACTGAGCGCAAAACCACAACGCAAGTCATCATGTGTGATGAAAACAACCTGCAACTGTGGACATCGATTAATATTGAGAAGCGCAATAAACACCTCAAATCCATGGGGATTACTCCACCCAAAATCGATAACTTCTGCGAGGATATGAACTATCCAATAAACTCGATTCAGCTCGTTGAGAAACCCAGTGGTGCAGCCTTCGTTGTGCACACGATTAAACTTCACAAAACTGAGTACAATCCAAATGGTCGGCTTATTTTCACCAAGCGGGTAGAAGATGAAGTAGCCCCACTCAAACAATTAAAATACCACGTCGCTTTCGGATTGCTTGGTGCTTTCATCATACTAAGCGGACTCATTATTCTTATCTACAAAGCCAGCTTTGCACCAATATCTCGTCTAGAGAAGGAGCTTGAAAGCATCAAGCATGGCAAACAAGAAAGGCTCGAACGGGATTATCCTGAAGATCTGACTTCAATTACTCAAGCTCTCAATGAATTGATGTTCCAGCAAAAAGAAAACGAGCAGCGCTATCGCCGAGCATTAAACGATCTCGCACATAGTTTGAAAACACGAGTCGCAGTATCCCAAGCCTTATTGGATGATATTGAAGAAGGCAAAATTCATGATATCAACCAACAGTTATTAGAGATGGATGATGTGATTCAAGGCCAACTTAAGCGTGCATCATTGGGTGTGAAAGGGATTGTAGAGAATGCCACTCCAATCAAACCTATCCTCAATAGCTTGCTGCTAATGTTTGATAAAGTCCACATGGATAAAGGTATTCGCGTCGAACAGTTTATCAATAATGATCAGACTCTGCCGATGAGTAAAGCGGATGTGATGGAAGTGTTTGGTAACGTATTGGAGAACGCGTATCGCTATGCTAATAAGCGTATCGATGTGTTCATCAACAATACCGAAGAAGGCATTATTATTACGTTTAACAACGATGGTCCCACCGTGGACGAGTCGATAAGCGACACTTTATTTAAACGCGGTGTGCGGGCTGATGAGCAAAACCCAGGAACAGGATTAGGTTTGGCATTGTGTGATGAGATTGTACATAGCTACAAAGGCGCTATTTGGTTTGAAACACCAACTGACCCATCCATGGGTGCAAGCTTAAAAGTGCTTTTGCCTTACCGTTAACCTTGCGTTGGCAAGTTAATATCAACACGGCGATTTAACTCGCGCCCGTGAGTGTTTGCATTACTGCTCACAGGGTGCGTTTCGCCATCAGAGCGTGAAGTGGACACCACTTCATCATACCCTTCAAGATATTTAGCCACAGAGTTCGCACGCTTTAAGCCGAGCGTTAGGTTATACCCATTACTGCCCTTCGCATCCGTATTACCAACCACCAACAATGAAGATTGAGGTCGCTGTTTCAGTTGCTGATTCAACTGAGTGAGAATGAACTTCGATTGAGCATTTAAACTCGCTTTATCAAACTCAAACAGCACTCGGGCAGCAAGTTCTCCTTGTTTTTGCTCTGTTAGTTGTGCTCGACTCAATAGATAAGTAGCACAGGATTTGTCAATACCAGCCTGTTCCAACTGAGACAGTAACATGGGTTCAAGAGCACTCTGTTCACCATTAACGGTAATCTGCATAAACGGACCTTGATGGTATTTCACTTCCGTTTGATGCCCGAGAGACATCGATTCTTGATACTGATTCTGCCCTTGCTGGCAATAGTAATACAGCGCTTGATTAGTGTTATCTTGTGCGAATGATGGCATAGATAAGCTCACGGCTAATGCCAGAATTAACTTGTTCATTGTATTGCTCTCTACAAGGTTAGGTGACCGACTTCTTCGGTGATCAGCGATAAGATTTGATTTAATATGTCGTCGGTATTTTCTGCTTTGTAGACGTTATCCACCCCGACACAATTACGTAAGCCAACATTGGCATCCAGCTCATAATCAAAACCAATAACCGACATACTGGCCGTCATTTGCTCGCCATCTGGCGTCTTCATTCCTTGGCTAACGCCATTCACGACATTGATGGAGTCACTGGTATTATCAGCCGTCACTTTGCCACCATTAATCATATTGAGGATGTTGGTACACATACCTTTTTCAACAAGCTTTGGTGTTTGTTCAGCATAATGATTCCAATCTTCACCATCGGATAGAATAATAATTAGCTGCTTTGGCCTTTTTGCTAACTGAGTAACAATCTGCCCAGCTCTGATGATTCCCTGTAGCGAAGCAGTACCGCCGTTGGCCTTAAAGCCTCTAACGTCCTTTACAAATCCATCAAACTTATCTGTATAGAAAATGTCATAAAATTCAGCCTCGTCGTCCCCATTAGGTACTCGTTTAGCTGCTCCTTTGACTTTAAACTGTTGTTCTATCGTTTTGTTAAAGTTAACCACGTCATCCTTATCGTACTCACCCATTTTGGTAGTGATGCGCTGATCTCGAATAATCAGTTTGTTGTTATTGCCAGCATTGATCGTTCGACGGTTGTACCCTGTAATTGCAACTCTATGTGTCTGTTCTGGGTTTAAAGCATTGTATTGTGCTAACTCGTCGGTCACTTTTTCGATGATATCTTTCAGATCTTCAATTTTACTTTTCTTTCCCCCACTCCAATGGTCATTCATTGAACCAGAGAAATCGACAATAAAGGTAATATCGACAGGCTGACCTTGATAACGTCGTGCTTTCGAGCTTCCAGTAACATCGAACGTTTCACCAAAACCAACAATCACACCTTGTCCAGGAAACCAAGATTCATGGCGAGTTTGCCCAGCAACACGATACTCAAAATAACGCGCTTGCCCTTTTGATAACCCAGCTTGGCAGTCAGGCATGTCTTCACACGACAAACGCTGCACGTTTAGGTTCTCAATATCCTCAACGTCATACACATAGTGCTCAATATAGTTCTGTGCCAACGTATGATTTTCTGAATCTTCCGCAGAAACCGCTAGCACCGCAGCTTCTGCTGCTTCTTCTAAGCGGGCTTTGGTCTGCAATGCTCTCGCCCCATCGGAGCCCAGCATGAAAACACCAAACAGGATGGGAATGATCATGGCGAATAACATGCCGACATGACCGCTTTGTTTTTCCAAACTAGAGTGTCTTTGAATACTATGTGGCATGTTACCTCCCGATCACGACAGCATCAGATTCAACTCGAGTGAACTCAACACCCAACAATCTGCCAATCCAATTATCGGTTTCATAGCAAACCGACACACGGTACAGCGGCATTTGACGACCTCGATTACTCACCACAGACAATGAACGCAACGAACTGATGCTTTCCCCGACATGGCAATCTATCGCGCCACGTTTTTCGCTAATCACTGGATTGGGCTTATCCACAGCGGCGAAGCTTAACTCTTCAACTTGTAAGCCATACTGACTGGTTTGAAAGTTACCGAACGTACGCTCTAATGAATGACGAATAATGGTATCGACATCGTCAGCTTCTTCTTTTGAAAGCTCATAATCCGCACCATAGAGCTGGGTACGCTCTTTCACCACATTCACTAACGAATAAGTCAATCGGTCCAACTTACCTTTCACTGATAGCTTAATAATCACATCACCACTAAACGCCAACAGTAAGCTGAAGAAGATACCAACAATGGCAAACTCAATACTGAAAGTGCCACGTTGCTTGCTCCGCCCTCGACAGTTATTAAATTGCAAATTGTGAGCGTTCATATTCTTGTACCACCACCATTTCTCGGCTCATCGTGCTTTGTAGGCCCAAGAAGTAACTGAAGATTGGTTGAAAGTTGTAATCGATGTGATACACAGCCAAGGCCGCATTCTCTGCATCACCACATTCTCTACTGGCTTGTTCCGGTGCTAACTCGCATTGCTCGGTATAAGCAGTGAGAGATTCGATGTTATCGAGGTATTGGATAGAAACGCGAAAGCGCTCCACATCCACCGCGGTATTCCAAATACTGCCCTCTCGATTCAGCACGGCTTGCACGGTTTGCATGTAGTCGTCATTACGTTTTTTAGCGGTGCGTGAGATCTCTGAAATGGTCAGATCGTTGATGGCTGAAATGTAAGACATATAGCTCATTTCTACCCACGCCATGCACATCAGCCAAAAAGCGAAGAACCCAATGGCAAATTCAATACTGGCAACACCACGTTGCTTAGCTTTCACGGCTCACCTCAGTTAAAGCGCGTTTTTTCTGCTTCGCTTTTAATGGGTCATAACCGCGTAAAGCACGATAAATATTGTCGATCTGGTGGTTACTGTATTTCTCACTCAATACTTGTTTAACAAACTCATACTGACCTTCTTTGGCCATACTCAACGTCAGGTTGGCCATCACTTGCTCATCCGCTTGACCGTTTTTATAAAGAGGCAGGAGACGCTGAATCGCCTGTTTGTATTGCCCCTCTGCAATATCAAGTACCGCAAGGTTGTTGTTGACCGTTACTCCATCAAAGAAGTGTTCGCGTGAACGTTCAAAATAGCGACGAGCCAAGTCATATTGGTAGTTATAACCGTAGTAAGTACCAAGCAAGTTTTCTGCTTCTGCATTGGTCTCTTCAAGCGTGAGTGCCGCCTTTGCACTGTTGATCGCAGCAGGATATTGCGCCAATTCACCATAGGCTTGCGCCTGGATTAGCAAGGTATCGACGCTCGCTGCGGATTTATTGGTTAATGGCTTGATATAAAACAGCGCTGATTCGGCATCACCAAGTGAGAGATAGCTTTGCGCTAGCTTCTCACGCACCTGCGCATCATCGCTTTGTTGAAGCTGTTGTTTATACAAGGTCACTAATTGAGCATGATTGTTGGTTTTCTGGTAAATAGCTTCTTTGGAGTCTTGTTGTTGCCACGCTTGCTGGGTAGAACTGCACGCTGTGAGCATGGCTGGTAACAAACAAATCAGAATTTTTTTAAACATGGGACATCATCCTCATCACCCCTGGAGCGGTGATTACAAAAACAAGTGGAATCAAGATAAAGACAATCAATGGGATCGACATCTTGGCCGCCAACTTCCCTATTTGCTCTTCAAGCTCCAACATCTGCACTTCACGGATATCTCCGGACAATGTCGTCAACATGGTGTAGATGGATGAGCCGTGCTGCATGCTCTGGGTTAGTGTCAGCATAAAACTGCGCATCTCAGACGATGGCACTTGCTGATACAGTTCTAGTAACGCACGCTCCATGCCCACAATGCGGGCACGCTGGTTGGTGTTATCCAATAACTTACCCAACTCAGGGTTAAAACTTTGAATCTCTATCGCCAAGTATTTCAACGACGCTTCAATCGACATGCCGGTCTGAACACATATCGCCATGAGATCGATTAAATAAGGTAAACTGCGGCTGATACGTCGTTGGCGATTGGTCTTACGAACTTCAAGCCATATATCAGGCAATAGAATCACAGCCATAGCCCAAGCAGCAGCCAGAGCAACCCAATAGTTGGTTGCGATATCTAACGTGAAGACCAACACGGCAATCAACAACTCCCCAAGCAGCAAAGCCGCATACTTCAATGGCGCGAACCAAGCGGCAGCATTGGGGTTATCAATCCCAGCGAGGTGTAAGCGCTGTGACAAACTCGCATCTCGCTTCTCTACTAAGTTCGATAACGGAGATAGGATCGACTCTAATCGTGACTCTTCTTGTTGATCACCTTTGTGTTGGCGAACGATTCTCGCTACTCGGCGTTGATAGCCGAAGTGGTTTAGCATCCAGTAAATGAGCAGAAGTACACCGAAACTGACACCAACGAGAGAGAAAAACAGCCAAAACGTCGTTTGAGTCATCATTACTTCACTCTCTTCATTAGTGCCCAAATGATCGCCATACCAATCGCTTCGCTGATCACTAAGTAATAAAGCAGCGGACGACCTTCAGGGTTAAACATCACGAACTCAAAGTTCTCTGGACTTAAAAACTGCAAAATAAACAGAAAGAAAAATGGCGTCGCCGAAACAATTTTTGCTGAAATTCGCGCTTCTGACGTCAAAGCAAATTTCTTTCGCTCGACGGCTCGAGCTTCAAACATCTGGCGATTCAAACGCGTCATGATTTCTTTCAACTGACCACCGCGCTGCATATTGGCTCGCAGCGTAATCACGAAGAAATGGAAGTTCGGGTTTGGGAAACGCAGACAAGACTTGCGGAACACTTCATCGATTGACTCCCCCATTTTTAGACGCTCACCCATTAACTTGAACTCACGTCCGACTTCACCCTCGAGATTGTCACCCACGTACATGATGCCGCGGCCAATGCTCTCTCCCGCACTGATGGCGCTTGCCAACATATTCAATGCATCCGGAAAGGTTTCATCAAACTGCTTTTGCTCGCGCTTTTGTAGCCATTGATAACCAAACCACCAGCAATATGGCACCGCAAAGGGCAATAACTCATAAACCGCAAAGCGAGTGAATGTGCTATTCACTACTAAAGCCAGCACCATGACCAGCATGGTATAGAGCATTATTTTAAGCAGAGCAAAGCGGCCCAATTGGCGCTTTAGGTTATCCCAGCGTGTTTTCAAACCTTGGCGTAAGCTTCTGTCTGACAAACTGGCAAAGTTCACCGCTTGACGAGTCAGCGTTGTTTCTACACGGTTACGCTGTTGGTATTGAGTTAGATAACTATCAAGGCGCTTATTCTTTTCACCCATCAAGGCAACAATAATCAACGCAACACCACCGATTAAAATGAACCAATACATGGCTTACCCCACAGCTTCGATAGCGCTGATGGTGTCAGCAAGATCTTTGTCCACTCCGTAGAAACGTGCTTTTTCAAACAAAACTGAACGACTCATGACACCCGTCGTTTCATAACGGCCGGTAATTTTGCCTTCGTAATGATGCGGATCAGATTGGAAGCAAAATAGCTCTTCAAGCACAACGTTTTGTCCTTCCATACCAATTACTTCCGTAATACTCATCACTTTACGAGAGCCATCGTGAAGTCGATTGACCTGTATAATGAGATCCACTGCACTTACCAAAGAGCGGCGTATCGCCTCTAGTGGCAGATTATTGGTTGCCATCATGACCATGGACTCCACTCGGGCAAGGGCGTCACGTGGGCTGTTAGCATGCAACGTCGACATGGAACCATCATGGCCAGTGTTCATCGCTTGCAACATTTCAAACGCTTCAGCACCACGGCACTCACCAACAATGATGCGGTCTGGGCGCATACGCAGCGAGTTAATCATCAGATCGCGTGAATTCACTTCACCAGAACCTTCGATGCCTGCTGTTCGAGTTTCCATACGAACCACATGAGGTTGAAGCAATCGCAGCTCAGCAGTATCCTCAATCGTTACCACTCGCTCACCTTGTGAGATGTATTGCGATAAAGCATTTAACAACGTTGTTTTGCCCGACCCTGTACCACCGGCGACAAGAATGTTCAGGCGACAACGCGCAGCCAATTGCAGCAACTTCGCCATCTCAGGACTCAATGCGCCAAATTCAACTAAGTCAGCAAAACCAATGCTTTCCTGCCGAAACTTACGAATCGATATTGCAGTACCATCAATGGCAATTGGCGGCAGGACGATATTCACACGACTGCCATCTTCTAAGCGCGCATCACACGTAGGTGACGATTCATCAACACGACGACCAACACGACTAGCAATACGTTTCGCGATATCTGCGAGTTGCTTTTCATCGAGAAAATGCACATCCGCTTGTTGTACTAAACCAAAGCGCTCGACATACACTTGCTGGTGGCCATTGATCATGATGTCGGTAATGGTGTCGTCATCCATCAGGACCTGAAGCGGTCCCAAACCTACTAACTCATGAATCATGCTCACGACATATTCGCTTCTCGCCAGAGAAGAAACTGATAGCTGGTCGCGACTAACCAACATATCTACCGCATTACTTAACTGACGTTCTAGGTCACTTTTCGATAAGCTTTCTAGTACTGATGCATCCAAAGCATTAAAAATTTGGTCACGCAGATGGATGTAGGTTTGTTTAGAATGTTGCATTCCCTACTCCTTTTTAGCGACTAAACAGTTCTTGTACCCAAGAACGTTTTTGTTGTGGCTTGTCACCCACCAGCAATGCGACTAAATCACTCAAGCCTTGCTGCATTTCTGATTTGGTATCAATCAGTTGATGACCTTGAAGTAGGTAATGGTTCGCTTTGTGGTCAAACTCTATTTTGCAATCGGCTTTGCGACCAAAATACTTGCTGACATCAGACATACTGATTGAGGCCGCATTGTCTGGACGCGATTGATTCATCACGGTAAGAAGCGGCAGCTCTGGATAGCGCGTTTCTAGCTCAGACACTACGCGGTTTAATTCTCGTAGCGACGACACCGTGGCATCAAACACCACCACTAACGTATCAATCTCAGCCACTGCACGATCGAACTCTTCATTTGTGGTGACGGTATGTGAATAGTCTTCAATCACAAATGAATGGTTCTTAACCACTTGCTCTTTGAGCGCTTGGGTATATTCATGCAGCTCAGCACGCGTAAACGCATCCGACTCCAAACCTAAAATCGCAAGGTTTCGTTCCAGACGTTGCACTAAGCTAGTGGCGAAATCACCATCAATGCTCGATACCAAAGTACCTTTGCGTACACTGCGTTTACTGAATTTCTGCAAACCTAAAAGCACATCGATATTACTGCCGGTGTAGGTGTGATCTACCAACAAGGTAGGCGTTTTATGATGACGCCCCAATGAACGCGCCACTTCACTGGCGATCAAAGACGTTCCAACACCACCTTTCACACCAAGAAACGCCACTTGCTTTGCTTTTCGATTCGAAGCCACACCACTTTGCTGCTGACGGTTACGACGCACACCATGGTAAAACTCCATGATTTCTTTGTCGGTCGCTGGCCAAAATAGGTAATAAAAACCAAGCTGTTTTAATGCACGAATCGTTGAGATCGCATCTTCGCTGCCAACGACCACAACCGACACATGTGTAGGCAGTTGATGGGCAATGTTTTTTGCATCTTCAACCACGCTTTGGCTTTTATTCAGCTCAACAATCACCACTTCCACACTTGAGTGCGTATGCAATTCTGGGTAGTTTTTTTCTTGGTTGTTCACCGTAATTGGCTCGACTAAGCCTTCAAAGCGAAACGCCTTATGAACTAAGTCTTTGCACGCAGCGGTTTGATACAAGAACGCACACTTATTTTCTTTTTGTTGAGTGTGATTTGGCGTGCTCTTACTCAACTTATCCACTAAATCAAACATGATGAGTGTTCCTCAATATCAAAGCGCATTCTGCGGATTAACCATCGACTGCCAACGGCTGCCATCGGTATAACAACCTAGGTGACCCAAACCGTAATCACCGATAACCTCTTGGTGGCATACCTCAAGCTGAGCTTGAAGCTGAATCACCGATACTTGTACATCAAAGCGATGAGACTCCGGGCGATGTTCGAGCACTAACTGTTCGGCCGCCACGCCTAGTTGCAACAGTGCGATGCGGTACTGCTGCGCCAACTTTTTACCTTGAGCGTTGTAGCTGGTGATCTGCCATTTACTGCCCGCTTGATTCGGATACTTACGAACAAACTGAGTGAGCTTATTCATGGCGTAAGTTTGATTCTGGCTTTGTACCGCAAAGCTAAATTCAGTTGGCTTGAGTGAAATGCTGGTCCCGCGAGGCTCAACAATATGGTCTGCGCAGCCGGATAGTGCTGTAATCGCAAATAGCGCTAACATCCAGTTTTTCATTGACGGAAACCTCCCGCGTTAAGAACCTCACCAGCCCATTGGTCTTGAGCTTTGTCATAACTACCATCAAGTGCAAAAAAGCGTCGTAACGTACCGGTTTTTTCCATGGTTGGTAGCTGGATTTGATTGGCTTTCACTGGTTTCACCAAGTTGACGGTTGCCACAATAATCAGCTCGGTTTTGTTGCGTTCTGTTCCTGTGTGACGAAACAGCGCCCCTAAAACAGGAATGTCACCAATAAAAGGAATTCGTGTCAGTGATTCGCGCTCTTCACTATTAAGCAGGCCACCCAAAACAAAGCTTTGACCGTCACCTAATTCAACGGTGGTTTGTGCACGACGAGTTTTGAAAGCCGGTAAATCAAACACTTCACTGGTGTAGGTGTTATCTAAAGAGCTAACCTCTGGTGACAATGCTAATTTGATTTTGTCATCACGCAGTACTTTCGCCATCAGGTCTAATCGCACGCCGAACTCCTTGTAATCGACATCACTGGCACCGTCGACCACCGTTACTACTGGCATTTCACCACCAACTAAGAAGCTTGCTTGCTCTCCAGAAATCACCGACAGATTTGGCTCTGCCAACACTTGGCCTACCTTGTCAGAACCGACAGCTGAGATAACAGAAACAATGTCATCGGCACTAAAGCTAGTTAACTGATCGACAAAGATGCCAACATCACCACCAGAGCCCATCTTGATACCAAAATCTTGAATAAAGCTGTGGGAGACTTCTGCAATGGTCAACTTGACGTTAACTTGCTTCGTCGCGGTGACTTCAATGTTGTTCACCACACCTTGATAGGTAGGGCGAGACATAAAGTCCACTTGAAGGTCCTCAGTTGAGCTATCGAGTTCTGGCATTTCAAAATCATGGTTACTGGAAGACTTACCCAACAACTCACCCACCAAGGTGTAGATGTTGTCGCGTTCATTGTCAGAAGGCGCAATGCCACTCAATACAACATTGCTACCAATACCGTTAACTTGAACATCAGAGTATGGATACTGCACTTGAATTTGCTGCTCAATATTGCGGTAGCTTTTGCTGACAATCAGGGTTTGATTAATAAGCTCTGAACCATCACGGTCAAACACGATGAACGACGCTTCACCTTCTGATTTACCCAGTAACACCACCTTGTGAGCATCGATAACTTGGTAGTCCGCCACTTTTTGGTTAGAAACAAACACCGAATCAACCTCAGCTTTGAACGATAAGGTTCTCGCGCCACCAGCCGAAAGCGTCGTTATGCCCTGAGCCTGTAAAGCCGTGGAAACAAGCATTAAGCAATAGATGCTAAATCGAGTTATGGTTTTCATCTTGCCTCCTAGTTGAATCGATATTCTTTGATCGATTGGGTTTTCGTGGTTTGCCTTTCATCAGCAAAACGAATCACATCGCTTGAGTTCGCATGCAGTTCATCCACAAACTGCTCACCAATCGATTTATGTACCGTAATTTCTGCGATGCGTTTTGCTACCGACAACTTAGCCAACTGACGGTTAGTTACTTGCAACACTAAAGTGACATCAGTGGTTTTCTGGTCGGTCAATGTACTGACTAAGCGTTGTTTCGAGATCATGTACAGCACAGGAACTTGAGCAATCAGCGGTGTCATGGTCAGATGCTCAATGTCCGACACGGTGTTATCTGCCGAGAGATTTTGGTCCATGGTGGAAATAACAGAGATATCGACCAAATCACCAACGGCAATCGTTCCTCCTACCACATCATCACCCGGTACCGTGATATTGAACGGTGCGTAACCAGGCTTAGCCACGGTCGAGAGGTAATCGCTTTCTCCCGGAGAAGTCAGCACCTCTTTCGTCACCCATTCACCTTGATTCAGAGCTTCAACCACAATTAGGCGCTTGCTCCAATCGAGCTTAATATCGCTATCAATCCCTTGTTGCGCCGCTTGTGACTCGGTTAAGTATTCAATCACCAAATCTCGACGTTGCAGTGCTTCACCTCGTTTTAGGTCGCGCTTTAACGTCCAGACTTTAAATTTTTTCTCTTCTTTCTTCGGCTGTTGTGTTTGTACAACCGGAGCGGTTGGCTGTGATTGAGTCACGCCATAAAGCCCGACCGAAATGGCAATCGCCGCCAAAACAAGAATGACTTTTGAATTCATGGTTCACCTATAAAGATGCAGCGATGCCAAACAGGCTTCCGAGACAAATGGGCACACCATAAGGCACACCTCTTTCCATCCCAGCAGGATGATTACCTATTTGGCTAACAAGCCACTGCGTCAGAGCAAGAACTCCGCCCAAAGTGACAATCAACCAAATCGTCAACGGCAAGAACTGCGGTGCAATCATCAGTGCAAATGCAGCCAGTAATTTGCTGTCCCCCGCTGCGAGGATTCGTAGTTGAAACAGCACAGCGCCTATCGCCAATATCACCATTGAAGACAGTGCGTGACTGTACTCCCCTTTATTCAAGACAAAAAAAACACCCAGCAAAGCAACACTTAACGCCACTCCATTGGGTATTTTTCGGTATTTGATGTCTTGATAACAGGCTATAAAAGCCATGGTGGCAAGGGGAAGTAGCCACCATAGTTTTCCCAACAAGCTATTAGCCAGCAGCAGGAGCAGAGTTCGCAGCCGTGATGTTGCTTGAAATGGTATCGATAGCACCTTGTAGAGATTCACGTAGTGCATCATTAAATACTGCTAGTACGATTGCAGACATGCACACGCCTAGGATTGCGTATTCAATTGCTGTTACGCCACGCTCGTCGTTTTTGAATGATTCGATGAACAGTTGTGTTTTTACAAATAAGTTAGTAAACATTTTGACTCCTCAATTTTTCTAACACGTCAAAAAGATGACGGAGGGGATAGTAAGAATTGAGGAGATTTTGAGCAAATGAAGACCATAGTACCTGACACTGCTCTGACAGATAGCGAGGTTTCATTCAGGTTGGATTCAGTTTTCGCATAGGAAAACGTTTACTTAATCACAACAAAAATCATTGTGGTCCGATTTTTTCTTTTTCGGCTTAATTCACACTTTGCGTTAATTACGCATTGAGGTAAGGTCAAGGATTACTCGATAAGCCGATAAAACATCGGCACAAACATACACAAAGCAATCACAATGAATTAGGTATAACGACAAATGCAGTTCTCTAAGTTTGGTGAAAAATTTAATCAGTATTCAGGTATAACGCAGTTAATGGACGATTTGAATGATGGCCTGCGCACACCAGGTGCCATCATGCTCGGTGGAGGTAACCCAGCCGCCATTCCTGCCATGCTCGATTACTTTCGCCAAGCCAGTGAGGAAATGCTCGCCAGTGGGGAGCTCGTCGCCGCCCTCGCCAACTATGATGGTCCGCAAGGCAAAGACGCGTTCGTTAAAGCGTTGGCTCAGTTATTCCGTGAAACTTACGGCTGGGATATTTCCGAGAAAAACATCAGCCTCACAAACGGTAGCCAAAGTGGCTTCTTCTACTTGTTCAACTTGTTGGCAGGTAAACAGCCTGACGGTTCGCACAAGAAAGTGCTACTGCCTATCGCGCCTGAGTACATCGGTTATGGTGACGCAGGTATTGATGAAGATATCTTTGTCTCTTACCACCCAGAGATCGAGCTGTTAGATAACGGTCTGTTTAAATACCACGTCGATTTTGAGCAGCTCACCGTCGATAACTCTGTTGCGGCAATCTGCGCGTCTCGCCCAACCAATCCAACAGGTAACGTACTGACAGACGAAGAAGTACGTAAACTGGACAAGCTAGCACGTGAGAACAATATTCCGCTGATTATCGATAACGCCTACGGTCTACCTTTTCCGAACATCATCTTTGAAGATGTCGAGCCGTTCTGGAATGAAAACACCATCCTGTGCATGAGCCTATCTAAACTTGGCTTGCCGGGCGTGCGTTGTGGCATTGTGATTGCGAGTGAAGAAATCACTCAAGCATTAACCAATATGAACGGCATCATCAGCCTAGCACCGGGCAGTGTTGGTCCAGCGCTAGCAAACCACATCATTGGCAAAGGCGACCTGCTTAAACTGAGCTCTGAGGTGATTAAGCCGTTCTACAAGCAGAAGTCGCAACGTGCAGTTGAACTGCTCCAAGAAGCGATTACCGATGAGCGCTTCCGTATTCACAAACCAGAAGGCGCTATCTTCTTATGGCTATGGTTCGATGAACTGCCAATTACGACAATGGAACTGTACCAACGCTTGAAAGCGCGTGGGGTCTTGATTGTTCCGGGTGAATACTTCTTTATTGGTCAGAAAGACGAGTGGGATCATGCGCACCAATGCTTGCGTATGAACTACGTTCAAGACGATGAGATGATGCAAAAAGGCATTGCGATTATCGCAGAAGAAGTGGAAAAGGCTTATCGCGAAGGTAAATAGACCGATAAAACTCTGCCGCTTCTCTTTGAAATTGCGGCTTTGAAAGCCCCAAACTAAAAAGAGCGCCCTTTTCCATATGGAAGGCGCTCTTTCTCATTCTATAACCGTGTGGTTAACTGAAATGTCTTTAGCTGATTAGTTGTTTTCAATCAGGTTGTTGCCACCGATAGCAATCTTACGCGGTTGCATCGCTTCTGGAATTTCACGAACTAAATCAACATGAAGTAGACCGTTTTCCATTGATGCACCGACAACTTTTACGTAGTCCGCAAGTTGGAATTTACGTTCAAAATCGCGTTCTGCGATGCCTTGGTAAACGTAGTTTTTACCTTCTTCTGCTTTACGCTCGCCCTTCACGATAAACATGTTTTCGTTTTGAGTCAAATCGAGCTGATCTTCAGCAAAGCCAGCGACTGCCATAGTAATACGGTAGTTGTGCTCGTCTTTTTGCTCGATGTTGTATGGAGGGTAACCGCCAGAAGTGTTCTTCGCAGAGCTTGCTTCCATCAGGTTAAACAGACGGTCGAAGCCAATTGCATTACGGTATAGTGGTGAGAAATCTACATTACGCATAATCTATCCTCTTTTAAGCAATAGTCTTAGCCCAGATGAGGGTCATCCACGTGGCGCATTTATGCAAGAAAACGCCGAGCTAAGGGATCCGATGATTCATTCCTCTGACCTACTCTTTAGGTACGGGGACATGATGTCGAATCTAGGGTCAAGTTGTGTGCTAAAACTGAGTATCCTCTCCTGAGCGATCTCGTTTAGCGATTCCAGAGGCGCTTTTCTTCTCTTGTTGAGCAAGTTAGCCATCCCTCTTCATAACTAGATATAAGGTCGAAAAATGGGCTTTCAAGGGCTCCGGTGAAAATATTTTTAGATCCCCGACTCGGTCGTCCCTCCCTCTCGAAGCGTTCCCATATTCATAGGGCGCAGCCGTTCTCGTATCTCGACTCTTTTATCTCGTTTCTACCCAATAAAAAAACGCCACCTCTTGCGAGATGGCGTTTTTAGTATGATTTGACTGAGTCTGTCCGACTACACGTCTAGGTTTGCTACTTTAAGCGCGTTCTCTTCGATGAAGTTACGACGCGGCTCAACTTGGTCACCCATTAGCGTTGTGAACAATTGGTCTGCGCCTACCGCATCTTCAATTGTTACTTGCATCATGCGACGTGTCTCAGGGTCCATTGTGGTTTCCCAAAGCTGATCTGGGTTCATCTCACCTAGACCTTTGTAGCGCTGTAGACTTAGACCACGACGCGACTCTTTGATTAGCCACTCAAGTGCCGCTGCAAAGCTTGATACCGGCTGAGTACGCTCACCACGTTTGATGTAAGCGCCTTCTTCTAGCAGACCGTCTAGAGCTTCAGATAGATCCGCTAGTTTGCCGTACTCTTTCGAGTTCAGTAGGTCGATGCTTAGTGCGTAGTCATGAGTCACACCGTGAGTACGTACGATGATCTTAGGTAGGTTTAGACCTAGCTCTTCGTGTTGCTCAACTTCGAAGCTGTATTGGCTTGCGCCCACTTCTTTCGCGTTTAGCTGTTCAACTAGCTGTTTTGTCCATGCTTCTACTGCTGCAGCATCGTGACATTGCTCTGCCGTTAGACGCGGCGTGTAGATTAGCTCATGAACTAGTGCGCTTGGGTAACGGCGGCTCATGCGATCCGCTAGCTTGATACCAGCGTTGTATTGCTGAACTAGCTTCTCTAGTGCTTCGCCTGCCAATGCTGGCGCTTCTGCGTTTACGTGTAGCGATGCGTTATCAAGTGCCAAAGCAACTTGGTATTGGTTCATCGCGTCTTCGTCTTTGATGTACTGCTCTTGCTTACCTTTCTTCACTTTGTAAAGCGGTGGCTGAGCGATGTACACGTAGCCACGCTCAATAAGCTCTGGCATTTGACGGTAGAAGAAGGTCAACAGTAGCGTACGGATGTGCGAACCATCGACGTCAGCATCGGTCATGATGATGATGTTGTGGTAACGCAGTTTGTCCGGGTTGTACTCGTCACGACCGATACCACAGCCTAGTGCAGTGATCAGCGTTGCTACTTCTTGAGAAGAAAGCATCTTGTCGAAACGCGCTTTTTCTACGTTAAGAATCTTACCTTTTAGCGGTAGGATTGCTTGGTTCTTACGGTTACGGCCTTGTTTTGCGGAGCCGCCTGCCGAGTCACCCTCCACTATGTATAGTTCAGAGAGTGCAGGATCTTTTTCCTGACAGTCTGCAAGTTTGCCTGGTAGGCCAGCTAGGTCTAGTGCGCCTTTACGACGAGTCATTTCACGAGCTTTACGCGCTGCTTCACGAGCACGAGCTGCATCGATGATTTTCGAACAAACCATCTTCGCTTCTGTCGGGTTCTCAATCAGGAACTCAGACAGCTTCTCACCCATTGCTGATTCAACCGCTGACTTCACTTCAGAAGAAACCAGTTTGTCTTTAGTTTGGCTAGAGAACTTAGGATCTGGCACTTTAACTGAAACAACCGCAGTTAGACCTTCACGAGCGTCATCACCAGATGTTGCTGTTTTCGCTTTCTTAGAGAAACCTTCTTTATCCATAAAGGTATTCAGCGTACGCGTTAACGCAGCACGGAAACCAGCAAGGTGAGTACCACCATCGCGTTGCGGGATGTTGTTAGTGAAACAGTAGATGTTCTCTTGGAAGCCGTCGTTCCATTGCATTGCCACTTCTACCGCAATGCCATCTTCACGTTCAAAATCGAAGTGGAAGATTTTCTCAATGATTGGTGTTTTGTTGGTGTTTAGGTGCTCAACGAACGCTTGAATACCACCTTCAAACATGAAGTGGTCACTCTTGTCTGCTTCACGCTCATCAACCAGCTTGATAGAAACACCTGAGTTTAGGAAAGAAAGCTCACGTAGACGTTTTGCTAGGATATCGTAATGGAACTCGATATTTGTGAAGGTTTCAGCGCTTGGCCAGAAGCGGATCTGTGTACCCGTTTGGTCAGTATCACCAATTACTGCTAGTGGCGCTTGAGGCTCACCGTGATGGTAAGTTTGCGTATGGATATGACCGCCGCGGTGGATAGTCAGAACCACTTTTTCAGACAGTGCGTTTACTACTGAAACACCTACGCCGTGAAGACCGCCCGATACTTTGTATGAGTTATCGTCGAACTTACCACCAGCGTGAAGTACCGTCATGATAACTTCTGCTGCTGATACTTTTTCTTCTGGGTGCATTTCTGTTGGAATGCCACGACCATCATCCGTAACTGAAACCGAGTTGTCCTCATGAATTGTCACAACGATGTCTTTACAGTGACCTGCCAACGCTTCATCAATTGAGTTATCCACCACTTCGAAGACCATGTGGTGAAGACCAGTGCCGTCGTCCGTGTCGCCGATGTACATACCTGGACGCTTACGTACCGCATCCAGACCCTTCAGTACCTTAATACTCGATGAATCGTAATTTTCAGACATGAGTTTCTCTCTTCTAGTTTGACTCTATCCTGCCATGTTCCACATGAAACAATTTGCCCGTATCGTCCAACATATCGGCGATTTGGCTTTCAGTGATAGAGCTTACAAATACTTGTGCGCCCGTCTCTTTCAAGCAGTCAGCAAGACGCTTGCGACGTTGGCTATCTAATTCCGACGCAAAGTCGTCAATTAGGTAAATACATTGTTTTCCGGTCATTTCGGTAAGGTGCTGCCCCTGCGCTACACGCAATGCACACACCATGAGTTTTAATTGACCGCGTGACAAAACGTCCTCAACAGGCGTTCCGTTCACTTTAATGCGCAGATCAGCCTTATTCGGACCACTAAAGGTGTAGCCCAACGACTGATCACGCTCGAAATTTTTTTCTAGTATCTCATGATAAGGGGTATCTTTGTCCCATCCACGATAATACTTTAATTGGATCTCAAATTCTGGCAAAAATGTCTGACAGATGGTTTCCGCTACGCTTTTCATCTGATCGATGTACAGCGCTCGCCATTGACTGATGTTTTCAGCCAAACGCGCCATCTCTTGATCCCAATAACTGAGTTCACGATAACTTCTGGCGGTTTTAAGCAGTGCATTACGTTGCTTGTTAAGACGCTTGAAACGTCCCCATGCATCATAGAAAGCTGGCTCGGTGTGAAACACACCCCAATCGATGAATGCACGACGATGTTTTGGGCCATCCGTTAGTAGATCAAACCCTTCCGGATGTATCAACTGCAAAGGTAAAACTTGTGCGAGTTGTGCCAGTTTTTGCCCAGATTGACCGCCTATTTTAACCTCTGTTGAGCCATCACGCTGCTTATTAATGCCGATAGGTAGCTCAAATTGATCCGAGTTCAAAAAACGACCATGAACAAACAGTTCGTCACACTCATTTTGGATAACTCGGCCCGTCAGCGAACTCTTGAAAGAGCGTCCGTGTCCGAGCAAGTAAATCGCTTCTAGAACACTGGTTTTACCGCTGCCGTTCGGCCCAATAAGAAAGTTAAAGCCTGCTGATAGGTCAATATCACAGGCTTTAATGTTTCGAAACTGCTGAATGATGAGGCGAGAAAGTGGCATTCAGATGGCTTATAGACGAATTGGCATCACCACGTACATGGCACTGTCGTCGTCTGCGTTTTCAATCAACGCACTTGCGTTCGCATCTGACATCGACACACGTACGTTATCGCAACGCAGTGTATTAAGCACATCAAGCACGTAGCTAACGTTGAAGCCGATTTCGATAGCGTCACCTTCAAAGGTCACGTCTAACATTTCTTCTGCTTCTTCTTGCTCTGGGTTGTTGGCAGTAATGCGCATTTCACTGCCCGCAAGATTCACACGAACACCACGGAATTTTTCATTAGAAAGAATCGCTGCACGAGAAAACGCTTGGCGTAATTCATCACAGCTTGCTTCTAGTGTTTTGGTCGTACTTTGCGGCATTACACGGCGATAGTCAGGGAAACGACCATCAACAAGCTTAGAAGTGAAGATAAAGTTGTTCACTTCTGCACGCACATTTGAGCTACCAATTTGTAGCACGACAGGTTGCTCAGGTGCGTCCATTAGCTTCACAAGTTCTTGCACACCCTTACGCGGCACGATGATTTGCTTCTGTGCGAAATCGGCACCGAGTTGTGTTTGAGATACCGCCATACGGTGACCGTCAGTAGCCACGCTACGTAGCGTCGTACCGTCGATTTCAAACAACATACCGTTGAGGTAGTAACGAACGTCTTGGTTCGCCATTGAGAATTGTGTTTTCTCGATCAGCGTACGCAGATCAGACTGAGTCAGTGATACTTCCACTTCACTCTGCCAATCTTCAATGTTCGGGAAATCGTTCGCTGGAAGCGTCGCCAGTGAGAAACGACTACGGCCAGAACGAACTTGTACGCGATCGCCTTCTAGTACGAAGGTGATGATAGAGTAATCTGGTAGACCACGGCAGATATCAAGAAATTTACGAGAAGGAACGGTAATGCTGCCCGCTTCAAAATCCCCTTCTAGAGCCACTTTGCTCACCAATTCCACTTCCAAATCGGTTGCGGTCATGGATAACACGTTCTCTTCTACTTTAATCAGTAGGTTACCAAGAATTGGTAGGGTTGGTCGGCCACCTAGTGCACCCGAAACCTGTTGTAGCGGTTTGATTAAATGACTACGTTCAATGGTAAATTTCATGCTTGGCTCTTTACGCTGTCAGCTCAATTAATGATTTGCTTAGAATACTGTCATTCTAACCGATTACGAAGACAGGGTGCGAATCAAGTTAGAGTAATCTTCTTTAATATCGTGGCTCTCTTCACGCAGTTGCTCAATCTTGCGACATGCATGCAGCACAGTGGTGTGGTCACGACCACCAAATGCATCACCAATTTCAGGCAAGCTGTGGTTGGTCAGCTCTTTTGCCAGCGCCATCGCCAATTGACGAGGACGAGCAACCGAGCGAGAGCGGCGTTTAGACAGCAAGTCCGCCACTTTAATCTTGTAGTATTCTGCGACCGTCTTTTGAATGTTGTCGATCGTTACAAGCTTTTCTTGTAGAGCAAGCAGATCGCGCAGCGCTTCACGAACAAAATCAATCGTAATTGGACGACCAGTGAAGTTGGCGTTTGCAATAACGCGGTTCAGTGCACCTTCCAGCTCACGAACGTTAGAACGTAGACGCTTGGCAATAAAGAACGCCACTTCATCTGCTAGGTGGATTTGGTGGTCTTCGGCTTTCTTCATCAAGATCGCTACACGGGTTTCTAATTCAGGCGGCTCGATCGCAACCGTTAGACCCCAACCAAAACGTGATTTTAGACGATCTTCCACACCGCTGATCTCTTTTGGATAACGGTCTGAAGTAAGAATGATCTGTTGGTTACCTTCCAATAACGCGTTGAAGGTATGGAAGAATTCTTCCTGTGAACGCTCTTTATTAGCAAAGAACTGAATGTCATCGATAAGAAGCGCATCAACACTGCGGTAGTAACGTTTGAATTCTTCAATCGCATTGTTTTGCAGTGCTTTTACCATGTCTTGCACAAAACGCTCAGAGTGCATGTACACCACTTTCGCGTTTGGCTTGTTATCCACAATCGCGTTGCCCACGGCATGCAACAAGTGCGTTTTACCTAAGCCCGTACCACCGTAAAGGAACAACGGGTTGTAAGCTGCGCCCGGATTATCTGAAACCTGACGTGCTGCAGCTAAACCTAGTTGGTTCGACTTACCTTCCACGAAGTTGTTGAACTTGTGCTTTGGGTTCACGTTTGAACGATGATTGATGTTCGCGATCGCTTGAGCGTCGTCATCCCACGTTTTATGCACAGGCTTACGAGCTTGCAATTGCGCTGGTGCTGAAGATTCAGCGGCTACATCAGCTGGCGTACGTGTCGGTGCCGGCTTAGGAGCTGCAACTGGGCGACTGCCCACTTCAAAGCGTAAGCTAGGGACGTCGTTACCGCAGTATTCCTGCAGTAGACGATTGATGCTGTTCAGGTACTTGTCGCGAACCCAATCCAAAACAAAGCGGTTTGGAGCGAACAGAGTGAGAGTATTGTCATTGAGCTCCGCTTGTAACGGACGAACCCACATGCTGAATTCTGTAGCTGGTAGCTCTTCTTGAAGCTGCTGCAAACATTGCAACCAAAGCGAAGATGACACGGTGCCCCCACTGAGTATTTGAATTATCGGAAAAGACTGGCAATTTTACCTGTTGATAACCAAGATCGCCAGCAATTGATCGATGATCCAGTGAATAAGATCTAAGTTATTCACAATTATTTCGCCCAACTAAGCGAGATCAACACATCTTGCCCCAAATTTGCCCACACATTGATCCACATTTGGGCAAAATCAGCCAGATCGAGCAATTGGTGATAACTCTGTGAATGAATTTCGGTTCATCGATTTTTTTCGATCGTCATTTCTGCTCTTTCCGATCGTTTTTTCATCATTTATCCCTATATCTTGACTACTATCTATACCAAATAAGATCTTATTACTCTGAGGTCTAGGTTATTGCACTTGGTTATTTCTTTAATTGAGCTAACTGACAGTAGTATTTCCAACCATAAAAGTATGGAGATGTATTATGAAAAACTGGATTAAGGTTGCCGTTGCAGCCATCGCTTTGTCTGCCGCGACCGTTCAAGCCGCTACTGAAGTAAAAGTAGGCATGTCTGGCCGTTACTTCCCATTCACCTTTGTGAAGCAAGATAAGCTGCAAGGTTTTGAAGTGGATATGTGGGATGAGATCGGTAAACGTAACGATTACAAGATCGAATACGTAACAGCGAACTTTTCTGGTTTGTTTGGCCTTCTTGAAACGGGCCGTATTGATACCATCTCAAACCAGATCACCATGACAGACGCACGTAAAGCGAAATACCTATTTGCTGACCCATACGTAGTAGACGGTGCGCAAATTACCGTACGTAAAGGCAACGACAGCATCCAAGGTGTTGAAGATCTAGCAGGCAAAACCGTTGCGGTTAACCTAGGCTCTAACTTTGAGCAGTTGCTCCGCAGTTACGACAAAGACGGCAAGATCAACATCAAGACCTACGATACAGGTATTGAGCACGATGTAGCGCTAGGTCGTGCTGATGCGTTCGTTATGGACCGTCTGTCTGCATTAGAACTGATTAAGAAAACCGGTCTACCGCTACAACTTGCGGGTGAACCATTTGAAACGATTCAAAACGCTTGGCCATTCGTTGATAACGAAAAAGGTCGTAAGCTACAGGCAGAAGTGAATAAAGCGCTTGAAGAGATGCGTGCCGACGGAACAGTAGAGAAGATTTCTGTGAAATGGTTTGGTGCCGACATCACTAAGTAAAACTTCTCTTCTTTTAGGACGCAGGGCTTTATCTCGCGTCCTTTTTTAACTCAATGACAAGGTGGAACTTCGTATTCCACCTTTTCTTTTCTCAAGGTAAGTCGTATGGGATTTGATTTTAATTACATGTTGGAACTGTTGCCAATACTGCTCAAGTATCTTGGCACAACCATGGAAATGGCCACATGGGGATTGGTCTTTTCACTGATTCTAGCCGTTATTTTAGCGAACATTCGCGTATTTAAGCTGCCAGTTCTCGACCAATTGAGCCAACTTTACATCAGCTTCTTCCGTGGTACTCCGCTTTTGGTACAACTGTTTTTGCTCTACTACGGCTTACCGCAAATCTTCCCATTCATGGTGGGCATTGATGCCTTTTCTGCGGCAGTGATTGGCTTAACGCTCCACTTTGCCGCTTATATGGCAGAGAGTATTCGCGCCGCCATCATTGGTATCGATCGCAGTCAGATGGAAGCGAGCTTGTCAGTGGGGATGACGACACCTCAAGCAATGCGTCGGGTGATTTTGCCACAAGCAACGCGCGTCGCACTGCCTTCTCTTATGAACTATTTCATCGATATGATTAAGTCCACTTCCCTCGCCTTCACGCTGGGTGTGGCTGAAATCATGGCTAAAGCGCAGATGGAAGCCTCTTCTAGCTTCCGCTTCTTCGAAGCTTTCCTTGCCGTCGCTCTTATCTACTGGGGTGTGGTGGTGATTCTGACTCGAGTACAAATTTGGGCAGAAGCGAAATTGAATAAGGCGTACGTACGATGATCAAATTAGAAAATATCCACAAACGCTTTGGCGAAACAGAAGTCCTCAAAGGTATTGATCTCGATATCAAGCAAGGTGAGATCATCGTTATTATTGGCTCAAGTGGTACGGGTAAATCGACACTTCTACGTACTGTTAACTTCTTAGAGCAAGCGGATGAAGGTCGCATTACCATCGATGACATCTCCGTCGATACACAAAAACATACCAAAGCCGAAGTATTGGCTCTACGCCGCCGAACTGGGTTTGTTTTTCAAAACTATGCCCTATTTGCTCATATGAACGCGCGTCAGAACATCGCAGAAGGCTTGATCACGGTACGCGGCTGGAAAAAAGAAGACGCTCTCAAGCGTGCTCAAGAAATTCTGGATGACATCGGCCTTGGCGATAAAGGAGAAAGTTATCCAGCGGCTCTGTCTGGTGGCCAGCAACAACGTGTGGGTATCGGCCGAGCAATGGCGCTACAACCGGAACTGTTGCTTTTTGATGAGCCAACATCTGCGTTGGATCCAGAATGGGTTGGAGAAGTTCTCTCATTAATGAAGAAGTTAGCTAATCAACATCAAACAATGTTAGTGGTCACGCACGAGATGCAATTTGCCAAAGAAGTGGCGGATAGAGTGATCTTTATGGCCGAAGGCAACATCGTTGAACAAGGTTCTCCACAAGATATATTCGATAATCCACAAGATCCTCGTTTGAAAAAATTCCTTAACCAAGTTGGAATAGAGTAAAGATCAAGCATCAAGATCAATCGATCCTTGAGATTTTACTCACACTACGTATAATCGCCCGGCCGGAATTTCGTACTCATGAGTCATTGACACATTATGTGAGTGTGATTACAATTCCGCCTCTTTGTTGAGAGGCGTCGGTTGTTCTTCTTTAATAAAGAGCTTCTTTATATAAAGAAAGCAAAATGCCCACGCCGGGTTTAACAAGAACCTAAAACTACTGATCAGTAAAGGTAATTATCATGAAACGCACTTTTCAACCTACAGTTCTAAAGCGCAAGCGTACTCACGGCTTCCGTGCTCGCATGGCAACTAAGAACGGTCGTAAAGTTATCAACGCACGTCGTGCAAAAGGCCGTGCGCGCCTATCAAAATAATCGCTAGTTTATTTTGAACACGTACGCGTTTAATCGGGAGTTACGCTTGTTAACTCCCGAGCATTATCAAAACGTCTTCCAGCAAGCTCATCGAGCTGGCTCGCCTCATTTCACCATCATTGCACGCAATAACAAACTTTCTCATCCTCGATTAGGTTTAGCTGTTCCGAAAAAGCAAATCAAAACTGCTGTTGGTCGTAACCGCTTTAAGCGTTTGGCTCGTGAAAGCTTTCGTAACAATCAACATCAACTTCCAAATAAAGATTTTGTTGTGATTGCAAAGAAAAGCGCGCAAGATTTAAGCAATGAGGAATTATTTAAGTTGTTTGATAAGCTATGGCATCGCCTGTCTCGCCCTTCACGTGGATAGCCATTGGGCTCATTAATCTATATCGCTGGTTTATCAGCCCTCTGATTGGTCCTCGTTGCCGGTTCACTCCAACTTGTTCCACTTACGCGCTAGAAGCTTTGAGAGCTCACGGTTTTGTAAAAGGATGTTGGTTATCAGGCAAACGTCTATTAAAATGCCACCCTTTGAATGAAGGGGGGTATGACCCCGTTCCACCAGTCCAAAAACAAGACAGAGATAACTAACGATGGATTCTCAACGTAATATCCTGCTTATCGCTCTGGCACTGGTTTCTTTCTTGCTGTTTCAACAATGGCAAGTAGCAAAGAATCCAGCACCTCAAGCGGTTGAACAGGCTCAATCAAGCAGTACTCTACCTGCACCATCTTTTGCTGATGACTTGGATCCAGTTCCTGGCCAACAGCAAGCTTCTGCAAAAACTATCACAGTAACGACTGATGTTTTAACTCTGTCGATCGACACCGTTGGTGGCGATGTGGTACATGCCGACCTGAACAAATACGCTGCTGAACTTGATTCATCAGACCCATTCGTTCTGCTAAAAGACACCAAAGGCCACCAGTTCATCGCACAAAGCGGTCTAGTGGGTCCTCAAGGTATCGATCTTAGCAGCACTAACCGTCCTCACTACAACGTGAGCGCAGACAGCTTTACTCTAGCTGACGGTCAAGACGAACTACGCGTTCCAATGACATTCACTGCAAACGGTATCGAATACATCAAAACTTACGTATTCAAACGTGGCAGCTACGCGCTGAACGTGGAATACGATGTTGTGAACAACTCTGGTAACAACGCAACATTTGGTATGTACGCTCACTTGCGTCAAAACCTAATGGACGCTGGTGGTAGCATCACAATGCCGACTTATCGTGGCGGTGCTTACTCAACAGAAGACGTTCGTTACAAGAAATACAGCTTTGAAGATATGCAGGATCGTAACCTGTCTATCAACCTAGCAGATGGCCAAGGTTGGGCAGCAATGATCCAACACTACTTCGCTGCAGCTTGGATCCCACGCAACGAACCAGGTACTAACCTGTACACTCGCGTGATTGGTAACCTAGGTGACATCGGCGTACGTATGCCAAACAAAACTATCGCAACGGGTGACCAAGCGAAGTTTGAAGCAACACTATGGGTTGGTCCTAAGCTACAAAAAGAAATGGCTGCAGTAGCACCAAACCTAGACCTAGTAGTGGACTACGGCTGGCTATGGTTCATCGCTAAACCACTTCACTCATTGCTTGCTTTCATCCAAAGCTTTGTGGGTAACTGGGGTGTAGCAATCATCTGTTTGACCTTCATCGTTCGTGGTGCAATGTACCCACTAACGAAAGCGCAATACACGTCTATGGCGAAAATGCGCATGCTACAGCCTAAGCTGCAAGCAATGCGTGAGCGCATCGGTGATGACCGTCAGCGCATGAGCCAAGAAATGATGGAACTGTACAAGAAAGAGAAAGTGAACCCACTGGGTGGCTGTCTACCTCTTATCCTACAGATGCCTATCTTCATCGCGCTTTACTGGGCACTAATGGAATCGGTTGAGCTACGTCACTCTCCATTCTTCGGTTGGATTCATGACCTTTCAGCGCAGGACCCTTACTACATCCTGCCTCTACTGATGGGTGCGTCAATGTTCCTAATCCAGAAGATGAGCCCAACAACAGTAACGGATCCAATGCAACAGAAGATCATGACCTTTATGCCGGTTATGTTTACCTTCTTCTTCTTGTTCTTCCCATCAGGTCTGGTTCTATACTGGTTGGTGTCGAACATCGTTACGCTTATCCAGCAAACGTTGATTTACAAAGCGCTGGAGAAAAAAGGCTTACACACTAAGTAACCTTGACAGAAAAGCATAAGAAAGGCGGCCAAAAGGTCGCCTTTTTGTTTTTGGCTGATTACAATTCAGCTAATTAATTGGTTCTGGCTCCCTAGGGGTGTAAACCCTATAGCCCAGCTCAAAAGGCAAGATTATGACTACAGATACGATTGTCGCTCAGGCTACCGCACCCGGTCGTGGCGGTGTCGGCATTATTCGTGTTTCTGGCCCTAAGGCCAATCAAGTGGCGCTAGAAGTCACAGGCAAGACGCTAAAGCCTCGCTACGCAGAGTATCTGCCATTTCAAGCGGAAGATGGCACCGTGCTAGACCAAGGCATTGCCCTGTACTTCCCTAACCCACATTCGTTTACAGGCGAAGATGTACTTGAACTGCAAGGCCACGGTGGCCCTGTGGTAATGGATATGCTGATTAAGCGTATCTTGGGTATCGACGGTGTACGTGCCGCTCGACCTGGTGAGTTCTCAGAACGCGCCTTCCTAAACGACAAGATGGACCTAACTCAAGCAGAAGCAATTGCCGACCTGATTGATGCCAGCTCAGAAGAAGCAGCAAAATCAGCACTGCAATCACTGCAAGGCCAGTTCTCACAACGCATCCAAACGCTGGTGGAATCTCTGATCCACTTACGTATCTACGTGGAAGCGGCCATTGACTTTCCAGAAGAAGAAATCGACTTTTTGGCCGATGGGAAAGTGTCTGGTGACCTACAAACGATCATCGATAACCTCGATGCGGTACGTAAAGAAGCCAACCAAGGCGCGATCATGCGTGAAGGCATGAAAGTCGTGATTGCAGGCCGTCCTAATGCAGGTAAATCAAGCCTATTGAACGCTCTATCTGGCAAAGAGTCTGCTATCGTAACGGATATCGCCGGTACCACGCGTGACGTATTGCGTGAACACATCCATATCGATGGGATGCCTTTACACATCATCGATACCGCTGGTCTGCGTGATGCTTCTGATGAAGTAGAGAAAATCGGTATCGAGCGTGCATGGGATGAAATCGCCCAAGCAGACCGTGTTCTGTTTATGGTTGATGGCACCACAACTGACGCAACGGATCCAAAAGACATTTGGCCAGACTTCGTTGATCGCTTGCCAAACAGTATTGGCATGACGGTGATCCGCAACAAAGCGGATCAAACGGGCGAAGATATGGGGATCTGCCATGTAAATGATCCGACACTGATTCGCCTTTCTGCAAAAACAGGTGCAGGTGTGGATGCTTTGCGTACGCACTTAAAAGAGTGCATGGGCTTCTCAGGCAATACCGAAGGCGGCTTTATGGCTCGTCGTCGTCACCTAGATGCGCTAGAACGTGCTGCTCAGCATCTTCAAATCGGCCAAGAACAGCTTGAAGGCTATATGGCGGGGGAAATCTTGGCAGAAGAGCTGCGTATTACTCAGCAGCACTTGAATGAGATTACTGGTGAGTTCAGCTCAGATGACCTCCTCGGCAGAATCTTCTCCTCATTCTGTATCGGTAAATAATCAAAACGCGCGGTGTTAAGCATAAGTTTAACGCCGCGTTTCTTTTTGTACTGACGCACTGTGGTTACCCAAGGCGTGAGTATGGCTCAATAAAGGAAGACACATGATCCACATTATTACAGGCAGTACGTTAGGTGGCGCAGAATACGTAGGTGATCACCTGAGTGATCTGCTCAATGAAAACGGTTTAGAAACGACGATCCACAACCAACCAGAGTTGTCATCGATCGAGAACCAAGGCACTTGGCTAGTGATCACTTCAACTCATGGCGCGGGCGAATACCCAGATAATATCCAACCTTTTATTGCTGCGTTACAAAACACACCACCTAAGATGGCCGATGTGAAGTTCGCAGTGATTGCGATTGGAGATTCAAGCTACGATACATTCTGCGCTGCAGGCCAGCATGCTTATGACCTGTTAGAAGACATTGGTGCAACGCCTATCACAGACTGCTTGAAGATTGATGTACTCAGCCATGATGTACCTGAAGACGCCGCAGAGGTGTGGTTGAAGGAGAATCTGGCACGCTTTACCGCTTAGTACCTCTCTTACAGAGTCGCATCGCGACTCTGTTTCTCCTCTTTGTGAATAACTTCCTACAAAACTTTTTGTTCAACCGCTCAAAAAACACCCAAACTCACTGTGGATAAGTAAGGTAAGATCCGGTGACTTTCCTTTAGTTATCCCAAGAACAACTTTGATCCGTTTTACCCCCTGTGCATAACCCCGCATTTTGATCTCAGGAAATCCTCGATCTGATCAAGTCATGATCACAAGATATGATCCAAAGAAGATCCATGATCTTGTTGATCATTTTCTAGTTATCCACAGAAACGGTCGATCCTAATAATAGATCCAATAAAAGATCATATATATAGATCTTATATATATAGTCTTAGGGACTAAAATTTGAAAAGCGAGAAAACGATTCTCTCTCACAGAGAAAAAAGGTAAAATACCGCTCTTTTTTATCTGTCCATTAAATCCTTTGAATACCTGAGGTCAGTTCATGCTTTATCACGAAAACTTTGACGTCATTGTTGTCGGTGGCGGACACGCAGGAACGGAAGCCGCGCTCGCATCTGCACGCACAGGACAAAAAACACTCCTTCTTACCCATAACATCGATACATTAGGCCAGATGTCATGTAATCCGGCGATTGGTGGTATCGGTAAAGGTCACTTAGTAAAAGAAGTGGATGCTATGGGCGGTCTGATGGCAGAAGCCATTGACCATGCGGGTATTCAATTCCGAACGCTAAATGCCTCTAAAGGTCCAGCAGTTCGTGCAACTCGCGCGCAGGCTGACCGTGCATTGTACAAAGCGTACGTACGCAACGCGCTAGAAAACGCACCAAACCTAACTCTGTTCCAACAATCGGTTGATGATCTGATTGTGGACCAAGATCGTGTGGTTGGCGTTGTGACTCAAATGGGTCTGAAATTCCATGCAAAAGCTGTGGTTTTAACCGTAGGTACATTCCTTGGCGGTAAGATCCACATTGGTATGGAAAGCTCTTCAGGTGGTCGCGCTGGGGATCCACCATCGATCGCATTGGCGGATCGATTACGTGAACTTCCATTCCGTGTGGATCGTCTGAAAACGGGTACACCACCACGTATCGATGCTCGCAGTGTCGATTTCTCTGTGTTAGAAGCACAGCACGGTGACAACCCAACACCAGTATTCTCATTCATGGGTAAACGTGAGCATCAGCCGCGTCAAATCCCATGTTTTATTACTCACACCAATGAGCAAACTCATGATGTGATCCGCAATAACCTTGATCGCAGCCCAATGTACGCAGGCGTGATCGAAGGTATTGGTCCGCGCTACTGCCCGTCTATCGAAGACAAAGTGATGCGTTTTGCGGATAAAAACAGTCACCAAATCTTCATTGAGCCAGAAGGCCTAACCACGCACGAGTTATACCCGAATGGTATTTCCACCAGCTTGCCGTTTGACGTGCAAGTACAAATCGTTCGTTCAATGAAAGGTTTTGAAAACGCACACATCGTTCGCCCAGGTTACGCGATTGAGTACGATTTCTTCGACCCACGTGATTTGAAGCAAACTTACGAGACCAAGTTCATCAGCGGTCTGTTCTTCGCGGGTCAAATCAACGGTACAACTGGCTACGAAGAAGCGGCAGCACAAGGTTTGATGGCAGGCTTGAACGCAAGTTTGCACAGTCAAGGCAAAGAAGGCTGGAGCCCACGCCGTGACCAAGCTTACATGGGTGTATTGATTGACGACTTGTCGACCATGGGTACCAAAGAACCGTATCGCATGTTCACATCTCGTGCGGAATACCGTCTGTTACTTCGTGAAGATAACGCCGATCTACGTTTGACGGAAAAAGCGCGTGAACTTGGTTTGATTGATGATGTGCGTTGGGCACGCTTCAATGAAAAAATCGAGAACATGGAAACCGAGCGTCAACGTCTGAAATCGACATGGATGAACCCAAATTCTGCAGGTATCGATGAGCTGAACAAGCTATTGAAAACACCAATGGCACGTGAAGCAAGCGGTGAAGATCTTCTTCGTCGTCCAGAGATCTCATACTCACAATTGACGCAATTGGATGCTTTTGCTCCTGCTCTAGAAGATCAACAAGCGTCAGAGCAAGTTGAGATTCAAGTCAAGTACGATGGTTACATCAAGCGTCAGCAAGAAGAGATCGAAAAATCACTGCGCCATGAGCACACTAAGCTACCAGCGGACTTGGATTACAAAGACGTGAAAGGTCTATCCAACGAAGTAGTCGCTAAGTTGACAGAAGCGAAACCAGAAAGCATTGGTATTGCATCACGTATTTCTGGTATCACGCCGGCTGCGATTTCGATTTTGCTTGTTCACCTGAAGAAGCATGGCTTGCTGAAAAAAGGTGAGGAAGAGTAATGAGCGCTTTACGCACAAGATTGGATGCTCTGATCGCCCAAACTGATTTGGAAGTGTCTGAAAAACAACGCGAGCAGTTAGTCGGTTACGTCGAACTGCTCGACAAGTGGAACAAAGCATACAACCTGACGTCGGTTCGTGACCCACTTGAGATGCTAGTGAAACATATCCTTGATAGCATCGTCGTTAGCACTCACTTACCAGGTGAGCGTTTTATCGATGTTGGCACAGGACCAGGTTTGCCAGGTATTCCATTGGCAATCATGAATCCAGAGAAGACCTTCTTCTTGCTCGATAGCCTTGGCAAACGCATCCGCTTTATCAAGCAAGTTGTGCACACGCTAGGACTGAAAAATGTGACGGCAATTCAAAGTCGCGTCGAAGAATTCCAGCCAGAAGAAAAATTTGATGGCGTTTTGAGTCGAGCTTTTGCTTCAATGACGGACATGGTGGAATGGTGTCATCATCTGCCTAAACAAGATTCTGGGGTGTTCTTGGCTTTGAAAGGTCTTCACCCTAAAGATGAAATAGATCTGCTTCCTGAATGGTGTAGTGTGACGGAGATCATATCTTTAGCTGTTCCTGAGTTGGAAGGTGATCGTCATCTAGTAATCTTATCGCGCAAGGAAAATTAGCGAGGTAATCGTGGGTAAAATTGTAGCAATCGCCAACCAGAAAGGTGGGGTCGGCAAAACAACAACGTGCATTAACTTAGCAGCTTCGATGGCGGCAACAAAGCGCAAGGTTTTGGTGATCGATCTCGACCCTCAAGGCAATGCTACGATGGCCAGTGGCGTCGACAAGTACATGGTTGATGCGACGGCGTATGATCTTCTGGTTGAAGATACCCCGTTTGATCAAGTGGTTTGTACTGAAACCACAGGGAAATACGATCTGATTGCAGCGAACGGCGACGTCACCGCTGCAGAAATCAAATTGATGGAAGTATTCGCGCGCGAGGTGCGTCTGAAAAACGCCCTTGCGTCAGTTCGCGATAACTATGATTTCATCTTTATTGATTGTCCTCCTTCTCTAAACCTTCTTACAATCAATGCTATGGCCGCAGCCGACTCTGTGCTGGTGCCGATGCAATGTGAATACTTTGCGTTAGAAGGTTTAACTGCTCTTATGGATACAATCAGCAAGTTAGCGGCCGTGGTCAATGAAAACCTCAAAATCGAAGGTTTACTGCGTACCATGTACGATCCACGTAACCGCCTGTCTAATGAAGTATCCGATCAACTTAAAAAACACTTTGGTAGTAAAGTTTACCGTACTGTGATCCCACGTAATGTGCGTTTGGCCGAAGCGCCGAGCCACGGTAAACCTGCAATGTACTATGACAAGTACTCCGCAGGCGCCAAAGCGTATCTTGCTCTAGCGGGCGAAATGCTCCGCCGCGAAGAAATCCCAGTTTAACTCTCTAACCTAAGGAATTCCTCCTATGTCTAAGCGTGGTCTAGGAAAAGGACTGGATGCGTTGTTGTCGACCAGTTCGTTGGCTCGTGAAAAACAGCACATTGCATCGCACAGCCAAGCATTGTCGGCAGACGGTGAACTGACTGATTTAGCGATTGGTCAATTGCAGCCTGGTGTTTACCAACCGCGTAAAGATATGGCGCCAGAAGCGCTAGAAGAACTCGCAGCTTCAATTCAATCGCAAGGCATCATTCAGCCGATCGTGGTTCGCCAAGTGGCGAGTGGTCAGTTTGAAATTATCGCTGGTGAACGCCGTTGGCGCGCAGCAAAGCAAGCCGGTCTAAAACGAGTACCTTGTTTGGTGAAAAAGGTCGAAGACCGCGCTGCAATTGCGATGGCGCTTATCGAGAACATTCAACGTGAAGATTTGAATGTGATTGAAGAAGCTCAAGCGCTTGAGCGTCTACAGGATGAATTCACGCTAACGCATCAGCAAGTGGCCGATGTGATTGGCAAATCAAGAACCACTGTTAGTAACCTATTACGTCTAAATCAGTTAGAAATTGATGTAAAAGGTCTGGTTGCAGACAAAAAATTAGAAATGGGTCATGCTCGAGCTCTGTTAGCCTTGGAAGGCGAGCAGCAGGTTGAAGTGGCTCAACAAGTGGCTAAGAAGCAAATGACCGTTCGCCAAACCGAACAGTTAGTAAAAAAGTGCTTAGCCCCACAAAATGAGCAAAAAGCT
Organism: Vibrio sp. HENC-03; assembly: GCF_000305755.2. Lineage (NCBI taxonomy): Bacteria > Pseudomonadati > Pseudomonadota > Gammaproteobacteria > Vibrionales > Vibrionaceae > Vibrio > Vibrio sp. HENC-03. The sequence continues at coordinate 46,193 of NZ_JH976134.1, read as the reverse complement.
CAACAAGAAGATACCGAAGCGGAGCAAATGTCGCATAAATTGAGTCAACTGCTTGATGCTAAGGTTTCTTTGGTCCGTTCTGCAAACGGCAAAGCGAAAGTGACGATAAGTCTTGATGAGCCTCACAAATTGGATCAACTGATTGCCAAGCTAGAGGCCTAAATGAGATAATTGATTTAGGTCAATTAATTAAAATAATCGAATTTTGTGTGAAAGTTGTCGGATTGTAAACAAAACTGTAAGTTTTTGATGCAATATAATTGCATTCAATTGTTCGCACCGTATAATTTTCGCCAATTTCCCTGCACAGAGAGTTTAGTGCAAAGTGGATATTACTAGAGGTACGAATACATGGTAGCTGCGTTAGCTAGACCAGGACGAGAGCTCGCAAAGCAATTGTTAATGATCCAGTCTGGCGCGGTTATTTTTGTGGCTGCAGGAATGGCGATAGCCGTGAATCCTGAATGGGGAATTTCAGCGCTGGTAGGTGGAGGCATCTTTGTTGTTGCCAATGCTGTCTTTGCGCTATGTGCTTTTATGTTTAGTGGGGCTCGCGCTGCCAAGCGTATCGCGGCGTCTTTCTATACAGGCGAAGTTCTGAAAATCCTCATCACGGTTGTGTTGTTCTACGTAGCCTACATGTATATGCAGGTGGAACTTGTTCCCCTCAAACTAACCTATTTGCTGGTACTAGGTATTAATATCTGTGCACCAGTGCTATTCATTAACAACAAAAAATAGGATGAGTTATGGCTGCGCCAGGTGAAGCGCTAACATCGTCCGGTTACATTGCCCACCACTTATCAAACCTTTCTTTAGCTAAGTTAGGCTTGGTAGCGGATGAAGCAAGTTTCTGGAACGTACATATCGATAGCCTGTTTTTTTCTTGGTTTACTGGTTTAATCTTCCTCGGAATTTTTTACAAAGTAGCGAAGAGAACAACAGCGGGTGTACCGGGTAAGCTTCAGTGTGCTGTAGAAATGATCGTTGAATTTGTCGCGGAAAACGTCAAAGACACGTTCCATGGACGCAACCCACTGATCGCGCCTTTAGCACTGACTATCTTTTGTTGGGTATTTTTGATGAACGTGATGGACTTAGTCCCGATCGACTTCTTACCTTACCCAGCAGAGCATTGGCTAGGTATCCCTTATCTTAAGGTTGTACCGTCTGCTGATGTGAATATCACCATGGCTATGGCTCTAGGCGTTTTCGCATTGATGATTTACTACAGCATCAAAGTGAAAGGTCTAGGTGGATTCGCAAAAGAACTTGCACTACATCCATTCAATCACCCACTAATGATTCCGTTTAACCTACTGATCGAAGTGGTATCGCTACTAGCGAAGCCTCTTTCTCTTGGTATGCGTCTATTCGGTAACATGTTCGCGGGTGAGGTTGTATTCATTCTTTGTGCGGCAATGCTACCATGGTACTTACAATGGATGGGTTCACTACCGTGGGCAATCTTCCATATCTTGGTTATTACGATTCAAGCCTTCGTATTCATGATGTTGACAATTGTTTACCTGTCAATGGCACACGAAGACGCTGATCATTAATTTTTTAAGCTTTTTATTTGGGCACTAAGCCAACAACTATAAATTGGAGATAGTAATGGAAACTTTACTGAGCTTTTCTGCAATCGCCGTAGGTATTATCGTCGGTCTTGCTTCTCTTGGTACAGCGATTGGTTTCGCACTACTAGGTGGTAAATTCCTAGAAGGTGCAGCACGTCAACCAGAAATGGCTCCTATGCTACAAGTTAAGATGTTCATCATCGCAGGTCTACTTGATGCGGTTCCAATGATCGGTATCGTAATCGCGCTACTATTCACTTTCGCAAACCCATTTGTGGGTCAACTAGCAGGCTAATTAACAACTCTGTTAATTGTATTTTTGTAGTTGATTCTTAAAAGGGAGTAGCTGTTGTGAATATAAACGCAACTCTGCTAGGTCAAGCAATCTCGTTCGCACTATTTGTGTGGTTCTGCATGAAGTATGTATGGCCACCGTTGATGCAAGCGATCGAAGAACGTCAGAAGAAAATTGCTGACGGTCTTCAAGCAGCAGAACGTGCTGCAAAAGACTTGGATCTAGCACAAGCCAACGCTTCTGATCAGATGAAAGAAGCGAAGCGCACAGCAACTGAGATCATCGACCAAGCGAACAAGCGTAAGTCTCAAATTATTGATGAAGCTCGCGAGGAAGCTCAGGCAGAACGCCAGAAAATCCTAGCGCAAGCGGAAGCAGAACTTGAAGCTGAACGTAATCGTGCACGTGATGAGCTGCGCAAACAAGTTGCTACTCTGGCTGTAGCTGGTGCCGAGAAAATCCTTGAGCGTACTATCGATAAAGACGCTCAGAAAGATATTCTCGACAACATTACTGCAAAACTTTAAGTCTGGGGGCGCATATGTCTGATATGACTACAATCGCACGCCCCTATGCTAAAGCAGCTTTTGACTTTGCTGTAGACAAAGACCAATTGGACCAATGGGGCCAAATGTTGTCTTTCGCTACTGAAGTTGCCAAAAACGAACAAATGAATGAACTTCTAACGGGTTCTGTTTCTGCTGACAAATTGGCGGAGATTTTTGTTGCAGTTTGCGGTGAACAAGTTGATGCACACGGTCAAAACCTGATTAAGGTTATGGCTGAGAATGGTCGTCTAACGGCCCTTCCAGATGTTTGTGAGCAATTCTTCTTATTGAAGAAAGAACATGAGAAAGAAATCGATGTTGAAGTCATTTCAGCAAGCGAACTTTCTGATGAACAGCTAGCAAACATTGGCAGCAAACTTGAAGTGCGTCTTGAACGTAAAGTGAAGCTGAATTGCAGCGTAGATGAGACCCTACTTGGTGGGGTTATTATTCGAGCCGGAGACCTAGTCATCGATGACTCAGCGCGAGGTCGTTTGAACCGCCTGAGCGATGCATTGCAGTCTTAATGGGGATTGGAGCATGCAACTTAATTCCACGGAAATTAGCGATCTAATCAAACAGCGTATCGAATCTTTCGACGTTGTTAGTGAAGCTCGCAACGAGGGTACTATCGTATCGGTAAGCGATGGTATCATCCGCATCCACGGCCTAGCGGACGTGATGCAAGGTGAAATGATTGAATTACCGGGTGGCCGTTATGCACTAGCACTTAACCTTGAGCGTGACTCGGTTGGTGCGGTAGTAATGGGCCCATATGCTGACCTTAAGGAAGGCATGAAAGTTACAGGTACTGGCCGCATTCTTGAAGTGCCAGTTGGTCCAGAACTTCTAGGTCGCGTAGTGAACACACTAGGTGAGCCTATCGATGGTAAAGGTCCAATCGAAGCTAAATTGACTTCACCTGTAGAAGTAATCGCACCAGGTGTAATCGACCGTAAATCGGTAGACCAACCTGTACAAACTGGCTACAAATCAGTTGACTCAATGATCCCAATCGGTCGTGGTCAGCGTGAGCTTGTAATCGGTGACCGTCAGACTGGTAAAACAGCAATGGCGATCGACGCGATTATCAACCAGAAAGACTCTGGTATTTTCTCAATCTACGTAGCAATCGGTCAGAAAGCATCGACTATCGCTAACGTAGTTCGCAAACTAGAAGAGCACGGCGCGCTAGCTAACACTATCGTTGTTGTTGCATCTGCTTCTGAATCTGCAGCGCTACAATACCTAGCGCCATACGCAGGTTGTGCGATGGGTGAATACTTCCGCGATCGCGGTGAAGACGCACTGATTGTTTACGATGATCTATCTAAGCAAGCGGTAGCTTACCGTCAGATCTCTCTACTACTAAAACGTCCACCAGGCCGTGAGGCATTCCCAGGTGACGTATTCTACCTACACTCGCGTCTACTAGAGCGTGCAGCTCGTGTAAACGAAGAGTACGTAGAGCGTTTCACTAACGGTGAAGTGAAAGGTAAGACTGGTTCTCTAACTGCTCTTCCTATCATCGAAACTCAAGCAGGTGACGTTTCAGCATTCGTACCGACTAACGTAATCTCGATTACCGATGGTCAGATCTTCCTACAAACTGAGCTATTCAACGCAGGTGTACGTCCAGCGGTTGACCCAGGTATCTCAGTATCTCGTGTAGGTGGTTCAGCTCAGACGAAAATCATCAAGAAGCTATCTGGCGGTATCCGTACTGCACTAGCTCAGTACCGTGAACTAGCGGCATTCGCACAGTTCTCGTCTGACCTTGATGAAGCGACGAAGAAACAGCTAGACCATGGTCAAAAAGTTACAGAACTAATGAAGCAGAAGCAGTACGCTCCAATGTCTGTATTTGACCAAGCACTAGTAATCTTCGCGGCAGAGCGCGGCTATTTAGCAGATGTTGAACTAAGCAAACTGCTAGATTTCGAAGCGTCTCTACTATCGTACGCTCGCGGTCAATACGCTGAATTCGCAGCTGAGATCGACAAGACGGGTGCATACAACGATGAAGTTGAAGCTCAGTTGAAGAAACTGACTGACGACTTCGTAGCAACCCAAACTTGGTAATTAGGTCGGTGGCAGTTTCTGCCACCAACTAACGGAGAGTAACGATGGCCGGCGCAAAAGAGATACGTAATAAAATCGGTAGTGTTAAAAGCACTCAGAAAATTACGAAAGCGATGGAAATGGTAGCAGCTTCAAAAATGCGTCGTTCTCAAGACGCAATGGAAGCTTCTCGTCCATACGCTGAAACAATGCGTAAAGTGATCGGTCATGTGGCTAATGCAAATCTAGAGTACCGTCATCCGTACCTAGAAGAGCGTGAAGCTAAACGTGTTGGTTACATCATCGTTTCGACAGACCGTGGTCTGTGTGGTGGTTTGAACATTAACGTGTTCAAAAAAGCCGTTACAGACATGCAATCATGGAAAGAGAAAGGTGCTGAAGTTGAACTGGCTGTAATTGGTTCAAAAGCAACAGCTTTCTTCAAACATGGTGGCGCAAAAGTTGCGGCACAGGTTTCTGGTCTGGGTGATAGCCCAAGCCTAGAAGACCTAATCGGTTCTGTTGGCGTAATGCTTAAGAAATACGATGAAGGTGAACTGGATCGTCTATATGTGGTGTTCAACAAGTTTGTGAACACTATGATTCAGCAACCAACGATCGATCAATTGCTACCTTTGCCTAAATCGGACAGCGAAGAGATGCAGCGTGAGCACTCATGGGACTACATCTATGAGCCTGAGCCAAAACCTCTATTAGACACACTTCTAGTGCGTTACGTAGAGTCTCAGGTATACCAAGGTGTGGTTGAGAACCTTGCTTGTGAGCAAGCGGCTCGAATGATTGCGATGAAGGCTGCAACGGATAACGCAACCAACTTGATTGAAGATTTAGAACTTGTGTACAACAAAGCCCGTCAGGCTGCGATCACACAAGAACTATCGGAAATCGTTGGTGGTGCATCTGCGGTTTAAGCTTAGGTAAAACGAAATAGTTTAGAGGATTAACGATGGCTACAGGTAAGATCGTACAGATCATCGGTGCGGTAGTCGACGTAGAGTTCCCACAGAGCGAAGTACCAAGTGTATATGACGCTCTAAACGTTACAGAATCTAAAGAGCGTCTAGTTCTTGAGGTTCAACAACAGCTAGGCGGTGGCGTAGTTCGTTGTATCGTAATGGGTAGCTCTGATGGTTTACGTCGTGGCGTTGAAGTGGTTAACACTGGCGCTCCAATTTCAGTACCAGTAGGTACTAAAACTCTAGGTCGTATCATGAACGTCCTAGGTGACGCGATTGATGAGCGTGGTGAGATCGGTGCAGAAGAGGTTTACTCTATTCACCGTGAAGCACCAAGCTACGAAGAGCAATCAAACGAAACAGCACTTCTAGAAACTGGTGTTAAAGTAATCGACTTGGTTTGTCCATTCGCTAAGGGTGGTAAAATCGGTCTATTCGGTGGTGCAGGTGTAGGTAAGACCGTTAACATGATGGAGCTTATCAACAACATCGCACTTCAACACTCAGGTCTATCAGTATTTGCTGGTGTTGGTGAACGTACTCGTGAAGGTAACGATTTCTACTTCGAGATGCAGGAAGCGGGCGTTGTAAACGTTGAGAATCCTGAAGAATCTAAAGTAGCGATGGTTTACGGTCAGATGAACGAGCCACCAGGCAACCGTCTACGTGTTGCACTGACTGGTCTAACAATGGCAGAACGTTTCCGTGACGAAGGTCGTGACGTACTTCTGTTCGTTGATAACATCTACCGTTACACGCTTGCAGGTACTGAGGTATCAGCACTTCTAGGTCGTATGCCTTCTGCGGTAGGTTACCAGCCAACTCTTGCAGAAGAGATGGGTGTACTACAGGAGCGTATCACGTCAACTAAGCAAGGTTCTATCACGTCTGTACAGGCGGTATACGTACCTGCGGATGACTTGACTGACCCGTCTCCAGCAACAACGTTCGCGCACTTGGATGCAACGGTTGTACTTAACCGTAACATCGCAGCTATGGGTCTATACCCAGCGATCGACCCACTAGATTCGACTTCTCGTCAGCTAGACCCACTAGTAGTTGGTCAAGAGCACTACGACACAGCTCGTGGCGTTCAGCAGACACTTCAGCGCTACAAAGAGCTGAAAGATATCATCGCGATTCTAGGTATGGACGAGCTATCTGAAGAAGATAAGCAAGTTGTATCTCGTGCACGTAAGATTGAGCGTTTCCTAACTCAGCCTTACCACGTAGCGGAAGTATTTACAGGTGACCCAGGCGTTTACGTACCTCTTAAAGAGACACTACGTGGCTTCAAAGGTCTACTAGCTGGTGAATACGATGACATTCCAGAGCAAGCGTTCATGTACTGCGGTACGATCGACGATGCTATCGAGAATGCGAAGAAGCTATAAGGCTAACTAGGAGGCGATATGGCACCAATAACCTTTCACCTAGACGTAGTAAGCGCTGAGAAACGTATTTTCTCTGGTCGCGTAGAAACGTTTCAGGTGACCGGTAGCGAAGGTGAGCTGGGTATTTTCCACGGCCACACTCCGCTGCTGTCCGCTATTAAGCCTGGTATGGTGCGTATTGTGAAACAGCACGGCCACGAAGAGTTCATTTATGTCTCTGGTGGTATGGTCGAAGTTCAGCCTGGTACTGCTACAGTACTGGCTGATACAGCGATTCGTGGTGAAGATCTAGACGCAGCGAAGGCAGAAGAAGCCAAGCGCCGCGCTGAGGAGCAAATCCAGAATCAGCACGGTGATATGGACTTCGCACAAGCGGCCAGTGAACTGGCTAAAGCCATTGCTCAGCTACGAGTTATCGAGCTGACCAAAAAGCGTCGCTAAGCTCAATTAGCAACGTTGCATGAAAAAGGCGGCCATTTGGTCGCCTTTTTGATTAATTTTAGTTGGAAATTTACATCCCACCATTAACTATTCCTTTCAAGCTGTTTAAAATAACGGCCATTTAATATAAAACGTCAATAGGTTATCAATGAAATTCAGTGCTGTGATTCTTGCTGCGGGCAAAGGTACCCGTATGTATTCGAACATGCCTAAAGTGCTACACACTTTGGCAGGGAAGCCAATGGCAAAACATGTTATCGATACATGTACAGGTCTTGGCGCACAAAACATCCACCTAGTATATGGTCACGGTGGTGATCAAATGCAGCAAACGCTAGCAGAAGAGCCGGTTAATTGGGTTCTGCAAGCGGAGCAACTAGGTACAGGTCATGCAGTTGATCAAGCCTCTCCAAAGTTTGAAGACGACGAAAAAGTACTGGTGCTTTACGGTGATGTTCCACTGATTTCAGCTGAAACGATTGAAAACCTATTAGATGCACAGCCAACGGGCGGCATTGCATTGTTAACAGTGATGCTAGATAACCCAATGGGTTATGGTCGTATCATTCGCAAAAACGGTCCAGTAGTGGCGATCGTCGAGCAAAAAGACGCAACAGAAGAGCAGAAGCTCATCAAAGAATGTAATACCGGTGTGCTGGTGGCGACAGGTGGTGACCTGAAACGCTGGCTTGCTGGTCTAAACAACGAAAACGCACAAGGCGAATACTACTTAACAGATGTTATCGCGGCAGCGCACGATGAAGGTCGCGCGGTTGAGGCAGTGCACCCAGTAAACGCGATTGAAGTGGAAGGCGTTAACGACCGTGCTCAACTGGCTCGTCTTGAGCGTGCATTCCAATCAATGCAAGCACAGAAGCTATTAGAGCAAGGCGTAATGCTGCGTGACCCAGCACGTTTCGACCTACGTGGTGAACTGCAATGCGGTATGGATTGTGAAATCGATGCGAACGTAATCATCGAAGGTAAAGTATCACTGGGTGATAACGTTGTAATCGGCGCTGGTTGTGTACTGAAAGACTGTGAAATCGACGATAACACCATCGTTCGCCCATACAGCGTAATTGAAGGCGCAACAGTTGGTGAAGAATGTACAGTTGGTCCATTCACACGCCTACGCCCAGGCGCAGAGATGCGTAACGACTCTCACGTGGGTAACTTCGTTGAAGTGAAAAACGCGCGTATCGGTGAAGGTTCTAAAGCGAACCACCTAACTTACCTAGGTGATGCAGAAATCGGTCAACGTACTAACATCGGTGCTGGTACCATCACTTGTAACTACGACGGTGCGAACAAGTTTAAGACCATCATTGGTAACGACGTCTTCGTTGGTTCTGACAGCCAACTTATCGCGCCAGTGACAGTTGCGGATGGTGCAACCATTGGTGCTGGTACTACGTTAACCAAAGATGTCGCTGAAGGTGAGCTTGTGATCTCTCGTGCGAAAGAGCGCAAAATTACCGGTTGGCAGCGTCCAGTTAAGAAGAAGTAAGCTTAATTCGCTTACATAAAAAGAATAAAAACCAAAGCCGCTCTTGATGAGCGGCTTTGTTGTATCTGGTGCTGTGAAAGAGAGAGTTTAGTGACTTGGGATCGCTATGCGCTTCTCTAGCCAGCGCACCGCTTGAGAGACCAAAAGAATCAGCACCAAATATTCTAAGACGAGAAACGTATAGATCTCTAATGGTAAGTACTCATTCACGACCAACTCATTCGCTCGTCTCGTTAAGTCACTTAAACCTATCACGCTGACCAACGAACTCATCTTTAGGATATAAACGAATTGATTCCCCAGCGGCGGTAAGATTTGGCGAAATGCTTGGGGAAGAATCACTAAGCGCATTTTTTGCCAGTAGTTCAATCCGAGTGACTCCGCTGCTTCGTGTTGTCCACGACTGATGGCTTGGATTCCCCCTCTAAATACTTCCGCCATGAAGGCACTCTCTGCAATGGTTAGCGCAATCACACCTGCCCAAAAGTGGTTCAGGGATACATCGAGTAGTGTCGGCATTCCGTAATACACCCACAACAACAATACCAAGACAGGAATGGAGCGAATAACTTCCACGTAAACTCGGTTGATCCATTTGAGAATTGGAGAGTCAGAAAGCGCGGGTAGGGTGATGATCAAACCAATCGTCATGGCAAATAGCATGCTGAGCAGTGATACTTGGATCGTGTCATTAAAACCGGCGACCAAAAACTTGATGTTTGTCAGCCCTTGCTCAGTCGATGGATCAAGTACATACCAGCCCCATTGGTAGTCGGAGCAACCTGTGAGAAAAAGCAATGAAACGAGGCATAGATGTCGATAGTTCACATTTACTCCCTGAACTGACTAAAAAACTTCCTTTGTTGCTGCTATGTTATCAATGAAGCCGTACTAATGGTTAATAATTAAAGGGAATATCTCCTACCGTCATTCTTTTAAGGGAATAGAAAATGAAAAAAACGTTGCTTGCGTTGGGAATGTGTCTGCTTGCGATGACTCAAGTCGCTCATGCAGAAAGTCGTCTACAAGAGATCTTGGATAAAGGTGTATTGCGTGTCGGGACGACAGGGGATTGGAACCCGATGACGATGAAAGATCCTGCGACCAATAGTTATCGTGGTTTTGATATCGATGTCACCACTGAGCTTGCTAAAGATCTGGGCGTTAAGGTGGAATTCGTTGCGACCGATTGGAAAACACTGGTTAACGGTATCACGGCCAACAAATACGATATTACTGGTAGCGCGTCATTGAACATGTCACGCGCAAAAGTAGCTGGTTATAGCCAACCGTATTTCTATCTTGCGTTTGTACCTGTGGTGCAAAAGAAAGATCTAGCAAAATTCTCTGATTGGGCTGATTTCGATAAGTCAGATGTGAAAGTAGCGGCAACGCTGGGAACGGTTCAAGAGAAGTTGGTAAAAGACTTTTTTCCATCAGCGCAGCATATTGTGATTGAAGCGCCAGCGCGTGACTTCCAAGAATTGCTAGCTCGCCGTGCCGACGTGTCGGTTACATCAAACGTAGAAGCGGCCACGCTGGTGGAGAAGTTTAAACAGTTGGCGATTGTTCCAGTTAAAGAGCCGCGTAAACCAACTCCAATTGCGATGCTGCTACCTCAAGATGACCAAGTATGGATTAACTACATCAACCACTGGGTTGAGCTTAAGAAGACTCAAGGTTTCTTTAAGCAAACGGCTGAAAAATGGGGTTTGAAGAGTATGTAAGCTCTTATTCAACGCTATCCTAGAAAAACAAAGAGCCGTATAGTGCGGCTCTTTGTTTATTGTTTTTTAGACTGAGCTTAAAGCTCGTCTTCGCTCACCACTCGAGCATTGTCAGGTGTCGTGAAGTGCTGAGACAATTCACGGTTAGATAGAATGTAACCCATCCACAGACCACCCATACAAATCACAATCGCAACACCGGTCACCATTTGAGCTTGGCTCGCCATTGCTGCAACCAGTGCACTTGATAGGCTGCTCACGGTAATTTGCAGGCTGTTTTGTAGGCCTGCTGCCGTCGCAGGACTCTGTTGAGCACTTGCTAATGCGCGGTTTACTACGATTGGGTAAAGTGCACCGTTAGCCACAGCAATCAAACAGAATGGCGCTAGGATTGGCCAGATAGAGGTCAGTTGCCATTGTGACGCAGCGAAGATAAGCAGTGCAGCAACACTAAACAGGCCAATCAACTGACGCAGAATCTTTTCGTCACCATATTTACGAACGCCAACCTTACCTAAGTAGCCACCAACCATGAAAGCAATAGTTTGTGGGATAAAACTCAGACCAATGTCTTTTGCTTCATAGCCGAGTTGAGACATGATCTCTGGCATACCAGTTAGATAAGCAAAGAAAGCCGCAGACGCAGTAGCAAACATAAACACATTACCTAGGTAAGTTTTAGAACCTAGTAGTGATTTTATGTCTGAAGACATACTGGTTTGTTTCACTTCTACTTTTTCATCTTTTTGCGCCATTGTCGCAACGACAAGCAGTACGCCCATCAGCGTCAATGCAACAAAAATACTGTGCCAACCGAAGTTGTTTGCCAACAACACACCTAGCTGAGGGGCTAGTGCTGGAGACAGTGCTACAAGCGGCATGATAGTGGCAAAGATTTGTTGGCTTTGGCTAGAGTGGCGTTTGATTACCATCGCTTGCCAAATAACGGCTGGTGCACATACACCGATAGCCTGTACAAAGCGCAGTGCTAATAATTGCCATACTTGCTCACTGAATGCGAGACCGAATGAAGCAACAGTAAACAGCGCTAAACCTGCGGCTAGCGTATTACGATGACCAAATTTGTCTGAAGCCAGCCCCCACATCAACTGACCAAAAGCCATACCAACAAGAAAGACGGTCAGAGAAAGTGCGATTTGTTCTGGACCTGTAGCAAAGTCGATTTCCATCGCTTTGAAGGCAGGTAAGTACATATCTGTGGCGATAAAGCCGAGCATAGATAGGGCTGCTAGATAAACAAGCTGTAGTTTTGATATTTTCATGATTCAACCAATCAAATTATTTAATCATTTTTTGTTCAGTATCAGTTGGCGCCAACCCTGATTTATTTACCTCGCCATTCTATTTTTCGATTTTGAGAAAATAAAACGCTAAAATTGTTGGTTATTAATCAAATTTTTTGAAAGGTTGAAATCATGTTCTCCAAGTCTTCACTGGAAATGCTCGATACCGTTGCTCGTTTGGGGAGTTTTACTGCGGCAGCAGAGGTGCTGCATAAAGTGCCTTCTGCAATCAGTTATGGTGTGCGCCAAGTTGAGCAAGAGTTAGATGTGGTTTTGTTTCGTCGATTACCGAGAAAAGTCGAGCTAACGCCTGCCGGTGAGTTGTTTATCGAAGAGGCACGCTTACTGCTCAGGCAAATGGCGGAAGTGAAAGCGCAAACTCGCCGTGCGGCACATGGCTGGCAATCAACACTCAAGCTCACATTGGATAACGTGGTTAAGCTCGATAAGCTCAAGCCTCTGGTAGAGGATTTCTATCGAGAATTTGAATTTGCAGAGCTGCAAATCAACATGGAAGTGTTTAACGGCTCTTGGGAAGCGATTGCTCAAGGGCGTGCTGATATTGTTGTTGGAGCCACGTCAGCCATCCCGGTAGGTGGTGACTTTGAAGTCAAAGATATGGGGATGTTGGACTGGGCATTTGTAATGTCTCCTGCACATCCTTGTGTTCGCCAACAAACCCTAACAGAAGAGTTTGTCAGTCAATTTCCGGCGATCTGCCTCGATGATACCTCTAACGTGTTGCCAAAACGTCACACAGGGCACTACCCCAAACAGCGACGCTTGTTGCTACCTAACTGGTACAGCGCAATTGAGTGTCTGAAAAACGGAGTCGGAGTGGGGTACATGCCACGCCATATTGCGATGCCTCTTATCCATGAAGGCGTGCTGGTGGAAAAAGTGCTGCAGGATGATAAACCATTGAGCCAATGCTGCTTGGTATGGCGTAAAGACGATAATCACAAGTTGATTCAATGGATGGTGGATTATCTTGGTTCGTCAAGTCAACTACATCGAGATTGGCTACAACATTCATAAAAATGGAAATTGCTTTAAACACCTGTTGACAACATGGTCAATTTATTAACAATCAAAACAAAGTTCGGTAAATTTAGGATGAAGGATTATGTCAAAGCTAGTGGATCGAAAATGGCAAATCTTACCGATCATTGCATTGTCTGTGTTTATGTTGGTGGGGCTTTACGGTTTTTATATGACGCTTGAGCGTTCTGTGCATGATTCAGTTCAACGCACTACCGAGTCGTTGCTCACTGACGTTATTTATGAAATTAAGGAAGATAACCCTCACTTTGCTAGTGAGTCAGATATCGACGACTACATTGGCGATCTCACGCAAGCGGATGCGGACGCTCGTATTCAAGTGATAGATCAGCAAGGGACGGTGGTAGGTGATACAGCACTTTCTGATCGTGCTCTGATTGGCTTGGAGAGTCACGGCGATCGTCCGGAGTTTATTCAGGCTTGGGAAAGCGGCTCTGGCTACGATGTGCGCTTTAGTGAAGTGCTGTCGGTCGATCTATTCTACGTTTCACGCAAGATTGAATTTGATGCTCAGGAATTTGTGGTCGTGTTGTCCGTACCTATGCATCACCTTAAAACCATGACTTCGGAGTTAATGGCAATCCTAGGTGTGATGGTTGTGTTGAGTATTGGTTTTCTTATCGCGACCTCGATCTTCAGCCATCGTCAAATTATCCATAAAGTCTCTGAAGAGCAGAAAAAGCAGGACGAGCGCATTCGTCAACGTACTCTAGAAATCGAGCTAATGCATCGCCTAGCGAATATGCTGGCAGCTTGTAACAACCTAGTAGAAGCGCAAATGGTGGTGGAAGATATCGTGCCGCGTATCCTTGGCAAGGTGAATGGCAGTATTTCCCTGATGCGTTCTTCGCGCAACCAGTTGGTTACTCAACTTGATTGGGGAGAGAGTTGGCCGGGCAGCCGTTCTTTCGCTCCGGATGAATGCTGGTCATTACGCAAAGGTCGCAGTCACTTGTCGATTGAATCTTTCCATAACCTGACGTGTGAGCACATGGCATCGGTTGAGAATAACCAAACGTTGTGCATTCCTCTGACAGCGCATGGGAACACCATTGGCATTATGCATTTGTACTTTGGCCAAGGTGATATCAAGGTTGACGAGATGACCATGCAGCTTGCTTACAGTGTGGCGGAGCACCTTGGTTTGGCATTGGCTAACCTGAGCCTGCAAGAAAAACTGCGCTCGCAAGCACTGAGCGATCCGTTGACAGGTTTGTACAATCGTCGCTTCTTCGAGCAGAAGCTGACTGAACACGTGAACAACTCGGCAACCAGTACCGAAGATATGTCTCTATTGATGCTCGATCTCGACCATTTCAAGCGATTTAACGACAATTTCGGCCATGATGCCGGTGATTACGTGCTGAAAGAGATCAGTGCATTGCTGAAGCGAACTGTGTCAGAAGATGAAACGGCGTGTCGTCTTGGTGGGGAAGAGCTAGCCGTGATTCTACCGCATTGCGATATGGCTTCTGCGACCGATTATGCGCAAAACATTGTTGACCAGATTCGAGCGCTGCATCTTGAGCATAAAGGCTTGTCATTAGGGCAGTTAAGTGTGTCGATTGGTGTTGCAACGTATCCAGAACCGGCTTCTGATATTGAGGGGCTGGTGAAGATGGCGGACAAGGCGCTGTACCTTGCGAAAGACCAAGGCCGAGACCGTGTCGTCAACTATCAGCAATACAGTGAGTTCAAGGCGCCAGAGCCGGAAACGGCAGAGATTGCGTTGATTCAAAGTTGATAAAAAAATCCCTCGTCAAACGAGGGATTTTTTATTGCGTGATACTGGTTACGACAAGAAGAACTTGTAAGACGGGTTGTCTGTTTCGTCTTTGCATTGATAGCCAAGTTCGCGCAAATGCGCAGAAAACTGAGCTAAGTCGCTTTCATCTAACTCGAAACCACATAAAACGCGTCCGTAGTCAGCGCCGTGGTTACGGTAGTTGAACAAGCTGATATTCCAATGAGTACCGAGTGTGCTTAAGAACTTAAGTAGCGCTCCCGGATATTCTGGGAATTCAAAGCTGTAGAGGCGCTCTTTAAGCGGCTTAGACGGCTTACCACCAATCATGTAGCGCACGTGCAGTTTCGCCATTTCGTCATCAGACAGGTCAACCACAGGGTAGCCACCATCACGTAAATCATGAATGATGTTTTCTAGCTCTTCCTGACCGCCTTGCAAACGAACACCGACAAAGATATTCGCCATCGCGTCATCATTGTAGCGGTAGTTAAACTCCGTTACGGCGCGGCCGCCAATGAGGTTACAGAACTCAAAGAAGGCACCTTGACGCTCAGGAATGGTGACAGCAAGCAAACCTTCACGTTTCTCACCAAGCTCGCAACGCTCAGAAACATAACGCAGACCATGGAAGTTAGTATTGGCACCAGACAGTACAGTACCTAGATTCTTGCCTTGCAGTTTGTTTTGCTCAGCAAACTTTTTCAAACCCGCCAGAGCAAGTGCACCCGAAGGTTCAGCAATGGCGCGAGTGTCTTCAAAGATGTCTTTCACGGCTGCGCAGATTTCATCGCTAGAGACCGCAATATGGCCATCAATGTACTTTTGGCACAGACGGAAAGTCTCTTCGCCAATGCGTTTTACAGCGACGCCATCGGCAAACATGCTGACTTGGTCTAGTACCACTGGCTCACCAGCATCCAATGCTGCTTTGAGGCATGACGAATCTTCAGGTTCAACTGCAATCACTTTGATTTCTGGCATGAGCTGTTTCACAAGCACCGCAACACCCGCAGCCAAACCGCCACCACCAACAGGTACGAAGATGTAGTCAAGGTGACCATTTTGCTGCAGCATTTCCATGCCGATGGTGCCTTGACCTGCAATCACCAGTGGATGATCGAAGGGAGGGACAAAGGTGTACCCGTTTAACTCGGATAGGCGCTCAGCTTCGGCTTTAGCCTCATCAAAGTTACTGCCGTGCAGCACCACGTTGCCACCAAAGCCACGTACCGCATCAACTTTGATGTCAGGTGTGGTTTTTGGCATCACGATAGTGGTCTTGATGCCCAACTTAGTACCAGAAAGCGCCATGCCTTGAGCGTGGTTACCTGCGGATGCAGCAATGACACCAGCGGCTTTTTGCTCTTCAGACAGGCTTGCCACCATGTTGTATGCACCGCGCAATTTGAACGAGTGCACGGGTTGGCGATCTTCGCGTTTGATTTGCACATTGTTGCCAATACGAGCAGCAAGGCGAGGCATCTCTTGCAAAGGTGTGACAGTCGCGACTTCATACACAGGAGCACGCAAGATCTGGCGCAGATAATCTGCACCAGATTGGTTTTCCTGTTTTAAGGGAAAGGGTTGACTCATAAAGCTAGCCCTCGAGCTTAGATTTGTCTCGTACTGCACCTTTGTCAGCACTGGTCGCCATACTTGCGTAAGCTTTGAGTGCAAATGAAACTTCACGTTGGCGGTCTACCGGTTTCCAGCCTAACTCGTCTTGTTTCGCACGGCGCTCAGCAAGTTCTTGTTCAGACACTTGAAGTGAGATTGAACGGTTTGGAATATCAATCGCAATAATGTCGCCTTGCTTCACCAAGCCAATTGCACCGCCGTTTGCTGCTTCAGGAGAAGCGTGGCCGATAGACAGACCTGATGTACCACCAGAGAAACGGCCGTCAGTCAGAAGTGCACACTCTTTGCCAAGACCCATCGATTTTAGGTAAGTGGTTGGGTAGAGCATTTCTTGCATGCCCGGGCCACCTTTAGGGCCTTCGTAGCGGATAATTACTACGTCGCCTGCTTTTACTTTGCCACCCAAGATGCCTTCTACGGCGTCTTCTTGGCTTTCAAATACTACGGCTGGGCCAGTGAACTTATGAATGCTCTCATCAACACCAGCTGTCTTAACTATACAACCATCCAGTGCGATGTTGCCTGATAGAACGGCAAGGCCACCTTCTTGGCTAAAGGCATTTTCTTTGGTGCGAATACAACCTTCTGCACGGTCGTCATCAAGGCGATCCCAGCGGCAATCTTGTGAGAACGCTTGAGTGGTACGAATACCCGCAGGGCCTGCGCGGTAGAACTTAAGTACTTCTTCGTCTTCAGTTTGGATGATGTCGTATTTCGCTAGCTGCTCTTTCATCGAAAGGCCAAGTACGGTGCGCGCATCATTGTGCAGTAGACCCGCTCGGTCTAGCTCACCAAGAATCGCCATTACGCCACCAGCGCGGTGTACGTCTTCCATGTGATATTTCTGGGTAGATGGTGCCACTTTACACAAGTGCGGTACTTGGCGAGACAGGCGATCGATATCTTCCATATCGAAATCCACTTCGCCTTCTTGTGCTGCAGCCAATAGGTGCAAAATGGTGTTGGTCGAGCCACCCATTGCAATATCCAGTGCCATTGCGTTTTCGAACGCATCAAACGTAGCGATGTTGCGAGGCAGTGCTGATTCGTCATCTTGCTCGTAGTAACGACGAGTCAGTTCAACGATACGACGACCTGCATTGAGGAACAGTTGTTCACGGTCAGCGTGTGTTGCCAGCATAGAACCGTTACCCGGCTGAGAAAGGCCCAGTGCTTCCGTTAGACAGTTCATTGAGTTTGCAGTGAACATGCCTGAACACGATCCACACGTTGGACATGCACTACGTTCGATCTGCTCACTTTGCTCATCAGATACTTTTGGATCCGCGCCTTGGATCATCGCATCAACAAGGTCTAGCTTGATGATCTGACCAGAAAGCTTGGTTTTACCCGCCTCCATCGGGCCACCAGAAACAAAGATAACAGGGATGTTAAGACGCATAGATGCCATCAACATTCCCGGAGTGATTTTGTCACAGTTAGAGATACATACCATGGCATCGGCACAGTGCGCGTTGACCATGTATTCTACTGAGTCTGCGATCAGTTCGCGTGAAGGCAGTGAGTACAGCATGCCGCCGTGACCCATTGCGATACCATCATCAACCGCGATGGTGTTGAATTCTTTTGCGATGCCGCCGGCTTTTTCGATTTCACGTGCTACAAGCTGACCCATGTCTTTTAGGTGTACGTGACCCGGAACAAATTGAGTAAACGAGTTTACGACGGCGATGATTGGTTTACCGAAGTCTTCTTCTTTCACACCCGTTGCACGCCATAGTGCTCGTGCACCCGCCATGTTACGACCATGTGTTGTGGTTGCTGATCTATATTTTGGCATTTCCTAATCCTTCTTACTTCTGTTCTGGGTACACATAGTCTAACCAGCCCCACTTATCTTCCGTGGTGCCGTTAAATAGGCCAAAGTAGGCCGCTTGTAGTTCTTTAGTGATTGGGCCGCGTTTACCGGTGCCCACTTCAATTTTGTCGATAGTTGCGACTGGCACAACTTCAGCTGCGGTACCTGTCATAAAGACTTCATCGGCAAGGTAAAGCGCTTCACGTGCAATATTGGCTTCACGCACTTCATAACCTTTATCGCGTGCAATAGTCATGATCGAATCACGAGTGATGCCCGGCAGAATCGCACTGGTTGCTGGTGGTGTCGTGATCACGCCATCTTTGATAACAAAGATGTTTTCACCGGCGCCTTCCGATAGGTAACCATCTACGCTCAGTGCGATACCTTCGTCATAGCCGTGACGGCGGGCTTCACCACCAACGAGCAGTGAAGATAGGTAGTTACCGCCTGCTTTAGCTGCAGTTGGGATGGTGTTAGGCGCAGCTCGATTCCAGCTAGAGATCATGGCATCAACGCCAGCTTCTAACGCTTCTTCACCGAGGTAAGAGCCCCAAGGGAATGCGGCAATGATCAGGTCCATCTCAGTACCAACCGGTGGGCACACGCCCAAGCCAACATTACCGACAAAACCTAATGGACGAATGTAAGCGCTGTCGAGTTTGTTCTGGCGCAGTGTTTCGCGTGTTGCTTCCATGATTTCTTCCACTGTGTATGGAATCGGGAAGCGGTAAATCTTGGCAGAGTCTTTTAAACGTTGTGCATGCTCACGGTGACGGAAGACAATTGGTCCTTTTGGCGTGTTGTAGCAGCGTACGCCTTCAAATACAGAGGTGCCGTAGTGCATCGCATGAGTCAGAACGTGAACGTTCGCCTCTGCCCACGGAACCATCTCGCCATTAAACCAAATGAAATCTGCAGTTTTCGTTGCCATTTATTGCCTTCCTTATGCGCTCACGTGTTGTTGTAAGTTGTGATTTGGGAGTTCATCGTTGCGGATCTTAAGTACCTCAACGGTGCGAATGTCCCACAACTTCTCTATTTGATTGACCAAAAACGAGATAGGTCGATCGCTGTCGACGATGATCTCTACGCTGGCTACTTTGCTTTCGTGGTTTTGGGTAGCCGCGACTTGTTTGATCACAAAGCCTCGGTGACGAATCACACGAAGAACGCGCTCCAACAATACCGGTTTATCGTCGGCTTTGATGTCGAGTAAATATCTGTCCATGCGATTGTCTCCTAAGTGTTTTCCAACATATCACTGTTTGATGCACCAGGTGGTACAAGTGGCCACACGTTCTCTTCTTCGTCGATTAAAACGTGAAGCATGTAAGAAGTCTTACTTTCTAGCATCTCTTTGAGAGCCGGTTCGACTTCTTCTTTCTTGGTGATGGTTTTGCCCGGGATATCGAACGCTTTGGCAAGCATTACGAAGTCTGGGTTGTCATCAAGAATGGTCTCGCTGTGGCGGCCGTCAAAGAACAGCGACTGCCATTGGCGAACCATGCCAAGACGTTGGTTATTAAGAAGGACAATCTTCACTGGAATCTGACGACGCTTCAGCGTGCCCAATTCCTGCACGTTCATCATAAATGAACCGTCACCTGTAATAAGGATAGACTGATCATCAGGACGTGCGACTGCAGCGCCCATCGCCGCCGGTAGGCCAAAGCCCATAGTGCCAAGGCCAGCAGAAGTGATGAAATTTTGCGGGTCGCGCGGTTGGATGTGCTGTGCTGCCCACATCTGATGCTGACCTACGTCGGTCGAGACAATTGAGCTATCCGGCATCATGTCTGACAACTGTTTAAGTAGTAGCGGAGCGTAGATCAACTCGCCCGGGTGGTCGTAACGCCATTTGAATCCGCTGCGCAGGCTTTCACTGTGATGTACCCAAGGAGTGATATCTTGAGTGAGCTCTAATTGAGGAAGAATCTTGCTGATCTCACCACGAAGAGGTGCATTGGCGTGGCGAAGCTTATGGATTTCAGCCGCATCGATGTCGATATGAATGACTTTCGCGTTTGGCGCAAACGTGTCGAGCTTACCGGTCACGCGGTCATCAAAACGTGCCCCAACCACAATCAAAAGGTCACATTCTTGAACCACAAGGTTTGCGGCTTTGGTGCCATGCATGCCCAACATACCTAGGTAGTGTGGGTCGTGACGTTCAATGGTACCCAAACCTTTTAGCGTGCTTACCGCTGGCATTGGGTTTAAACGTAGGAACTCGCGTACTGAGTCTGTCGCTTTGGCAATCTGTACGCCACCACCGACGTATAAAACTGGACGAGTTGAAGCGGCAAGCACTTCTTGAGCGCGCTGGATATCAGCATCAGTGACTAAGGGTGCAGCTGGTGGAACAAAAGGAGGCAGTAATTCGGTTGGCGCTTGTGCAAGCTGAACGTCTTTGGCGATATCAACAATCACCGGACCAGGACGCCCTGTTTTTGCTACTTCGAACGCTTCGGCTAGCGTTGGGGCAAGGTCTTCAATCTCAGTCACTAGATAACTGTGTTTGGTACAGGCTAGAGACATTCCGATCACATCCATTTCTTGGAACGCGTCGGTACCGATATGAGAGCTAGCAACCTGACCTGTGATGGCTACTAGAGGAACGGAATCGAGGAAGGCGTCGGCAAGGCCAGTAACAAGGTTGGTGGCGCCCGGGCCGGAAGTGGCCATACAAACGGCAACGTCTTGCGTCGCTCGAGCCATCCCGATGGCGGCCATTGCAGCCCCTTGCTCATGACGGCATAAGATGTGTTCTACACCTCCGTCATACAACGCATCGTAGATTGGCATGATGGCTCCACCAGGATACCCAAACACCGTCTCGATGCCTTGCTGTCTTAAAGCGGCTACGACTAGTTCTGCACCGGTCATCGTAAACCTCCTTTGCTACGTTGTGGCTCGTAGCTATCGCCATGTGTTTTGCACTTCATGTGCACTCCCATTCTTCCCGTTAAGCTGTCTAAGGGTTAGACAGATGACAACTTGTAGTTGTAAAAAAACCCCCGGACTTCTCAGTGCGGGGGTTTTTTGTAATTTGTGGTTATCTTTCGCCCACAATCCCCCGCGCGGTGCCAATAATGACCACGATAATCAGGGCTAGCAGTGAGTTGATGTGAGCGAATAAGTTCATCTGTCTGTCGTTCTGTTTTCGTTAATAAGTATTGTGTAATGTTCTACGAAAATGTTTGCGTCACTAGTGGTAACACACAAATCTGCTGCATGACAAGCAAAAAGTCATTCTTTTTTCACATTAAGTACCAATCTGGACAGGCTATATAACATATCCATATAGAAAACATCTGGTTATATAACGTACAAAAATTTGAGGAAATTATGGGGCTGGCAATCATTCATAGTCGAGCAAGTGTGGGTGTGCAAGCGCCGTCGGTAAGTGTGGAAGTCCACATCAGTAATGGGATGCCGGGCTTTACGCTAGTGGGTCTACCGGAAACGACAGTAAAAGAATCGAAAGATCGCGTCCGCAGTGCGATCGTTAATTCCAACTTTCAATTCCCTGCCAAACGAATTACGGTAAATTTGGCTCCTGCTGACTTGCCCAAAGAAGGTGGACGCTTCGATCTGCCAATTGCATTAGGGATTTTGGCAGCTTCAGAACAAATCGCGACAGATAAGCTCAAAAATTACGAATTTGTTGGTGAATTAGCCCTTTCTGGTGGATTAAGAGCTGTAAAAGGCGTGCTGCCTGCGGCGTTGGCTGCGAACAAAAAACAGCGTCGTTTAGTGGTGCCTCATGCCAATGGTGATCAGGCGGCACTTGTCGGCAAAGAGCAGCACAAATCTGCTCAATCGCTATTGGAAGTTTGTGCTGAGTTGTGTGGCCAACATCAATTGAATTTGTATCAAACCCCGAAGAAAAAAGAGACTAAAACACACGGACGAGACTTACAGGATATTATCGGTCAACAGCAAGGCAAACGCGCTCTAGAGATCGCTGCAGCAGGCAATCACAATCTACTGTTTCTCGGCCCTCCTGGTACGGGAAAAACCATGCTGGCATCACGCCTGTGTGACCTGTTACCTGAGATGAACGTTGAAGAGGCAATGGAAACCGCTTCTGTGGCATCTCTGACTCAAAGTGAAATCAATGAGCACAACTGGAAGACGCGACCGTTTCGCGCGCCGCACCATTCTAGCTCAATGGCAGCGCTCGTAGGAGGCGGCTCTGTGCCTAGGCCGGGTGAGATTTCATTAGCGCACAATGGGTTACTGTTTCTCGACGAGATGCCAGAGTTTGACCGTAAGGTGCTCGACTCTTTACGTGAGCCATTGGAGTCTGGTGAAATCATTATCTCTCGAGCGCAGGGTAAAACCCGTTTTCCGGCTCGTTTCCAATTGGTTGGTGCATTGAATCCGAGCCCGACAGGGTACTACGAGGGCAATCAAGCTCGGACAAACCCGCAAGCGATACTGCGTTATCTTGGTCGGTTATCAGGCCCGCTTCTGGACCGCTTTGATATGTCGTTAGAGATTCCCGCATTGCCAAAAGGCACACTTGCTGAAGGGGGCGATCGAGGAGAGCCTACCGCTGTGGTTAAGCAAAGAGTCAATCAGGCCAGAGACAGCATGGTGCAACGCAGTGGTAAAGTGAACGCGTTATTGGGTAGTCGAGAAATTGAAGCCTTTTGCCCGCTGCAAAAAAGC
The DNA here is from genome assembly GCF_000305755.2 of Vibrio sp. HENC-03. NCBI lineage: Bacteria > Pseudomonadati > Pseudomonadota > Gammaproteobacteria > Vibrionales > Vibrionaceae > Vibrio > Vibrio sp. HENC-03. The sequence continues at coordinate 23,410 of NZ_JH976134.1, read as the reverse complement.
GACGCTGAGTTTTTAGAAAATGCGCTGCATCGACTTGGATTATCGATTCGCGCTTACCACCGCATCATTAAAGTCGCGCGTACTATTGCTGATCTGGAAGGCTCACCGCAAATTGAGCGAACTCACTTGGCAGAAGCTTTGGGTTATCGAGCAATGGATAGGTTGCTCAAGCAGTTGACGGCTCAAGCGGTATAAGGAATACAGAAATCGCAGTGAGCGGCTTTGCTCACTGCGATTAACGTGTCTAGAAGTCGTAGTTCAAACCGACAGATAGCAGGTATTCTTTCTCATCGTAGAAGGTGATGTTGGAATCGTTGTTCCCGTAACCTGCCAGAGAGATGAGTGACCAGTTTTGCCAATCGAATACGTTCTTGTACTCGTAGGCCGCGAACAAGCTGAGTTTACCGTCATCACGCGTCTTATCGAATGTGTCACTGGCTGCTTCGTAGTTTTTCAGCGTGTAGCCTGCCGTAACCGCAAAACGATGGCGATTGACGAACTGGAACCAACTTAATTCGAATCGGTAAGAGTCGAAGGATTCCGCTTCGCCATCTGCATCTTGATAGACATAAGTAAATGCAGGTTGCAGCATCGACGTGCGGCTAAGCGGTATACGGTAGTCGCCTTTGATGTGGTAGATCTTTGCATCACGCAGCAAAGATGAATCGGTCACGGTGTCTTTTTCTACGTCTTTATCTGCGTACGCCAAATCAAGATTAAAGTTGTCGTCTAAGAAGCGATTGATTTGGAGACGAAACGCATTGCCGCCCTCATCGGTGGTTTTTCTCGACTGTCCCGTTAAGTACGGATCTTGCCAAGTTTCTCCCTCCAAGATGGTTGGTAAGTAGGAAAAGTCGAGCACAGTGCCAGAAGCCAGTTGGTATTTGTAACCAAGTTGGAAGGCGAGAGTACCGATCGCAATATCGGAACGAGTGGTACCGGCATACACTTGGTGATTGAGTTTGTTACCAAAGGTATACGCTGCGCTGCCTAGCGGTGCGACGATAAAAGATTCATCACTTTCGGCACGCTGATTCAATGATGTGATAGTGCTGTTGCTGTCTGTATTGAAGTTGGATTCTGATGAGACGAAGCCTGCGTTCAACGAAATCTCACCGCTAAAACCTGCTGTTTCTGCAAGTTGAGCTTGTGCTGAACTGACGATAAAGGCCAAAGGCAGTAAGGTTAGCCTTGGATTCATTCGCTTTCTCCTTGTTTGTCGAATGAAAGATGTTATTTGAGCGTTGGTCCAGTTTTACAGTGAAACAAATCTGACCATTCTTACAAATGTTTCAATGTGGCAACGGATTCGTATAATTACACGCTGTTTTATTACTCACGCGCTATAGTTACTGATTGGTTACCATGTTGGCATATTTGTTACTCATTTTTAACGCTTCTTTTGTGATTATAAATTCTGCGGTTTGTTCCATCGCAATTTGTATCATCGCCATTTTTAAGCTGTTGCTTCCAACTGCGAAGCTCAAAGCCAAAGGCACCGAGGCTGCCAACAAAATGATGTGGGTGTGGGCAACGGTCAACGCCGGTATTCTTGCGCTCTCTAATCGCGTTGAATGGGATGTTCAAGGCGGTGAAAACCTAAAGAAAGACGGCTGGTACTTACTGATCAGTAATCATCTTAGTTGGACTGACATTGTTGTACTGTGTTGCGTGTTTAAAGATCGCATTCCGATGCCAAAATTTTTCCTCAAGCAGCAGCTATTATATGTGCCTTTTATCGGAATGGCATGCTGGGCGTTAGATATGCCGTTCATGCGCCGTTATTCGCGAGAGTATTTGCTTCGTAATCCAGACAAACGTGGGCAAGATCTGCAAACCACGCGCCGTTCGTGCGCCAAGTTTAAACATACGCCAACCACAGTGGTGAACTATGTAGAGGGCACACGCTTTACCCAAGATAAGCAACGTAAGAGTCGAGCGGGTTATCAACATTTGTTGCAACCTAAATCTGGTGGCATTGCTTATACGTTAGCGGCCATGGGGGAGCAGTTTGAGAACATCATCGATGTGACCTTAGCGTACCCAGAAAACACCAATAAACCCTTTAAAGATATGCTGATGGGGCGTATGACTAAAATTGTGGTGCGAGTGAAGGTTCTGCCAGTCGATGAGCGAGTGTTGGGTGATTACTTCAATGACAAGCCATACAAGCGCCAGTTTCAACAATGGTTAGGCGATGTGTGGCAAGAGAAAGACCAAGTGCTGCAAGAGATTCATAAATAAAAAGGGGAGCAATGTGCTCCCCTTTTTAATGATGGTCTGAATTACTTCAGTGTCAGCAAGTAGTTCACCAGCGCAAAGTACTCGTCAGTAGACTTAATGCCTTGTGCTTGAACTAGGTATTTGTTGTTCACGATAACCGCTGGAACACCAGTTAGGCCGCTGTTTTCAAATTGCTTGTCCATACGGCGAACCATTGAATCAACCGCGAAGCCTTTGAATGCAGCATCGAATTTCTTCGCATCTACGCCTTCATCTAGGAAGATTTGACGAAGTTCTGCATCGTCACGTGGTGCTTTACGCATGTTGTGAATGCGGTTAAACATCACAGGCACCATCTTGTCTTCAATTTTAAGCGCAACCATGGTCGCGTATGCTTTGCTCATTGAAGGGCCCATGTTGCCACCCATGAATGACACATGGTTCTTTTGCAGTTTCACACCTTCAGGTAGCTGCTTCTTCAGTTGCTGAATGATCGGCTCGAAAGAATGACAGTGTGGGCAGTAGAAAGAGAAGAACTCAGTCACTACAGGCTTTTTCGATGCCTCTAGATCCAATACTTTGTAATGTTCACCTTCTTTGAATTGCGCTGCATGTGCCGACAGGCTTAGCATCAGCATAGAAAACAGTGCGAACAGCTTTTTCATTTAATTATCTCCATTTTGAATTGTTCGGCCTGACTTACCATTGAGGCATTAAAGATAGCGGTGCTTCTTCTAAGTTGGCAATCTGCTCTTTAAATGCAAGGACCTGACCTTCCCAGTATTTTGGCTCATTAAACCATGGAAAAGCGAGCGGAAATGCCGGGTCGTGCCAACGTTTTGCTAGCCATGCCATATAGTGCACCATTCGTAGACCGCGAAGTGGTTCGATTAGTTTCAATTCTGCCGAGTTAAAATCGCAAAACTCTTGGTAACCTTCTAAAACAATGTCTAATTGCATTAGCTTGTCTTGGCGCTCGCCATTGAGCAGCATCCATAAGTCTTGTACTGCTGGGCCATTACGTGAGTCATCCAAATCGACAAACATTGGGCCATCGCGCCATAAGATGTTACCCGGATGGCAATCGCCATGCAGACGAATGGTGTTGAAGCCTTCTTGCCAGTGGCTTTCAATCGACTTGATCAGCATATCCAAATCATTGAAGAAGCTGTTCTCCAAATGCATCGGAATCATGTTGGCGTTTTGCAGAATCTCTCTTGGCTGATAGAGGTATTCTTGCAAGCCTATGGTTGGTCTGTGTTGAAAGGCTTGGCGGCTACCGACTTTGTGGATGCGGCCAAGGAAACGACCCACGCCTTCGAGCTGATCTAAGTTGTCGACTTCATACTGACGGCCACCCACGCTCTCAAACAAAGCAAAACCGTAGCCTTGGTAATGATGCAAAGTATGACCATTGATGCGAACGGGTGGAGCGACAGGAATTTCGTTGTCGATCAATTCAAGCGTGAAATCATGCTCTTCTTGAATCTGTTCGTTGCTCCAACGTTCAGGGCGGTAGAACTTCACCACGTAGCGCTGATGCTCTTCGTCTGTGAATTGGTAAACGCGGTTTTCGTAGCTGTTGAGTGCTAGAAAGCCCGATTCTGCTCGAATGCCGATGCTCTCTAGCGCGTACCACATAAAGTCAGGCGTGAGGGCATCAAAGTTGAAAGTACCTTGGGACATATAAATAAAAAGGCTCATTACTGAGCCTTTTTCCATTGGTCATTGAAGTTATAGCTTCTTAATAAATCGGCTTTCCACTTCAATGGTGAATTCGTTGCTCTTATCGGTGAGTATAAACTGAATTGTCGTGATCGCAGAGTTTAGCTTGTCAGGATCTGCGCCAAGGCTCATTGGTAAGTTCAATACTTCTCCTGGTTCAACTTGAATGGTTTGTTTGCCATACCAACTGACATCACTCAAACCTTCGACGTTCAAGTCGTATTCTTGAACTTGTTGAGTCTTGTTGATCACTTTTAAGGTATAAGTGTTTTCTACTTCGCCAGAGCTGTTTACTCGGAACAATTGGTTACGGTCACGCAGTACGCTCATGCCAGCTGGATCAACCGATGCCACTTGTAGGAAGAACAGGCCAATCATGACTAAGAGCACTGCGCCATAGCCAAGCAGTTTCGGACGCATTACCTTGGTGCTCTTGCCTGAGAGACGATGTTCGGTGGTGTAGTTGATAAGACCTTTCTCGTAACCCATGCGCTCCATAGTGTTGTCACACGCATCAATACATGCGCCACAGTTGATACACTCATACTGCAAGCCATCACGAATGTCGATGCCGGTCGGACATACCTGAACACACAAGTCACAATCGATACAGTCACCTAAACCAAGCTGCTTTGGATCCGCTTTACGTGAACGAGGACCGCGTTTTTCACCACGCTTGGTGTCGTAGCCCACAATGAAAGTGTCTTTGTCGAACATCGCCGATTGGAAACGCGCGTAAGGACACATGTGAATACACATGATAGAGCGCATCCAGCCCGCATTGCCGTAGGTACAAATGGCAAAGAACATCACCCAGAAGACTGGCCAGAAGTTGGCATTAAAGGTGAAAAAGTCAATAACCAGCTGCTTCATCGGCACGAAATAACCGACAAAGGTGAATCCAGTGGCGAGCGCTATCGCAAACCACGCTATGTGCTTGAGGGTTTTGCGCATCGCTAAATTGGCTGTCAGTTTATTGGAGTCCTGCTTACGGCGTTTATTAGCACTGCCTTCGAGCTTTTCCTCAAACCAGATATAAATGAAGGTCCAAACGGTTTGCGGGCACAAGTAGCCGCACCAAACCCGCCCCAAGAAGGTGGTGATAAAGAACAGCCCAAACGCGGCGATTACAAACAGCAGTGCGAGTAGGGTAAGGTCTTGTGGATACAGCGTTGTGCCGAAAAAGTTGAACTGCTGGTTACCGATGTCCAGCAAAATGGCTTGGCGCTCGCCGTAAGGAATCCATGGAACCAATGCAAACAACAGCAACAAAAACCAACCGCCATAACGACGCAGTTTTTGAAACGTGCCTTTACTCTCACGTACATAGATTCGATTACTTGGGTTGAAACGATCCCCGTTCCCTTTGTGGGTTTTCGGGTTAAAGGTTTTTGGAGTCACATCTTTGATATCAATCTTATCCTGACTCATGCACTCATCCTTCTTTAGGCTTTCTTATAATGTACGGCGACATTTCTAATGATGTCACTCGATGACATTGCTGCTTCGCCCATATCATTATTCATGACTGGACATAATTATTTTAGTAAATACTGATGAACGGCGATTATACAATCAATAACAATTCCGTTTCTTTAACGCAGTCAACGTTTAACAACAAAAGTCAGTACAGTTAACCTGATAAATGACTGAACAGTTATAAATACCTTTTTGAACTGTTTGATTTAGTTATAAAAAAAGCGACTCAAATGAGTCGCTTATCAATGCTGGGTGTTGAGCGGTTTACTTGATGATACCGCGTGCGCGTAGGATCGCTGTTTTGAAATCATCTTCTTGGTCTTTCTTAAGACCTGGGATCATTTCATCTTTGCCGCTGTTGCGCATTTTTAGGTGGTAGATCAGCACGTCGTCGGTGAGATCTTCCAGTTTACCTTCGTAACCCGCTTCGTTTGCCAGTTTCATGATGAACTGTAGCAGGTTCATTTCTTGGTCTTTATGCCACTCAGGCTCTAGTAGCTCAAGCAGCTCTTCAATACGATGACACTTCATTTCTTTCTCCACAGAATTTATAGGTGTTATTTGCTACTAAAGGTATCAAATTGCTTGGCGAACACCAAATAGGAAAGGGCGGAGAGAAAAGAAAAAAGCGCGGTGATTGCCGCGCTTTTTAATTAAGCTGCTTTGATAACTTTGTTTGGAACACTTGGCACAATCGCTGTCTTCTCAACCAGAGTCATTGCTGGCGCAACTAGTTTTGCCTTTGGCGCAGTAGTAAAACCACTGCGACGGCGCATTGCACTACGATTTGTATGTGCGAACCTGACTGTTGTTGGGCGCATTTAGATACCTAACTGCCAGGCATATCCATTGCCGATGTAATGGCCTAACTCACTATGAGTTGAGCTTCAACTGCTTGAAGGGTGGCTCTTCTGGCTCTCGCCAATCCAAATAATGAATCAGGAATAACGATATGCATGCATATCATGTATAGGTTAGCACTCCTGTCATAATTGGTCGATAGTTGAGCAGTTGAATTGTATGGAATTTATGGTTTTTTGTGCGAATTCGAGACGAAAATTTGTTTTGATCCCATGATCAGCAGTAGTAGTATGAGATCTCTACCAAGGAGGTGCATATGTCATTTTTGAAGAAGACACTTGCGAGTTTTGGGATCGGCAGTGCCAAGGTCGATTCGATCCTAAACCAAGACGTGCTGTTTCCCGGTCAGAGTGTGGATGTCTCTATCCACGTTTATGGCGGAGCGACCGAACAAGCGATCGATAACATCGATCTCAAGCTGTGTTGCCGTTATATCGCGGAAGCGCCAGACGATCGCGGAGCAAGAGAAGGGCACAGCATGCGACGCGTACCCCAAACGCATGTTCTGGCAAAGTGGAACCTCCCATACGCATTTACTATCCATCCCGGCGAAGATCGAACCTTCGAAGTTAAACTTGATGTGCCGTGGAATACCCCAGTCACCATTGGTGATGCCAAAGTCTGGTTAGAAACGGGTTTGGACGTTGCGATGGCACTCGATCCTACCGACAAAGACATTCTCACCGTTAGACCTGACCCACTTATGGATGCCGTTTTGTCTGCTTTTGAATCGCAAGGTTTGCGCATTCGCCAAGTAGAGTGCGAAGAAGTCAATGGCTTCGATCTACCATTTGTACAAGAGTTTGAAATGGTGCCAACCGATGGCCCATATCATGGCGTATGGCGAGAGTTGGAATTTGTTGCTCACCGCGACGAGCAGAACCTCAAACTGTGGTTTGAAGTGGACCGCACCCGCAGCGGAGCAAGTGGCATGCTGGCAAGCTTACTCGGGAGTGGCAAACTAAAACGCGAACTAAGCATTCCTGTGAACACGAAACTGGATGACGTTGGCCCATTAATCCTGAATTACCTCGAACAAACCACGGCTGCACACGAGTCTTAATTTAAGCTTACACGTGTACGCTTAATGTGCCATACTAGAGTGAATATTCAAAACTCTAGTATAGGCACGTTCATGTCCTCACCTCAGAAAGCACAATACAGTCAGGGCGAAGAACTGGCCAACTCCATAACCCATAGTATCGGAATGATTTTCGGTATTGTTGGCTTGGTACTACTATTGATTAAAGCCGTCGACCATCAAGCTGACGCGTTAACCATTACCAGTATGGCGATCTATGGTTCTAGCATGATTGTCCTGTTTCTGGCCTCTACGCTCTACCATGCGATCCCATATCCAAAAGCTAAGCGTTGGCTGAAAACCTTCGACCACTGCGCCATCTATCTTTTGATTGCGGGTAGCTACACACCGTTTCTATTGGTGAGCCTGCGCACCCCATTGGCGATTGGGTTGATGATTGTGATTTGGACCATCGCGCTGATCGGCATCATCATGAAAGTCGCGTTTGTCTATCGATTCAAAAAATTGTCTTTGATGACGTATTTGGTGATGGGCTGGTTATCGTTGATCGTGATTTACCAACTGGCGATAAATCTGGATATTGGTGGTTTGACGCTTTTAGCTGCAGGTGGATTGGTGTATTCGATCGGGGTGATTTTCTACGTTGCCAAGCGAATCCCATTTAATCACGCAATTTGGCACGGCTTTGTGTTGGCGGGTTGTGTATGTCACTTCTTCGCGATTTATTACTTTGTCGAGCCTATCTAACTGATAGAGATAAACCCGACAAAGCATGTCTTATCGTATTAGCGAGTTTTCACTTCTAATACTTCTGCTGAGAACTGGTATTGCTGCGACTGTGGCACTGCCAGTTTAATCGCTTTACCTTGCTCGGCTTGTTGTGGGCGAAGGTAGGTATCTGCCATGCGTTTGATAGATTGCCAAACCGTGATGTTTTCTTTCGCCAATTGCTTGCCAGCCATATCGAATACCTGGACTTCCACTTCTACCTGAATCACCGATTGTGAGCTTTGGTTAGTGATAGAAGTAGGGAAGACCAGTTCACCATCCTCGTAGCTTGCCGAGCCAATCAATACATCCACACCTGAATCAGACAGCTGCATGGTTGGCTTCTTCGCGTTTACAACAACGGTGGTACCGACTTTTTTGTTCACAACTGGAATCGTCGCCATCTCTGTTGTTGCAGGAGCTGATGTTGCCACGGCTTCAACGGCGGTAGTTGAGGCTACGACAGCCGCCGCTTCTACTGCTTCAACTTTCTCTAGTGTGGTCTCTGTGACTTTTGGTGTGGCCTTTTTCACGACATATTCCCACGTGAAGTCGTCGTTCAGTTTTACTTCGCGTCCATCCGCCAGTTTCACAACTTCGGCTGCGTAAACCGATGAAGAGGCGAGTAGGGTCGCCAGAGTGATCCATGTTTTCATTGTTATACCTTTTATTTGAGTCTGTTTAACGGCGCCAAAACGCAGGGAAGAACAGTACAAGAATAGTCAGAATTTCCAGACGGCCCATCAACATACCAAAGCTTAGCAGCCACTTAGCTGCGTCTGGTAAAGGTGCAAAGTTACCTGTTGGGCCAATCACGCTGCCCATACCCGGACCCACGTTCGCTACTGCGGTAATGGAACCAGAAATACTGGTCACAGGGTCTAGGCCAAGTGCACTTAAGCAGCCTGCAATAAAGATGATGGTGATAAAGAACATCAAACCAAATGCCACCACAGAACGAACAATATCGTCATTCACCGGGCGTTGGTTGTAGCGTTGAACGAACACGCCGGATGGGTGAATCAGTTTCATGATTTGCTTGTTAAGCAGCGTCATCGCGATCTGGAAGCGGAAGATTTTAATCCCGCCAGAGGTCGAGCCTGAACACGCGCCCGCCATCATTAAGAAAGCAAACAGCGTGGTAGGTAGAGCGCCCCATGCGGTGAAGTCTTCTAGACCAAACCCAGTTGTCGTCACCACCGATACGATGTTGAACATTGACACGCGCAGTGCATCCAAAATGGTGTAACCATCGCGAATCACCAACCAAGCAGAAACCACTAAGCTAGAGAATAAGAACAAGTAGGCAAAACCGCGTACCTGAGCATCTCTAATTAATACTTCGACACTGCGCTTGCGTAGCGCGGCAACAAACAACAGGAATGGCAGGCCACCAAGGAACATAAAGGTGGTCGCGACCCAGTGCGCACCATTAGAGAAGTGGTTCATCGAACCGTCAGACGTTGAGTATCCGCCCGTAGATAGGGTTGTAAACGCGTGGTTGATAGCTTCAAACAGGTTCATGCCTGTCAGCAAATAACCCACAATACACAAGCCTGTCAGCATCAGATACACCAATACGATGTTCTTCGCGACGGTCTTGGCTCTCGGGCTGCTCTTATCAGACCAATCAGACGATTCGGTTTGGAACAGCTTCATACCACCAACGTTAAGCATTGGCAGGATAGCTACCGCCATTACGATAAAGCCAATACCCCCCAACCATTGCAAGATGGAACGCCACAACAAGATACTCGGCGCCATGTTGTCTAAACCACTGAGTACAGTAGACCCTGTCGTGGTGATGCCAGACATGGTTTCGAAGTAGGCGTCGGTAAAGCTAATGTGGTTGATAAACACAAACGGCAATGCAGCAAACGCACTGGCGATGGTCCATACCAAACTGGTGATGAGGAACATGTCACGCACACTGAGTTTGAACTTGGCGGTTCGACCAATCGTCAAACAGATGAATGCGGCTAGGTGGGTGATCACAACGGCTTGGGCGAAATCGAGGAATCCGCCCGTACCTGTGAAAAACGCGACCAAAGTCGGCACGTACATAAAAAGGGCCAGTTTGGATAAAACTAGCCCGATAACAAACAGTACGGGACGTAAGTTGACCATAGGAAAATCCTAGAGGAAGAATGGACTCGGCTGGAACAGCGCCTCGACGTCTGGTACGTACTTTTTGTCGACCAGGAACATCACGACGTGGTCATCTTGTTCGATGACGGTACGATCGTGTGCGATAAGAACTTCTTCGCCACGAACGATAGCACCAATGGTGGTTCCTGGTGGGAGTTTGATATCGCCAATCGCGCGACCGACCACTTTCGATGTGGTTTCGTCACCGTGCGCAACGGCTTCGATGGCTTCTGCCGCGCCACGACGCAGAGAAGATACGTTAACGATGTCAGCACGACGAACGTGCGTGAGTAGAGCAGAAATCGTCGCTTGCTGTGGTGAGATTGCCACATCAATCACGCCGCCTTGTACTAGGTCGACATAAGCGCCGCGCTGGATCAGCACCATCACTTTCTTCGCGCCCATGCGTTTTGCCAACATCGCTGACATGATGTTGGTTTCATCCTCGTTGGTTAACGCGATGAACACATCTACTTGGTCGATGTTTTCTTCAGTAAGCAGTTCTTGATCCGCAGCATCACCACAGAAGACGATGGTGTTTTCTAGCTGCTCAGACAGTTTTTCTGCACGCTGATAGTTACGTTCGATCAGCTTCACACTGTAAGCTTGCTCAAGACGTTTTGCTAAGCTGGCACCGATGTTACCACCGCCTACAATCATGATGCGGCGGTAAGGTTTCTCAAGGCGCTGAAGTTCACTCATTACCGAGCGAATGTGGTTGCTTGCTGCAACAAAGAAGACTTCATCATCGGCTTCTATGATGGTGGTGCCTTGTGGGCGAATAGGGCGACCTTGACGGAAAATTGCAGCAACACGAGTATCGATGTGTGGCATGTGTTCACGCAGAGCGGATAGAGCGTTACCAACAAGCGGGCCACCATAGTAGGCTTTTACTGCGACTAGGCTGACTTTTTGCTCGGCAAAGCTGACGACTTGCAATGCGCCAGGGTATTGGATGAGGCGTTCGATATAGCTGGTTACCAGCTCTTCTGGTGCGATAAGGTGATCGACAGGAATTGCACCAGATTTGAATAGCGCTTCTTTTTCTGCCAGATACTCTGGAGAACGAATACGTGCAACACGGTTTGGGGTATTGTACAGAGTGAAGGCAACCTGACACGCGGCCATATTGGTCTCATCGGTGTTGGTCACCGCAACTAGCATGTCGGCGTCTTGTGCACCTGCTTCACGCAACACATCTGGGTGACTCGCGTGACCATTAACAACCCGAAGATCGTACTTGTCTTGCAACTCTCGCAGTCGGTCGCCATTTTTGTCGACGATGGTGATGTCGTTATTCTCACCAACGAGGTTTTCTGCCAATGTGCCGCCAACCTGACCAGCACCAAGAATAATGATTTTCATACTCTTTACTCGTTATCTGAAAAAGGCGATTGAATTTGCTTCAATCGCCCTATTTAGCATGCTGTTACGCGTGTTTTTTTGTTAGCACTGCGTAGTAGAAACCATCCATATCTTCTTCACCTGGTAGAATTTGACGACCAGGTTGTTCGGGATCAGAGTCCACTAGTTGCGCATCCGCAGTACGTGCTAAGAATGCTTTTACTTGCTCCACGTTTTCTTGTGGTGTGATTGAGCAAGTCGCGTAAACCATGGTGCCGCCCGGTTTCAGTTGCGTCCACATTGCATCAAAAATTTCGCTCTGTAGTTCCGCAAGTGCGGCAATATCATCAGCACGACGTAGCCATTTGATGTCTGGGTGACGACGAATTACGCCCGTTGCAGAACATGGTGCGTCCAGCAAAATGCGATCAAATTGTTCGCCTTGCCACCATTTTTGAGGATTACGCGCATCGCCGCAAACCACTTTTGCCTGAAGGTTGAGACGCTTCAGGTTTTCGTGCACACGTTTAAGGCGTGTGTCGTCGCAGTCAATGGCAACCACTTCGCTGCCAGACGTACGCTCAAGAATGTGCGCCGTCTTACCGCCCGGTGCTGCACAGCAGTCTAGGATCAGCTCGCCATCTTTTGGTTCAAGATAGTTAATCGACAGCTGTGCTGCCGCATCTTGCACCGATACCCAACCTTTTTCAAAGCCCGGCAGTTTCATCACATCGCATGGCGCGGCCAATTTTAGGGCGTCCATTGCTTGTGTGTGTGGCGTGCTATCAATGTTTTCATTTTTGAGTAGCGTTAGGTATTCATCACGAGTGTGGTGCTGGTGGTTTACACGCAGCCACATTGGCGCTTTTTGGTTGTTGGCTTCAACAATGCTTTCCCACTGCTCTGGGTAAGCTTCTTGCAACAGTTTAAGTAACCAGCTTGGGTGGCCGTACTTGCCCGCATTGTTGCTGACCGCCATTTGGTCTAGTTCTTCTTGGTTGCGTTGGTAGTTACGCAATACCGCGTTGATAAGACCGCGTAGACGAGGACCTTTCAGCTCTTTAGTACCTTCAACTGTTTCACCGACTGCAGCGTGCGCAGGAATGCGCATGAAGCTTAGCTGATAAATGCCTACCAAAATAAGGTGATGGAAAACGCGTTGTTTGCCTTTTAGCGGCTTATCCATCAACTGGTTTGCAATCATTTCTAGGCGAGGGAGGTAACGTAGAGCGCCGTAACAGATCTCTTGAAGAAGAGCGTGGTCACGTGGTCGTACGTTTTGTTGAGCCGCTGGAAGAGCGCTTGAAAGTGAGTGGCCCTTGTCGACGACAAGATACAAGACGTTGGCAGCCGCAGCGCGAACATTCATGATGAGTACCTTAAAGTAAAGGAGGGCATCTCTGCCCTCTAAAAGTTCGTATTATTGGTTTTTGACACTATTGTCTGGCTTTTTAAACCAGTTGGGTGCCAACTTCAAACCAAGATGCACGTGAGTTCAGAATATCTTGAACTGACATGGCTTTTTTACCCGGAACTTGCAGTTGTTCCAGTACCAGTGTGCCATTGCCTGTCGCAACATAAATACCGGTTTTATCTGCTTGCACAATAGTGCCCGCTGGCTTGTCACTGGTTTGTTCCGCCACACGGCTTTGCCATACTTTGATGCTGTTTTCAGCCGCTTCAAAGTGGCTCATTGGCCATGGGTTGAATGCGCGAACGCAACGCTCAATGTGTGCCGCGTCGTCATTCCAATTAATGCGTGCTTCTTCTTTGCTTAGTTTCTTCGCGTAGTTTGCAAGCTCGTCATCTTGCTTCACTGGCTCAGCTTTTCCTGTTGCGATGTCTGCTAGGCAGTCAATCAGAGCATCAGGGCCTAAGCCTGCAAGTTTTTCGTACATAGATGCGCTGGTGTCACTTGCTTCAATCGGCAATGTTGCGATTTTCAGCATGTCACCTGTATCCAAGCCAATGTCCATCTGCATGATAGTCACGCCAGTTTCGGCATCACCAGCCCAAATTGAGCGTTGGATAGGAGCAGCACCACGCCAGCGAGGAAGAATCGAACCGTGCACGTTAATACAGCCCAATTTAGGCGTATCTAGCACGACTTGTGGAAGCAATAGACCGTAAGCCACAACCACCATGATGTCGGCGTTCAGATCAGCAAGCTGTTGCTTGGCTTCATCTGATTTGAAGTTTTCTGGTTGGTATACCGGAATGTCGTGCTCAAGCGCGATGGTTTTCACTGGACTGGCAGTAAGCTTCTTACCACGACCTGCTGGGCGGTCTGGTTGAGTGTATACCGCAATTACTTCGTGCTCCGAAGACAACAACGCCGCCAAGTGACGGGCGGCGAAATCCGGAGTACCTGCAAAGACAATACGTAAAGACTGACTCAAGGTAGGCTTCCTTCTAATTAAATTGTATCGAGATTAAGCGTTTTGCTGTTTCTCGTTAAAGCGTTTGATTTTCGCTAGCTTGTCTTGAATACGCTTACGCTTAAGTGGCGATAGGTAATCAACGAACAGTTTACCCATTAGGTGGTCTAGTTCGTGTTGAACGCAGATTGCTAGCAGATCGTCAGCGTCAAATGTGTATTCTTTGCCGTTGCGATCTAGGGCTTTAACCGTAACTTCAGCAGCGCGAGGCACAAGTGCGCGAGCACCTGGTACCGATAGACAGCCTTCTTCGATGCCGTCTTCGCCACGCTTTTCCAGAATCTCAGGGTTGATAAGCACCATCGGCTCATCGCGAGTCTCTGAAATATCGATAACTACGATACGTTTGTGGACATCAACCTGCGTTGCCGCAAGGCCAATACCTTCTTCGTCGTACATGGTTTCAATCATGTCATCGACGATTTTTTGAATCTCAGGTGTCACCTCTTCTACAGGTTTTGCAACGGTACGCAGGCGATCATCTGGGAATGTTAATACTTGTAATACAGACATATTCACTCGAAATATTGAACTGTGCCGTAACAGCACAAACCTTGTTGGCTCAATTCTAGACATTTTATGACCTAAATGACAGCATCCTGATACCAATTTCCATTCTGGTAACTGCCTAATAGACCAAGGACGAGGGTCATGAATCGAATTTTCCGCAACGTTTCTCGTATTACGTTGCCGTTACTTTTCTCTTTCAATGTTGTAGCAAATACGGACTCCCAACCACTTACCGTTAAAGATGATGCACCCAAAACTTACGTTGTGGTCAAAGGTGATACGCTTTGGGATATTTCAGCGATGTACCTTGATAGCCCTTGGTTGTGGCCTCGTTTGTGGCAAGTGAACCCAGAAATCGATAACCCGCACCTGATTTATCCGGGAGATAAGTTATCGCTGGTGTGGATTAACGGTCAGCCAGTCTTGAGCTTAAAACCCGTCAAAAAACTCAGCCCTAAAGCTCGCATCACCGAAAAGAAAGCGGTACCTACCGTAGCTGAAGGTTTGGTGATGCCGTACTTAAAATCCGATCGCTTAGTGGATGATGAGACATTAGAAAACGCAGCGAAGGTGATGGGCAGCAGTAAAGGCAGTAAATACCTGACTGCAGAAGACACGTTGTACATCAGTGGCAAGCAAGCATGGACAGATTGGGCAATATATCGACCAGTGGAAACCTTCTCTCGAGATGATGTATCACAACAAATCACGGCATTGCGTTTGATTGCCAAAGGTGAGTTGATCGAGGCGTCAGACGAATTTTCAGGACTGAAAATCACTACTCAACTGCAAGAGATTATCCGTAATGATATTGCTTTGCCGGTTCAAGCATTAGAAAACGGGGATTTCACGGCCACCTTCTATCCATTACCTTCGCCGCAAGGTAGCTCTGCTAAGTTATTGGGGAATATTGAAGGCATTCGCTTTAGCTCGACCAACCAAGTGGTTG
This sequence comes from Vibrio sp. HENC-03, assembly GCF_000305755.2. Taxonomy (NCBI): domain Bacteria; kingdom Pseudomonadati; phylum Pseudomonadota; class Gammaproteobacteria; order Vibrionales; family Vibrionaceae; genus Vibrio; species Vibrio sp. HENC-03. The sequence continues at coordinate 7,923 of NZ_JH976134.1, read as the reverse complement.
TGATCGATAAAGGCACATCGGACGAACTTCGCCAAGGCAGTGTGTTCGATCTTAAAGAAGATGCGCATCCTGTTTATAAAGATGGTGATGACTTTGCCAAGGACAACGGTTTTCTCGACTCCAAGATCACTTTGCCACAGAGTAAAGTTGGTGAATTACTCGTGATTCGCCCTTATGAATATTTCAGCCTTGCTCTGATCACCAATAGCACCAAACCAATCAATAAAGAGGTATCTGTGGTTTCTCCTCTGGTAGAGGAACCGACCACCAATGAAACCACACAATGATACGGATCTCGCCGCCTGGTTAAAGCTGAGTTGCTTGCCAGGTATTGGCGGGGTCAAGCTGAGTAAGCTACTGAGCAAAGACACGCCGAGTAATATTGTCCAATATTCCACGGAGCAGCTTCAGCTTTTAGGCTTAACTGCAAAACAACTGCAAGCGTGGTTGCAGGTCGATAAAGAAGTCGATGCTTGTCTAACTTGGGCTGCAGCATCTTCTCATCATCATATTCTTACTTTGGCGGATGCTTTGTACCCGCCACTTCTCAAACAAACCGTCGCACCGCCTCCTTTATTATTCGTAAAGGGAGACGCGAGCTGCTTGTCTCAGCCACAAATGGCCATGGTTGGCAGTCGTAATGCCAGCGTGGATGGACTACAACATGCAAGAGGCTTTGCGTCAGACTTGGTGCAACACGATCTGATCGTCACCAGTGGTTTAGCATTGGGTATTGATGGTCATGCTCATGATGGCGCGCTTTTAGCTGGAGGTAAAACCATCGCAGTGCTTGGTTCTGGGTTGGAACAAGTGTATCCAGCAAGACACCGAGGTTTAGCGAAACGAGTGATGGAAAATGGTGCGCTTGTTTCTGAGTTTCGTCCTGATGCTAAGCCTCGCGCAGAAAACTTCCCACGTCGTAATCGAATTATTAGTGGTTTGTCGCTGGGTGTTTTGGTGGTGGAAGCAGCTGAAAAAAGTGGTTCCTTAATCACTGCTCGCTATGCCCTTGAGCAAGGTCGAGAAGTTTTCGCTCTGCCAGCTTCGATTAATGCTCCTAACGCCAGTGGTGGTAATCAATTGATTCGTAACGGGGCTTGCCTCGTACAAAATACTCAAGAGGTGCTGAATGAAATACAGTCTTTACTCGACTGGTCTATTAATCAGAGCTTAGATTTATTTTCTGCGCCAATTGATGAAGAAGAATTGCCATTTCCTCAGCTGTTAGCTAACGTAGGAAATGAGGCTACACCAGTTGATATTCTTGCAAGCAGGACCAATATACCTGTCCAAGAAGTCATGATGCAGCTCTTAGAGCTTGAGCTTTCAGGGCATGTTGTTGCAGTATCCGGTGGCTATATTCGAAAGGGGAGGGGCTAGCTATGATGATGGATATACTTATGTATCTATTCGAAACCTACATCCATAGCGATTCAGAGTTACAAGTCGAACAAGACGAATTGGAAGATGAATTGCTTCGTGCAGGCTTCCAGCAAAAAGACATCTACAAAGCCCTTGTCTGGTTAGAAGAGCTGGCGGCATTGCAACAAAGCGATGAACATTCAGCCATTTCAACCTGCATTGCATCGGCATCGACACGTATCTATACCGCTTCAGAGATGCAGCGACTGGACCTCGAATGTCGTGGGTTCTTGTTGTTCCTAGAGCAAATCAATGTTCTGACCACAGAAACGCGTGAGATGGTTATCGACCGTGTAATGGGGCTTGAAACCAATGAGTTTGAGCTTGAGGACCTTAAATGGATCATTCTTATGGTGCTGTTTAATGTTCCAGGCAATGAAAACGCCTACACGCTGATGGAAGAGCTGCTGTACACCAAGGAACAAGGTATTCTTCATTAATATCTTCGCTTGAGCGGTGAGTATGAGTAGTAAAATCGATCACAACCTTTTCTCGGCACACGAGCATGCGCTTGAGCGCGAACCTTGCCCTAAATGCGGTGGGGAAGTGTCGCTTAAGCACGGTAAACACGGTCCTTTTTTAGGTTGTAGCCAATACCCAAGTTGCGATTACATCAAGCCGCTACACAGCAATGACGGTCACATCGTGAAAGAGTTGGGTGTGCCTTGCCCTGAGTGTGGCAATGAATTGGTACTCCGCCAAGGGCGCTACGGTATGTTCGTTGGTTGTAGCCATTACCCAGCATGCCATCATATTGAGTCGATTAACCAACCTGAGCCAGAGCAGCAAGCGAAAGAGCAACACGCTTGCCCTGAATGTGGCAAAGGACATTTGGTTGAGCGTAAAACCCGATTTGGTAAAACATTCTACGCGTGTGATAACTATCCGAAGTGCAAGTTTGCGGTTAACTTGCCGCCTGTAAGAGGCCGCTGCGAGGAATGTGGATTTACCTTGTTGGTAGAAAAGAAACTTGCCAGCGGGGTTAAACTGCAATGCGCGAGTCGTAAGTGCCAACATACCCAATCACAATAACTTTCAGTACGAATTAAAAAGGGTCGCATCATGCGACCCTTTTGCTATTTATTCTGCTGCTTTTCTAGGCTTGCCACTGCTTGGCAAATTCATGCACAGCAGGGAAAGTCTGTTCATCCAATACGTCTGCTAATGCACAAAGTTTGCGATTAAGTTCGCCAGTGTAGTCACCACATACGTTGATGTGACCCATCTTGCGACCCGCACGTTTTTCTTTGCCATACCAATGAATGTGACAACCATCCATCGCTAGCAATGCTTCTGGCAGTGTGTCTTCACCAAGAATATTAATCATCGAGGTCTCACGAACCAGCTTCGTGCTACCTAAAGGCATGCCGCACACGGCGCGTAGGTGGTTCTCAAACTGACAGGTTTCTGCACCCTGCTGAGTCCAGTGACCAGAGTTGTGTACGCGTGGTGCGATTTCATTAACTAGCAAAGTACCATCAACATCGAAGAACTCCAGCGCTAGCACACCAACGTAATTCAAGTTGTTGGCAACGGCCGTGAACATCTGTTTTGCTTGCTCTTGCAACTCTGGTGCATCAATCGCAGTAGAAAGGCTCAATACTCCATTGGTATGGACGTTCTCTGCCAGAGGGTACACTTCAACGCTGCCATCTTTACCGCGAGCACCAACCAGTGAAACTTCGCGGTTAAAAGGGACAAATTCCTCAGCAACAATCGCTTGAGTTGGTGTTGCGGCAATGCACTCTGCCATCTCAGTCCAAATGTCTTCGACTTGAGAAGTTTCTTTTAAGCGCCACTGGCCTTTACCATCGTAACCACCTAATGCACTTTTCAGAACCATTGGCATACCAACGTGTTCAATTGCGCGGTCAAAGTCTTCACGAGTTTCGATGACGTAGTATTTCGCGTTACGCACGCCAGCATCATCAAGTAATGCCTTTTCAACACGGCGATCACCACCTGCTTTGATGGCTTGCGTACTTGGTAAGAACTTACCGCTCGCTTCGCAAACATCGAGCACATCATGTGGGATATGCTCGAACTCAGCAGTAATGACGTCGACTTGTTCAATTGCATTCTCTAAGCCGTTGCCTAGTACGTGCTGAGTCAGTGGATGAACGATGTTACCGCTGCCCACATCGTAAGCTGAGATTTGAATATTCAGTGGGGCACCAGCCAGAGACATCATACGAGCTAGTTGACCCGCACCAAGAACCAGTACATGCATCTGATTAATCCTCAGCAGGGTTTGGGTTCGCCAATACGGTTTCCGTTTGTTCGTTACGGAACGCTTCGACTTTTGCCATGATCGTTTCATCATGTGTACCAAGGATTTGAGCTGCTAGGATGCCAGCGTTTGCTGCGCCTGCTTCGCCAATCGCCAATGTACCAACCGCAATCCCCTTTGGCATTTGTACGATAGAAAGCAGTGAATCCATGCCTTTCAGCGCACGAGACTGAACTGGAACACCAAGTACAGGTACGCTGGTAAATGCTGCTGCCATGCCTGGTAGATGGGCGGCACCGCCGGCACCTGCGATGATGACTTTAATGCCGCGTTCTTTCGCACTGCTTGCGTAATCAGCCAATAATTGAGGAGTACGGTGAGCTGACACCACCTTTGTTTCGTAAGACACGCCAAATTGATCCAGCATGTCTGCTGCTAGTTTCATGGTTGGCCAATCTGATTTAGAACCCATGATGATACCGACTTTCATCTCAAACTCCTTCAAGCTGCAAAATTAGGTGAGCTGATAAATTTGTGCGCATTATACGGGGATTTTTACCTCAAGCAAACGTTTGCGTGTGTTTGTAAATGGTATTGATACATTTTATAAACAAATTGATTTAGTCTCTGAGAATGAATATTTGTACACTTAGTGCAAACACAACAGATAAGACTATCAGGAAGTAATTGGTGGATAACTTTGAACAGGTGCTTGAAGCACTACAAAAAGGCGAAGTGATTGCCTATCCAACAGAAGGCGTATTTGGTGTCGGCTGTGATCCAGATAACCCAGAAGCGATTCAAAAGTTGCTAGAGCTAAAGCAGCGCCCAGTAGAGAAGGGGCTCATACTTATTGCGGCTAGTTACGAGCAGCTTTTGCCTTATGTTGATGAATCTCATTTGACTCAAGAGCAGTTAGATAAAGTCCATGCGACGTGGCCAGGGCCATACACTTGGATCATGCCAGCGAGTGACAAAGTCTCTCACTGGGTATCGGGTCAATTTGATTCGATTGCAGTACGTGTGACTGATCATCCTTTAGTACAAAAGATGTGTAATGCATTCGGAAAGCCGCTAACCTCTACCAGCGCGAATCTTACTGGTCTGCCTCCTTGTATGACGACGGAAGAAGTTGAAGAACAGTTAGGTGACCGACTTGTGGCGATCTTACGTGGTGAAACCAGTGGTCGTGACAAGCCTAGTGAAATCCGTGATGCTAAAACCTCGCAAATATTAAGACAGGGCTAACCCTGCTAGTCAGCAATCAATAGGTACTACACGTATGTCAGCAATCGATAAGCACGCCGTAAAGCAGTTCTTGATGTCACTTCAGGATTCCATTTGTCAGCAACTAGAACAAGAAGATGGAAAGGCCGTCTTTGTCGAAGATGCATGGCAACGTGAAAAAGGAGAGCGTCTTGGTGGCGGTGGCCGCACTCGCGTATTGCGTGATGGTCATATCTTCGAGCAAGGAGGAGTTAACTTCTCTCATGTAGAGGGTAATGAAATGCCAGCATCAGCGACGGCACATCGTCCAGAGTTAGCGGGGCGTCGTTTTGAAGCGATGGGTGTTTCTTTGGTTATTCACCCTAAAAACCCTTATGTACCGACTTCACATGCCAATGTCCGCTTCTTTATTGCAGAGAAAGACGGTGAAGACCCAATTTGGTGGTTTGGTGGTGGTTTTGACCTCACGCCTTTCTACCCATTTGAAGAAGATTGCCAATCATGGCACGACACAGCAAAACAGCTTTGTGCGCCATTTGGTGACGACGTTTATGCAGAGCACAAAGCATGGTGTGACAAATACTTCTTCCTACCACATCGAAATGAAACTCGCGGTGTCGGCGGTCTGTTCTTTGATGACCTAAACCAATGGGAATTTGATAAGTGCTTTGACTACATCAAAGCGGTTGGTGAGGGATACTGCCAAGCTTACCTTCCGATCGTTTCTCGTCGTAAAGACATTGAATTTGGTGAGCGTGAGCGCGAGTTCCAACTGTACCGACGTGGTCGTTACGTAGAGTTCAACCTAGTGTATGACCGTGGCACTCTGTTTGGTTTGCAAAGTGGTGGTCGTACCGAGTCGATTCTAATGTCGATGCCACCACTTGCGCGTTGGGAATACAGCTATGAGCCGCAAGCTGGTTCACCAGAGGCTGAGCTTTACGAGCAATACCTAACGCCCCGAGAATGGTAAGCGCTGAATCTCCTTTTCTATATAGATAGATAGTGATAGGGTCATCTGTAATCAGGTGGCCCTGTTTTTTCTATATAAGTAAGGAATAAAGGTAAGGAAATGACTCAGCAAATTGATCGCTATGCCGTGTTTGGTAACCCTATCGGACACAGTAAGTCGCCATTCATTCACACCTTGTTTGCCCGTCAAACCAATCAGTCTTTGGTGTACACCGCAGAAAGTGCACCTGTTGATGGCTTTATTGATGCAGCGAAGGTGTTTTTTGCTGAAGGTGGCAAGGGGTGCAACATTACCATGCCATTTAAAGAAGACGCTTATCAATTTGCTAGCCGTCTGACTGAACGTGCTCAGTTGGCGGGCGCAGTGAACACTCTCAAGAAGTTAGATGATGGTGAAATCATTGGTGACAACACCGATGGTGCAGGTCTAGTGCAAGATCTGCTTCAGCACCAAGTTGTGTTGGAAGGTGCGCGAATCCTAATTATTGGTGCTGGTGGTGCAGCTCGAGGTGTTATTCAGCCACTGCTCGATCAAAAGCCGACGTCTTTAACCATTACCAACCGTACCTTTAGTAAGGCACAGGAGCTTGCAGAGTTGTTTGTCTCTCACGGCCCTATCGTCGCCAAAGAGATGGAAAGTATTGATGAAGAGTATGATGTCATCATTAACTCTACTTCCGCTTCTCTTAGTGGTGAACTGCCTGTTATCTCTTCCTCTATCTTTGCCGCCAACAGTACAAGCTATGACATGATTTATGGCAAAGGGGTGACGAGCTTTAACTTATGGGCAAGAGAAAATGGTGCCGCTCATGCGTATGACGGTCTTGGAATGCTAGTTGGGCAGGCTGCAGAAAGCTTCATGCTCTGGCGCGGTTTGCGCCCAGGTGCCAAACAAATTCTCAGAGAACTAAGAAAGAACCTTGAAGGTCAATAATCAATGAATCAATCTATCCTATTCCCTGACATGCAGTCTTGGGATGAAGCCTCGCAATCGGTAAATTTTGCTGCGCAGCAATCTGGAGCGTTGATTGAGTGCTATGTAACAAAACAAAAGTTAGAAAAGCTTAGTGGTTCACTGATTGAAACTGAGCAAGCGGCAATTAAAGTGTTTACTGATTACCGATTCGATCTAGAAGAAATCGCTGAAGAGCTAATAGAAGATGAAGCCTTCGATGAGGAAGGCCATATCATTATCGATTAGCCGACTATACCTGACTACTCATTGATGTCTTCTACTTCATTAATGTAGTCGTTTTTGTTCTGCACATAGTTGTTGGCAGATTTTTGCAAGAAAGCTCGTTCTTTATCTGATAGAGGGCGAGCTTGTTTTACAGGGCTTCCAACATATAAGTAGCCACTTTCTAATACTTTCCCCGGTGGCACCAAACTTCCTGCCCCAATCATCACATCTGATTCGACCACCACGTTGTCTAAGACAATAGCGCCCATACCTACTAGGACGCGGTCGTGGATCTCACAGCCATGCAGCATCACTTTGTGACCTATGGTGACATCATTACCAATGATGAGTGGGTAGCCTTTGGGGTTTTCTGCGTTTTTATGAGTTACATGAAGTACGCTGCCATCTTGAATGTTGGTTCGCTCTCCAATATGGATATGGTTTACATCGCCCCGAGCTGCGACCAATGGCCAGATACTAGAATCATCGCCAATTCGGATATCACCGACTAAAACAGAGGTTGAGTCGACATATACACGTTCGCCCAACTGAGGACGTATACCTTTATAACTTCTCATTGAACTCATCTTTACTCCTTATAAAGCGTTAATAACGGTGATATCTGGTGAGAAGAGTAGCAAAAACTCGCCTTTTAGAATAAAAAACATTCAAACGATAAAAAAATCAAAAAAAACGAGAAAAAGGGCTTGCCAATGTGATCGCAATCTCTATAATGCCACCTCGCTGACACGGCAACGCTTCGAAGCTTAGGTTTCGAAAGTAAGAAACCAAGTTAGCAAGCCAATTAGCCAAGCGGAAACGCTTGAAAAAAGTTTGAAAAAAGTGATTGACACTAAACTTTAACTCGCTAAAATGGCCGTCCGATTTGAGC
>NZ_JH976133.1:179551-180271 GCF_000305755.2 Vibrio sp. HENC-03 | reverse complement strand
TGTCTCGTCCTAAAATACGTTGACAGTTTTTCACTAAGCCAACTGCCCCAGCAGTTGGCTTTTTTCATGCACCTCATTTGGGGTTCTCATCCCGAGACTAAGGTGCGGCCTCATATTGTTATAGATACTAACGGACTGCTTTACTAGCTGTTTGAGCTCTTCGATATTCCGACTCCTATGAAGTAAGAACTCTTGCTTTAGTATCCCGTTGACCCTCTCTGCTAACGCGTTCTGATAACAGTCATATCCATCGGTCATTGATGGTTTTATATCGCCAACTTTTAACAGCGTTTGGTAGACGCTTGAGCAATATTGGAGCCCTCGGTCTGAATGATGAATACATGGACACCGATATTGGCGAGCTTTTATCGCCATACGTAATGCTTTTACAACATCGGTTGCTTTCATCTCATTACTCAATTCATATCCCATAACTTTACGGCTAAATGCATCTGTCACGAGTGACAAGTAATGGACGCCTTCGTCTGATTGAACATAAGTAATGTCACTAACTAATACTTCTTCGGGGCGACTAGGCTTAAACTCCTTAAGCAAGTTAGGATGCTTTTTCATCCAATGACGACTGTTGGTTGTCTTTGTATAGCTGCGCTTTGGTCGAATAAGAAGCCTTTCATGACGTAAGTAGTCAAAAAGTGCGTCTCTACCCAGCTTAATGCCAGCCTTTATCAGCTTTGGTTTGAGTAAAAAGTGTAGCTTTCT
>NZ_JH976133.1:0-179541 GCF_000305755.2 Vibrio sp. HENC-03 | reverse complement strand
TGTCTTTGTATAGCTGCGCTTTGGTCGAATAAGAAGCCTTTCATGACGTAAGTAGTCAAAAAGTGCATCTCTACCCAGCTTAATGCCAGCCTTTATCAGCTTTGGTTTGAGTAAAAAGTGTAGCTTTCCCGTTCCAATTCGAGGCATATAACGGCGCAACTCTAGGACCATTTCCTTTACTGGTTGGATTTCTATTTTCCGCGCAGTTGTTCGTTTCTCTCTTTGGTAAACACTTTGTCTCGATATTCCACATAAGCGGCAGACTCTGGCTAAACTGAGTCCTTTCTGTTTTTGAAGGCTTCTCGCTCCTTGGCAAGATACTTTTTTCTCAGGTTTGTCCCATGCTCAGAGTCAAGAATATCGACGACTTCATTCAAGAACAGGTTTCTTATCCGCTCGTCTTCGAGTTCTCTTTCAAGACGTTTAATTTTTTGAGCGGGTGACTCATTCGGCTTTGTAGTTTTATACATGGCGTTCTTCCTTGGGTTATGCGTCCAATCCATTTTTTCATGCTTTCTTAGCCAAGTTAAAACGGTTGAGCGACCTTGGATACCATAAACAGCTTGCGCTTGTTTGTAGGTCATTTCGCCTTTTTCCACGGCATCAACGACCTGTAATTTAAAGCCTAGTGTGTAATCACGCTGAGTGCGCTTAATGTAGGATGTATTTGAAGTTGTCATAATTAGTCCTCAATGTGTAAACACATTTCAGGACGAGACAGAAAAAGAATTGAAAAAGACCGAGCCAGTGCTCGGTCTTTTTTATTTAAATAACTTCTCTGCGCGAACTGGGGCGCTAAAGCGGAAGCCTTGTCCGTAGATACAGCCGCGCTCGAATAGGTATTGAGCTTGCTCGTCGGTTTCGATGCCTTCTGCGACCACTTTCAATGACAGGGTTTGTCCCATCGCGATGATTGCATTCACGATCGCATTGCTGTCGGTATTGCTTGGAACATCGCTTACGAAAGAGCGGTCGATCTTCAATTTGTTGATTGGCAAACCTTTGAGGTAAGACAGTGACGAGTAACCGGTGCCAAAGTCATCAAGAGAGATTTCAATGCCGAGCTCGCGCAGCAAGTTGAGTGATGCGATGGCTTGTTGTGGGTCGATAAGTAGGAAACTCTCTGTGATTTCCAACTCTAGACGGTGCGCCGGGAATCCGGTCTCTTTGAGAATCCCCCCAAGTTTGCTGATGAAGTCTGATTGTTGTAGCTGAAGAGCCGATACGTTTACCGCGAGCTTGCCAAATTCAATGCCGTTATCCAACCACGCGCGACCTTGCAAGCAAGCTTGCTCCAAGACCCATTTACCAATGCTTTGAATCAAGCCGGTTTTCTCTGCAATCGGGATAAAATCTGCCGGAGAAATCATTCCAAGATCGGGATGTTGCCAGCGTAGCAGGGCTTCTACGCCCACCAGTTCATTGGCGTTTAAGTTGTATTGCGGTTGGTAAGCTAAATGAAGTTGGTTCTTCTCAATCGCTTCATGCAAAGCAGACTGCATACGCACGTGAGACACGGATTTGTCGGTCAAATCTGGTGAGTAGAATGCGTAGCCGTTGCGACCATTTTTCTTCGCCAAGTACATGGCGGTATCGGCGTTCTTGAGCAAGGTTTCGCTGTCTTGTCCGTCTTGTGGGTAACGCGCCACGCCTACGCTGGTGGAGATGCGCAGAGATTCGTTCTTGCTGACTTCAAAAGGACGATTGAACAGGCAGAGTATGTCCTCAATAGTGTCGATCAGCTGCGAATCCGATTCGATATTCGGCAATATGATGACAAACTCATCGCCACCGATACGTGCCACATGAGCGCGTAAGTGCAGCACATCTTGCAGACGTTCAGCGAGTTTAGTCAGCAGTTGGTCACCACAGAAGTGCCCCATGCTGTCGTTGATGTGCTTGAAGTGGTCGATATCAAGGAACAGAGTCGCAAACGCGTGTTGATGTTTCTGACCGTTCTCAATGTGCTGTTCTAGTAAGCTGATCAAATGGGTACGGTTAGGAAGGTTGGTCAATGGATCGTAAAACGCCATGCGTTGCAGCTTTTCTTCGTGCGCTTTACGTACCGAGATGTCTTCGAACACACAAATGTAGTTGATCAAATGGTTCTTATCGTCCATCACCGCACTGATGGTGGCGAGCTGTGGATAAATGCTGCCATCTTTTTTACGGTTGATGAACTCGCCTTTCCACTGACCTTTGCTTTCTAGCTGACGCCACAACTGTTGATAAAACTCGCGGTCGTGATGCCCAGAACGCAAGATATTCGGGTTCTTACCGATCACTTCTTCTGCTGCATAACCAGTGATGTGGGTGAAGGCGCTGTTTACATCAAGAATGTTGGCTTTGCGGTCAGTGATCACCATCCCTTCGTGGGAGTTATCGAAGATTTTCGATGCCAATGACAACTGAGTCTCCACCATTTTTCGGCGAGTGACGTTGCGTGTCATACCCAAAATACCAATTAGCTCTCCGGTTTGATTACGGATTGGCGATTTGATGGTTTCCAACCAGGTTGGGTTGTTGTTGTCATCAATTAGGGTGCACTCTTCCACCGTGTTTTGGCTGCCCGTTGCGATCACCAACTGGTCGGTATCAATGAACTTTTTCGCTCGACGGCTGCTGAATAACTCGAAATCATTCTTGCCAACGATTTCACTGCCCGTCATTTGCCAAGAGTCTTCAACGCTGCGGTTGGTCATCGCGTAGCGACCATCGGTGCTTTTTATCCACGTGTGGTCTTCTAAGCAATCAATGAATTCTTGCAGGGATGGCAGTAAGTCTGGTAATTGAACATCGTGACGCAGCTGCTCTTTATGGTAAGTCTGAGCAACATCAAAGCCGACGCGTCCAGCCAATGCGCTTAACCATCCAGAAATGACAGTATCTTGCTCAGTTGGATGAACCAACGCAAAGGCAGCAAACAGCTCACCGCTTGGCAGCCATACAGGGCAGTAGCTCAAGGTTTGGTTTTGGAAGGGCGTTTGTTCAACAACAAGCTGAGGGTAGGTAAAGTGCTCAGTGGCAGGTTCGAGAATCGCGACGGCTTCACGATGATGTTGCGGCGATGTCGCCACCTCACTCAAGCGCCATTGGCGAGTGTAGCTGAAAGTATAAAGCTGACCGTGCGCCTGTGTGGCATCACAGCATTGTTGTAGAGCCTGTTTCCAGTCTGTCATCAATGCAGGGGAGATAGCGAAGCGAAACATAATTAATAAAGCATCCTGAAACGCCCTTGGAATAGTATGGTGAACATCTGACTCAGCGTTCATATCGGGCTTTGGCTATATCGTATCCAAAGCCCGAACAAATCCAAGCAAGGAACACTTCATTAATCGAGTAAACTGTTAGCTAGCTCTCTTTTTTATAAATCGTGTCTCATTTTTGCAATAGTTTCGGACGTTATTATTGAGCGGTATTCGTCTGTTTTTGCTTTTTGCCGAACTTCACTTGTTGAATCACCAAGCCGCTGATGATCAGCACTAAGCCAATCAAAGTGGATGGGTGAATCTCTTCACCAATGATGGTGGCAAGCAGCATGAGCGAGATGAATGGTGAAGCGAAAATTAGGTTGCTGATGCGTGCGGTGTTCTCGGTGAGTTTGAGTGCCGTTAGCCACAATACGAAAGTTACGCCCATCTCAAACAGACCAACATAAGTCACTGCAGCCCAACCTTTCGGGGTGATTTGGCTCCAGTCCGCGCCTTCATAAATGCTTAAACCAATCGCAAACGGAATCGCAACCAGAAAGCCCAATAGCACGCCCACCACAGGATCGGCTTTGTTTTTGGTGTTGAGAATCCAGTAACTTGCCCAAAGCAAAGTTGAAAGTAGCGCTAACCCCACACCAAGCGGACTTTCGAATTCCAGTCCGAGCACGTTGCCTTTGGTGGCAATTACGATGACGCCCAAATAACTAAAACCACAAGCAATCCAGTCTTTATTGCGGATCTTCTGACCCAAGAAAACCGCCGCCATCAAGGTGAGTGTGATCGCCCAGCTGTAGTTGATTGCCTGCGCTTGGGAGGCTGGCAGTAAGTCGTAGGCTTTAAACAAGATGAGGTAGTACGCCAGTGGGTTAATCAATCCGAGCAGTAAGTAGTACCAAGGATTGGCAAGAAACGTTGAACTGAGCTGATTCAACTTGCCCTGCACGCCACATACCACGATAAGTGCGATAGCCGAGACAATACTCGCCATGGTCAGCATCTGAATCGGTGAGAATTCCGCCAAAGTCAATTTAAATGCGGTCGCTACTGTTGACCAAAGTAATACCGCTGATAGCCCAAATCCTAGGGCGCGATGCTCGTTCATGATGCCTCTGTGTGATGATGTACCGCTCATCGCTGTTGGTTTGAGCAGGTGTGAGTATGTTGTACGGAGCGCCTAGTGTATGCGAGGATTTTTCATCCAACAAACTGGACATTTATCCAGTATATAAATACCATTATTAAAGATAAAAAACACAGGCTAACTCGCTATTATGCAATGGATTCTTGAGCATCAATCTCTCATTCTGTCTTCTCTTTTTACCGCGACCATCAGCGGTGTTGCAGTGGGTTGGTGGGTTAAACAACGCTTTGCCACACAAACTCAATTGCTCGAACAACAGCTCTCCTCTGAAAAACAGCTTCATCAACAACAACTTGAACAAGTGAAGCAAAGTCTCGCTGAAGCACAGCAAGAATTGGATGAGCTTGATGACGAGCGCGATAAAGCGGCATTCGAGGTGCGCCAAACTCACGGTAAATTGATGGCGGCGATGGAAAAGCTGCGCTATTTCGAAGCAGTGAAACAGGAGCGTCAGCAGTATTTTGATGAGCTAGGGCAGATGCGAGAGCACAAATCGCGCCTTGAAACCCAACTTGGTGAGCAGCAAGCGCGCCACGAGCAAATCAACCAAGCCAATGCAGAAAAACTGCAAATTCTTGAGCAAGCAGAAGTGCGTTTGAAGCAGCAATTTGAACACTTAGCGAATCAGTTATTTGAAGAGAAAACCGCCAAAGTCGACATGCAAAACCGTCAGAGTTTGGAAGGTTTGCTGTCTCCACTTAAAGAGCAGTTAGAAGGGTTCAAAAAGCAAGTCAACGACAGCTTTAGTCAAGAAGCCAAAGAGCGTCACACCTTGGTGCATGAGTTGAAGAACCTGCAACGCTTGAACGAGCACATGACCCGAGAAGCGGTCAATCTGACTCAAGCTCTGAAAGGTGACAACAAGCAGCAGGGCAACTGGGGTGAAGTGGTTCTGGCTCGTGTATTGGCAGAATCTGGTTTACGTGAAGGGCACGAGTACCAAACTCAGGTGAGCTTGCAAAACGAAGCGGGCAAACGCTATCAACCGGATGTGATTGTTCACTTACCGCAAAACAAACAAGTGGTGGTTGATTCAAAAATGGCGCTGGTGGCGTACGAGCGCTACTTCAACGCAGAGAGCGACATTCAACGAGAGCAGGCGTTGAGCGATCACTTAGCCGCGCTGCGCGCCCACATCAAAGGCTTGAGCCTTAAAGATTACCATCAGCTAAAAGGCATCCAGAGCTTAGACTACGTATTGATGTTTATTCCGGTAGAGCCAGCATTCCAAGTCGCGATTCAAGCCGACCCAAGCTTGGTTAAAGATGCGATGGAACAAAACATTATTTTGGTCAGCCCTACCACTTTGCTGGTGGCGCTACGTACGATAGATAATTTGTGGCGTAACGAGCGTCAAAACGAAAACGCCCAATTGATCGCGGAACGAGCGGCGAAGCTGTACGACAAACTACGCTTGTTCATTGATGACATGGAAGGGCTGGGCGGCGCATTAGACAAAGCCAACCAAACGTACCAAGGGGCAATGAATAAGCTAGCGACAGGGCGTGGCAACGTGATTCGTCAAGCGGAAAGCTTTAAGCAACTAGGAGTGGAAGTAAAACGTCCAATCTCGCCAGATCTTGCTCAGTTGGCGCAGACAGAGTCATTTTCGGAAAATGCTTCTTTAGTAGAAAGACATCCGGCTGAGGATAAAGTAAACTAATCGCCCGCAGTACAGTGGGCGACCCTATTTGTTATCAACCGCCCCGAAGTGAGAAAGTGCTGCCCAAGAGGAATCAGAATGACGGACACAAGTGTGCAATCAAATACAGCGTTAGATAACGACACTACCCACTTTGGTTTTACCACAGTGGCAAAAGACGAAAAAGTGACCAAAGTTGCCGAAGTTTTCCACTCAGTGGCAGCAAAATACGACATCATGAATGACCTGATGTCAGGTGGCGTTCATCGCCTTTGGAAGCGTTTTACTATTGATTGCAGTGGCGCTCGTCCGGGACAACGCGTTCTCGATCTAGGTGGTGGTACTGGCGATTTAACGGCGAAATTCTCGCGCATTGTTGGCGACCAAGGTCACGTGATCCTAGCGGACATCAACAACTCAATGCTGAATGTGGGTCGTGACAAACTGCGCGACAACGGCATTGTGGGTAACGTGCATTACGTTCAAGCGAACGCAGAAGAACTGCCATTCCCAGATGATTACTTCGACGTGATCACGATTAGCTTCTGTCTACGTAACGTCACCGATAAAGACAAAGCGCTGCGCTCTATGTTCCGCGTATTGAAGCCAGGTGGTCGTTTGTTGGTGCTTGAGTTCTCAAAACCAATCCTAGACCCACTATCAAAAGTGTACGACGCGTACTCATTCCACCTATTGCCAAAAATGGGTGAACTAGTGGCGAATGACGCAGACAGCTACCGTTACCTAGCAGAATCTATCCGCATGCACCCAGATCAAGACACGCTGGAAGGCATGATGAAAGAAGCGGGCTTCGAAAACACCAAATACTACAACCTAACGGGCGGTATTGTGGCGCTGCACCGCGGCTACAAATTCTAAGGATAAGCGGTATGCCATTTGAACCTCTTATCACTGCCGTTATTGAAACGACACTAAATACGCTGATTAAAGACGATCCTGAATTGGGTCGTCGTTTGTCACGTCTTAAAGGTCAGGTGATTCAAATTCATCTGAAAGAAATCAATAAGACACTGACGTTCATCTTCAGCCAGCAAATCGATGTTTTGGGCAACTACGAAGGTCAGCCAGATTGTTATCTGTCACTGAATCTAAGCGTCCTGCCTGAGTTGCGCGATCAAGCCAACATCACTCGCCTTATCAAGCAAGATAAACTTGAACTTGAAGGTGACATCCAATTGGCACAGAAATTCTCTCAATTGATGGTGGATTGCAAACCTGATATCGAAGAGTGGCTGTCTCGCGTAACAGGTGATGTCGTGGCTCATACTTTTGTGCAAGGTACCAAGAACGTCGGCGGTTTCTTTGCTTCTCAAGCAGAAAAACACCAGCGTCATCTTGCTCAAGTAGTAACTGAAGAGTGGAAACTGGCACCAGCACCGCTAGAAATTGCCCACTTCTGTGACCAAGTGGATGACGTTCGTAGCCAAGCTTCTCGCGTTGAAGCGCGTCTAAACGCATTACTAAACAAGTTCGATTCGGATAAGCCTGCGCTGGAGAACTCATGACGCCAGCAGAAATAAAGCGCTTATACCACATCATTAAAGTTCAGCTGGAATACGGCTTGGATGAGTTGTTGCCCGATCATCAACTGACCAAAGCGCCGCTTTTGATGCGCAAAAGCCTATTCTGGATGAAGAACAAGCACCCAGAAAAACCGCTGGGTGAACGCCTTCGTCTCGCTCTACAAGAACTTGGTCCAGTTTGGATTAAGTTCGGTCAGATGATGTCGACTCGCCGTGACCTTTTCCCTCCGCATATCGCTGATCCTCTTGCACTTTTGCAAGACCAAGTTGCGCCATTTGATGGGCAGTTAGCGAAAGAACAAATGGAACTCGCTCTGGGCGATCCATTAGAAAACTGGTTTACTGAATTCGATATCAAACCGTTAGCGTCTGCGTCGATTGCTCAGGTACATACGGCCCGATTAAAAGACACTAACCAAGAAGTGGTATTAAAGGTCATCCGTCCAGATATTCGTCCGGTCATTGATTCAGATCTAAAACTGATGCACCGAATGGCGCGTATAGTCGCCGGAGCGATGCCTGAAGCACGTCGTTTGAAACCAGTTGAAGTGGTTCGTGAGTACGAAAAAACCTTACTTGATGAACTCGATTTGCGTCGTGAAGCGGCGAACGCGATCCAACTGCGTCGCAACTTCGAAGGCAGTGAAGAGCTTTACGTACCAGAAGTTTTTCCTGACTTTAGTAATGAAACTGTCATGGTTTCTGAGCGAATATATGGTATCCAAGTCTCTGATATTGAAGGCTTGGAAGCGAATGGCACCAATATGAAATTGCTCGCAGAACGCGGGGTGAGTGTGTTCTTCACTCAGGTGTTCCGAGACAGCTTTTTCCATGCCGACATGCACCCGGGCAACGTGTTCGTTAAGCCGGAGCATCCAGAGAATCCGATGTGGATTGGGCTGGATTGCGGGATCGTTGGTACACTTAATAGTGAAGACAAACGTTATCTGGCGGAAAACTTCCTCGCTTTCTTCAATCGTGACTACCGCCGCGTAGCGGAGTTGCACGTTGATTCGGGGTGGGTACCTGCCGATACCAATGTCGATGAATTTGAATTTGCGATTCGCATTGTGTGTGAGCCAATCTTTGCTAAACCACTGTGTGAAATCTCTTTCGGTCACGTACTGTTGAACCTATTTAACACTGCGCGTCGATTCAATATGGAAGTGCAGCCGCAGCTTGTATTGCTACAAAAAACGCTGTTGTACGTCGAAGGACTGGGTCGCCAGTTGTACCCGCAACTAGATTTGTGGGAGACCGCGAAACCGTTCCTTGAAGAATGGATGATGAACCAAGTCGGTCCGCAAGCTTTAGTGAATGCCATTAAAGACCGCGCGCCGTTTTGGGCAGAGAAGTTACCGGAACTGCCGGAGCTGCTTTACGATAGCCTTAAACAAGGTAAAGCCATGAATCAACGCATGGATCAGCTTTACCAAGGTTACCGTCACAGCAAGCGTCAGCAGGCGACAGGAAAGTTTTTATTTGGCGTTGGAGCCACTTTAGTCGTATGCTCGGCAATATTGGTGGATAACGCTTATGAGCAGCTATCGATCGCTAGCGGTATCGCAGGGGTCACATTTTGGTTGCTTAGTTGGCGAGCTTATCGTCGATAGACGTTAAACTCTTGAAATAATTTTGTTTAAAGACCCGAGGTAAAAAGAATGGGTGGTATCAGTGTTTGGCAACTTCTAATCATTGCTGTAATTGTTGTATTGCTATTCGGAACTAAGAAACTACGCGGTATCGGTGGCGATCTGGGTGGTGCCGTTAAGGGCTTCAAAAAAGCAATGAGCGAAGATGAGCCTGCGAAGAAAGACGACAAAGACGCAGACTTCGAGCCAAAAAGTCTAGAAGAGCAGCAAAAGAAAGAAGCAGCTCCTGAATCGAAAAAAGACAAAGAGCAGGCGTAAAACGTGTTTGATATCGGTTTTTGGGAACTGGTATTAATATCTGTTGTTGGTCTGGTTGTTCTTGGTCCAGAGCGTTTGCCACATGCCATCCGCAGTGTCTCTCGTTTTGTCGGAGCAGCTAAGAGTATGGCAAATAGCGTCAAAGACGAGTTGTCACACGAGCTGAAAGTTCAAGAACTGCAAGAAAACTTGCGCAAAGCTGAGCAAATGGGGATGGATGATCTATCTCCTGAGCTGAAATCTTCGGTCGAAGAATTGAAGAAAGCGGCGCAATCTGTAAACCGCCCTTACGCGGAGCCAACCAAATCAGAAGCGGAGCCTAAACAAGAGGCACCAGCGACTGAAACCGTTGAGAAAGCGGAAGAGATTAAGGTTACAGCGGCAGATAAGAAAGCCGAATAGTCTCATTAGGAGGAGCTACTAGTGATTGGTAGCTCCTTTTTGATCAGGTTTTAAAAAAGAGGTTTGCCATGTCTACCGTCGAGCAGACACAACCTTTAATTAGTCATTTATTAGAACTTCGCAACCGACTGCTTAAAGCCATTGCTGCAGTACTGGTGGTGTTTGTTGGACTAATTTACTTCTCTAACCACATCTACGAGTTTGTTTCAGCGCCTTTGGTAGAACGCCTACCTGAAGGTGCAACGATGATCGCAACTGATGTGGCTTCACCGTTTTTCACACCTTTGAAGCTAACCTTGATTGCTTCGGTGTTTATTGCGGTGCCGTTTATCTTGTACCAAGTATGGGCTTTTGTCGCGCCAGGTTTGTACAAGCATGAACGTCGATTGATCATGCCATTGCTGTTCTCTAGCTCACTGTTGTTCTACTGCGGTGTGGCGTTTGCCTACTTCGTGGTATTCCCGCTGGTGTTTGGCTTCTTTACCGCTATCTCTCTTGGTGGGGTAGAGTTCGCAACCGACATCTCAAGTTACCTCGACTTTGTGCTGGCGCTGTTTATGGCGTTTGGTATCGCGTTTGAAGTACCTGTAGCGATCATCTTGCTATGTTGGACTGGCGCGACCACACCACAAGATCTGAAAGAGAAACGTCCATACATTATCGTGTGTGCGTTTATTGTCGGTATGTTACTTACACCACCAGACATGATCTCTCAGACCCTACTGGCAATCCCTATGTGTTTGCTGTTTGAGGTGGGTTTGTTCTTCGCTCGTTTCTACACACGTAAAGATGAAGCAGAAGAGACGGAAGCTGAAGAGTAACCTTTGCTTCGTACTATAGAAAAGCGGCTTTGTTATAGCCGCTTTTTTTGTATTTTCAAAACCTAGCCAAGTTATCTCACGCGCTTTATGTATCCACATCGTGAGCAAACATACACCTCTTTAATCCCCACTAATTTCTCCCAAAGCCTGCGTTGACGACGTTGTAAGTAACCTCCATGTTTGCACATATATATCCCTACTTTTATTGTTGTTTATTTGGAAGACTTTATGTGATGTTAATTCCAATGTTAAATGAGGCTTCTATATGTGATTCAGTAGGTTATCTACCAAATCAATACGGTCACATTTAACAGAATAAAGTTCCAATTAGTTGGGGTGGAAGTATGGTGCACGTTTTAAACGAGTTTAAAGGTTGTTAGGTGGAGTGAGTTTGACTGTGTAACGACTTGTAATTATTGAAGGTGTGAGAGAGCGGGAAAGGCGACCCATGAAGAGCCGCCTTATTGCGGTTGGATTGGACTGAGCCAATTATCTCAGCTTAAGGACATGCCCACATTTAGAGCAGACATATACTTCCTTAATGCCTAAGATTTTTTCTAGAAAAGTTCGTTGCCGACGTTTTAGGTAGATTCCATGTTCACACATTATATGACTTCCATATTCATTTTTATGAGTATGCGTGAGCAAGTATAGGTAAAGATTTTGTCTTGTTTACGAGACTGAGGAATTTGTTAAGACTCTCTCTTAACGTATGCGATGTTCATTATGTTTTTGTGTAAGTGTCTTGTTTGTCACTAATTTACATAACAATTCTGAACCATTGTCTCGTTGTTACTTCACTTTAATGATATATCCGCATTTAGTGCACACGTAGAGCTCTTTGATGCCCATAAGCTTTTGCAGTAGGGTGCGTTTTTGACGTTTTAAGTAAATACCATGTTGGCAAGTATTCATCGATTGCCCACCTTGTCGAATGTGTGGGCAATATTTTAAGAAGGGCAGGAGTTACATCTCAATAGCACGTTATTTATACTTTCAAATATAATGCTATGAAATATAAGAGAATGTTTGATTGTAACTTATATAAGTGCAGATCTTAGTCTAAGTTAAACAGCGCTTCTGCGTTTTTGGTCGTCAGAGCGTCAATCGCTTCAAGGCTTTCCTCGCGCAGTTCGGCCACTCGCGCCGCCACTAGAGACGTATAAGCTGGCTCGTTGCGCTTACCACGATGTGGTACCGGCGCAAGGTAAGGGCAGTCTGTTTCTAGAATCACCCAATTCATGTCCAGATGCGGGATAACCTTATCCATACCACCGTTTTTGAAGGTTGATACACCGCCCAGACCTAAGTGGAACCCAAGCGCATTGATTGCTTGCGCTTCTTCTACGCTGCCACCAAAACAGTGGAATACACCACGCAAGCTGCCGTCTTGTTCTTGACGAAGTAAAGTCAGCGTTTCTTCGATTGAGTCACGAGTGTGGATAACGACAGGTAAATTCATCTCTTTTGCCCAGTTTAACTGAGTCACAAACGCCATCTCTTGTTCTGCGCGGAAAGTTTTATCCCAGTACAGGTCGATACCGATTTCACCCACTGCAATGAAGTTATGCTTTTCAAACCAGCCGCGGATGATTTCCAGTGTTTGCTCGACATTGCCATCGACGTAACACGGATGTAGACCCATCATCGAACGACAGACCTCAGGATAAGCTGCTTCAGTTTTTAGCATCGGCTCAATAGACTCAAGATCGATGTTCGGCAGCAAAATTCTATCAATGCCTTGTTCTAAAGCGCGCTTCACTACCTCGTCGCGGTCGTTATCAAATTCGCTAGCGTAAATATGAGCGTGAGTATCGATCATGATTGGTCTCTATGGTTCATCGGTGTATGGAATTAGTGAGAAGTATACTTGAGTGTGAGTGCGGGGTCATTTTCGGTTTTTTTCATGCCGTTTTTCCATATTGCTGCTCGCAAGGTGCATCAAGAGTGATATGATTTTGCCACCAGATGATTTGATCATCGTAACCTTCCAGACAAGGAGAAAGTGGTGTCTGTATCAATTCAAGGTCCATTCCCTGCACGCCGTATGCGTCGTATGCGTAAGCACGATTTTAGTCGTCGTCTAATGGCTGAAAACCAAGTTTCAGTAAACGATTTGATTTACCCAATGTTCATTCTGATGGGTAAAGATCGTCGTGAAAGTGTTGAATCGATGCCGGGTGTAGAACGTTTGTCGATTGATTTAATGCTAGAAGAAGCACAATACCTAGCAAACCTAGGCGTACCAGCAATCGCGCTTTTCCCTGTCGTAAACCAAGACGCTAAAAGCTTATGTGCTGCTGAAGCTTACAACCCAGAAGGTTTGGTTCAGCGCGCAGTACGTGCATTAAAAGAACATGTGCCTCAAATCGGTGTGATCACAGACGTGGCACTCGACCCGTTCACGACTCACGGCCAAGATGGCATCATCGATGAAGATGGCTACGTGATGAATGATGAGACAACCGAAGTACTTGTAAAACAAGCGCTGTCTCACGCAGAAGCGGGCGCAGACGTGGTTGCACCATCAGACATGATGGATGGTCGTATCGGCAAAATCCGTGAAGCGCTAGAAGAAGCGGGTCACATCCATACTCAAATTATGGCTTACTCTGCGAAGTACGCATCAAACTACTACGGTCCATTCCGTGATGCAGTTGGTTCATCAGCGAACCTAAAAGGCGGCAACAAGAAAAACTACCAAATGGACCCTGCGAACACGGATGAAGCGCTACACGAAGTGGCTCTTGATATCAATGAAGGCGCAGACATGGTGATGGTTAAGCCAGGTATGCCTTACCTTGATGTGGTTCGTCGTGTTAAGACTGAGCTTCAAGTTCCAACGTTCGCTTACCAAGTTTCTGGTGAGTACGCGATGCATAAAGCAGCCATCATGAATGGCTGGCTGAAAGAGCGTGAGACCGTGATGGAATCTCTGCTTTGCTTCAAACGTGCCGGTGCGGATGGCATCCTGACTTACTTCGCGAAAGATGTAGCAGAGTGGTTAGCGGAAGAAAACGCACAAACTGCAGAGCACCTAGTAAAGACTCAAGAAGCGACAGACGAGTAATTATCGCTCAATGAGAAAAACCAGACCGACAATTGTTGTCGGTCTGAATATACCCAAGTAACCTCAAGACGGAATACACACGGCTTGAAGTTACTTGGGTATATTTATTTCTGGAGAGTAAGACAATGACAATGCTGATTCGTGAAGGCACGCTGGAAGAAGCGATCCAAGTGGTGGCTCGTGTTACTGAGTTTGCACGTGGTGAGACGGTTGAATCCATGGCGGAGCGCCTTGGAGAGAAAAAGAGCCTAATCTTAGTGGCTGAGAAAGCTGGGGCGATCCTTGGTTTTAAAATTGGCTACGAATTAGATGATTACACCTTCTACAGCTGGTTTGGTGGCGTGGCCCCAGAAGCGCGCAATGAAGGTGTGGCGCAGATGTTATTGGAAGCACAAGAAGATTGGGTCGCTGAGCAAGGCTACAAAACGTTAAAAGTGAAATCACGCAATCAATTTCCTGCCATGCTTCGTTTGTTGCTAAGAAATGACTATATCATTGAAAAATTTGAAGAAAAAACCAACTTGCGTGAGTCTCGAGTCCACTTCATTAAGGCGCTATAAAAAAATAAATGAGATTTTTTCTCATTTAGGTATTGACTGTTAAATGAGAATCATTATTATTAAATCTGTCTTAGGGAATGAGGAAAGTTCACAAGGACGTTGAATTGCTAATTAACTGCGGTTTATTAACTGAGTGTTGAGAAGGTAATGAAACATTTTCCCCAGAACTTGCACGAATTCTTTTTGACACGACATTGCTCACATTGCTTCCAGTGTAATTTATAGCTTCTTGGTTAAGCTGCCATATAAATGGAAATAGCTTCACCACTTCTGCTAGGCGACCCAATTGGGTCGCTTTTTTCTTTTCTGAGATTTCTAATTGACGCCTCTATTGGCAACTTTTCCACATGTCATGATCATTTTAGGATCGTTGATCTTCTCGCCTGTTGGTATTTATTTTTATTAAAAACAATGCCTTACGTTGGTGTTTTGTTGGTTTTATTTCCGTTGGATAACCAGTGGATAATTTCTATAAACAGAGTTATCCACAAGAAGGTGCAAATTTCGTGAATAACATCGGAAAATTTCCGCGACCTTGATCGAGCGAACAAGATAGATTCGGATCAGCAGTCATGGCATTCTAAGCAGATCTATTAAGTACTGATTTGGATACAGACAATTATGGCAAGTATTCCTGAAAATCCGTTGATTCTGATCGACGGCTCTTCTTATCTATATCGCGCTTTTCACGCTTACCCAGGCACGATGAGTAACGGTGAAATTCCAACTAACGCAGTTTACGGTGTAGTGAACATGTTACGCAGCATGATGCGTCAGTTTGCTTCTGATCGTATCGCAGTGGTTTTCGATGCGAAGGGTAAAACCTTCCGTGACGATATGTACCCGGAATACAAAGCGAATCGTCCACCAATGCCGGACGATCTTCGTTGCCAGATTGAACCTCTGCACAACGTTATTCGCGCTATGGGTCTGCCATTGATCTGTATTCCAGGCGTAGAAGCCGATGACGTGATTGGTACTCTGGCTTATCAAGCATCGCAACAAGGCATGCCTGTTTTGATCAGTACTGGCGATAAAGATATGGCGCAGTTGGTGGATGACAACGTTACGTTGATCAACACCATGACAAACGTTGTGATGGATCGTGAAGGTGTGGTTGAGAAGTTTGGTATCCCACCTGAATTGATCATCGACTACCTAGCGTTGATGGGCGATAAAGTCGATAACATTCCTGGCGTTCCGGGTGTGGGTGATAAAACGGCAACGGCTTTGCTGCAAGGCATTGGCGGTCTGACAAAGCTGTATGAAAACCTCGACGATATCGCTGCGCTTGGCTTCCGTGGTTCAAAAACCATGGCCAAGAAGCTAGTCGACAACAAAGACAACGCAATGCTGTCTTACGAGCTTGCCACCATCAAGCTGGATGTAGAGCTGGAAGAGACGCCAGAATCATTGCTAAAAACAGAACCAAGTACAGATGAGCTGATCAAACTGTACGGTCAGTTGACGTTCAAGTCTTGGTTGAACGAGCTATTAGAAGGCGGCACAGGTGTAGTTGAAGCGGATGAATCAACTGGCGCAGCGCGTGGAGGTTCTGCTTCATCTAAAGCAGATATGGACACCTCAGCAGTAAAAATCGACCGTAGCCAATACGAAACCATCCTAGATGAAACTTCATTTAATGCTTGGTTAGACAAACTAAAAGCGTCTGAATTATTTGCGTTTGATACCGAAACTGACAGCCTAGATTACATGGTGGCAAACTTGGTTGGTTTATCATTTGCAACTGACGAAGGCATTGCTGCTTATGTACCAGTGGCTCACGACTACCTAGATGCGCCTCAGCAGCTGGATCGTGATTGGGTACTGGAACAGTTGAAGCCGATTCTTGAAGATGAGGCTCAGGCGAAAGTCGGTCAAAACCTAAAATACGATGCGTCTGTGCTGGCTCGCTACGGCATTGATATTAAAGGCATCAAGCACGACACCATGTTGGCGTCTTACGTCTACAACAGTGTAGGCGGCAAGCACGATATGGACAGCTTGGCACTACGCTTCCTACAGCACAGCTGCATTTCATTCGAGCAAATTGCAGGTAAAGGTAAAAACCAACTGACCTTCAACCAAATCGATCTGGATGAAGCTTCACCATATGCTGCAGAAGATGCAGACGTGACACTTCGTCTACATAACCGTTTGTTTGCCAACATCGAACAAGATGAAAAGCTAAAAACCGTATACGAAGAAATCGAAATGCCACTCGTGCCAGTGCTGTCTCGCATTGAGCGCACGGGTGTGTTGATTGATGATATGAAGCTTAGCGCGCAGTCGGTAGAGATCGCGGCACGTCTGGATGAGCTTGAGCAAAAGGCGTACGAGATTGCAGAACAAGAGTTCAATATGAACTCGCCGAAGCAACTGCAAGCGCTTCTGTTTGAGAAAATGGGTCTACCAGTTATCAAGAAGACGCCATCAGGCACACCTTCTACTAATGAAGAAGTGCTGCAAGAGCTGGCTCTGGATTACCCACTACCAAAACTGATTTTGGAATACCGTGGTCTGGCGAAGCTAAAATCAACGTACACTGATAAGTTGCCGAAGATGATCAACCCATCAACGGGTCGTGTGCATACTTCTTACCACCAAGCAGTGACCGCAACGGGTCGTCTATCTTCAACCGATCCTAACTTGCAGAACATCCCAATCCGTAATGAAGAAGGTCGTCGTATTCGTCAGGCATTCGTTGCACCTACAGGTTATAAGATTCTGGCAGTCGACTACTCTCAAATTGAATTACGTATTATGGCGCACCTATCTGGTGACCAAGCGCTGCTTGATGCGTTCCGTGACGGCAAAGATATCCACGCGGCAACCGCAGCAGAAATCATGGGCGTTTCTATTGAAGACGTTTCAAGTGAGCAACGTCGCCGTGCGAAAGCGGTTAACTTCGGTCTAATCTACGGCATGAGTGCATTTGGTTTGGCGAAGCAACTGGGTATTCCTCGTGGTGAAGCACAAGCCTACATGGACAAGTACTTCGAGCGCTACCCTGGCGTGATGCAGTACATGGAAGACACGCGCAGTGCGGCTTCAGAGCAAGGCTTCGTCGAGACTATCTTTGGTCGTCGCTTGCACCTTCCTGAAATTCAATCTCGTAACGGTATGCGTCGTAAAGCGGCAGAACGTGCAGCGATCAACGCACCGATGCAAGGCACCGCAGCGGACATCATCAAGAAAGCGATGTTACTGGTTGATCAATGGATTCAAGAAGAAGGCAACGGTCGAGTGAAACTTCTGATGCAAGTACACGATGAACTGGTGTTTGAAGTTGAAGAGTCGTCTTTGTCCGAAATTGAAAGTAAAGTACAGAATTTGATGGAATCTGCAGCAGAACTGAAAGTGCCTCTAGTGGCGGAAGCGGGTCACGGTGACAACTGGGATCAAGCACACTAGTCATTTTTAAGCCAATTTATCCTATTTAGTATGAGCCAGCGCACAAACGCTGGCTTTTTTGTGTCATTAAAAAAGCAAATCACATCTGAGATTTAATGTTGCTTAATAAAACTTTCATGAAAAAAAACTACAAAAGTTCTTTGCAAATCTGACCAATTGTTGTACATTATCTCTCGTAGGGTACAGAGGTAAGATGTTCTATCTTTCAGACCTTTTGTTTCACGTTATTGGATTAGGCTGATTCAGCCGCCCCAGTCAGTTTTTGACTGGGGCGTTTTTTATTGGGCGAAAGAAAATTTTTCTTTTGGATCAGCAAGTTAAACTAAACCCTCAAAAATCTTCTCTTTTGGCCTCTCTAAGTCACTGCAAAATCTCGATTTTTCCTTCAAATTTATTGCGTTATTCATCCTGTAAATTTACGCCAGTCACACTATTATTTTTTCTTGAAAGAAACTAAGTTACGTCTTTTTGATGCTTTATTTAACTTAACTATCTGAATATTAAAGCTATTGAGATGTGTGAGAGGAACTATTTGTCGGTGGGCAGGAAATAAGATTGCTTTTTAACCTATTGAAATCGAATCTCAGTTCAGTAATGCTTCGCCACATAACAATAATTACCAATTTTTCTCTCCCGTTATCCCTGCCAGGAAGGTGGGGATTTTTATTGCCTGAAATTCACGGTTTTGGATGACGAATAAACAAAAGCCCCACCAAAAGGCAGGGCTGTGTCGAAAAAATTTAACAAATTTTGTTAATTATTCTTCGCCGCTCTCGTGAGCGTCTTGCTCGTCTTCTTCAAGCAAGTGCGCAAATGCTGGTGCAAACCACGTGTCGAGTTTGGCACGTAGCTGATCTACGCCTAGGCCTTTTAGTGAAGAGAACACATCAACCGATACGTCACCACCAAAAGTTTCTACTTGTTTGCGGATTTTCAGTAGCGTTTGTTTGCGAGCACCGCTTTTCAGTTTGTCTGCTTTAGTCAGAAGAACTTGAACAGGGATGCGGCTGTCGATCGCCCAGAAAATCATTTGCTGGTCGAGATCTTTCATTGGGTGACGGATATCCATCAGAACCACCAAGCCTTTTAGGCACTCGCGTTTCTGTAGGTATTCACCTAATGATTTTTGCCATTTGTTCTTCATCTCAATCGGTACTTGAGCGAAGCCGTATCCTGGCAAATCGACAATGTGACAACCTTCTTCCACTTTGAAAAGGTTGATCAATTGAGTGCGACCTGGGGTCTTTGATGTCTTCGCTAAGCTTTTTTGGTTAGTAAGACGGTTAAGTGCACTCGATTTACCAGCGTTTGAGCGTCCTGCAAACGCAATTTCGACACCTTCGTCCTCAGGTAAGTGACGAATATCGGGTGCGCTGGTGATGAAATGCGTGTTTTGGTAATGAATTTTTACGCTCACTGTTAACTCCATCTCGACTTTGTGTAGTCGATTGATTACTTTTTTGTGAAATTGTGTAAAATAACCGTGCTCGGCATAAGGTCGCCTATTGTACCATGAGTGTACGCGGTATGTTCACATTCCGTGGTACTGGAAGCTTGATAATTATAATGGAATGTCATGAAGAAATTAGCGCTAATTTTGAGTCTTTTAGCCAGTTGCTCAGTATGGGCCCAAGGTAATATTGAAGCTGGTAAAGCAAAATCACAAACTTGTGTCGCCTGTCACGGAGCGGACGGTAACAGTGCAATCGCAATGTACCCGAAACTTGCAGGCCAACACGCTAAGTATCTTGAGAAGCAGTTAAAAGATCTAAAACTAGGTATGACTAGTGGTGGTAAACAAGGTCGTTACGACCCTGTAATGAGTGGTATGGCAATGCCACTGAGCGATGAAGATATCGCTGATCTGTCTGCATACTACGCCTCTCTACCAATCTCAGAGAGCTCAACACCAGAAGACGTTGTTGAGAAAGGTAAAGTACTGTACACCGCTGGTGATGCAGAGCGAGGTCTAACCGCATGTATCGCATGTCACGGCCCTCGTGGTAACGGCACAGAGCTTTCAGGTTTCCCTAAAATTTCTGGTCAGCACTCTGACTACATCAAAGCTCAGCTAGAAAAGTTCCGTGATGGTAACCGTGGTAACGACATGAATGCCATGATGCGTGACATCGCGAAGAAAATGACAGACGAAGACATCGAAGTTCTGTCGAAATACGTTGGCGGTCTGCACTAAACCCCTACAAAGTTCGAGCACAGTTACACAACTATGCCCTAGCGTTTTTGCTGGGGCATTTTTGTTAGTGACCTTAATTAATCACGGTCTTATTTTCTTAATACCTATTTATTAGTGATATCAATCACACATGGTTTTTGGGTATGAAGAGATAGTTAGCTCGGTGCTTTGTGAGACATTTGCCATACTTGGTCGATACTATTTCTCTCTTTTATTTTTAAGTTATTGATAAAAATAGTTAATTATTTTTGACGAAAAAATCCTATCAATAATTTCTTTCAATGACTTGTTGGTTTTTATCCAATCCGTAAAGTAGAAGCTGTTCACAAGGAGTGAATCTCAGGAATTTAGACCATGGATATAAGGTCTCCAAGGACGCAAACGAAGGACGTTTGGTAGTCGGAAAAGGGACTTAGATAGGCAAGGAGCCTATCAGATATGGATGGTCATCTAGTCTAACGGTTAAGACAGCGAAACGGATCAGGCTTCAGGAAGTAGCTCAGTCAACAGGAAGTGAAAGGATAGCCAAAACTCATCAGGACGATGAAGAACAACACTTTTTGGCAGGGAAAGCTCGAAAAACAAAAGGATTCTTGGTGCACCCGATGTGTGCAACACAGTTTCGCCACTTATTGGTGGCATTCAGAAAGCGACAGTCTCACTGTCGCTTTTTTTATATTCATTTTTGCCAATCAAAGTTTTTTAACAAAAACTGCTGAAAAAGTATCCAACAACACTCCAATCTGTGTCCACTTTCTGGTATGTTTCGCATCCCTGTTTGAGGAAGTCAGCATGCACACCTGTCCTTTATGCCAGAATCAGCGCACTCCCCACTTTTTTGAAGACAAGCGACGCGAGTATCTTCAGTGTGAGCAGTGCAGTTTGGTATTCGTCAATCCAGACCAACGTTTGGATGCGGAAACTGAAAAAGCTCACTATGATCTGCATGAGAACAATCCCGAAGATATGGGATACCGACATTTTTTGTCGCGAATTGCTGACCCAATCGCAGAGCGAATTTCACCACAATCGAACGGAATCGACTTTGGTTGTGGTCCAGGCCCAACGCTTTCATTAATGTTAGAAGAGGCGGGGCACAACATGGCGTTGTATGATCTTTACTATCACCCTGATACATCGGTGCTAGAAAGGCAGTATGACTTCATGACAGCAACAGAGGTGATCGAACACCTCTACCACCCTGATATGGTGTGGAAGCAATGGTTGAATTTAGTTAAGCCAGGTGGCTGGATAGGCCTGATGACGAAAATGGTCATCGATGTTGAAGCCTTTCAATCATGGCACTACAAGAACGATCCAACTCATGTGGTGTTCTTTAGCCGTGAAACGTTCCAGTTCCTAGCTGAGCGGGATAAGCTCGAACTCGAATTTATTGGTAATGATGTAATTTTACTGAGGAAAGCCCAGTAATGAGCCGTAGTAAAAAATCTAGAAAGCCAGGTGCCGCTGGTGCACCTGAGTTTGTTGTAACTCGTAACCGTACAGAATCTGACGTTCAAGGCCGTCTGCGCAAGCGCGCTAAAAAGCGTAAAGGCTTGAAGACCGGTAACCGTAACTCAGAAGTAAACGAACAGAAGAAGCAATCTGCTGCACAAAATCGCGATCCACGTTTGGGTAGTAAGAAGAAGATTCCTCTGATCGTTGAGCCTGTGAAGAAGCAAACGAAGCAAGAGCGTCGTTTATCTGCTGCACAAGAGCTAGAGATGCTAGAAAACGATGCGCAATTGAACGTATTGTTGGATCGCATTGAAGCGGGTGAGAACCTAGGCACAGGTCTACAGAAATACGTAGATGAGAAGCTAGATCGTATCGAAAAACTGATGGACCAACTGGGTCTGCTTGAGCCGGAAGAAGAGGAAGACTTTACCGCTCCTGCTGCTAAAGGTAATCGTAACGAGGATGACCTGCTAGCAGACTTCGATGACATCAACTTCGACGATTACAAAGGATAAGTAACTCATGAACGTAACCTTATTAGCGATTGCAGGTGCAGTGATCATTATCGCGCTGGCTTCTTATGCAGGTTACCTTCTGCTTCAATTGAAAAAGCAAAAGGAATTGCAGCTGAAGCACAAAAAATTGGCGATCGATAAACGTAACGCCAACATTTTTGAGAACGTGCATACCTTATGTCAGGCAGGTATCCAAGGTCAGTGTGATTTGTCTGAAATCAGTATCCGTGTTTACAACATCATGGACTATGTTCAGGGTGAAGACCGTGTTGATTTTGATAAAACATACCCTGCGATTTCTGAGCTGTATCATGTTGTGAAAGATATGGCGCGCGGTGAAGACCGTCAGAACCTTGCTAAGAAAGAGCGTATGCAACAAAACTTAGATCGCCATAAAGCGGAGCAGCGCTTAACGGATGCGATCATAGAAGAACTCAAAGTGTTGCAAAAAAACGTCCAGCCACTGAATAACCAAATCAATATTCAGATGATCTAATTCGTACCCCTGATGGTTTCCTTATCACCATTGGGGGTATCGTGATCACGCTAGCACTTCTTTGGTTTTATACTTAAAAAGCCGCCAACGGCTACCGTAGTTGCCATCGTCGTATGGCAAAATAGCGGTTTCTGAATATCGGGTGGCGATATACGTCTCCCTAGCATTTAACGGAAAGTACCACCATGTCGAATCAACATACTGAATCGAAACAGCAAATCGTCTGGGATCAAGCGGTGTTGGATAAGTACAACTACTCTGGTCCGCGCTACACGTCGTACCCGACTGCGCTGGAATTTCATGAAGCGTTTACCATCTCGGACTACGATATGGCATGCACTCATTACCCAGAACGCCCGCTATCTCTGTACGTTCACATTCCGTTCTGTCATAAGCTTTGCTACTACTGTGGCTGTAATAAAGTCATTACTCGCCATTCGCACAAAGCAGACGAATACCTAGATGTGCTTGAGCACGAGATTCGCCAACGCGCTTCGTTGTTGGGTGAGCGCACCGTGACTCAATTGCATTTTGGTGGTGGTACACCAACTTTCCTATCTGAGAAGCAAATCACACGTGTGATGGACTTGCTACGCCAAGAGTTCACCTTTAGTGCGGATGCGGAAATCAGTATTGAAGTTGACCCTCGTGAAATTGAGCTAACTATGCTGGATCACCTTCGTGGTGAAGGCTTCAACCGTCTGAGCATTGGTGTGCAGGACTTCAACAAAGAAGTTCAGCAGCTTGTGAACCGTGAGCAAGATGAAGAATTTATCTTTGCCATGGTAGCTCGTGCGAAAGAGCTTGGCTTCCGCTCGACTAACCTTGATTTGATTTACGGCTTACCGAAACAAACTAAGGCGTCTTTTGCGAAAACATTAGAACAAGTGCTAGAAATGCAACCGGGTCGTTTGTCTGTGTTTAACTACGCACACATGCCGCAATTGTTCGCTGCGCAGCGTAAGATTAAAGACGACGATTTGCCAAAAGCGGAAGAGAAGATGGCGATTCTGCAAGACACCATCGCAACGCTAACAGGCGCTGGTTACCAGTTCATCGGCATGGACCACTTTGCAATGCCAGATGATGAGCTTGCTGTGGCTCAGCGCGAAGGCATCTTGCACCGCAACTTCCAAGGCTACACGACGCAAGGTGAATGTGACTTAGTAGGCTTTGGTGTTTCTGCGATTTCAATGATTGGTGATGCGTACGCGCAAAACCAAAAAGAGTTGAAGAAATACTACGCACAAGTGAATGAATCTCGCCATGCATTGTGGAAAGGCGTATCACTGGATGCGGATGATTTGTTGCGTCGTGAAGTGATCAAACAGCTGATCTGTAACTTCAAGCTGGATAAGACAGTGATTGAGTCAGAGTTTGACGTGAAGTTCGATCAATACTTCAAAGAAGATTTAGGTCTACTGCAAACCTTCATCAATGATCAATTGGTAGAAGTGGATGACAGCGAAATTCGCGTTACCCTGCGTGGCCGCCTTCTGATTCGCAACATCTGCATGTGCTTCGATAAGTACCTACGAGCGAAAGCGCGTCAGCAGCAATTTTCTCGCGTTATCTAATCTCTCATTAGATTTCGAATACAAAAAATGCCAGCAGATGCTGGCATTTTTTATGTCTTTCGCGGCAATTAAACGCGATCTTTCACTTTTTCTTTCAGCTCAGTTTTCTCTACGTCTGATAGGAAAGCGATGTCTAGACCGTTGATTTGCGCTTGGCGAATCTGTTCTTGAGTTAGACCTGCTGCCGGTGCCGCCACTTCGTATTCGTAAGGCAGTTCAATACCTTCCACTGCTGGATCGTCTGTGTTCAGACACGCAAGTACACCGTGATCTAGGAACTGTTTCAATGGGTGGTTTGCTAATGACTCAACCGTGCTGGTTTGGAAGTTAGACGTTAGGCACGATTCAATACCAATGCGATTTTCTGCAAGGTAGTCCATCAGTTTAGGGTCGTGAATTGCTTTCACGCCGTGACCGATACGTGTTGCACCAAGTTCTTGGATCGCTTGCCACATGCTTTCTGCACCCGCCGCTTCACCAGCGTGTACCGTCACATTCAGACCTGCGTCGCGCACTTGCTTGAAGTGAGAAACAAAACGATCACCCGGTTGGCCAAGTTCATCACCAGCTAGGTCAACAGCGACCATGTGGTCTTTTTGGCTAAGGATTGCATCCAGCTCTTGCTGACAAGCATCAGTACCGAAAGTACGGCTCATGATACCGATTAGGTTTGCCTTGATGCCAAAATCGCGCATACCCGCTTGCACGCCATCAACCACGGCTTCCACAACGCCTGCCACTGGCAGTTTATGTTTCATTGCCATGTAGTAAGGAGAGAAGCGAAGTTCGGCGTAGTCGATTTGCGCGTTCAGTGCGTCTTCTACGTTTTCGTAAGCAACGCGTCGACATGCGTCTAGATCGCCCAGTACCGCCACACCCCAATCAAGCTTAGAAAGGAAGGCTACAAGAGATGGCTCAGCTTCAACAATTTGAACGTGTGGTGTTAGCGATTCGATATCGTAAGCAGGTAGAGCAATACCAAATTGCTGACCAAGCTCAAGAATAGTCTTAGTACGAATGTTACCGTCAAGGTGACGGTGCAAATCAGTTAGGGGAAGATTCTTAGTTATCATTATGTCGATCCGGGTTGTTTGTTGTGAACAGGAACTCAGCCCAAACATTATCAATGACAATACATGGGGAAGATTTGCAGTTAAGTATAAATAACAGTTAGGTAGATTGTCAGTAGAGGATGACTAGGAATTCAACGATTTCCGTTGTTTTCTACTTCATGTTAACCAAATGTGTTGGCCATTCTTCCATCGGCATAGGGCGGCTGTAATAGAAGCCTTGCACTTGATTACATCCAAGCGAGCTGAGCAATTGTGCTTGCGCAGCGGTTTCCACTCCTTCTGCCACAACGTTGGTTTTCATGCCCTTGGTGATGTTGATGATCGCCGCAACCACAGAGCTGTCGAGGTTCTCTTTGGTGAGGCGATTAATGAATGTGCGATCTATCTTCAAGCAGGTAAACGGCAACGCATGTAAGTAAGCTAATGACGAATATCCTGTACCGAAGTCATCAATCGCAATACCCAGTCCCATCTCTCTTAGTTTGAGAAGGTTATCCAACGTTGTTGGTGCAGTGTCGATAATTCGCGACTCGGTGATCTCTAACGTCACGTTGTTTGCTGCAAGGCCAGTTGTGTGCAGAACTTTCGCAACGGACTCAACGAAGTTAGGGCTCGACAATTGATGAACCGACACATTCACGTGCAGTTGGAAGTCTTGCGGCCATTGTTTGTTGTCGATGGCTTTACGAGTGTCACTACAAGCTTGGAAAAGGATTTGCTGACCAATGGCTTTGATCATGCCGCTTTCTTCTGCGATAGGGATGAAGTCGAGTGGTGAAATCATGCCAGACTCACTGTGCCAGCGTGCCAAAGCTTCTGCTCCGCATATATTGCCTGTCGCAAGGTCAATTATCGGCTGATAAAAAGGCACAAACTCTCGGTTATCAATCCCCGTCTGGATCTTTGCCAGCATCTGAGTTCTGAATTTAGAAGCACTCGCCATCTCAGGGCTGTAATGGCAAACACTGGTACGGGAATCCTGTTTGGCATAGCTGAGCGCAATACTGGCGTTACGCAGCCATAGCGACATAGTTTGCTCTGGTTGTGTGCGAACGACACCAACAGAAATCTTGACGACAACGGTTTCACCATCAAGCATGAATGGGGCTGCCAGCAGTTGTTGTAGGCGTCGCTCCATTAAACTGATGTCTTCATCTGAGTGTGTTGTTGGCATGAATACCGCAAATTCATCACCACCAATTCGAGCGAGTGTCGCTTCGTCATGAAGTTGCTGTTTGAGTCGCTCTGCAATATGAATCAGTAACTGATCGCCGTTGTGATGGCCGATACTGTCGTTGATATCCCTAAATTTGTTGATCCCAATAAGATACAAGCTACCTTGGCCCGAATGAGTCAATGTTTCGCTCACTTCTATCAAACCTTGGCGACTGTATAAGCGGGTAAGAGAATCAAATTCAAGCTGTTCACGTAGCGCTTTAAATGAGGCTTTTAGATTTCCCTTCATTTCATTAAAGGCTTGCACCAGGACGGTAGTTTCGTACACATAGCCCGGCTTAGGCATGGTGCTATCCCAATCCCCTTTGGCTAAATGCTGTGCGGCCGTTGCGGTGGCATTGATCGGGCGGGTAACCCGATTGAATATCAGCATGCTAATAACGATGCCAAATAAACTGACTAAAAAGCCGACTATCCAACTCTTTTGTTGGCTTTTCGGAAGCGTACCGAGTAGCTCTGTTTCTGAGATTGAAGTGCCAATAAACCAAGTCAAGCCATTGGCATCGTAATAAGGGGTGATGCGGCTAAAGGTACGTTGGCCATTAAAATCGAATTCGAATGTGTAGGGTTGGTCGCTGTAAGTGAGTGATTCTCCACTTACACGTGCAGCGCTCATTTGAATAATCGGATCGATGCTTTCTTCTGCTAGTAGGCGCTGCCCTTTGTCTGAAAACTTTGTTCCCCATGAGATCACGCTGCCTTGCCCTGAATGAGCGACTAGGCGATGTGCTTGGTCCATGATGTAAACAGAGGCGTTGGTTTCTTGTTTGAGCTCTTGTAGGAACTGATTGAAGGTATTAATGCGCACATCAGTTACTAACACACCTGCAAATTTACCCTGTTCAAAAACCGGAGTCATGGCAGATAGCGTAATGTCTTGGCGCTCATCAGCATTGGCGTAAATCGGTGACCAATGTGGCTTTTTATCTTGAGCTACGGGCTGATACCAAGGGCGAGTGCGAGGGTCATACGACGCAATAACCGTGCGAATATCGTCACTGATTTCTTCACTGCCGTAAATCACTAAACTGCCATCGGTTCGGTGGTCTTGTACCATTAGGGTATAGGCGTCAGCAGACTCACGTCGAAAGCCAGTAAAGTCACCCGTTTCTGAGCCAAAGGCAATCACATCCAGCTGCGGCATCGAGTGGTACAAGTCTTTGAAGGCACTAAGTAGATAAGCTTGGACGTCTTTGGTGTCGTTTGGATGGTAAAGGTTGTGATAACTGACATTGTGCCCTAGAGCGTTAACGGCAGTAAAAGGCTTACGCAGGTAGTCATTGAGGTGGTCGTGAACACTCTCCGTGAGGACAGAAAGTTGTTTGTCACTTATGTCGGTGACGACTTCTTCGTAGCTCTGTTTTTGGACGTAGACAATCACACCGATAGCCAGCAAAAAAATCATCACAAATGGGATGAGAACAGCGGTGCGTAGTGTAATTTGAGTCGTCGCGTTTGACATTGCCTAGTCACATAAGGGGTGTCGTACCATAATTGTACTGACACTTAGGTTATCAAGCGAGCGAAAAAGTGTGCGCTTGATAACCATTTGTCAAACTCGTAACCGTTCGAGATCAGTACAATTCTTTTAATTTCCGGGTTAGGGTATTGCGTCCCCACCCAAGTACTTTAGCGGCATCTTGCTTGTGACCTTTAGTGTGTTCTAACGCCGCTTCCAATAAAATGCGTTCAAATTCTGGCAAAGCGTAGGAAAGCAGTTCTTTATCCCCAGCTTCTAGCGCATGGCGTGCCCAATCCGCTAATTGTTCTTGCCAACTGCCGCTGGTGGCTTCGGTGACGATTTTCTTCTCTTCCAGCAATTCAGCTGGCAAGTCACTTGGCAAGACTTCGCTACCGCTTGCCATCACAGTCAGCCAACGACAGATGTTTTCTAACTGACGTACGTTACCCGGCCAATCGAGACGGTTAAGAATTTCGACCGAAGAAGGATGCAGTGTTTTGGTTTCGACACCAAGCTCATCAGCTGCGCGAACCAAGAAGTGCTGCGTCAGCTTTTCGATGTCTTGCTTACGTTCTCTAAGCGCAGGGATCTGTACACGAATGACGTTTAAACGGTGGAATAAATCCTCACGGAAATCGCCTTCGTGAACCAGCTTTTCTAGGTTTTGGTGGGTTGCCGCTACGATGCGAACATCCACGCGAATTGGCGAGTGGCCGCCGACTCGATAGAACTGACCGTCCGCCAAAACACGTAATAAACGCGTTTGGATATCCAGCGGCATGTCACCGATTTCATCTAAAAACAGGGTACCGCCATTAGCTTGCTCAAAACGACCTTGGCGGACGCTATTGGCACCAGTAAACGCGCCTTTCTCGTGACCAAACAGTTCCGATTCAATTAAGTCTTTTGGGATCGCGGCCATATTGAGGGCAATAAAAGGTTTGTTGGCGCGTGGGCTGTGGCGGTGTAGGGCATGAGCAACCAGTTCTTTACCGGTACCGGATTCACCGTTGATCAGAACGGAAATCGAAGAACGCGATAAACGACCGATGGCGCGAAACACTTCCTGCATCGCAGGAGCTTCACCAATAATTTCAGGCGTGTCTGTTGGGATGTCGTCAGGCAGAAGTTGCTCGCGTTTGTTCTCTTGGCTATGGGCTATCGCACGTTCCACTAGCGTTAGAGTTTCATCAATATCAAATGGCTTTGGTAGGTATTCGAAAGCGCCTTTTTGATAAGCGTTCACCGCCGCATCCAAATCTGAGTGCGCGGTCATGATGATCACGGGTAGGTCGGGGTAATCACGCTGAACTTGCTTTAGCAGCTCCAAGCCATCGATACCCGGCATGCGAATGTCCGAGACCAAAACGTCTGGTACTTCACGCTCTAGCGCCATTAACACGCTTTCTCCGTCCGCATAGGTTTCGCATTTTATGTTGGCAGAGGAGAGGGTTTTCTCCATTACCCAGCGAATCGAACTGTCGTCATCGACGACCCAAACATATCCTTTACTCATGTAATAAATCCTTGCAGCAAAAGCCTAAAAACTGACGAATCGAAAAGCCATTTAATCAAGTCAGATTGGCAAATAAATTGTAAAAGTCGTGTGACCTGGCCAGCTTTCGACATCAATCTTGCCGTTGTGCTGGTCGATCAAATTTTGTGAAATAGACAAGCCAAGTCCTGTTCCGCCCTCACGGCCACTGACCATCGGATAGAAAAGCGTGTCTTGTAGTTCTGGCGGGATACCCGGACCGTTGTCGGTGATCTCAACGCGCGCCGCGAGTTTGCAACGCTGACCATGAATATTGGCTTGATGCACCGTTCTGGTGCGTATGGTTATCTTGCCATGCTCTTGGTGAGAGAGGATTTGCGCCGCATTGCTAACAATGTTGAGCATCGCCTGTTCGATTTGGTCAGCATCCATCAAAATCTCTGGCAAGCTCGGGTCGTAATCGCGTTCAATCACAACCGAATGCTGAGATTCTAACTCAACCAATTGACGCACTTTTTCAAGCACTTGGTGTAGGTTCTCTTGGGTCTTTTTGCCCGGTTTTTGAGGTCCTAGCAAGCGATCGACTAATGCTCTCAAGCGGTCGGCCTGTTCAATAATGATGTGGGTGTATTCCGTCAAAGAAGGATCGGGCAGCATTTTCTCCAGTAACTGTGCTGCGCCGCGTAAACCGCCAAGTGGGTTTTTGATTTCATGCGCCAAACCACGCACCAAAAGCTTCGCCGCCTGCTGTTGGGCATGTTGGTTAAGCTCTTGAGTAAGCCGGCGTTGTTGGTCAATCTTACGCATCTCAACCAACAGCATTAACTGCTTCTGCCATGTGATCGGGCTGACAGTCACTTCTAACATCAAAGGGCGGCCATCAACCACAAAGGTCACGTCACTGTCTGTGATACTTTGTCCGCTCTGCAATGGCTGAGTGAGCAAGGCGAGATCCAGTGACGCATGCTGAATCAACTGAGACAACGACTGCTCAACAATGCGCTTAGCACTTTGCGAGAACAAGAGTTCAGCCGCTGGGTTGGCGTAGCGCACGGCTAATCCATCATCAAGAATTAGCGTCGCTGTCACCATGTTATTGAGAATGGCACTGGAGAGACTGGTATCCACATTACGTCCTTGTTTGCGTTGTATTTGTGCGCTGCACTATATTGGTGCAATAGAACGTAAGTATGGCGAATAAACCTAAGAAGAAAAAGTGAAAAGCGCCATCAGAGTGCGGTTTTTTTCACTTAATATTCTACTTTGCCCCTTTAATGGTCGGCTTGATACTCGCTCTATGTAAATGCACCGTTATAGGGCTAGTAGATGCAATAAGCTTGCCGCTTCTTTTGGCTTGTACCGCGAGGGTGTGTGTACCACGATCGATGTTCTTCAATTGCCAAGTTAAACGGCTTTGTGGCGCCCCATATGGCTTACCATCAAGGAAGAGTTGCAACTGCTCGCCAATCCCCAATTTACGGTTGGCTTCGAGTTGGATGTTGATAGCGCCAGGGTTGCTGCGAATGGTTTCATCATGCTGTGGCGTGAGCATAGAAAGGGAAAGAGGCAGTGGCTTTTCTGCCTTTGTTTGCTCATCTGTTGTGGGCTCTGATGTCGTTTTTGCTTGTGGTGCCAGAGACTCCGTACTTTCTACTTTTGGTGCTGGCGCACTGGATTCTAGATTAGGTAGCGAAATGGCTTTTGCGCCTTGGTTTGGAGTATCGCTAAAATGCACAACGCCGTCTTTATCGACCCAAGTGTAAGCGACTTGAGCAGAGGCTGTTGCGGCGATCAGTAAGCCACTTAAGGCGCATAGCGATGGTAAAAGCTGAACTTTCATTGCTCACCTTCTTTTGATAGATGATTTCACGTTTGGATTGCTTAGCTCTTTGACTTATCAAGTAAAAGAGTTTGAGCGTATTTTAGTTATCCCTCCATGTTAAACGCCCATATAGGGCGAGCGAATACAAAAAAGGCCCGCCTGCGAGGCGAGCCTAATATTTTGTTTCTGTGTTTACATTTTACACAGTTGAGACCTTATACAGAGTAGTAAAGTTCGAACTCAAGTGGGTGAGTTGTCATGTTTACTTTCTCTACATCTTGAGACTTAAGACCGATGTAAGAATCGATGAAGTCATCAGAGAATACGCCGCCTGCTGTTAGGAACTCACGGTCAGCATCTAGTTCTTCTAGAGCATCTTTCAGTGAGTATGCAACAGTTGGGATTTCTGCTGCTTCTTCAGCTGGTAGGTCGTAAAGGTCTTTATCCATCGCTTCGCCTGGGTGGATCTTGTTCTTAATACCGTCAAGACCAGCCATTAGCATTGCTGCGAACGCTAGGTATGGGTTAGCCGCTGGGTCACCAAAACGAACTTCGATACGACGCGCTTTAGGGCTTGGTACCACTGGGATACGGATAGAAGCAGAACGGTTACGTGCTGAGTAAGCTAGCATAACTGGCGCTTCGAAGCCTGGTACAAGACGCTTGTACGAGTTAGTTGATGGGTTAGCAAATGCGTTGATTGCGCGAGCGTGCTTGATGATACCGCCGATGTAGTAAAGTGCAGTTTCAGATAGGCCGCCGTACTTGTCACCAGCAAATAGGTTTACACCGTCTTTTGCTAGAGATTGGTGAACGTGCATACCGCTACCGTTGTCACCAACAAGTGGCTTAGGCATGAATGTCGCTGTCTTACCAAACGCGTGAGCAACGTTGTGTACAACGTACTTGTAGATTTGGATTTCGTCAGCTTTCGTTGTTAGCGTGTTGAAGCGAGTTGCGATTTCGTTTTGACCCGCAGTTGCTACTTCGTGGTGGTGCGCTTCAACAACTAGGCCCATCTCTTCCATTACTAGACACATAGCAGAACGGATGTCTTGAGATGAATCTACTGGAGCTACTGGGAAGTAACCACCTTTAACGCCTGGACGGTGACCTTTGTTACCTTCTTCGTAATCAGAACCTGTGTTCCACGCTGCTTCTACGTCGTCAATCTTGAAGAAAGAACCAGACATGTCAGTCGCGAACTTAACGTCGTCAAATAGGAAGAACTCTGGCTCAGGACCGATAAGTACAGTGTCTGCAATACCAGTAGAGCGCATGAAGTCTTCAGCGCGCTTAGCGATAGAGCGAGGGTCACGGTCGTAGCCTTGCATTGTAGCAGGCTCAAGGATGTCACAACGGATGTTTAGCGTTGCATCTTCAGTGAATGGGTCAAGCACTGCAGAAGATGCATCTGGCATCATAACCATGTCTGATTCGTTAATGCCTTTCCAGCCAGCAACTGATGAACCATCGAACATTTTACCTTCTTCGAAGAAGTCTGCGTCGATTTGGTGAGCAGGGATAGAGATGTGCTGCTCTTTACCTTTTGTATCAGTGAAGCGTAGGTCAACAAACTTAACTTCGTTTTCTTGGATCAGTGATAAAACGTTTTCTACTGACATCTTGGATAACCTCCAGTGTTAATAAAGCGGTAAGCTCGATTTATGAAAATTTGATTAAATCCAGCATTGATTAATCTGTTTGACATTTTATTAATCGATGCTGGTTTTTCTAAAGCCAAAACCGTGCCAAAAAAATTATTCCATTAATTTCAAGGAATTAAGTTTTTAGATACTAGTTTGGTGCAAACGTTTGCACCAAAATGATCTCTGAATGCACTATATTGGTGCTAATTTAAATTATTGCACCACAATGTGACAATCACGTTGCTTATCTAGCCCAGATTTTGAGCAAGAGTCAATTTGTAATAAGCAACGATTGGAATAAAATTGCGTTGAATCAATTCGAGTAACGGAAGAAAGTGGGCGCTAAGCGTAAAATTGATAGAAAAGCTAAGGAGTAGATCACATATTTCTAGGCTTTTTGCTAAAATCTGGTACATTATGGCCGTTTTTTTAATCAGCAAATGTCGCCAGAGAGCACCCGTTCTCGGCATGGGGGCATTTCATCTATCTAAGTGAATCAATATCCATGGCTACTCCACAGATTGATAAATTAAGAAATATCGCGATTATCGCGCACGTTGACCACGGTAAAACAACGTTGGTTGACAAGCTGCTACAACAATCAGGCACGCTAGAGTCTCGCGGTGAAGCTGAAGAGCGAGTCATGGACTCGAACGACATTGAGAAAGAGCGTGGCATTACCATTCTTGCTAAAA
Source organism: Vibrio sp. HENC-03 (assembly GCF_000305755.2). NCBI lineage: Bacteria > Pseudomonadati > Pseudomonadota > Gammaproteobacteria > Vibrionales > Vibrionaceae > Vibrio > Vibrio sp. HENC-03. The sequence continues at coordinate 146,153 of NZ_JH976133.1, read as the reverse complement.
ACACAGCAATTAACTGGAATGACTACCGCATCAACATCGTAGATACTCCGGGACACGCGGACTTCGGTGGTGAAGTAGAACGTATCATGTCGATGGTAGATTCAGTACTACTTATCGTTGACGCAGTTGACGGCCCAATGCCGCAAACGCGTTTCGTAACTCAAAAAGCATTCGCTCACGGTCTTAAGCCAATCGTTGTAATCAACAAGATTGACCGTCCTGGTGCTCGTCCTGATTGGGTTATGGACCAAGTATTCGACCTATTCGACAACCTAGGTGCAACTGACGAACAGCTAGACTTTAAAGTAGTTTACGCTTCAGCACTTAACGGTTGGGCTGCACTAGAAGAAGGCGAAACTGGCGAGAACATGGAACCACTGTTCCAAACTATCGTTGAAGAAGTAACTGCACCTCAAGTTGACCTAGACGGTCCTCTACAAATGCAAGTTTCTCAGCTAGATTACAGCTCTTACGTTGGTGTTATCGGTGTTGCTCGTGTAACTCGTGGTAGCGTTAAGCCAAACCAACAAGTAACAGTTATCGGTGCTGACGGTAAAACTCGTAACGGTAAAGTGGGCACAGTAATGGGCTACCTAGGCCTAGACCGTCACGAAGTTGAGCAAGCGAACGCGGGTGATATCGTTGCAATCACTGGCCTTGGTGAGCTAAAAATCTCTGACACTATCTGTGCACAAAACGCAGTAGAAGCACTACCTGCGCTTTCTGTTGATGAACCAACAGTAACGATGACGTTCCAAGTAAACACGTCTCCATTCGCTGGTAAAGAAGGTAAGTTCGTGACTTCACGTAACATCCTTGAGCGTCTAGAGAAAGAATTGGTACACAACGTTGCACTACGTGTTGAGCAAACAGACGATCCAGACAAATTCCGCGTATCAGGTCGTGGTGAACTTCACCTATCTATCCTGATCGAAAACATGCGTCGTGAAGGCTTCGAGCTTGCTGTATCTCGTCCAGAAGTAATCATCAAAGAAGAAGATGGTCAGCTAATGGAACCGTTCGAGACTGTAACGATCGACGTTATGGAAGAGCACCAAGGCGGCATCATGGAGAACATCGGCCTACGTAAAGGTGAGCTGAAAGACATGTCTCCAGATGGTAAAGGCCGTGTACGTATGGACTTCGAAATGCCATCACGTGGTCTTATCGGTTTCCAAACTGAGTTCATGACACTGACTTCAGGTTCTGGTCTTCTGTACCATACATTTGACCACTACGGCCCACACAAAGGCGGTAACATCGGTCAACGTGTTAACGGTGTACTAATCGCGAACGCGATGGGTAAAGCGCTAACAAACGCACTGTTTAACCTACAAGAACGTGGTCGTCTATTCATCGGTCACGGTGTTGAAGTTTACGAAGGCATGGTTATCGGTATTCACAGCCGTGACAACGACCTAACAGTAAACGCACTGAAAGGTAAGCAGCTAACTAACGTTCGTGCATCTGGTACAGATGACGCACAGGTTCTTACTCCGCCAATCAAGATGACTCTTGAGCAAGCACTAGAGTTCATCGATGATGACGAACTAGTAGAAGTAACACCTGAAAGCATCCGTATCCGTAAGAAATTCCTAACGGAAAGCGATCGTAAGCGTGCTTCACGTTCAGCAAAATAATTTGCTGTAACGGATTCTATTAAGAAAAACCCGAGTTTCGCTCGGGTTTTTTTGTATCTAAAGGAATGAGGCTATGAAGCCAATCGTGATTACCGGTGGCCCTGGTGCGGGCAAAACTACCTTATTGAATGCGTTGGGAGAGTTGGGTTACGCCACCTTCTCAGAAGGTTCTCGTACCTTGATCGAGCAGCAAAGTCAGTTGGACAATGGTGTCTTGCCTTGGACCAACCTACCTGAGTTTGCCAACTTATGCCTTGAGTTGATGGGGGAGCAGAAGCAAGAAGCACTGAGTCATGAGGTTGCTTTCGTTGACCGTGCTATCCCAGACATCGTGGCATACTTACAAGTAGGCGGTTGTCCTGTTGAGCAAGCCTTCTTGACCGAGAGTGCTGGGTACCAGAGTAAGGTGCTCACTTGTCGACCTGAGGCCTCAATCTACGTTCAAGATGATGTGCGTCCACATAGCTTTGAAGAAGCGCTACAAATCCATCAAACCTTAGTCGATACCTATGCGGAGCTGGGGTATGAAGTCGTCGAAGTGCCATGGGGAAGCGTAGCTGAACGAGTGGCGTTTGTTCGACAAGTAATGGGCTTAGTGGCCGAGGTAGAAGGTGAGGAAGGTGATTAGAGCTCGGTAGGTATTCAGCTCACCGAGCGAAGAACTGAGTTTTGGTCGCTAGATAGTAAAACCTCCTCACGAGGAGGAGGCTTTATCGAATTACTTTTGATTCAGCTGTTGTAAGAACTTATCTGACTCAGCAATCGCAGCATTCATTTGTTTGATTGCGTATTGGATGTCTTTCTCTAGGCTAGAGAATTCACCTTTCAATGAACCAATCGCACTCGCGTTCAAGTTATGCTTTAGATAAAGCGTGTTGTCACGCAGTGTATTCAATACTGGCGTCATCTTGTCTTCTGCACGCTTCATCGCGCTAAGCATGGTTTTGTAAGATGCTTTGGTCTCACGCAGTTTTTGTTCGCTAGAGCGACGTAGTTTCGCACTGGTGTACAGATCTAACTCGCCTTGCCACTCATCAAACAGAGCATCCGATACATCTTCAATTGCAGCAATGCGGTCGCGTACTTCTTGCGCCGCTTTTTCGCTGTCTTCGTATTTATCGTTAATGTTGTTGTAGACGCTTTCTAGCTCACCGCCGTCAAAGTTGGTTAGAGCAGAAAGGGCTTCTAAAGCACTGGTGAACTCTTCTTGTGCATCTTGTTGCGATTCTTTGGCGTCTTCTACGCGATCAACCATAATGTCACGTTTGTGGTAACCCACTTGTTCCATTGCTGAATAATATGCGGACTGACATCCTGTCAAAGTGAAAATTGATAGTACAATTGCTAATAAATAAGGCATTCTTATGTCCTCGACGCTAATTTATGGGATGAACTATGAACCAGTTATCAGAGAGTTACAAGGTGAGATTGAGCAAGCTCGTGCCGGGGAGCGTCGCGTTTTTCAAATATTTGCTCAAGCGTATGACGCACGATCGCGTTAACGTTAATGCAGGCTACCTAGCTTACATCACTTTGTTGTCTATTGTGCCAATGTTGACGGTATTGCTGTCGATATTGTCGAAGTTTCCGGTATTTGAGAATGTGGGCGAAACCTTGCAAGGTTACATCATTGATAACTTTGTCCCAGCTTCTGGAGATGCAGTAAGAACAGCGCTACAAGAGTTCGTCTCAAACACAGGCAAAATGACCGCTGTGGGTGGTGCTTTCTTGTTTGTTGCGGCTTTGATGCTGATTTCGAATATCGACAAGAACCTAAACTACATTTGGCGAGTGAAAGACAAACGTCGTCCTGTGTTCTCTTTCTCTATGTATTGGATGGTGTTGACGCTTGGCCCTATCTTAGTGGGCGCGAGTATTGCTGCAACATCCTATGTGACATCGCTAAAGCTGATTGAAAACGAAACCTTATCGGGCGCATATAACCTGTTTTTACGTTGGTTACCTTTACTGCTGTCCTTCTTTGCTTTCATGGGCTTGTACTTCTTAGTACCAAATAAAAAGGTTTATCTATCCCATGGCGCGGTTGGTGCTGCCATTGCCGCGGTGTTGTTTGAATTGAGTAAGAAAGGCTTTGCCTTCTACATTACTCAATTTCCGTCTTACCAGTTGATTTACGGTGCGCTCGCTGCGATTCCGATCCTGTTTGTGTGGGTGTATTTGTGTTGGCTGATCGTATTGATTGGCGCGGAAGTGACGGCTGCTCTGGGTGAAAGAGAGCACTGGAGTGACGACCTAGAAATGATACACTCGACCGCTGAATTGCAATTAACAGATGAAGGAAGCGAGAGTCGTGATAGCGCTAATTCAACGAGTCAGTGAAGCCGCCGTTCGTGTAGACGGTGAAGTTGTCGGTGAAATCGACCAAGGTCTACTTGTCCTACTTGGTGTAGAGAAGGACGATGATGAAGCAAAAGCAAAACGTTTGATGGAGCGCGTAACTACCTATCGTGTGTTTGAAGACGATGAAGGAAAAATGAACCTTAATGTTAAACAAGTGAACGGTAAGGTTTTGGTGGTGTCTCAATTTACGTTACCAGCGGATACCAAAAAAGGCACTCGCGCAGGCTTTTCTCGAGGCGCGCACCCTGCGGATGCAGAACGTCTGTATGACTACTTCTCTGACTTGTGTGAGCAAGAACTGCCAACACAACGCGGCCGCTTCGCAGCGGATATGAAAGTGTCATTAATTAATGACGGTCCAGTGACTTTTTGGCTACAGGTCTAATCTGGCAACCACAACATCATGGTCTAAGCTTTAAGCCCAAGTAAATTGAATTTGCTTGGGTATTTTCCTCTAAGGCTTTCATTTGATTTGTACTTTCAAAGGATTGATATGTTCAAACTCATAACTCCAAAAACAGAAAATCAGCTCAACAAGTACTATCAATTTCGTTGGCAGTTGCTGCGCGAACCTTGGCGTATGCCAGTAGGCTCCGAGCGTGATGAGTACGATGGCATGAGCCATCACCGCATGATTACCGACAGTCGTGGTCGTCCGATGGCGATTGGTCGTTTATACATTACCCCAGATAATGATGGTCAGATCCGCTACATGGCGGTGAAGAACAATCGTCGTAGCAAAGGCATGGGTTCATTAGTGCTGGTGGCGCTTGAATCGTTAGCTCGTCAGGAAGGGGCGAAGCGTCTGGTATGTAATGCCCGTGAAGACGCGATTGCTTTCTATGAAAAGAATGGCTTTGAGCGTCGCGGCGAACTGACCGACGAGCGCGGCCCCGTGCGTCACCAACAAATGGTCAAACAGCTTGATCCAATGGCCGATGTATTGCGTCGCCCAGATTGGTGTACCGAGTTGCAACAGCGTTGGGAGGCACAGATCCCGATTGCAGATAAAATGGGCATCAAAATCAACCAGTACACTGGTTATCAGTTTGAATGCAGCGCGCAGCTCAACCCTAACCTGAACCCGCATAACACCATGTTTGCAGGCTCTGCGTTTACCTTAGCAACGCTAACTGGTTGGGGCATGACGTGGTTGCTGATGAAAGAACGCGGTTTGCACGGTGATATTGTGTTGGCGGATAGTTCGATTCGTTATCGCCACCCTGTTGAAGAGAACCCAGTCGCGAGCACGTCATTAGATGGTATCAGTGGTGACTTGGATAGGCTCGCTTCAGGTCGTAAAGCGCGTATCGTTATCCACGTAGTGATTTACAGTGGAGATGTGCCAGCGGTGGATTTTGTCGGTACGTACATGCTACTGCCGAATTACTCTAAGTTACTCAGCTGTTAGATTCTCAGGCTTTGGTATTTCTAGTGGCGCATCTTGGTTTTCAGGTGCGCCTTTTTCTGCCTTGGTTTTATCGATAGTTGAGTTCTCGCTTTCTTTCGATGATTTTTCTACAAGGTCTGAGTCTTTTTGTTCTGTGATAAGTTGCTCTTCAGAGTGCGCAGCAGTGGTCGACTCTTTTTCTTCTGCCACTTCCTCACTTAACTCTTCTTCAGGTTGTTCGATGTTGATTGCGTCGATGTTTGTAACGCTGGTTGCTTCGGGAGTGCTCTGTTCTGGCTCCATTGGCTCTGTCTGATTTGGTTTGTGTAGGCACTCATTTGTTTCAACTTCGCCACTCAGCACATCACCTTTGATCATTCCACACGATTCTTTAAGTTGATAGCTCACGCCACTAAGCGGGTTGTTCGCCATATCAAACTCTCCAGATAGTTTACCTGAGATAGCTTTGCCGGAAATGGTCACGGGTTCTAGCTTCACTTCGCCGCGCTGAACCTCTAAGCGCAATGGGCTGAAGGTAATTGTCTTGAGCGAATCATCTGCTTGTGACTTCAAGGTGGTATCGCGCAGGTTAGCTTCCACTTCTCCCGATAAGCTGTAAGCAAGCATGTTTTGATCGCCTGCCAAGCCTTTTAAATCAAGACTTAAGTCAGAGAAGCCATTGACCGCAAGTGCTGTTGGTAAGTATGGATGAAGTAATTGCAGTGGAATACCATCCGCATTGAGGTTAAGCGCCCAATGTTGGCTGGTGGTGCTGAGATCGATTTGCCCTAAGCCTTCGATATAGCCTTGCTCCAGAGGGGCAAATAAACGCGTCAATTGCCAGAAGCCATTTTCACTCTGGGTTGAAATCGCTGCATGTGAGGTGATGACTTGGTCGTAACTCGCGTTGACGACGCTGGCCTCAAGCTTGCCGTTCCAAATGCCCCAGTGACCATTGCTGTGTTTAACTTCGAGCAGAGCACCTTCCAAATTCAAGCCAGAAAGCTGCCAGTAAGGTTGTTTGGATAACTGGATAACTTGGCTGCGTTCTATCTCTAACTGCTTCACATCGACTTGCTGGAGCTTCTCTGTGGCTTTTTGCCACCAGTCGGTCTTGTCATCTGGTTGGATAGCCCATTTCAAGCCGCTGATGGTCGCATTGTTGATTTTCCAATGATCGGGTTCGAAGTCACCAGATACCTGAACGCTACCTTGCTGCCAATCCAAGCTCAGTTCTTGCAATTTGACAGTCCCTGGCTTGAGTTGGGCGTTTAAACGAGGCTCAACCGCGGTTTGGTCTTGGAAACTGACACTGTCAGCTTGCAGAGAAATCTGTGCCGTTGTGCTCCACAATGACAACGGGAGCGAGGCATTTTCTACCGATAGCTCGAGGTTTTGCCAATGCCAGTCTCCGTATTCGATATCTGCATTGAGCAGATCGAGGCTGTTGATATGGTTGATATTAACGGGCAACGCTTGCCATGGTTTGGCGAGTAAGGATTGCAGTTGTAGATTGTCGATTTTCAGCTTATCAACGGTCACGTTAATCAACGACCAACCTTGTGGGTATTGTTCGCCTTGACCAGAGACTTCACTGCCACGCCATTTAAACGATGCGCCATAAAGTGTGCTGTCTTGCGCTTTGTAGTCCACATCGACAAGCAGTTTATTGAAAGCTTCACCATTCCAATACAATTGTTCGGCAGAGAGCTGCACCTCACCATAAGGCATTTGCTGCGTGTCACTCGACCAAGTAGGGTCTTGGATTTGGACGTTCAAACCATTAATGCTGAGTGCATCATCGGCATAATCGATGTTCTTTAAGGCGATTTGATGGAAGTAGACATTGTTGAGCTTTGGCATTGTTGGCATACCTTGCTGCAGGCTCAGTCCATCAATCAACAGGCTATCGACAATCCATTTTCCATCGCGACGAACATCAGGGTTTAGCCATAGATCGACTTGCTCGATGAAGGGTAATTTGTCTTGTTTGGTCGCTATCCCACTAAGGGTTAGGTGGTAGGGAAACTCGTATTGAACGTTGTCTGCTTGCAATGGCAAGTCGACTAGATCAGAAAACAGGTTCCACGTTTGACGAGAATAAGAGGTGGTCAGCATGCCCACAAAGACGGCTGGAATCGCGAGCGCCAGTATGACGATAAGAAGTAGAATTCGACCTGCTGTTTTCATCCCTGCCAAAACCTGTCTATAAATTGGAGTAAGTGAGTATCGACTTACTTAGATAGGCTTAAGCTTGTATCAATCTCTGGTTGGATTCAATAAAAAGCCCCTCAAAAGAGGGGCTTGAAGATTATTTTTGTAGCTAAGTCACGAAGGCTTAGCGAGTGGCTTAGTCTAGCTGAGGGCCAGCTGCCACTAGTGATTTACCTTCTGCGTTGTCAGTGTACTTATCAAAGTTGTTGATGAAGCGCTCTGCCAAGTCTTTTGCTTTGCTTTCCCATTGTAGTGGGTCAACGTAGGTATCACGTGGGTCAAGGATGCTTGGATCCACACCTGGTAGCGAAGTTGGCACTTCTAGGTTGAAGATTGGAATGTGCTTAGTTTTCGCTTCTTCAATCGAGCCATCAAGGATCGCATCAATGATGCCGCGTGTATCTTGGATAGAGATACGTTTGCCGCTGCCGTTCCAGCCTGTGTTAACTAGGTAAGCTTCTGCACCTGCTGCTTCCATGCGTTTCACTAGCACTTCTGCGTACTTAGTTGGGTGTAGAGTTAGGAATGCTGCACCAAAACACGCTGAGAACGTTGGTGTTGGTTCAGTGATGCCACGCTCAGTACCTGCTAGCTTAGCGGTGAAGCCAGACAAGAAGTGGTACTTAGTTTGCTCAGGAGTCAGTTTTGAAACCGGAGGAAGTACGCCGAACGCATCAGCCGATAGGAAGATCACTTTGTTTGCATGACCGCCTTTCGATACTGGCTTAACGATGTTGTCGATGTGATGCAGTGGGTAAGACACACGAGTGTTCTCAGTCTTTGAACCGTCATCAAAGTCGATAGAACCATCGCTACGAACCGTTACGTTCTCTAGTAGTGCATCACGGCGGATGGCGTTGTAGATATCAGGCTCTGCTTCTTTCGATAGCTTGATGGTTTTCGCGTAACAGCCACCTTCGAAGTTGAACACGCCGTCGTCATCCCAACCGTGCTCGTCATCACCAATCAGTGCACGTTTAGGATCGGTAGATAGGGTAGTTTTACCTGTGCCAGATAGACCGAAGAAGATCGCAACATCGCCTTCTTCACCCATGTTTGCGCTACAGTGCATTGATGCGATGTCTTTTAGCGGAAGGAAGTAGTTCATCATTGCGAACATGCCTTTCTTCATTTCGCCGCCGTACCAAGTACCACCGATCAACTGAGTGCGCTCTGTTAGGTTGAACACAGTGAAGTTTTCAGAGTTCAGACCATGCTCTTCCCACTTCTCGTTGGTGCACTTCGCACCGTTCATTACTACAAAATCAGGTTCAAACGTTGCCAACTCTTCTTCTGTTGGACGGATGAACATGTTTTTCACGAAGTGCGCTTGCCACGCTACTTCAGTGATCACTCGAATGCTCAAACGAGTGTCTGGGTTTGCACCACAATAACCGTCAATCACAAATAGACGCTTGCCTGAAAGCTGGTTGGTCACTAGCTCTTTTAGGTCGTCCCATACTTCTTTGTTGATTGGTTTGTTGTCGTTTTTCACCGCGTCAGAAGTCCACCACATGTGCTCTTCTGTCGTTGCATCTTTAACAATGTACTTATCTTTTGGTGAGCGACCAGTAAAGATACCAGTGTCTACGGCAACCGCGCCGAGTTCTGTAACCACACCACGTTCATAACCTGTTAGGTCAGCACGGGTCTCTTCCTCAAACAGCATTTCGTAGCTTGGGTTGCGAACAACCTCTTTAACGTTGTGCAGTCCGTGTTTGGTTAGATCAAGTGTTGCAGCCTTTGTATGTTCCATAACGGTCATAGGTGCTCCTTATAAGGATTTTTGTAGGGATTTTGTAAGAATGTTTTAATTTTTATCTGCTCACCATGCTAGCAACGGGGCGGGGAGAAAACAGGGATATAGTTCAAAAATTATCCATGATTTCAGTGTGGTTTTAGGTAACCCGTCACATATTGGTGCGAATAGTTTATCGTGGCCGCAAACCTTTGCGCTAGGGCAAAAGAATTATTAATTATTTAAAATTAAGCGGTTGCTTTATTACGTGGGAGGCTAAGGTATACGAGGGTTTGATCACAAAAAGGCCAGCGTGATGCTGGCCTTTTGATGGGTAAATTACATGCTTGTTAAGCTATGAAAATTAATGCACGGTTTTATTGCCGGAAGTTGCTTGCGTATACAGTTCGGTAATTTCAGGTTCGTCGAACGTGTATGACGTGCCGCAGTAATCACAATGTAAAGAAATTGTGCCTTCTTCCGCCAAAATGTCATAAATTTCAGTTTTATCAACTGTGATGATCGCCGCGCCACTGCGCTCGCGAGAACAACCACAGTGGAATTCCACAGGTTGTGGCTCGTATAGACGAACTGAGTCTTGGTTGTATAGACGGTAAAGCAGTTCATTTGCTGGTAGCGTGAACAGCTCTTCGTTCTTAACCGTTGCTGTTAGTTGCTCTAGGTGTTCAAAGTCTTCAGGTGTACCTGTACCGTCTGGCATTACCTGGATCATCATACCTGCCGCATGCTTTTTGCCTTCGTGCTCACCAGTGCGGATCCACAAACGCGTTTTTAGCTGCTCTGAGTTTGCGAAGTAGCCTTCGATAACGTCAGCCAGTGTTTCACCTTCTAGGCCAACCACGCCTTGGTAGCGTTCGCCTTTTTTCGGCTCGATGGTGATCACTAGGTAACCTTTACCCATCATTTCATGCAGCGTTGCGTCATCAGCAATATCGCCTTCCCAACGCGCTACGCCACGGATCTTCTGATCGTGGTCGCCGTTGATGACTGCCAAAGATACAGGGCCATCACCTTGTAGTTGGATAGTGATTGAGCCTTCGAACTTCAAAGTTGCAGTTAAAAGTGTGGTTGAAACGAGTAGCTCACCCAACAGTTTTTGCAGTGCTGCCGGATATTCCTTGCTGGAGATAATACGTTGGTATGCTTCATCCAATTGAACCAACTCGCCACGTACAGAAAGATCTTCAAATAGGTAGCGGTTTAAAACATTATTTGCCATGGAGTGCTTTCCTCGTCGGTAATTCCGGCTTTTATTGGTGTTTGAACTTAATGATGTCGCGGCGCTGCTTTTTGTCTGGGCGGCGTTCCGGACTAGGGTTGTGGGCGTTGAGTTTACGCTGTTTCGCGAACTCTTCGCGTTGGCTGACACTTTCGTCAGTTTCGCGATAGAGCGTTTGAGCGATTGGTGCGCCCATTCGACGATCAGAGATTTTCTCGATGATCACCGTCTTCTCTTCATTACCTTGACGAAGACGAATCTCAGCGCCCAACTCAACGATTTTGCTTGGTTTGCTTCGTTGCCCATTATAGTGGACTTTACCGCCATCGACCATATTGCGTGCGATGGAGCGGGTTTTATAAAATCTGGCAGCCCATAGCCATTTATCTAGCCTTACGGCTTCATTTGTGGAACTCATACGACTCTACACTATCTAATCACTGCAAGAATGATGCAGTGACTGGTGGATTATTCACCTACAGATGGAGCCAAGGCTGTTTTTTTTCAAGGGAGTTGGCAAAAACTGCATAAGAAAAAGGTATGAAAAGGAACTTGTGATATAGTTCACTGCTCTTTGTTGAGTAGTAATTTTATTGCAATTTTAGCAAGATAGAGTCGACAATCTTTACTTATACTTAAGGTCGACGGACGTAAGAATAAAGGAATCAGTTCAGTGAAGCGTTTAGAGCTAAGTGCAGGATTATCAAGCAGCCCGCTACTGGCTCAGATTAAGTCCAACAATCACGTCATTCAAACGAAACTAAGTTTGCTCTTAACTTGTCTATTTATAGCAATGACAGGTTGGATATTGGGTAAAGTGGTGTGGTTAGCAATGCCTCAAACCTCTGATGTGACTCAATGGAAGCCATCAGTAAACGCTGTTGCGTCAACCAATAAAAAAGACGCGATTGATTTCAATGCCCTCCAAAATGCCAACTTGTTCGGAAAGTACACCGAGCAAAAGCCGGTCGTAGTAGAACAACCTGTCGTGCAAGATGCGCCTAAAACCCGCCTAAACCTAACACTTGTTGGTGCTGTTGCGAGCAGCAACGCAAAAACGAGTTTAGCGGTGATTGCAAACCGAGGTAAGCAGGCAACTTACGGCATTGGTGAAGAAATTGACGGCACGCGTGCAGAATTAAAAGCGGTTTTGGTTGATCGAGTGATCATTGATAACCAAGGTCGTGATGAAACCCTTATGTTGGAAGGCATCGAGTACAGCAAGCTGTCTGAGAGTCGTCCGGCAACTCGACCAAAAGCGGCGAAAGCGGATAACTCATCCGCAGTGAGTGAAAAGGTCGACCAAATTCGTGCGGAAATTGCCAAAGATCCGCAAAGCGTATTCAAGTACATCAACATTTCTCCGGTTAAGAAAGACGGAGGAATCATCGGCTATCGCGTCTCACCAGGTCGTGATGCGGCGTTGTTTAATGATGTCGGTCTAAAACCTGGTGATATTGCGGTGCAATTAAACGGGATCGATTTAAGTGATCCTTCATCTTCAGTAGAACTGATGCAAGTGATGAACGATCCGCAAGAACTGAATTTGACTGTTGAGCGCGACGGCCAACAGTACGACATCTATATCCAATTGTAATACTTAGGCAAGCTGCGTAAGTTCAGGGAGACATACGTGAAACATTGGTTTAGCAAAAGTGCTTGGTTACTTGCAGGGACACTACTCTGCGCTCCGGGTGCGATGGCGAACGAGTTTAGTGCAAGCTTCAAAGGCACTGACATTCAAGAATTCATCAACATTGTTGGTCGTAACTTAGAGAAGACCATCATTGTTGACCCGTCTGTACGCGGCAAGATCGACGTGCGCAGCTATGACGTTTTAAACGAAGAGCAATACTACAGCTTCTTTTTAAACGTACTAGAAGTGTACGGTTACGCTGTTGTTGAAATGGATAACGGTGTACTAAAAGTCATCAAATCGAAAGATTCAAAAACCTCTGCAATTCCTGTTTTGGGTGATGACAGCGCAAAAGGCGACAGCGTGATTACACGTGTGGTTGCGGTGCGTAACGTATCGGTTCGTGAACTTTCTCCGCTACTGCGTCAGCTGATTGATAACGCAGGTGCGGGTAACGTGGTGCACTACGATCCAGCCAACATCATCTTGATCACTGGCCGTGCAGCGGTAGTAAACCGCCTAGCAGAGATCATCAAACGTGTTGACCAAGCGGGTGATAAAGAAATTGAAGTCGTAGAGCTGAGAAATGCTTCTGCGTCTGAAATGGTGCGTATTGTTGACGCTCTGAACAAAACGACCAATCAAAAGAGCACGCCTGAATTCCTAGAGCCAAAAATCGTTGCGGATGAGCGTACTAACTCAATCCTGATTTCTGGCGACCCTAAAGTTCGCGCGCGCTTGAAACGTTTGATTCGCCAACTTGACGTAGAAATGGCAACCAAAGGTAATAACCGCGTGGTTTACCTGAAGTATGCGAAAGCAGAAGACCTAGTTGATGTACTAAAAGGCGTGTCTGACAACCTGCAAGCTGAGAAGCAAGCGGGTCAAAAAGGCGCATCAAGTGCGCAACGTGGAGAAGTGGTTATTGCTGCTCACGAAGCGACTAACTCACTAGTTTTGACTGCTCCACCAGATATCATGATGGCGCTGCAAGATGTGATTTCTCAACTGGATATCCGTCGTGCGCAGGTTCTGATTGAAGCGCTTATCGTTGAAATGTCTGAAGGCGACGGCATCAACCTTGGTGTTCAATGGGGTAACCTAGAGACAGGTGCGGTAATCCAATACGGCAACACTGGTGCGCAAATTGGTAACGTAATGGTTGGTCTTGAAGAAGCAAAAGACCAGACTCGTACGGAGTACTATACCAACAGTGATGGTGAGCGAACGCCTTATGATGTTACTGAGTCAGGTGATTACTCTACTCTGGCGGCAGCACTTGGTGGTGTTAACGGTGCTGCTATGAGCATCATGATGGGTGACTGGACAGCATTGATTACTGCTGTGTCATCGGATTCAAATTCAAACATTCTGTCTTCTCCAAGCATTACAGTGATGGATAACGGTGAAGCGTCGTTCATCGTTGGTGAAGAAGTGCCGGTAATTACAGGCTCGACTGCAGGCTCGAACAACGATAACCCATTCCAAACGGTTGACCGTAAAGAAGTTGGTATCAAGCTGAAAGTGGTACCTCAAATCAACGAAGGTGATTCTGTTCAGCTAAACATTGAGCAAGAAGTGTCTAACGTTCTGGGTGCAAATGGCGCGGTTGACGTGCGTTTTGCTAAGCGCCAGCTAAACACCTCTGTGATGATCCAAGATGGTCAAATGCTAGTGCTTGGTGGTTTGGTTGATGAGCGTGCACTGGAAAGTGAATCTAAAGTACCGCTATTGGGTGATATCCCAGTGATCGGCCAACTGTTCAAATCAACCAGCACGCAAACTGAAAAGCGTAACCTGATGGTATTCATTAAGCCAACCATCATCCGCGATGGTATGACGGCAGATGGTATTACTCAGCGTAAATACAACTTCATTCGTGCAGAACAGTTATACAAAGCACAAGAAGGCTTGAAGTTGATGGATGATTCAAACATTCCAGTGATGCCTGAATTTGGTCAGGAACGTAAGCACCCTACTGAAATCCAAGCGTTCATTGATCAAATGGTAAAGAATAATGGTTGATATGTTAGACACAGCGCCAAGTATGCGCCGTCTGCCATTCAGTTTTGCCAATCGCTTTAAACTGGTTTTGGAGACGGAGCACCCTGAGCGCCCTCCAATTCTGTATTACGTAGAGCCGCTTAACCCTGCGGCTCTTGTTGAAGTACGCCGAGTACTGAAACAAAACTTTATTCCTCAAGTGATGGACAAAGAAGCGTTCGATAAAAAGCTCACTGAAGCGTATCAACGTGACTCTTCTGAGGCTCGTCAGTTGATGGAAGACATTGGCGCAGACAGCGATGACTTCTTCTCGTTAGCCGAAGAACTACCTCATGATGAGGACTTGCTGGAATCTGAAGATGATGCGCCAATCATCAAATTGATCAACGCCATGTTGGGTGAAGCGATCAAAGAAGGGGCGTCGGATATCCATATCGAGACGTTCGAGAAAACCCTTTCGATTCGTTTCCGTGTCGATGGGGTACTGCGTGAAGTTCTAACCCCAAGCCGCAAGCTAGCGCCTTTGCTGGTTTCTCGTGTGAAGGTCATGGCGAAACTCGACATTGCTGAAAAACGCGTACCTCAAGATGGTCGTATTTCTCTGCGTATCGGTGGTCGTGCGGTGGACGTTCGTGTATCTACCATGCCTTCGTCGCATGGTGAGCGCGTGGTAATGCGTCTATTGGATAAGAACGCCACTCGTCTTGATTTGCATAGTTTGGGTATGACGCCTTCAGTGCATGACAACTTCCGTCACCTGATCGGTCGTCCTCACGGCATCATCTTGGTGACCGGTCCGACCGGTTCGGGTAAGTCAACGACGTTGTACGCGGGCTTGCAAGAGATCAACAGCAACGAACGCAACATTCTAACTGTTGAAGATCCTATCGAATTCGATATCGATGGCATCGGCCAAACGCAGGTAAACCCTAAGGTTGATATGACCTTTGCGCGTGGTCTGCGTGCGATTCTTCGTCAAGACCCAGATGTAGTGATGGTCGGTGAGATCCGTGACTTAGAGACCGCACAGATTGCGGTGCAAGCCTCTTTGACTGGTCACTTGGTTATGTCGACACTGCACACCAACACGGCTGTGGGTGCGATTACTCGTCTGCGCGACATGGGTATTGAACCCTTCCTGATTTCTTCTTCACTACTGGGTGTGCTTGCACAGCGTCTGGTTCGTACGCTTTGTTCTGACTGTAAAGAACCATATGAAGCGGACAAAGAGCAGAAGAAACTGTTTGGGTTGGAAGAGCATGAATCGCTTATTTTGCATCGAGCGAAAGGTTGTGAAGTGTGTAACCACAAAGGGTATCGTGGCCGTACTGGTATTCATGAACTCTTGATGGTGGATGAAAAAGTCCAAGAGCTGATTCACAGCGAAGCGGGTGAGCAAGAAATTGAGAAAACCGTTCGCCAGCATACGCCAAGTATTCGTAGCGACGGATTGAGTAAAGTCAGTCGTGGTATCACTTCTCTTGAAGAAGTCATGCGAGTGACCAAGGAAGCGTAATGGCAGCATTTGAATACAAAGCGCTGGACGCGAAAGGCAAGCAGAAGAAAGGCACCATCGAGGGTGATAACGCTCGTCAGGTGCGCCAACGCCTAAAAGAGCAGGGGATGATTCCTGTCGAGGTGATGGAAGCCAAAGCGAAAGCCGCTAAGTCTTCAAGCGGGTCCGTTGGGTTCAAACGAGGCATCAAAACCGCTGAGCTTGCGTTGATTACGCGTCAGCTTTCGACCTTGGTTCAATCGGGGATGCCACTGGAAGAATGTTTGAAGGCCGTTTCAGAGCAAGCTGAAAAGCCACGTATTCGTTCGATGATTGCCGCGGTGCGCTCTAAAGTCACCGAGGGTTACCCTCTGGCCGATAGTTTGGGTGATTACCCGCATGTTTTCGATGAGCTTTACCTTTCGATGGTGGCTGCGGGTGAAAAATCTGGTCACTTGGATACAGTGCTAGAACGCTTGGCTGATTATGTAGAAAACCGCCAAAAGATGCGTTCTAAGTTGCTGCAAGCCATGATTTACCCTGTGGTATTGGTGGTGTTTGCTGTTGGTATCGTCTCTCTGTTGCTGTCTTCTGTCGTACCTAAAATCATTGAACCCATTATTCAAATGGGACAAGAGTTGCCTCAATCAACGCAATTCCTGTTGTCTGCCAGTGAGTTTGTCCAAGAATGGGGGCTTATCATATTTGTCGTGGTGGTGGTGCTCTTCTATGGCCTTAAACTCGCATTACAGAAACCAAATTTTCGCTTGGCTTGGGATCAAAAAATCCTCAGCCTGCCCTTGATTGGTAAGATTTCTCGTGGTCTGAATACCTCACGATTTGCTCGTACCTTGTCGATTTGTACCTCGAGTGCGATTCCTATTCTTGAAGGCATGCGTGTGGCAGTTGACGTTATGTCGAACCGTTATGTTAAACAACAGGTCTTAGTTGCGGCAGATAATGTACGAGAAGGTGCAAGTCTGCGCAAAGCCCTTGATCAAACTCGCTTGTTCCCACCAATGATGCTGCACATGATTTCCAGTGGTGAGCAAAGTGGTGAGCTTGAAAGCATGTTGACGCGAGCGGCGGACAATCAAGACCAAAACTTTGAATCGACGGTCAACATTGCACTTGGCATTTTCACTCCAGTATTGATTGCCCTGATGGCAGGCTTGGTACTTTTCATCGTAATGGCGACATTGATGCCAATGTTGGAAATGAATAACTTAATGAGCGGATAGAATTCGAGTTAAGACGTGTCTATTGAAGGCATGGCTTGAATCTAACTTTCGGAGAAAATAATGAAATTTAAACGCAGTAAGCAACAAGGCTTTACACTTCTAGAAGTGATGGTTGTTGTGGTTATCCTAGGTATTTTGGCGAGTGTTGTTGTTCCTAACTTGCTAGGTAACAAAGAAAAAGCAGACCAACAGAAAGCGATCACAGATATCGTGGCATTGGAAAACGCGTTGGACATGTACAAGTTGGATAACAGCGTTTACCCAACGACTGACCAAGGTCTAGATGCATTGGTGAACAAACCTTCTAACCCAGAGCCGCGCAACTACCGTGACGGTGGTTACATCAAGCGTCTTCCATCTGATCCATGGGGTAACGAGTACCAATACCTAAGCCCTGGCGACAATGGCACAATTGATATCTTTACTCTAGGCGCTGACGGCCAAGAGGGCGGTGAAGGTCCAGCTGCAGATATCGGCAACTGGAACATGCAAGATTTCCAATAAGCGCTAGCTGAAACCAGCACTAATGAAGCAAATGCAAAAACATCTCGGTTTTACATTGATAGAAATTCTATTGGTGCTGGTTTTGTTATCTCTTACCGCCGTGGCGGTGATCGCTACTTTGCCTACGAGTCAGAAAGACCTTTCCAAACAATACGCACACAGTTTTTTTCAACGCTTACAACTGCTTAATGAAGAAGCCGTGTTAAGTGGCAAAGACTTTGGTCTGCGCGTTGATGATGTTAAATCCACCTACACCTTGTTGAGCTTGACCCAAGATGGTTGGCAGCCACTTGAGTTAAAGCAAATTCCAAGTGAGACAAAACTCGAAGGGGATATTTCATTGCAATTGGATTTAGGCGGTGGTGCTTGGGATAAAGACGATCGATTGTTTGAGCCTGGCTCTCTGTTTGATGAAGACATGTTTGCCGAGGAAGAGGACAAAGAGAAGAAGAAAGTGAAACCACCTCAAGTGTTCATTTTCTCAAGTGCTGAGATTACGCCATTCTCCCTATCTTTCTTTCCTGAAGAAGGGGATGCATTCAACGATGGTTGGCGAATCATTGGTAAAGAAACAGGCGAAATCAAATTGTTAGCGCCTGGGGAAGAAGCGGAAGACGATGACAATTCGATATTCTAAGCCAAGCCGTATTGGCTCGTCGCACCGCAACACGCGAGGTATGACATTACTTGAAGTGTTGGTCGCTCTAGCGATCTTTGCAACGGCAGCGATCAGTGTGATTCGCTCAGTGAGTCAGCACATCAATACTGTCAGTTATTTAGAAGAAAAAATGTTTGCAGCCATGGTTGTGGATAACCAAATGGCCAATGTGATGCTCTCGACCGAAAAGCTAAAAGCGAAAAACGGTACAGAAGAATTAGCAGGGCGCACTTGGTATTGGAAAGTCACACCGGTAGCCACTGCGCAGCCATTGCTGAAAGCATTTGATGTTAGTGTCGCGACAGAAAAAAAAGCGAGCCCAGTAGTCACGGTGAGAAGTTATGTTGCTGAATAACAAGCGATGTAAAGCTCGCAGCTCAAAGTCCAATCGAGGTTTTACCTTGATTGAAGTGCTGGTGTCGATTGCGATTTTTGCCAGCATGAGTGTCGCTGCTTACCAAGTGGTATCGCAAGTGCAGCGCAGTAACGTGTTGTCTCAAGAGCGAACTCAACGTCTCAATGAGCTACAGCGCGCGATGGTCATGATGGATAACGATTTCCGTCAAATGGCAATGCGTCAAATGCGTACTAACGGTGAAGAGCCTTCAAGCCAACTGCTGTTTTGGTCGGATTACTTGCTCGATTCTGATGCGAAAGGCGTGATGTTTGCGCGTTTGGGTTGGCATAACCCACAGCAGCAATTTCCACGTGGTGAAGTGACTAAGGTTGGCTATCGCATTAAAGATGAAGTCTTACAGCGTGTGTGGTGGCGATACCCTGATACACCAACAGGGCAAGAAGGTGTAATTACCCCGCTGCTAACACAGGTCGAAGAATTTGATATGCGTTTCTTTGACGGAAAATCGTGGAAGAAAACGTGGGAAAACGGCCGTGAACTGCCAAAAGCCGTTTCTGTGATATTGAAGCTGAAAGATTATGGTGAGATTACTCGCACTTACCTGACGCCGGATGGCAAGCTCAATCCGGGTGGAGAAGATGACTCATCAGGGGGCAGCAATGATGGCTAATCGTCAGCGTGGTGTTGCACTCCTTATTGTCCTTATGCTGCTTGCGATTATGACAACAGTGGCTGCGAGTATGTCAGAGCGATTGTTTTTGCAGTTCCAGCGTGGTTCGAATCAAATTAATTACCAACAAGCTTATTGGTATAGCTTGGGGGTGGAAGCATTGGCTGAGATTGGTATCGAACAAAGTTATGAAGACGACGATACCATTAACTTAAGTCAGCCTTGGGCGATAAAAGAGCAGGTCTACCCGTTGGATTATGGTCAAGCCGCTGGTCGCATCATCGATAAACAAGCCTGCTTCAATTTGAACGTTTTGGCGAGTGTACAGCCCTCCGGGGATTCGACAAATCGTCCATACTTAGTGCAAGTGTTCCAACGTTTGATGGAAGAAATTGACGTGGAACCTTACCAAGCTGAAGTGATCGCCGATTCGACGTGGGAATACGTGGATAGTGACAGTACAGTGCGCTCAACCGCGGGTGTGGAAGACAGTACTTACGAAGCGATGAAGCCGCAGTATTTGCCACCCAACGGCTGGATGGCGGATGCCAGTGAACTGCGCGCGGTGTACCAAGTTAGTGGGGACATCTACCAAAAAATTGCTCCGATGATTTGTGCGCTTCCGAGCGACGATTGGCGCTTAAACGTCAACACCATCGAAGTCGAGCAAGCGCCTATTTTGGTTGCCATGTTCACCCCAGGCTTGAGCAGTAGCGATGCTGTTCAGCTGATAGAAAAGCGTCCTTTCGATGGCTGGGAAAGCGTCGATGAATTTTTGTCAGAGTCAGAATTAGCTGGCCTGAGCGATGATGTAAAGAAAAATGCCCGAGGCTACTTAGGAGTCGATAGCTCCTTTTTTGAATTGGATGCACAAGTGCTAGTGGATGAATCCCGTGTACGTATCCGAAGCCTTTTGCATAGTACAGATAGAGAAACGGTGACTGTCGTTCGCCGTCGTTTTGGAGGAATCAGTGAGCGAGTTTCTGACCGTTCGGCTGAGTAGCGAACAACAAAGTACCATTCCATGGTTGGTGTGGTCGACACAACAGCAAGAAGTGATTGCCAGTGGTGAGATTGCCGGATGGGAACATCTGGATGAACTGGTCGCGTATGCCGATCAGCGACAAATTATCGCGCTATTAGCAAGCCATGATGTTGTGTTAACAGAAGTGGATATCCCACCGGGTGCTGCACGTCAGTTTGACAGTATGCTGCCTTACTTGGTGGAAGATGAAGTCGCGCAAGACGTGGACAACCTGCATTTCACCGTTTTAGATAAGCAAGCAGAAAGCGCACAAGTGTGTGCCGTGGAGCGAGCTTGGATTCAAACCATTTTGCAGCGTTTTGCCAGCCAAGGTCTTGTAATAAAGCGAATGCTACCTGACGTATTAGCTATGCCAGTGGACGCAGAAGCGAGCTCTGCAGCACTGTTAGGTGAGCAATGGCTGATTCGCCACTCTCAAACTCAAGGTGCAGCGGTTGATGCTTCATGGCTAGACCTTTACTTATCTGCCTACTCACAAAGTCACGAAGGTTGGAAGCTGGACTGTTACAGTTCGCTGCCTGAATCAAGCGTGACAGACATTTGGGTATCAAAGCCTGAAGAAATGACCATGGCGTTGTTGGCAAAGGGCACAACAGAAAGCAAGGTTAACCTACTTTCTGGCGCGTTTAAGCCGAAATCGTCTTGGGGCAAGTACGTTAAGGTTTGGCAGAAAGCCGCAATAGCCGCTGGTGTGTTGCTGGTTGTTTTGGTTGGCCAGCAGCTGTTAATGGTGCATAAATACGAAGCGCAAGCCCAAGCTTATCGTGAAGAGAGTGAGCGCATCTTCCGTCAAATCTTCCCAGACAAACGACGCATTCCAACAGTTAGCTACTTGAAGCGACAAATGACGGATGAAGAACGTCGTCTGTCTGGTGGATCAAGTGATGTGGCGATGTTGTCTTGGATCGCGGCTTTGCCAGCGACATTGGGACAGGTTAACGACCTACAAATCACCAGTTTCAAATACGACGGTCAACGTGGTGAGGTTCGCATTCAAGCGAGCAGTTCTGACTTCCAGCCATTCGAGCAAGCTCGTGTCAAACTGGCGGAGAAGTTTAACGTTGAACAAGGCCAGCTGAACCGCAACGGCAATGTTGTGATGGGCAGTTTTGTGTTGAAGCGTCAGTGAGGTGATGATGAAGAATTTAATCGCACAAGCTCAAACTTGGTGGAGCAGCATCTCACAACGTGAGCAGCGTTTGGTGATGGGTGGTGGCATTATTGCCATTATTGGGATGATTTATTGGGGGGTATTACAACCAATGAATCAACGTGCAGAGCTAGCGCAATCCCGAATCCAAAGTGAAAAACAACTGCTGACGTGGGTACAAGATAAAGCCGATGATATCAGCGCATTGCGTAAAAGTGGTGGTGTAAGCTTTTCTAATCAGCCATTGAATCAAGTGGTGTCTTCATCCGCTCGTCGTTACAAGGTTGAGTTGATCCGTGTACAACCACGCAATGACAGTGTTCAAGTATGGATTAAGCCTTTGGCATTCAACCAAATGGTCGATTGGCTGCGTTATCTAAAAGAACAACAAGGGATTGAGGTGGAATTCCTAGACATCGACCGTACCGATCAAGCCGGTATGATTGACGTAAACCGCCTGCAATTTAAGCGAGGTTAAGGTGAAGAAAGCCGTTCTTTATGTGGTGATTTTTATTGCCTTTTTCTCAACCAGTTTGATTGCTGGTTTGCCAATTTCTTGGGTGCTACAACAAGTGCCAAGCGTGAGAGGTCTCGACATTCAAGGTGCACAAGGCACAGTTTGGCAAGGTCGTGCATCAAGCGTACGTTGGCAGCGTCAGAACTTAGGTGAAGTGAACTGGGATTTCCAACTTTCCAGTCTGTTTACCGGTAAAGCGGAATTCGCCGTCCGTTTCGGTCGCGGGAGCGATATCGACGTACGTGGTCGTGGTTTGGTTGGCTACAGCTTAACTGGCGGCCCATACGCGGAAAACTTAGTCGCGTCGATTCCTGCGGCAAAAGTGGTGGAGCAAGCACGTCTTCCTGTACCGGTTGGTGTTGAAGGTCAACTTGAGTTGAACATCCGTCATGCGACTTACGCAGCGCCTTGGTGTAAGACAGCAGAAGGTACGTTAGTTTGGAGTGCGAGTGGCATTCAAAGCCCACTTGGTAGTCTTGAACTTGGTCCTGTCATTGCTGATTTAAACTGTAAAGACAGCGTGCTATCGGCATCGGGTGAGCAAAAGAGCAAGCAAGTTTCAGCGGCGTTTTCTGCTGAGCTAATGCCAAATCAACGTTACTCCACCAAAGCGTGGTTTAAGCCGGGGGCAGAGTTCCCATCAGGCATGAGCGATCAACTTAAATGGTTGGGTAATCCAAACGCTCAAGGTCAATACGAGTTTGATTACAAAGGGCGTTTTTAGCCACACTCAGAAACCACAACATCTTTAAAGAGCTGCCAGCGTGCAGCTCTTTTTGTTTTTGGATCATAGTAGGCCAAACCCTCTATTCGCTGTACAAGAAATCCAAGGATTATTTTCTTTGAATATAAGTATCTGATTTTTCTTCGAATAATGAAAATTCGTACAGCTATGATAGTATTTAGATCATAGTAGGCCAAATACTCCTAACGCTGTACAAGAAGAAAAAAGAAAGGCCACGAAGTCGATTCGTGGCCTTTTTAAAAGTCTAGCAATGCAGGTTGGATTAGGGTCAGTCTTTGCGCTGTAGAATCTCATCCCAAGGCAAATCCGCATCGCCCAGCACGATGAAGTTTGGGTTCTCCAACGTCTCGCGCTCATTGTAAGAAAGCGGCTCAAGCTGCGTGCTGAGAATGCGCCCGCCCGCCTCTTCAACAATGCATTGTGTAGCTGCGGTATCCCACTCGCCAGTTGGACCTAGACGTAAGTAACAATCCACAGCACCTTCAGCGACAAGACAGGCTTTGAGTGCGGCAGAGCCAAGAGGAATCAAGTCATAGTTCCAAGCGCTACTCATGCGGCTCGTGATGCGGTTGATGTCTTGGCGACGGCTGATTGCGATAGCGATGTTTTGTCCAGGCTGCTCATGTTTGTGAGTGTGGATTTTCACGCTCTCTGACATGTCTGGAATCTTCCAAGCGCCTTTACCGCTGTATGCGTAGTAAGTCACGCCAGAAACCGGGCCATAAACTACACCCATGGTTGGTTTGTTGTTGTCGATTAGCGCAATAATCGTCGCGAAGTCACCGCTGCGTGCGATGAACTCTTGGGTGCCATCTAGCGGGTCGACAAGCCAGTAACGTTCCCATTGCCCACGCTGCTCTAGGCTGATATCCGCCGCTTCTTCAGAGAGTACAGGGATATCTGGAGTGAGTTCGCTCAAGCGTTCAGTAATCAGTTTATGCGCCGCGATATCAGCGCTGGTGACTGGGGTCTCGTCACTTTTGGTGTAGGCTTCGTACTGCTTTTTCTCGTAGATATCGAGAATCAATTGACCTGCACTGCGCGCAATTTCGATGACTTGCGGGAGCAGGTGAGATAAATCTTTTGTCATTGGCATAGGTAATGGTCCTTCCTCACGATTATGAATCAGCTCTTCGGCTGTTATTGGTTGTGAGTGGTGTTTTGTAAGTGTCTTAGTGCCAACATCAACGCTGTGATGCTTCTTGCTTCACAAAAATCCAAGTGTGTTAAAAGCTCTTCTGCTTGAGCGAGTGGCCAACGAACAATGTCTAGTGGCTCAGGCTCATCGCCTTCTTGTTTTTCTGGATAAAGGCTCTGCCCCAAAAACAGTGTCATTTTGCTCGAGAAATAAGAAGGAGCAAGAATGACTTGTTTGAGTGGCGTCAGGTCATTAGAGCCAAAACCGATCTCTTCTTTTAACTCTCGGTCAGCCGCTTGTTGTGGTGTTTCACCAGGGTCGATCAAGCCTTTTGGAAAGCCGAGTTCGTAGCGTTCTGTGCCTGCCGCGTACTCGCGTACTAGCAGTAAGTCGCCTTGTTCAGTCACAGGAACAACCATCACGGCATCACGCCCACTCGGTTTCATGCGTTCATAAGTACGTAGTTCGCCATTAGAGAAGCGAAGGTCGAGGGCTTCCACAGTAAACAGTTTAGATTGTGCGACCGTCTGACAAGAGAGGATCTCTGGTGGGGTCCTTTTCGACATAACGCTGGCTCCTTAGTATCGTTAACTCATCGAAGAAATGAGATTTCTTAATATATGAGAAGAAAGCTCGAGTTTCTAGCGTGATGATTCAGCATAACGCAATTGAAAACAAAAATGGGAGGCAAGTGCCTCCCATTTCTCGTCGATATGCATTGCTAGTAAGTCATCAGCGACTTAGTAGTAAGAGTGATCGCCACGGTCGTGCTCGGTAGCATCACGAACAGCTGTTAGCTCACCAACGAATTGGTTCAAAAGCTCTTTCTCGATGCCTTCTTTTAGAGTCACATCAACCATTGAACAACCGTTACAACCACCACCGAATGCAACGATAGCGATGCCGTCGTCTGTGATTTCAACTAGGTTTACGTGACCACCGTGACCTGCAAGTTGCGGGTTCACTTGAGTTTGGATTACGTACTCAACACGTTCTACAAGTGGAGCGTCATCCGCGACTTTACGCATTTTTGCGTTTGGCGCTTTTAGCGTTAGTTGAGAACCCATTTTGTCAGTAACAAAATCGATTTCAGCGTCTTCAAGGAAAGGAAGGCTTAGCTCATCAATGAATGCAGAGAAACCGCTGTAAGGGATTTCAGTGTCAGTGCCTTCAACCGCTTCTGGTGGGCAGTAAGACACGCCACACTCTGCGTTTTGTGTTCCTGGGTTAACAACGAAAACTCGAATGTTAGTGCCTTCAGGCTGTTGGCCTAAAAGGTTGGCGAAATGCGTTTGCGCAGTTTCTGTAATAGTAATATTTGACACGACGAATACCTGAGTAAATTTGTAGGCTATTGCTGCTATTCTACTCCTGTTGACGGCTCGGTCTAGTCTTTTTGATGCTAAGACATGGCGAAGCGATCTAGAGTGAGCCCGGGGCAGGAGTTCTGCAGATGCAGTAAATATCGATGCTTTCTACGCCAACTTCAAGTAGTAAATGACATAATTGTCGGACCGTACTACCTGTTGTAACCACATCATCCACAATCGCGATGTGGGAAAAGTTCACCTCACCTTGTAGGGTAAATGCCCCTTGCAGATTTTGCTCGCGACTGGCTTTTTTGTTTCCTCGCTGCGACTGAGCGCTTTTGACACGTTTAAATACCTTGCTTTCATATCGCACATCTAAATGGCGGGCGAGGTGTTTGGTTAAGATATGGCTCTGATTGAAGCCTCGTTTTATGTAGCGCTGCCAGTGAATGGGCACGCTGGTGATGACGGGTGCAGGCTGCTCAATTCGTTCTGCTAATAGTTGAGTAAGCGCACTCACCTGCCATGCCTCGCCGTGATCTTTAAAGCGCTGTACTTGTTGAGAGAGCGGAAAGTCATAGTCACCTAAGGTATACAAACGCCGCCATGGTGGTGGCTCTTTCAGGCATTCTCCGCACTCTGCGGAGGATTGTGATTCCTCTTCTGTCATTTTTAAACCACAACGTGAGCAGCGTTTGATTGGTGTGAGGTGGTCAAAACAGCTGTCACACCAACGCATTAGGTTGGGCGTTTGGCGGTGAGGTATGGGAAATCGGCATAATCCGCATTGGCTACTGAGTACGCGATGCATGATGTTTTGCCATTGATGAGATAACATACAATCCATCCAAGGTGAGCGAGCCATCAGACTAAAGCTTGGATTGCGTTGTAAGGAATAAGATAAGTGGGAGAGAACGAGAGCATGAGCACGAATTTACACTGGCAGTCATTTGGTCAAGGACCAGATTTGGTGTTGCTTCATGGTTGGGGTATGAATGGTGCGGTATGGCAGCAGACCGTCGAGTCTCTTCAACCTTATTTCCGAGTGCATGTGGTCGATCTTCCGGGATACGGACACAGCGCAGAATCTCACGCTGAAGATTTAGCAAAAATCGCTAACCTTGTTTTGCAAGACGCACCAGAGAAAGCCGTTTGGCTTGGCTGGTCATTAGGTGGCTTGGTGGCAACCCACATTGCACTTAATGCTCCGCAGCGTGTGAGCAAATTAATCACGGTAGCAAGTTCACCAAAATTTGCTGCTGAGCGTCCTTGGCGTGGTATTCAACCTAACGTGTTAACCGCATTCACCGATCAATTGCTGGAAGACTTCTCTGTCACTATTGAGCGTTTTATGGCGCTGCAAGCGATGGGCAGCCCGTCTGCGCGCAAAGACGTTAAACAACTCAAACAAGCGGTGCTATCGCGTCCGCAGCCGAACCCTGATTCGTTGTTGGTGGGTTTGAACATTCTTGCCGATGTGGATCTGCGCGATGCGCTGACGTCCCTTTCTATGCCGATGCTGCGCCTTTATGGTCGACTTGATGGCTTAGTGCCAATCAAAGTGGCAAGTGACTTAAGCGAGCAGTTGCCAAGCACTCAGCAGTTTGTTTTCAATCAATCCTCTCATGCGCCGTTCATGACCGAACATGAAGCGTTTTGTCTCCAAGTGAGAGAATTTGCCGCTTAACGGTTAGGCCTGCACATCTAAACGAATAAAACTCCTAAAGCTGATTAAAAATTGGTCGATATAAGTTTTAGCGAACTCTTCTTGTGGGAGGAGTTTGCTGTATTGACGAGTTGGGCGACTCTGAGGAGGGTTCGCAATGATTGTGTCACCGGCTAACGTTAGCGTGCCACTGATCGCCCCATCCGTTAATGTGCAGACGGAACAAGCTGCTCGTGACAATAAAGTCCGAGAACCTGTGACGCCAACAGTCGCACTGGCGAAAACCAATGCGGAGCGCAAAGTAAAAAGTGATGAGAAACGGCGACGCCAATCCTCGTGGGACCCATCGGAGCATCCTGACTACGAAGTGGAACCCGAGGTGGACACCCGTTATCACGAAGAACCGGAAGACACGCTAGAACGTCTCTTTGGTTTGCTTGCACTCAAGAGTTACAGCGAAGATCAGGGTAAGGGCTACGCGATACGCTTTCGACTACCTAAGCGCATTTTGGATGCTGCGGTCAAAGAGGGATTGATGGAAAAGCGCAGGAAGGTGATTAAGTTTCATTATGGTCACTCGGTCGCGCCCCATACACCGTCAGAAGTGATAGCAGTATTATGACGACTCAATATCCTACTCAAATAAAAACGCTCCAAGCAGATTGACTGATTGGAGCGTTTTCTTTTTAGCGGTGAATACGAGTTAGCGGTGAAGCATCGTTATTAGTGGTGAAGCTTAGACGAGATTACTTTTTCGCTTTAGCAAACGCTGCTGCAAAAGCACCGCCCATTGCGCTGTTAGATGACGAGTCATCACGGCGAGGCTGACGACGCTGCTGTTGGTCATTACGACGCGGCGCAGCTGATGAGCGTTGGCTGCGGTTGTCTTGACCCGGTTCGTCGTTCATACGCATCGATAGACCAATGCGCTTGCGCTGAACGTCCACTTCCATCACTTTGACTTTAACGATGTCGCCTGCTTTCACCACTTCACGTGGATCCGACACAAAGCGATCTGTCAGTGCAGAAATATGCACAAGACCATCTTGGTGAACGCCGATATCAACAAAGGCACCGAAGTTGGCTACGTTAGACACCACGCCTTCTAGAATCATGCCCGGTTCCAAGTCAGAAACTGAGTTTACGCCTTCTGCGAACGTTGCCGTTTTGAATTCTGGACGCGGGTCACGACCCGGTTTATCTAACTCTTTGATGATGTCAGTAATGGTTGGAACACCGAAGTTATCGTCGGTGTAATCCACGGCATGCAGACCTTTGAGGAAGCTTGAATCACCAATCAGTGCTTTGATGTCTTTGTTGTTCTTCTCAGAAATCGCTTTTACCACTGGGTACGCTTCTGGGTGAACGGCAGACGCATCAAGTGGGTTCTTACCATCCATGATTCGTAGGAAGCCTGCACACTGCTCGAATGCCTTAGGACCTAAACGAGGTACTTTCTTCAAGGTTGTACGTGCTTCGAAGCGACCGTTTTCATCACGGAAGTCGACAATGTTCTGCGCAATGGTGCTCGACAAGCCCGCTACGCGCGTTAGTAGTGCTGCAGAAGCGGTGTTCACATCAACACCGACCGCGTTTACACAGTCTTCCACAATCGCATCCAGGCGTTTTGCCAGCATTGATTGGCTAACATCGTGTTGGTATTGACCCACACCAATTGATTTAGGATCGATTTTCACTAGTTCAGCCAGCGGGTCTTGTAGACGACGAGCAATCGACACCGCACCACGCAAAGATACGTCCATATTCGGGAATTCTTTCGCTGCAAGCTCAGACGCTGAGTAAACCGAAGCACCCGCTTCACTCACAATGATCTTCTGAACTTTCAGGTTGCCACGTTTGATGACGTCTGCGACAAAGCTGTCGGTTTCACGTGAAGCCGTACCGTTACCGATCGCAATCAAATCCACGTTGTACTTGCGCACCAACTGATCAACGATTTGCGCTGATTTGTCGTATTGCTTTTGTGGTGGGTGAGGGTAGATGGTTTCGGTTGCAAGCACTTTACCAGTCGGATCGACAATAGCGATCTTCGAGCCTGTACGCAGACCTGGATCGAGACCAAGTGTTGCACGAGGGCCCGCAGGCGCAGCCATCAACAAGTCTTTTAGGTTGGTGGCGAATACTTCAATCGCTTCGATTTCTGCGCGCTCTTTCATTGCGCCCATTAGCTCGGTTTCCATGTGCATCGATACTTTGATGCGCCATGCCCAGCTGATCACTTGCTTACGCCAGGTATCTGCAGGTGCGCTGCTAAGTGTCACGCCGTAGTGGTCTGCAATGATAGTTTCGCAGTAAGACTGACGAACGCCTTCTTCCTGTTCTGGATCAGCATTCATTGCCAATGTCAGGAAGCCTTCGTTACGACCACGCAGCATCGCCAACGCACGGTGTGATGGTACCTTGCTTAGTGGCTCGTTGTGGTTGAAGTAGTCTTTAAACTTCTCACCTTCTTGCTCTTTGCCTTCAACGACGCGAGCGCCCATTTCCGCATTGCGGTTTAGGTGACCACGGATTTTCTCTAGCAGGTTTGCGTCTTCCGCGATGCGTTCCATGATGATCGCACGCGCGCCATCCAGTGCGGCTTTGGTGTCTGCCACGCCTTTGTCTGCATCAAGGTATTTGCTTGCTTCGCTTTCTGGCTCAGTTTGCGGATGATTCCAAAGCTGGTCTGCAAGTGGCTCAAGACCGGCTTCAATCGCGATCTGACCTTTGGTGCGACGCTTTGGTTTGTAAGGTAGGTACAAGTCTTCAAGACGAGTCTTGCTGTCTGCCTGAGTGATTTCTTGTTCTAGCTCTGGCGTAAGTTTGCCTTGCTCTTGGATCGATTTCAGGATGGTCTGACGGCGATCGTCCAGTTCACGAAGGTAAGACAGACGGCTGTCTAGAGTACGCAGTTGGGTGTCATCAAGGCCGCCCGTCACCTCTTTACGGTAACGTGCAATAAATGGGACCGTGTTACCGTCATCAATAAGGGTTACAGCAGCGTTGACTTGCTCAGGGCGAACATTCAGCTCTTGAGCAATCATGCGACAGATAGCTTGGCTCATCCGTGTATTCTCTTTAATTCTGTTTGGGTATTGGTTGTGTATAGAACATTGGGGTCATTCATGGAATTTGCAATGTTTTAAACTAGTAACTCAAAAATTTACCGAGCGCTGGTGGACATCAGTCAGATTTGTGTCAAAACTGTAATTAAATTGAGAACTTATACATTTGGTTATCGACTAACCCCTGTACCTTAGCTCATACGGAAAACAATGATGAAGAAAATGTCTTTGGCTTTGGCGCTCTCTAGTGCCTTATTAGCGACGCCGTTCGCTTGGTCGCAACCCCTTTCTGCGACCACTCAAGATCCTATCTATCAACTTGATGACAAACTGGTTTTAGGTCGTGTAGAAAGTGTTTACTACAGCGACATTCCTGAGCTAAGCGATGTGCCATTTATCGGTAAGATTGATACCGGTGCCGATACCACGTCAATGCACGCTGAAAACATCCACGTGAGCAGTAGCAACCCTGAATACAAAAGTCTGAAAGACGACAAATTGATGTGGGCGATCATCGATGACCTTGGTGGGACGAAAGCCAAGTGGGATTCAGACAGCTTCAAACCTTACCAAGTGACCGTGAGCTTTACGATTCATCATCCGTACACAGGTAAAGAAATTAAGATCACCGATGATCTTGAACGCATCAGTGCGATCCGTAGCCGTACCAGTGAAAAACCAATTTTGCGCCCGACGGTAAAAATGCCGATGACCATTGCAGGGCACACGGTCGATACTGTGGTGAACCTGACCAAGCGTACTCAATTTTCAGCGCCGATTTTGATTGGTAAAACTTACCTCGATAACAACGCGTGGGTGTTTGCTGGTTACGACTACCTGCAAGAGCAGCCAAATGCACAAATGATAGGTAAGAAAGAAATTGTGAATGTTGAAGGCGTGCCATATCGCATCAGTATTTCTACTACCAGTCGCTACACCAACGTGCATGCGCTGAACATCAAGGTAGATAAGAAGAAAAAACAAGTCTCTTTCACCCTTGAAGGCGAAAACGGTAAGCGTCACCCAATGACACTGCCACTTGTTCGCATGCTGAAAACCAGCAAGAGTGAGCGTCCTTTGGTTTACCTTCCAGTGCAAGTGAGTGAAACCGAGACACAGCAATGGTTGGTCTATCTGCGTGATCGCAGCGGCTTTAGTTCGCAAATCCGTTTGGGCAAAGACGTGGCAAGTCAGCACTTCGTGATTGATACCGATAAAGAGAACTTGCTAGGTGGGGTCGAGAAATCATTCAAGAGCGCGCTTAAATCAAAACCATTGGTTATCTCTCCTGAAGAGACAGTGAATATCGATGGTCACGTGCTATCTGCTTATCCAACTTTTGCGGTTAAAACGCCGTTGTTGCGTGTGGATGGTTTTGAACTGACCGAGAAAGACAAAAAAGAAGTCGTGACCTTCTACCTGCCAAGTTCGAAGGGTAAGGAAGAGAAAATCACCAAACGTGTACTGAAGAAGCTTAAAGTCGGTGATTCGGTTCGCCCAGTTGTTGAGGGGGAATTCCTGTTTGGTGACGAAGAGAAGACCATCGACTTCGCGATTGATGTTTTAGAGAAAGACGACCAAGAGCAGCCGTTCTTTGTCTTCGGCCACAACATGGCGAAAGGTGGTGTGCTGCTAAATACTCGCGCTGACCACTTACTCGATGCGCGTCCACTGTTTAAAGCTGGCCACATTGAAGTGGCAGAAGTGGAAGGCATGTCTTTCCCTGTGAAATTGGATACGGGCGCGGATGTGAGCTCGATTAATGCCAAGAACATCAAACAGTTCAAGAAAGATGGCAAAGACATGGTGAGCTTTACCTACGAGAACGACAGCGGTATGAAGAAAGAATTTACCAAGCCCGTTGTTGACGTGATGCGCATTAAAGCCAAGAAAGGTGAGAAAGCCAACGTACGCCCTGTAGTGGAAATGCACGTTAAGCTTGGCGAATTAGAGAAGAAGATTCGAGTTAACTTGCAAGACCGTAGCCGCTTCCATTACAGCATGATTCTGGGTAAGAACTTCTTGAAGCACGGTGCGATCGTTGCCAGCGACACTAACTACATTGTGACCGAGAAGCCTGACTACGAAGAGTAACCTTCAAGGTTGATATCCAAAACGTAAAAGCCGCACTAAAGAGTGCGGCTTTCTTTTTATCGGGTCATTCAATCAGTTTTCTTCGGCTTGGTAGCGAATACTATTGATAAACCATTCTTTGTAGCCTTCCGGCGTTCTCACTGCGAACTCGTCATCGACTTCTTTTTTTAGTAGCGCACGAGCCATTGGGGAATCAATCGAGATATAACCTTTTGCATCGCCATAGATTTCATCGGGACCAACGATGCGGAAATTCTTCACATCGCCCGCTTCATTCTCAATTTCCACCCAAGCACCAAAGAACACTTTGCCTTCTTGCTGAGGCGAGTAATCCACCACTTTGACTTGCTCTAGACGCTTACGTAAGTATCTGACACGGCGGTCAATTTCACGCAGACGTTTTTTGTTGTATTGGTAATCTGCATTTTCACTTCGGTCGCCCAAGCTTGCTGCCCAAGTGACTTTTTTGGTGACTTCTGGGCGTTCTTCTCGCCATAAAAAGTCGAGTTCTGTTTTTAGGCGATTGTAGCCTTCACGGGTAATTAAATTGGTTTTCATTAGAAGTAAATCAGCCGTTATTGGATTCTGTTGATCATATTAGCCTTGATTTTGTCTGACTGTAAATTGTTGTGATGAGGAGAAAAATAATGCGAAACATCGAAATAATTCATCAAAACCGTGGCTAAGATAAAAAGAGTAACAATTTGAACAAGCACGTTTGAAAAAACAGTGATACATTTTTGACTATAGATGCCTCTGAAAGGATGTTTCAATGCAGGAAAATCATAAAATATTAGTGGTTGATGACGATGCTCGTTTGCGTGCTCTGTTGGAGCGTTACCTTTCTGAGCAAGGTTTTCAAGTGAGAAGTGTCGCTAACGGCGAGCAGATGGACCGTCTTCTGACCCGTGAAAACTTCCACCTTATGGTGTTGGATTTAATGTTGCCGGGCGAAGATGGCTTATCGATTTGTCGTCGTCTACGTCATGCCAACAACATGCTACCTATTCTGATGCTGACAGCGAAAGGCGATGAAGTCGATCGTATCGTTGGTCTTGAAGTGGGTGCAGACGATTACCTACCAAAACCGTTCAACCCGCGTGAACTGCTGGCTCGTATTAAAGCAGTACTTCGCCGACAAACGGTTGAACTGCCAGGTGCGCCAAGCACGGAAGAGAAAGTGGTTGAGTTCGGTGACTTCCGTCTGAACCTAGGTACACGTGAAATGTTCCGTGGTGACGAAGCGATGCCACTGACCTCTGGTGAATTCGCGGTGCTGAAAGCGCTAGTGACCAACGCTCGTGAGCCGATGTCGCGTGATAAGCTGATGAACATGGCTCGTGGTCGTGAATACTCAGCGATGGAGCGTTCTATCGACGTTCAAATCTCACGTCTACGCCGCATGCTAGAAGACGATCCAAGCAAGCCACGCTACATCCAAACGGTATGGGGCTTGGGTTACGTGTTCGTCCCAGACGGCAAAGAAGCGTAATACCTTCTAAGGCCTGCCGATAATACTCGGCTGCTCATATTCCACCCTCAAGCCTCCTTCCTGTTTGAGGGCTGGAAACTCGCAGTTAATGTTGTTCACTAGGAACAGTCCATTAGGGATCCTCCATGCGAATCCGAAGTTCATTTACACAATCCATTCTGCTGTTCATCTCTTTGCTTCTCGCTAGCCAAGTCTTTTCTTACTACGCCGTTTTTAACTACGCGTTGATGCCAAGTTTGCAGCAGTTCAACAAAATTCTCGCCCACGAGTTGAATCTGGTACTCGATGAAGATGGTCTACTCAAAGCTGATGCTCCGCTGCGCCACCAACTGCTGGAAAACTTGGGTGTGACGGTACACAGCGTTGATAGCGAGATGATGAATGAGTTCAATCATGCGATGTCGATTGATTTGATGTCGGAAGAGATGACTCAAGAGCTCGGCTCACCAACAGAAGTACGTTTGCTGCTTGGCAGTGAAAGCTACATTCTGTGGATGCGCATCGATCAGTTGCCTAACTCCATCATCCGTATTCCGCTTTCTGAATTGCAAGAAGAAGACTTTGCTCCGCTGTTCCGTAACAGCTTGATCATGGCGCTTCTGATCATTGCTGGTGGTTGGTTGTTTATCCGTTTACAAAACCGACCTTTGATTGCGCTAGAAAAAGCCGCTAAAGGGGTTGGTCGAGGTGAAATTCCTCCGCCGTTGCCGGAGAAAGGTGCTTCAGAAATCCGCTCTGTCACTCGCGCATTCAACCAGATGTCGAAAGGCATTCAAGAACTGGAAGAAGATCGTGCGCTACTGATGGCAGGCATCAGCCACGACTTACGCACGCCACTGACGCGTATTCGCCTTGCGACAGAAATGATGTCACCTGAAGACAGTTACCTAGCCGAAGGCATCATCAGTGATACCGAAGAGTGTAACGAGATCATCAGTCAGTTTATGGACTACCTCAAGCCAGTAAATAAAGAGTCGTTTGAGCAGGTGGACATTAATACCATCACCAGCGATGTCGCAACGTCGGAAGGGGGTTATGAAGTCGAAATTGAAACTGACCTCAACCCAACGATGCCAACCGCAAAAGGCAGTCCAATCGCGATCAAACGTGCGGTGAGTAACCTTGTGGTCAATGCTCTGCGATACGGCAATGGCTGGGTGAAAATCAGTACAGGCGTCACCGCCGACAAACAGTTGGTTTGGGTGTGCGTTGAAGACAATGGCCCGGGCATTGAGCAATCGCAAATTGCCAAGCTGTTTGAACCTTTTACCCGTGGTGATACGGCGCGAGGCAGTGAAGGGACAGGCTTGGGTTTGGCCATTGTGAAGCGTATCGTTAGCCAGCATTCTGGTTCGGTTGTGGTACGTAATCGCAGTGAAGGCGGGTTAAGCGCACAAATCAGCTTCCCAACCAAGTAAGCTTTCTCGCTCAATCTATCCTAATAAAAAAGCCCAACCAAAGTTTGGTTGGGCTTTCCGATCATCCTAGTGCAAGATTATACCAATTCCATCAATTATCTGCTCATTCTTGCTGGTTAAAATCACTTATAACGGTGTTAAAGATTTTGTAGGTAGAGTAACTAGCTAGCTGCAATCTTTGCCTTGTTCTAAGTGATTTTTCCGGCGCAATTTTTTGAACATCTAATTAACGGAGTTGGTATTAGGATTCTTTTACCTCTTGAGCAACCAGCTCATCCTCCTCTTCCAGTTTCTCTGGAAGCAGCAGGTTCAATACGATAGCGGTGATGCCGCCTGCTGCCACGCCCGTGGAGAAAATGCTCTTAATAAACTCAGGCATGAATTGCAGAATTTCTGGTTTTTGTGCAATGCCCAAACCCATTGAAAACGACAACGCCATAATCAGGATTGCGCGGCGATCGAGGTCGACACGAGAGATGATGCGTACGCCCGCTGCGGCAATGGTACCGAACATCACGATAGTTGCGCCGCCCAGCACTGGCTCAGGAATCAGCTGAACAAAGCTTGCCACGCCCGGGAACAGACCCAGAATCACCAACATGCCTGAGATGAAGTAACCCACGTAACGGCTTGCTACGCCAGTGAGCATAATGATGCCGTTGTTTTGGCTAAAGGTAGAGTTCGGGAAGCTGTTGAATACTGCTGCAATCGCTGAGTTCAGACCGTCAGCTAATACGCCGCCTTTGATGCGCTTCATGTAAACCGGACCTTTCACTGGCTCACCGGACACCTCAGACGTTGCGGTAATGTCACCAATTGCTTCTAGTGCTGTGATAAAGAAAATCAGAACCAGTGGAATAAACAGCGACCAGTCGAAGCTTAAGCCGTATTGCATTGGGATCGGCAGTGCGATGAGGTCAGTTTCGCCCAGTGTTGAGGTGTCGACCATGCCCATGAAGTACGCCATGATGTAGCCAACCAGCATTGCAATTACAATTGATGCAACACGTAGGTATGGGTTCTTTGAGCGGTTAAGGATTACGATCAAGCCAAGTACTGTGCCAGCGAGAGCTAACTTGTCTAGGCTACCGAAAGAGCCATCGCCCATTGCAGCATAGCCTCCGCCCATTGATACCAAACCCACTTGGATAAGCGTCAGACCGATAAGCGTCACGACAATGCCAGATACCAATGGCGTGATGATGCGGCGTGCGTGTTCTAGGACGCGAGATAGCAGGATCTCAGCAAAAGACGCCACCAAGATAGTACCGAAAATCGCTGCCATCATGGTGCCAAGATCAGCGCCACCTGCTTTAAGAGAAAGACCCGCACCAATGATTGGCCCTAAGAAGTTAAAGCTGGTGCCTTGCACTGAAAGCAAGCCAGAGCCGATAGGGCCAAAGGTACGAATTTGAATAAAGGAAGACACGCCAGATGCAAACAGTGACATGCTGATGATGGTGTTGGTTTGGTCAGCAGGCACACCCAAAGACTGACAAATGATCAGAGAAGGAGTGATAACGGCTACGAACATCGCCAATAAGTGCTGAAGTGCAGCAAAAATGGTCTGAGGTAGTGGTGGACGATCGTTTAACTGATAGACCAGTTCCGAAGTTCGGTTTGAAGTTGTCATGTTTGTCTCGCTAGTCGCAATAATTCTTGCCCCAGAGCTCGCTGAATGGGAGTGCTGGGTGGAGTTGACGTTATGACCTGTGATTGCTGTTAATCAGTGTCAACTCAGGTTGGTTTGATGTGACAAGATGCACACCATAAATTTTGAGCGCGATTATAGAGGGATTTATTCAAAAAGCAAACGTTTGCTTTGAGCTACAAAGAAAAGGCGATAACGGAATGGTTATCGCCTTTGAGGTTTTACTTTAGGAGGTTAGTTTTTTAAGTGCTTATCGAAGAAGCTCAACACATGAGCGTAATATTTAGCTCGGTGTTCATCTTTGTAAAAGCCATGTCCTTCATCGTCTAACACAAAAGATTCGTATGGGTAGTTGAGCTTGTCGAGTGCTTTAGCCATTGCCTCATAATGTTCAATAGGTGCACGTTGGTCTTTTCCCCCATGCACGAGAAGGATAGAAGCTTTCAACTTGTCTGCATTATGAGTTGGAGACATGGCTTTCCAGACTTTAGGGTCGGTTCCCAGTACTTCTTTCAAAAAGCTTAACCCCATGCGACTATCGGGCACATCACCTTCGGTGAACATCAACTCAAGGTCATAAACACCGGCACTGCCCACGGCGCACTGAAACAACTCAGGTGCAAGGGTGGCGGATTGTAATGCACTGTATCCGCCAAAGCTTCCGCCAGAAATACAGATGCGTTCTTTATCTGCGATGCCTTCTGCGACAATGTGTTTGGTGGCGTCGATGATGTCATATTGAATGTTCGTTCCCCATTTACGATAGCCAGCCTCTTCAAACTGCTTACCGAAGCCACCACTGCCACGGAAATTTACTTGCATCACAGCATAGCCATTGTTAGCGAGAAACTGATTCTCCTCGGTAAAACGCCACCAATCTCGTGGACCATGAGGACCGCCATGCGGATTGACGATAAGAGGGAGATTTTTAGCTTCAGTATTTGGTGGCAATGTAAGATAACCAGAGATGGTTTTCCCGTCTCGACTAGTGAACTCAAAAGGCTTCACTTCAGCCATTTTCTCTGGGTCTAACCACTCTCGTGCCGAGAACAGATAACGAATTTCTTTTGGTTCGGTGGTAAATAAGTAGTAATCCCCGGGGTTTCTATCGTTGAAGGCCATAATGACGTAAGCATCACCAGCTTCAGTCTCACTGACTAGGCGAACTTGATGACCAGGTAGAGAAGTGAGGATTTGCTTTAAGTATTCGCTGCGTTTGTTTTTTGGATCAACAAAGGCATAAGTAGGGTAATCACTTTCAAACTCGACCGCGTAAAGCTGTTTTGAGTCTGGATCTAACCAATATTCCTTCGGATCGACGGTATCATCCGAGGCAACTTTTGTACTTTTGCCGGTTTTTAAGTTGAGATGATGGATTGCTCTTGGCTCACCTGACTGACTTATCGCGGCATAAACGGAATCTTGATTCTCTGCAAAGGAGATAGGATAGAACTCTTCGAAATTTTTTAAAGCCGCCAATTTATCGGAGCTTTTCCATTGATCGTCGACGCGATAATAAAGCTCGACTTTGTTGTTGCTATTCAAGCCTGAAACAAAGCGAACTTCACCATCATGGTCGGTGAGAAACCGACTCAACGGGATGGGTGCTGTCGTTATCTTCGAGCGTCTACCGGTGTATACGTTGACGCGGTACACCTCTCTTGGCGCTTCCAAGTTGAAACTGTATTCACCGAAAGGAAGAGCTGAAACTAAGATATGGCGGTCGTCTTCAGGCAGAATATCTAAGACATCACCGTAAGCTCTTACGATAGAGGATGCTCGCACTAGGCGGCTAGTTTGAGGAGGGTTATAACCAAATATATAAGCGTATTTGTTTCCATCCACATTGGCCGAGACGAGTTCGCCATAGTAGCGAGGAGCGGTAGACCAACTCTTTAAATATTCTTTGGATGCGACAACACGTTCATTATTGACCCAGTAATAATCACCCACTTGCTCGTTACCTGAGAAGCGCAGCACACTGCTCGGCTGCATGGTTTTACTGTCGAGTATAACCAAAGCATCTTTACCATCGATGCTGGACTCAAAGGCTAAGTGCTTACCATCTGGTGATATTTTGGGATTAAAGTAAGCCGAACTTTTGGCAAAAAGCTCTGCCGACTGAAGAATCGCGCTCTGTTTATCTTGCGCTGCTATGGGGGCGGAGTGTACAGAGCCAACTAATGCTGCTGTTACCGCAAGCAAGGTACGTTTTTTCATGCATCTATCCTTGATGACATTGTGTATTTATGACGTTTTTTATATCCGCTTGGAGTATTAACTTTATGTAGAGTTTACTTGCTCTAACTTGTCGTAATTATTGAATAAAGTCGAGTTGGCTTTTATTAAATGAGATATTCATTGGCGCAATGAATGTATGCGAAACCTCCTTACAGAACGGTGTCTGTAAGGAGGTTTATTGATGGAGCGAGGGTAGGTGAGAAAAGAAGCGCTTACGCCTTAGAGTAAATGTCACGCTCGCCTAACCAACGGTCAATAATTGCCGTCGCATTCGTTGGGTAGTTGTCATGAATGTAACGCGCGATGCGTTGAACTTCCGGAATTAAGCGCTGATCTCGCACTAAGTCGGCAATTTTAAAATCTGCCAAGCCAGTTTGTTTGGTACCAAGAAGCTCACCCGGTCCACGAATCTCTAAGTCTTTCTGTGCAATCACGAAGCCGTCGTTGCTTTCACGTAATACGCCTAAACGTTTTTGGGCGGTTTTTGATAGTGGTGAGTGATACAGCAACACACAATGGCTCGCCACTGAACCTCGACCAACACGACCTCTCAACTGGTGCAACTGCGCTAAACCTAAGCGCTCTGGGTTCTCGATGATCATCAAACTGGAATTGGGCACGTCCACGCCCACTTCAATCACCGTAGTTGCTACCAGCAAATGCAGCTTGTTGTCTTTGAAATCCTGCATCACCGCTTGTTTCTCTGCGGGCTTCATTCGTCCGTGCACTAGACCAATTTTTACGTCAGGCAGTTTCCGTTGCAGCTCTTCTGCGGTATCAGCGGCAGCTTGAGCCTCCAAGACTTCGGACTCATCAATCAAGGTACATACCCAATACGCTTGTTTGCCTTCGTTTAAGCAGGCATTGCGCACTCGTTCGACGATATCATCGCGTTTGGTGTCTGGAATTGCGACCGTCTGGATTGGTGTTCGACCTGGCGGTAATTCATCAATCACTGACGTTTCTAAGTCAGCATAAGCTGTCATGGCTAATGTTCGCGGAATTGGCGTTGCTGTCATGATGAGCTGGTGTGGATAAGCGCCTTGTTTTGCGCCTTTCTCGCGTAGCTCTAAGCGCTGGTGGACACCAAAGCGGTGCTGTTCATCAATAATGACCAAAGCAAGATGATGGAACTCAACATGTTCTTGGAAGAGAGCGTGAGTACCCACGACCATTTGCGCTTCACCACTGGCAATACGCGCCAATTCGGCTTCTTTGGCTTTACCTTTTAATTTTCCTGCAAGCCAACCGACCTGAATGCCCATTTTCTCAAACCAATTGGCGAAGTTAATCGCGTGCTGTTCGGCGAGCAGTTCGGTCGGTGCCATTAAAGCGACTTGATAGCCGTGTTCAATGGCTCTGACTGCTGCGAGTGCCGCAACTAAAGTTTTTCCCGAGCCTACGTCACCTTGAACAAGGCGCATCATTGGGTGCGTTTTTTCTAAGTCAGCTTCAATTTCTTTAACCACTCGTGCTTGAGCATTGGTCGGCGAAAAGGGCAATTGAGCCAGTAACTGCTTTTTCAGCGAGTCACACGACGCCAAAGGTAATGCAACGTCTTGTTGCCCTTTGCTGCGCACTGCCAACATAGAGAGGTTCTGCGCCAGTAACTCTTCCATGATCAACCGAATTTGAGCAGGGTGTTTACCTTCATCAAACTCATCCAAATTAATGGTTGGAGGCGGTCGATGAATCGTATGCAGCGCTTGCGACATGGTGATCTGGTGATTGTACAAACCAGAAGGCAGCAACTCTTGTACAGCGGCTTTATCGAGGAGTGATAAGGCTTGTTCCGTCAGGTTACGCAAAGTGATTTGGCGTAACCCATCGGTGGTTGGATAAACGGGGGTTAAGCTCTGTTCCACATCCGGCTTTTGTTCACTTGCATAAAACTTGTAGTCAGGGTGAACAATTTCTAAGCCCATACTGCCACGCTTAATTTCACCGTAAGCGTGTACTAACTTACCATTCGAGAAATTGTTCTTCATCGCGGCAGTAAAGTTAAAAAAGCGTAGGGTAATCGTGCCATTGCCGTCACTGATTTTTACCGTCAGCATTTTGCGTTTGCCGAAAGTAGTATCGACAGCCATAACTTTGCCCTGTACCGCCGCCCAGAGCCCAGCATGCAGTTTGGCGATTGGGTAAATGCGAGTGCGATCTTCGTAACGAAGAGGAAGATGAAACAGTAGATCTTGAACACTATGCAAGCCAACTTTGGCGAGTTTTTCTGCGACTTTGGCGCCAACTCCAGACAGAGAGGTTAAAGGAACAGCAGATAACATTTGGGCAGACATAGTGGGCTCAAGAAAATAGTTAACATAGCAGTATGTTAACCACTAAGCTGTGTTTTTGTACAGGATTAAGTTATAGAAAGGGATGTGGGAACGCTTACGCTCCGAGATTCGAGAACGCGGAAATAAACTTAACCAGTGAGGCTAGAAAGAGCCATATCGATTGGTTATATGAGGTTATCTCGAAGCAAAGCGTTCTCGCCTCTCGAGTCTATCTATTTCTTCTGCATCTCTTTCCACCACGATTCGTCAGCCATAATTTGGCCTTCGTCATCAAGTTGTGGATATTCTAGCCCTTTGCGTTTCGCTACTTTTGCTAAGACTGGATGACCACGCTCAAACAGAATGCGGTTGATGGTCTCTTTTGGTAGAGCGCTTTCCTCACGTTCGTACATACCAGCGGC
This sequence comes from Vibrio sp. HENC-03, assembly GCF_000305755.2. Taxonomy (NCBI): domain Bacteria; kingdom Pseudomonadati; phylum Pseudomonadota; class Gammaproteobacteria; order Vibrionales; family Vibrionaceae; genus Vibrio; species Vibrio sp. HENC-03. Next base: position 104,774 of record NZ_JH976133.1, on the reverse strand, counting down.
TTCACGCTGACGCTGCGCTTCATAAAGAATCACGGCACTGGCGACTGAGACATTCAAAGACTGCACCATACCGATCATTGGAATAATGATGTCTTGGTCTGCGAGTTTCTTCGCTTGCTCTGAAGCGCCAATTTTTTCGCTACCAAGAATGATCGCCGTTGGCTTGGTGTAGTCGATTTCACGAAAGTCGACCGCGGTGTCCGAAAGGTTAGTGACCAGAACTTGCATGCCTTGCGCTTTGAGCTCGGTAATCGCAGTTTCAATCGAATCGTGAGTATCCACTTCAACCCAGTTACGAGCACCTGCTGAGGTGTGAGTCAGTGTGCGCATTTTGTCGGGCCAAATCGCATGAACTTTGTGTAAGCCTGTTGCGTCAGCGGTACGGATCACTGCAGAAACGTTGTTCGGCTTATGGACTTCTTCAAGGCACAGAGTGAGGTCGGTTTGGCGTGCTTTTAGCACCTGATGGATGCGGTTGTAACGTTCTAAATTCATAATAAATAGGGATATAAAAAAATCGCCACCCAGAGTGTGGGTGGCGATAGAGTTTAGTTCTTTCTTCGTCTGACTCGAGTCGCCTGTGGCATGGTCTTAATCTTACGCATGATGCCAGCAAGGTGAACACGATCTTTGGTGGTTAGCAGAACGGTAACGGTGTACAAGCGACCATCGCGTTCTTCGGTTGAGAGACCGTGAATGTTCGAACCAGTTTTCGAAATCACATTGGTCAATTCCGCTAACGCGCCTTGGTTGTTGAGCATATCGACTTTCAGTTCCGCGATGAACTCTTTGTCGTACTCTTCAGACCAAGCGACTGCCATATATTTGTCCGGCTCTTTCTGGTATCCGCGTACGTTTGGACACGTTTCACGGTGAACCACAAGACCACGACCTGGCGATACGTGAGCAATAATGTGGTCATCCGGGATAGGGTGACAACAATTTGCGAAAGTCAGTAGCAGACCTTCTGCACCACGGATTGGCAGTTTCTTGTTAGACTCGTTTGGAATTGAGCTTGTGGTGGTCAATTCATCAGTGTCACCCAATAAGCGACGTGCGATGACGATACTCATCAACTCACCCAAACCAATAGCTGCTAGCAGATCATCGACGCTTTCTAGGCGCAGATCAGTCAGCACTTCTTGGATGTTTTCTGGGTAGATTGAATCAATCGAATGACGACCTAAAGCGTGATTCAGTAGACGACGACCTAAGGTAATCGACTCTTCACGACGCATGGTCTTCAATACTTGACGAATCTTAGTACGCGCGCGAGAAGTCACGACATAGTTCAGCCAAGCTGCGTTTGGACGCGCACCTGGTGCACTGATGATTTCTACTGTCTGACCGTTCTTCAATGCCTTACTTAGTGGGTAAGGGTTACGGTCAACACGAGCACCAACACAAGAGTTACCAACATCAGTATGTACGGCATAAGCAAAGTCGACAGCCGTTGCGCCTAATGGCAGTTCAACGATACGACCTTTTGGTGTGAAGACGTAAATCTCATCAGGGAAAAGATCCGATTTTACGTTTTCGATGAATTCGAATGAGTTACCAGCGCTTTGTTGTAGCTCAAGCAGGCTTTGCATCCAACGCTGAGCTTTCACTTGTGCTGTTGTGCCAGACTTGTCGCCCTTGTCTTTGTATGACCAGTGCGCAGCGACACCTTTGTCCGCCATTTGATCCATATCTTCGGTACGGATCTGAACTTCAACTGGCACGCCATGTGGGCCAACCATAGAGGTATGCAGCGATTGGTAGCCGTTCGCTTTTGGTACCGCAATGTAATCTTTCATACGACCAGGACGCGGCTTATACAAGCTGTGTACTTGGCCTAGAACGCGATAACAAGTATCGGCAGTATCAACAACCACTCGGAAAGCGTAGATATCCATGATGGTGTGGAAACGCTGTTCTTTGGTTTTCATCTTGTTATAGATGGAGAACAGGTTCTTTTCACGACCTAACACGCGCGCATTCAAGCCAACATCTTCGAGTCGACCTTCAATTTCGCTGTGAATACGTTGGATCATCTCTTTACGATTACCACGTGCCGCTCTTACCACTTCTTTTAGAACGCGGTAGCGGTTCGGGTAAAGCGCTTCGAAGCCAAGCTCCTCAAGTTCCGTTTTGATATTGTGAATACCAAGACGGTGAGCCAGTGGCGCGTAGATTTCCAGTGTTTCACGAGCAATACGGCGTTTTTTGTCAGGGCGCAGGGCACCTAACGTGCGCATGTTGTGCGTACGGTCAGCCAGTTTGATCAGGATAACGCGGATGTCTTGCACCATCGCCAGAACCATCTTACGGAAGTTCTCGGCTTGAGCCTCTTTCCTATCGCGGAATTTGAGTTTGTCCAGTTTAGATACACCATCAACCAGCTCAGCGACGGTATTGCCGAATTTCTCTTCGAGATCTTCTTTTGTAACGTCACAGTCTTCGATGACGTCATGCAGCAAAGCAGCTTGGAGGGTTTCGATATCGAGGCGCATTTCGGCCAAGATTCGAGCCACAGCGACTGGGTGGATGATGTATGGTTCACCGCTTGAGCGGGTTTGCCCTTCATGGGCATCTCTTGCTACCACATAAGATTGACGCAGAGCCTCAATTTGAGGCTCTGTTAGGTATTCTTGGGCAACGTCTTTGAGGCTATCGAATAGATACAAATTATAGGCCCGGGAGGTTGTTGAATTCTAAAGTCAGAATTAACGGTTGTGAGCGATGCTGCTTACTGCCGCTAGCTCTGCCGCTTCTTGCTCTTGCTGTTCTTGACGTTCACGAGCGTCTAGAACTTCTTTAGTAATTAAACCTTCTTCGATTTCGCGTAGAGCGATAACCGTTGGCTTATCGTTCTCTTCTGGCACTAGTGCATCTTTACCGCCAGTTTGCATTTGACGAGCGCGGCGAGCCGCAATCAGTACTAGGTCGAAACGGTTGCCAACTTTTTCAACAGCGTCTTGAACAGTTACGCGTGCCATGAGGACTCCAAATAGTTAACTAAATTTTGAATGACGAGAAAGTATACAGTCTCAGCGTAATATTTACTAGCGATAAGACGTGCAACAACAATGACTTTCTATATAAGCAATATAAGCTTCCTTACCGTAATAAAGAAGCGAAAATTTGTGTTTCTGAGCAGAATTACTCTGCTAGAAGTGCGTCAAGCATACCTTTATATTTAGCAGCTTGCTTTTCTTCCTTCAATCTTTCCGCACGTAGGATGGCTTTAAAGTCCATCAATGCAGTATCGAAATCGTCGTTTACGATCACATAATCGTACTCGTTGTAGTGCGAGATTTCTGACTTTGCTTCTGCCATGCGTTTTGCGATAACGTCATCGCTGTCTTGACCACGAGTGGTTAGGCGGCGCTCAAGTTCGCCATTTGATGGCGGTAAGATAAAGATGCTTTTCGCTTCTGACATTTGCTCGCGGATTTGACGCGCGCCTTGCCAGTCGATGTCTAGGAAAACGTCGATGCCTTTGTTTAGCGTTTCTTCAATCCATACACGTGATGTGCCGTAGTAGTTACCAAACACTTCTGCATATTCTAGGAAGTCGCCTTGTGCAATCAGAGCTTCAAACTCTTCTTTTGCAACGAAATGGTAGTGGATACCGTTTTCTTCGCCAGGGCGCATGCCACGAGTAGTATGAGACACAGACACTTTCATTGCGTATGTTGGGTTACGTTCCAACATTGCTGAGATCAAGCTAGATTTACCTGCGCCGCTAGGTGCAGATACGATATAGAGAGTACCTTTGCCCATTGTACTGTTCCACTTTTGGTTGGATTGAGTGAATGCCGAAAAGAAGTCTCGACCTTGTAGTTATGCCAATGATGCTTATCAGCGAGATTGGTATAACGATAGCACTGACGTTGATGATTTCTCCACCAAACCACTCAGGATTGGTGATAAACCCGCCAGAAAAATGGAGGCGAAGAGTATCATGAACTCCCTGTGGTTGCTAGCCGATCTTTTTGATCTTTGATGTGTGGGATGACTTCTCCCTCTATATATAGAGGCGAAAAAAGGGGAAGCTTTCACTTCCCCAGGCGTGCGACTGACTCACACTTAATCTTCGGAGCAACTTTAGCGTTGCACGTTACTGCTTTTCAGGGACTAGCCTTGTGACTCCAAGAAGTTTATCCAAGGGCTAGCTACTGCTTTCATGTCAGGTGATTGTGCTGCACTCTTCATTGCTTTAAGTGCATTACTTGGCTGGTTGAGCTCAAAATAAGCCATGCCTCGAATGTAATTCAGTTCACCTTTATCATCGCGTTTGGCGTCTGGAGCTGCATTCTTCGCAAACTTGGTTGCTGCAGAGTACTGCTTATCCAAGATCATCAAACGAGCAATCTTGATCTGCGTTTTGGCTTTTGGTGCTAATTGGTAAGCCGCTACATAGGTCTCAATCGACTTATCCAGTTCCTGAGCCTGTTGCCAGAAAGACGCTAGCTTCTCTAAGTTTTCAGCATTACGCGCAACATGACCTTCTTCCATCGACGTTTGCATTGTTTTAGCCGCACGGAAAGGTACACCTTGATAAGCTTGGAAGTTCACTAAACGTAGATACTCTTTCTCTCCTTCTAAGAGACCCATTTTATGAGCCATTTCTAAGGTCGAAAGGGCATTACGCTCTTGCTTGAGTTCCATGTAAATACCAGACAATTGAGTCCAGTAACGCTTATTTTGCGGGTACTTGGTGGTTAAGATTTTTAGCACGCCAGCAACACTTTTGAATTGCTTTAGTTCATAGTGAGCAGACATCAACAGTTGATACCAAGATTCACTAGGGTTCTTCGTCATTGCAATTGCCTTTTTGGTTGGCGGAATTGCGTTGCGGTAATCTTCTAGTTGAATGTAAGCACTTGCCAATGTGATGTAAGCATGTGCTTGAGGTTTTTCCTCTGTTGTTTCAGCAATCTTGAACCACTCGTTCATTGTATTAACGGATTGCTTAAATTTGCCTTCTGCTAGATAAAGCTGTGCAAGGCTATAACGAACCTGTTGAGCTACGGGTACTGGTAAAGCATCTAACTTGAGTGCTTCAGCAAAGTATTTCGCTGCTTTTGGGTAATCGTCCTTTAAAGAATACAGAAAGCCCATCTGTTGCAGTAACACGGCGCGGTCGTATTTCTTTTTCTTGGTACTTCCCAAGGCAGAGTTCAGTTTAGAGATTGCATCCGAGTATTTTTCAGTTGCAATCAGTTCCTGAACTTTGTTCACGGTTCGGAATGTTCTGTCAGACAACTCAGGAGTATTGGCAAAAGCAGGCGCGCCATACGCGCCTGAGATAAACACCAGAGAAGCCAACAACTTAGTATATGCTTTCATATTGCGACTCCTTAGTTCGTAGAGAACTCGATTTCCTGAGAAAGACGAGAGCTAACCGCTTGGCCATCAACCATTTTTGGTTTGAAAGTCCACTTTGATACAGTTTTCTTCGCTGCTTTACCCAAGCCCAACTTACGTGGTGATTCTTTTAAGACTTTAACGTCTTGTACGCCACCACGTTCGTTAACCGTAAACTCTACGAGTACGATACCTTTTTCTAATCCCGATCTCGCTGCTTTACGAGGCATTTGAGGCTGGAAAGTCGCAAGAGGAACTGGGCCTCCGCTACCTGCCAACTTAGCACCACCACCTTGGGTGTAGTGTCCAAGTACTGAACCACCGGTTACGTTAACTGGAAGATCAAGTTTTGGCATGTCCATTGGGATTTGATCCATCACCGGTTTTACCGTTGCCGTTACCTTCATTTCTGGAGGTGGTGGCGGACGCTTCGGTGGTGGCGGTTTCGGAAGTTCGCGTTTTTTCTCCTGTATTTTTTCGTCCGGTTTAATGCGAATGAATTCAACCATACGTAGGTCATCATTCGACACTAGCTCGTGGCGCTCTTTGTTTACTAGCTTGTCCATCCCCCAGAACAATCCGAGGGAGACAATGAGCGCCAGTGCAATTGAGGCCAGATACCGCATAGGCTTAATCCTTATTGGTTGCGGCAATGGAGATGCTTTCTACACCTGCCATCTTAATCTGGTCCATAACCTTCACGACTACGCCAGCGTTAGCTTCTGTATCCGCTTGGATAACAACCGCGCCATCTGGGCTTTCTGCACGTAGACGTTCGATGTTGGCACGTACGGCGTCAACTTCAATACGACGTTTATCAACCCAAACATCACCCGCAGCACCGATGGCAACCATGATGTTACCTTTCTTAACGGTTTGCGCTGAGCTCGCCGTCGGACGATTTACTTCAAGACCTGCTTCTTTAACAAACGATGTTGTTACGATAAAGAAGATCAACATGATGAACACGATGTCTAGCATCGGGGTCATATCGATAGCAGCTTCGTCGCTGCTGTCATTGCTATAGCGTCTCTTCATGACCTATACCTCTAATTCCGTTTACTCAGGCAATGTGCTTTAGCTTGTCTTCAAGCTTCTGCGTGGTGACTTTGGCTAAATGATCAAGACGTGTACTAAAGAAAAGTCCTGATAGTGAAGCCACCATTCCCGCTAGTGTTGGGATTGTTGCCTTTGAGATCCCCGAGGCCATTGCTCGAGGGCTTCCTGTTCCTGTTACCGCTAAGATGTCGAATACTTGAATCATGCCGACAACGGTGCCGAGCAAGCCAAGTAGGGGACAAAGTGCAATCAATACTTTGACGATTGGCAGTCCCTTTTTATTCTCAATATCCTGACGAGAAACCATTTCTTGTCGGATCATCTTTGCGTTCCAGCTTTTATGTTCTGAACGCTCTTCCCAAAAGCTAACGGCTTTTTTCATTGCTTTGGGAGCGACGGCAGCGAAGTAAAACCAACGTTCTAGTAAGACTGCCCATAACATGAAGCTGAGGATAAAGATGGCGACAAGTACATCACCACCCATTCCCAAGAAGCGCCTAATTGATTCAAGTTCTCCAACTAACCACCACATAACGCCTCCTTAGCTTTCGGCTTTATGCAGTTTTTCCTGATAGCGAGCGATGAAGCCTGCACTCTGTTCTTCAAGAGTTTGAACCAAACGACGACCTTTACTGTGTACGATTGTGTACAGGAACAGCAGAGGAATTGCGACAACCAGACCAAGCATCGTAGTAACAAGTGCTTCTGAGATACCGCCAGCCATTAGCTTCGGATCACCTGTACCAAATAGTGTGATTGCTTGGAACGTACCGATCATACCCATAACTGTACCCAGTAGACCTAGAAGCGGTGCTACAGAAGCAAACAGTTTGATTGAGCTGATAAAGCGTTCAATGCTCGGTGCGTTACGCAGGATGATTTCGTCCAGCTTCGCTTCAAGATCTTCAAGGTTGTCACCTTTATGTTCTTGGTAAGCTTGGATAACTTCACCCAATGGGTTGCCAGGGATAACAGTGTCTGATTTCGCTTGTTTGCGCATTTTGCCACCGATAACCAATAGGCGTAGGTAACAAACGAGAGCGATAAGTGCACCAATTGCACCCATACCTAGGATGACGTAACCAACGATACCACCTTGGTCAATACGCTCCTGAACAGTAGGGCTTTGTACTAATAGAGACAGAATCACACCACGAGATGGGTCGATAAACAGTGGTTCGTATGTGCCGTCTGCTGATTCAAAACCACCCACAAGACGAGTGATGTTTTTGCTTGGTTGACGTGATAGCTCTTCGAACTTACCTGTTTGAGGTACGTAAGTTACGTATTTGCCATCTGCGATTGCGTTAAACTCACCAACTAAGGTTACGTCACGGACCGCTTCTTTACCTTCACCGTATACAACGGTTGCTGGTGCTGTTGTTGTATCGCCTGAAGCTACGACTTGTTGTAGGATCGTGTGCCAAAATGCTTCAAGTTCTTGCGTTGATGGCAGTTCTTTACTTTCTGCTAGTTTAGACAGTAGAGCATCACGCTCAGGGAAAAGAACGGCGTTTTGCGAAGCGGCAAATAGACCTTTGAATTCACCCGCATACTGACGAACCACACCAAACATCTCACCTAGCGTACCTGAACGAACGCGAAGCGTTTCAGTCAGCTCCGTCAGCTGTTTGTCATTTTCGTCAAACGTGGCTTTAAGCTCATCACCTAGTGCTTGTTGTGCTGCAAGTTCTGCACGAGCTTTTTCAAGCAGTGCAGCTTGTTGGTCACGGTTGTTTTTGAACTCAGCTTCACGAGCTTTGTTCTCTTTTGATTCAACGATACTTTCTGATTTTACGTTTTTCAGTAGTTCAGATAGGTTCTGAGGTGCTTCAGCTTGTGCACCAGAAATCATGAATAAGCTCGCTAGCAAACCAGCGGCTAGAGTTTTGAATCCTTTCATTTCTTATTCCTCCCCAGCAAATACAGGCAGTTTGATCAGCGCTGGTGGCGCTTGTTTCTTAGCGATACGAAGGCCTTGCTGTACAGCGATACGGTAGTTCTCAGGTAGTGATTCCCATTGACGAGTTTGTTGGTTCCACATGCCTGTTTCACCGCCATCCGGAGATTGGAATAGAAGCGCAGTACGACCAATACGTAGGAAGTCGTAAGTCACGGTTTCACCGTTGCGCTCTAGGCTAGCTTTGTAAGATTCAATTGAGCGAGAGAAGCCTTCTTCGATTTGGTAGGCTTCCATCACTTTACGGAATTTCTCTGAAGTTGTTACGTCCGCACGATCCATTAGGTCACGTAACTCAACGACACGTTTAGTACGCTCTTCTTTTTGGAATGGTAGATCCAGAGTAACGAATTCATCTAGGGCATCGATCATTTTTAGCGTAAGAGGCACAACCTCTGTTGCTGTTTGGTCGATTTGAGCAATCTGGCTGTTCAATGAATCCAGCTCTCCCTGCTGAGATTGAACCATGCGGTTGATTTGCTCGTTGTAGACTTTCATGCTGTCGATCTGACGCAGTAGGCCTTTGTATTCAGCCAACATGCCTTCAGTGCTTTCAGCATAGGTGTCGATTTTTTGTTGTGAAGCCTGAGAAGACTTCGTTGTCTTTGCTTGGTTAGCGACAACGGTACCAGAGTCCGCAGCAACAGCTGCTCCACTTACCGTTAGTATCGCGGCAGTAACTGCACTTACGCCAAATTCCTTTAACGTCATAGTTGCATCCTTGTCAGTGTATAAAAGTCAGTCGAGAGGGGCGCAGGAAAAGCTCCTGCGCCAAAGGTTTTAATTAAAAGTTTTGAGAGTATTTCACGAAGTAAACGCGGCCTTGAATGCTGTATAGGTCAGCATCGTAAGTCACACCATCAGACTCAAACGCTGGGTCTTCATCGGTAAGGTTACGTACACCTGCAGTGAACTTCGCATCCCATGGAGCTAGGTAGTTGTATGCTACGTTCCAGATTGTTTGCGATGGGATGTTACCTGTCTTGTTGTAGTTCTCATCAACGTCTTGTGCTTGTGACGCGATGTAGTCTGCTGATAGGTAAACATCGTGCTCTTCTAGGAAGTTAAGACCAACACCAGTGTTGAAACGGTACTCAGGTAGACCATTACGGCCAACTTGGTTGTTCACTGGACCATTCACGTATTCAGGTGCGCTGTAGTCAAGAACATAGCTACCCATGAAGTCGTAACGTAGAACGGCTGAGTCGAAGTCGTAACGGTAGCCAACTTTCAGGTCAAGACCAGAAGTATCTAGAGTACCTAAGTTTTCTAGGCCTGCTGTTGCGTGTGTAATACGGCCTGTTGCATCGCGTTCGATGTTAGGGTTAGCAACACCACTACTACGCTCTTGGTCGATCATGCTTTGTAGAGAGTTAAGCGTAATTACGTCATCGATACTGATGTTGTAGTAATCAAGTGTTAGATCTAGATCTTCGATTGGTGAGTAACTTACACCGAAGTTAAATGAAACTGACGTTTCAGCATCTAGATCTTCGTTTGATGTACGAGTTACATCGTACTGAGTTTCTGGACAGTCTGCGTCTGAGATGCCGTTTGCTTGACAGTAAACGTAGTCTTTTGCTTCGTCGGCAGAGAAGCTATCCGCACCGTAAAGGTTTGCTAATGTTGGCGCACGGAAGCCCATACCTGCACCTGTACGGAACATTAGGTTATCAAGAGGTTGGTAACGGAATGATGCTTTTGGTGAAATCTCACTACCAAAGTCACTGTAGTGGTCGTAACGTGCCGCAATGTTCATCTCTAACTCATCGGTAAACGCGATCAGAGACTCTGCGTAAAGCGCGTAAGTTTCACGGTCACCACCTGCTGAGTTACCAGAACTACCGATGATGTTACCTGCTTCACTTTGTGGATCGTATTGGTCAAAGTAGTCGTAAGTTGTGAACTCTGCACCAATATATACAGGGATGGTAACGTCACCGATTTCTGCTAGGTCAAACTGAAGACCACCGTAGAAGTTGTGCATTTCCATTTGCGTTTCGCGGCTTGTTCCGGCTGCTAGGTCGCTCGTTGCATCAGCACTGAACTCGCCGTTTACAAACTCGCCTGAGTTCGCTAGCTGTTCAGCCGGTGAGCGGAACACGTAACCTGTACCAATTTCGTTACTGTTCGAGAAGTTAAGCTGGTAACCTGTTTCCCAAACCACATCACCGAAGCTATCTGTGTAAAGTGTGCCGTCTAGGCCTGCCTTCAAATCAGCTTGGAAGTCAGTTACGTTGTTGTCACGTGTACCTACGTTGTTGAAACGGTAGTAAACACGAGCTGGGCCTGCTGCTGGATCTAGACCATTCTCTGTGAAGAAATCAGAACCACCAGACGTTGTTGGGTCAACTTCAAACCAACCTGCTGCAGGAGCGTAACGACCGAAGCTTTCGTTGCGGTTCAAAAGCACTTGTGCATTGAACGTGGTGTCGTCATTTAGGAAAATATTACCGTTAACAAAAACAGTATTACGCTCTAGTGAAGCTGTTTGTGCCGCTTCTGACGTGTAGTCGTAACCACAGATATCACCCAGGCCTGGGTAGTTGGTTAGACCAACAAAGCCTTTTGATGAATCACAAGTTGCGTCTGTATCGTAACCTTTCAGCGCTTTCAGCTCGCCGTTATGGTAAACGTTTCGGCCGTAGATACTTACACCAGACATATCAAAGTAGTTATCTGAGCCAGTATTGGTTGAACTTAGGTAGTCACGATCGCGTTGGTAGATTTCGTCTTTACTATCATGCTCAAACGAGAACATGATGTTGCCTTTCTCGCCACTTGTACCCATCACGAAAGCAACATTCTGCTCATCGCCGCCTTCTTGACTAGGTATACCTGAACCAACCGTAACGTTGATGCCGTCGAACTCATCTTTCAAGATGATGTTAACTACACCTGCAACAGCATCTGAACCGTATACAGCAGAACCGCCGTCGGCCATTACTTCAACACGTTCTACGATTGCAGAAGGGATTACGTTGATGTTGGCAGCACCGCCACCCATAGCTGCTGAGCCAGGAAGACGTTTGCCGTTAATTAGAACTAGAGTTCGTTCAGAACCTAGACCTCGTAGAGAGATGGTTGCTTGGCTTTGTGCCGAGCTGCCTGAACGTTCGCTGTGTGAACCAAAAGAGTTAAATGAAGATTTACGTAGTACATCAGCGATAGATACGTCACCAGCTCGTTCAATTTCTGCACGGCCGATAACAGCTACTGGGGTGCTTCCTTCCATAGATGCTCGCGTTAGACGCGAACCAGTAACTTTCATTTTTTGTAGTTTTTCAACTTGCTGCTCTTCTGCCTGCGCTGCTAGAGGGGCCACTGCTGCCGTCCCCAGTGCAAGGCTGATCGCAACAGATAAAGCGGTTGTGTTTTTATACATCCTTGTTGCTCCGATTATTATTATTCCTATATCTGGCCATAACGGCCAATTATGACGTTAATATTTCGTTAACGTTCCGGACATGTATACCTGAGATGAAAAAAGGAAGTCAAACCAGTGGTAAACAGAGATAAAGAAATGTAAAAAAGATGTAAAAAACCAAAAGTGACATAAATCACAGAATAATTTACTGCATGACGTTTATAAATTGAGATTAAATTTTAATAAAACACCGTATTTTGTGTTTCTTGTAAAGTCTAATGACTTATATCGCCTATGCTTTTTAAGTGGGCGATTGGCACTGAATTTAAGTGTAAATCTAGATAATTGTTCTGCTTGAGGGTTTTTATGGAATGCTGGGCATGTTAACTCGATCGCACAAGGTGGTATCAGAATATGATACCCACCGTTATAAAAGGGCTCACTCGTATTTTGAGGTCAAATGGTAGTGGGGGTGTTTTGTCTAATTATTCTGCATATATGCATGTTTATATAGGGTTTTGGCTCTAAAGTGCCTAGATTGATATTCTGTATGAATTGGTTTTGTGGTTTTTTATAATTATTTACAAAAACATTTCTGTTTTTGGACATCGGAGGAAGTTTGTCATGTTTTGGATTCAAACACTTGAAGCTTACTTGGATTCAAGATAAATATGACGCTGAAATTATTGCAGTAGTGGAAAAAACTAGCTTTTGAAACTCAGGGAGTGTGTTTCAACAGCTTTAGTTACTACGGGATAGAGATGCACCATTTTGGGCCGGAATTCTCCTCTCCAAACCCGCCTAATAATGGACAGTAGACAAGGAGCAAGTTGTATATGCTGTCGTACTTTTTACGCCGTTTAGCGTTGGTTATTCCAACGTTTCTCGGGATTACCATTCTTATCTTTGCTATCACTCGATTCGTGCCTGGTGGCCCGGTAGAGCGCATGCTTTCACAAATGCAGGCGCAAGGTGATGGTGCCGCATCTATGACATCAGCTGGTGGTAACACTGCCTTATCTGATGACCAAATTGCAGAGCTAAACGCTTTTTACGGACTGGATAAACCCGTAATGGAAGCCTACGTAGAATGGTTAAGCCGTTTGGTGACGTTAGATTTAGGTGAATCGACTCGATACTACGAACCTGTATCTGACATGATCGCAGAGCGCTTACCGGTGTCTTTGTTCTATGGCGGAATGACCTTCTTTATCAGTTACTTTATTTCGATTCCGCTCGGCTACTATAAAGCGCTTAAACACGGCTCCGTATTTGATTCCGCTTCTTCTATTCTCATCTTTGTCGGGTACGCATTACCCGGATACGTCGTTGGTGTCCTGCTTATTACCTTGTTCAGTTATCACCTAGAGTGGTTCCCGATGGGGGGCTTTGTCGGAGACGACTTTGATGACTATGAAACTTTCTTCGAGCGCGCAAAAGACATCATGTGGCACGCAGTATTGCCGTTGATCTGTTACCTCATTGGTGACTTCGCTACGCTAACGATGACAATGAAAAATAACCTAATGGAAAACTTGTCATCTGATTACATCCGAACCGCGATTGCTAAAGGTCTGCCATTTAAGAAAGCAGTGCGTAAACATGCTCTGCGTAACAGCTTGATTCCGATTGCCTCCCACTTTGGTAACTCGCTGCTGTTCTTCATGACGGGCGCTTTCCTTATCGAAGTAATCTTTAATATTGATGGTATCGGTCTGCTTGGTTATGAATCCATCATGGAGCGCGATTACCCAGTAGTAATGGGGATCGTAGCTATCAACGCGGTATTGCTACTGATCGGCAATATCATTTCAGATATCTGTGTTGCTTTAGTCGACCCACGTGTGAAGTTTGGAGCGTAATATGATTAAAGTGAGCCCGTTAACTCAAAAGAAAATCCGTCACTTTAAAGAAATCAAACGTGGTTACTGGTCGTTTTTGATCTTATCAACCATGTTGATCCTGTCTCTGTTTGCTGAACTGTTGATCAACAGTAAAGCTTTGGTCGTTAAATACGATGGCAGTTATTACTTTCCGGTCGTAAGCGATGTACGTCTAGGTAGCGAGTTTGGCCAAGCGTCTTCAAGTGAGGCCGATTATCGAGAGCTGCAGAAAGTATTTGAAGCGGAAGGCGGCGATAACTTCGTTATTCTACCGATTGTTCCTTGGAACCCATACGAGCAAGACTTTAGTGGTGATTTCCCACCGACAGCGCCAAGTGCCGAAGATAAGCACTACCTAGGCACTGATGTGATTGGGCGAGACATCTTAGCTCGATTGGTTTACGGCTTCCGTACTGCGATGGGATTTGCGCTACTTACAATGGCGATCTCGTACGCGATTGGTACTGCCGTAGGCTGTGCGATGGGGTTCTGGGGTGGCAAGTTCGACTTATTTGTTCAGCGTTTGATCGAGGTCTGGTCAATGGTGCCTTTCCTATACGTCATCATGATCCTCGTCTCGATAGTGCAACCAACCTTTACTCTGTTCGTCGGTATTAACGTACTCTTTGGGTGGATGGGGATGACCTGGTACATGCGTACCATGACCTATAAAGAGTCGGCGCGTGAATACGTAATGGCGGCCCGTGCATTAGGTGCATCGACTGGGCGCATCTTGTTTAACCACATTCTGCCAAACACCATGGTAATGATCGTGACACTTGCACCGTTTACCATTGCAGCCAACATCACCGCTCTGACCGCTCTTGATTACCTAGGTCTTGGTTTGATGCCACCAACGCCAAGTTGGGGTGAGTTGCTACAACAAGGTAAGTCAAACTTAGACTCGCCATGGATTGTTTCTTCAGTAGTAAGCTCTATCGTACTGGTATTGGTGATGGTGACCTTCATCGGCGAAGCAATCCGAGCGGCATTCGACCCGAAAAAATTCACACGCTATGTTTAAGCAAGCATTGTGAGCAAAACATAAAAAAGGGAAGTTTTATGAAAAAATTATTACTAGCGTCAACGCTGAGCGCCCTGAGTTTTGGTGCGATGTCAGCAACGCTTCCGACTGACTTAAACTGGCAAACAAACTGGGATGAGCCTCAATACGGCTCTCCTGAAGCAAAACGCGGTGGTACTTTCCGAGCGTATATGTCGAGCTTTCCGCAGACTTTGCGCAGCGTTGGCCCTGATGCGAACTCAGGTTTACGTTCTTATATCTTGGATGAAACACCGGGCTTGGTGGTACGTCACCCAGATACTCTGGAATTCATCCCAGAGTTAGCGAATGAGTGGGCGTTAGCGGGTGATAACAAAACCGTTTATTTCAAACTGAATCCAGAAGCAAAATGGTCGGATGGTAAACCTGTTACTGCCGACGACTTTGTCTTTATGTTGAAGTTCTACCGCTCGAAAGACATTCTCGAGCCTTGGTACAACGACTACTACAACAAGACTGTTGAAGATGTGATTAAGTTTGATGACCTAACGTTTGCGGTGAAAGCAGCGAAAGAACTTAACCCTGAAGAGCTGTTGTTAAGAATGGGGGCGCTGCGTCCTCGTCCTGCTCACTTCTATGCCAACCCTAAGAAAGATGAAAACGGCGATGGTATTCATGATGACTTCGTTCGTTACTACAACTTCAAAAGTGAGCCAACCACTAGCGCTTACTATCTAGCTGATATCAAAAAAGGTAAGAGTGTTACCTTTAAGCACGTTGGCGAAGATTGGTGGGGATACACCAATAAGTACTATGAGAACCGTTATAACGTCGACAAGATTCGCATCACGGTTATTCGTGATAACGACATTGCCAAGAAGCACTTTGAAAAGGGCAGCCTAGATTCATTTGGCTTGGTTTTACCTAACCTTTGGCACGATAAGTCTGATACTGCGCCTTACCAAAAGGGCTACATTCAGAAGTTTTGGGGCTACAACCAATACCCTGTAGGCGCTGGCGGCGTTTGGATGAATACCGCGATGCCATTATTGGATGACTTAAACATTCGTAAAGGCATCACTTACGCGATCGACTTTGATGGCATGATCGAAAACATCATGCGCGGTGACTACAGTCGTAAGCCAAACCCAACAGGCTACGGGCATGGTAAATACACACTGCCAGACGCGAAAGCACCAAAGTTTGATCCAGAAAAAGCGGCAGAGGCGTTTGCAGCAGCTGGTTTCGATAAGATTGGTTCCGACGGTATCCGTGTTAACGACAAAGGCCAGCGTTTGAGCTTCGAGTTGACCTACGCAACGCCAGTGCACACGCCTCGTATTGCATTTGTGCGTGAACAAGCGAAGTTGGCCGGTTTGGACATCGAACTTAAGCTGATCGATGGCTCATCAATGTTTAAGTACGTACGTGAGAAAAAGCACGATTTAGCGTTCCTAGATATGGGCACTTCTGAGATCCCAACGTATTGGGAATACTTCCACTCAGTGAATGCCAATAAGCCACAAACTAACTCTTTCACGAACTACAGCACACCAGAACTTGATGAGAAAATCATTGAGTACCGTTTCAACATGGACATGGATAAGAAGATCCAACTAGGTCATGAAATCCAACGTGACATCATTGATGCACATGTGATTGTTCCGGGTTACATGGTGCCTTACGTTCGTTACGGCCATTGGCGTTGGTTGAAATTGCCAGAGAAACCAATGAACCGTATGACCGAAGCACTATTTAGTGGCGGCATTATTGGTGATGGTACTTACTGGATTGATAAAGACATCAAGAAAGAAACCCAGAAGGCAATGAAGTCGGGTAAGACTTTTGAACCGGTTGTTGTCGTTGATGACACGTACAAGTTGTAAGGATGTGTTATGGAAAACGATGTAATCTTGAGTGTTAAAGATCTAGAAGTTGAGTTCACCACGGACGATGGTCCGGTAAAAGTGCTGCATGGCGTGAACTTTGATGTTCGCGCTGGGCGTACCCTTGGTCTTGTAGGTGAGTCCGGTAGTGGTAAGAGTGTCACCTCCATGTCCATCATGGGTTTGCTGCCGAAACCTTACGGTAATATCGTTAATGGTGAGATTGATTACCGTGGCACGAACTTGGTCACGCTACCAGCAGAAGAAATGTACGCTATGCGCGGTGACCGCATTTCAATTATCTTCCAAGACCCAATGACGGCGCTGAACCCAGTGCATTCAATTGGTCGTCAGCTTTGCGAAGTGCTAGAGCTGCACCGTCCTGAATTGGATAAAAAAGCGCGCGAATCTTACGCCGTTGAAATGCTGGCGAAAGTAAAAATTCCGATGCCGGAGAAACGCTTGAACGAGTACCCGCATAATCTATCCGGCGGCATGCGTCAGCGTGTGATGATTGCGATGGCATTGGCGTGTAAACCCGACATTCTAATCTGTGATGAGCCAACCACTGCACTGGATGTAACGGTTCAGGCGTCTATCCTTGAACTAATGAACGAGCTTCAAGAAGAGACGGGCATGGCGATGATCTTCATTACTCACGATCTTGGTGTCGTTGCGGAAGTGTGTGATGACGTTGCCGTGATGTATGGCGGTCGTATTGTGGAAAAGGCCGAGATTTTCGAGCTGTTTGATAACCCACAGCACCCATATACAGAACGTTTGATGGGCTTGATGCCAAGCTTAGATAATGAGCCTAAGCAGATGATCGACATTAAACCGATCGATGCCAGTATGTTTGCTAGCTAACTGGTGCAAAGTGAACAAGTCATAAAAGAGGATGTTATGGCAAAAGAAGTATTAAGAATTGAAGATCTTAAGCAGCACTTTGTATCTGGTAAGGGACTGTTTAAGAAAGGCTACACCATTAAAGCCGTTGATGGTGTGTCGCTATCAGTAGGTGAGGGGGAAACTCTTGGCCTAGTAGGTGAATCAGGCTGTGGTAAAAGTACCCTAGGTCGTACTATTTTGAAATTGTACGAGCCAACTGAAGGTAAAATTTTCTTTGAAGGCAAAGACATCACCAAATTGTCTGTGAAGCAAATGCGTTCATTGCGTAAAGACATGCAGATTGTCTTCCAAGACCCAATGGAATCGCTAAACCAACGCCATACTATCGGCATGATTCTCGAAGAGCCGTACGTGATTCACAACATCGGTACGTCTGCAGAGCGCAAACAGTGGGTGAAAGAGCTACTTGTTAAAGTTGGCTTGCCAGAAACTGCGGTAAACCGCTATCCGCATGAGTTCTCCGGTGGTCAGCGCCAACGTATTGGTATTGCTCGTGCGATTGCCCTGAAGCCTAAATTACTGATTTGTGATGAGTCGGTGTCAGCATTGGACGTATCGGTTCAAGCGCAAATCCTAAACCTGCTATTGCAACTGCAACAAGAGATGAACCTTGCGATTATCTTTATCTCGCATGACTTGTCTGTCGTGAAGCATGTGTCTGATAAGGTTGCGGTGATGTACTTTGGCAAAGTCGTGGAAGCGGGTAACGCGAAAGAAATTTACGCGAACCCTCAGAACGATTACACCAAGAAGCTGTTGTCGGCGATTCCAATCACGCATCCTAAGTATCGTAAGAAAAAGCGCTTGGCAGAAAAAAAGCAGCAAGTGGCGTAACGCCACCATCCAAATAAAACCAACTTATAAGATAAAAGCGCTCCACTTAGTTGGAGCGTTTTTATTTCCGATGATTTTCTGTCTTCAGCTTCTTTAAAATAGCGTGCTACACTGCAAACTTATTCCTTTGATTTGTTTGGATAGTTGACCATGCCGTCGCATTTACCTAAATCATTCAGTCGTCCCTTTCTGAAAGTCTTTCATCTGCTCGAAGCTGTGCTTTTGGTCGCCATTACTCTGGCAACTGTGTGGGCGATGGTGGAAGAGTTTGTCCACATTTACGTCCAGAAGCGTGTTGCACTCGATGACATCTTATTAATGTTCATCTATCTGGAAGTGCTCGCTATGGTTGGGCAGTTCGTGATGAACGGTAAGATACCGGTTCGATACCCGATCTACATTGCCATGATGGCGATTGCTCGCTACATCACACTTGGTATGAAAGAGCTCGATTCGGTGATGATTGTATGGCTCTCGTTAGCCGCGTTTATCTTGGCGGCGGCAACCTTGGTTATTCGAGTAGGCCATCATTATTGGCCGTATATAGATAATCAAACCGCTGAAAAAGACGAATAACGTGAAGCCTCGCCTAATGCGAGGCTTTGTTTTTGTGTGAAGGGAAATCACACCTTGATGGCGTGGGGGTAAAAAAGTGTAAAGTCATCTCAAGCCATCTTGTTTCTTGTCTTGTTGATGAGTATCTTCACGCTAACCCTTTATAACTGCTTTGATGAGAGATTGTGATGCTAGCGAAATGCACATCGACAATGTATTTTCTGCTGAGTGTCTTGATTGCATTTGCGCTTTCAAGCGGTATTGCTCGTGCAGAAACGCCATCAAGCGCAGCAAATCACATTGCATCAGCAACAGAGTCTTTGCATATCAGTTTTTGTGATTTGACCTTTAGCTCGGCAGAAAAGAGTGAGCCGGGGTGTTGCGAGCCGGGCGGAACATGTTTTGAGAAGCAGTGTTGTTCCCATGGTCACGCA
This sequence comes from Vibrio sp. HENC-03, assembly GCF_000305755.2. Classification (NCBI taxonomy): domain Bacteria; kingdom Pseudomonadati; phylum Pseudomonadota; class Gammaproteobacteria; order Vibrionales; family Vibrionaceae; genus Vibrio; species Vibrio sp. HENC-03. Next base: position 85,529 of record NZ_JH976133.1, on the reverse strand, counting down.
TCGGGTACGGCTGTTGTCGAAACTCAACCAAGATCTTATGAAGCTCCATTCCGAGATGAGTTGGCGGTAAGCAAAGCCGCGCTCTACACCAGTGCAGATATGCACTCTCACTATCGTCCTCCGATAGCTTAATTCCTATCTCGCAGCGTTTCGCTGCCAACAATGTTACTGCACGAATTGTCGTGTGAATTTGTTATGCGTGTGAATAGCTTTCTATTTGCACCATCCTGTGATGGGAATGAAAAATGAAAACCAATCTAATTGCTCGTACCGAGCACCTTGCTGCGTACCTACCAAACCTTGTTATCAACCGACAAGCGGGAGGTCGCCATGACGTATAAGCATCTACCAATTATCTTGTTTGTGTCTGTGTGTTTGATTTGGGGCACCACGTGGTTTGCGATGGAAGTGGCTGTGCAAACTATTCCGCCCATCTTTGCGACCGGCCTGCGCTTCCTGATAGCTGCGCCGCTATTAATCATGTTGGCGAAACACCTCAAACAACCTCTGTTCTTCCCGAAAGGCAAAGTGTTCTGGATGTTCGTCGTTGCGATTTTCTATTTCGCGATTCCGTTTACCTTGATGATTTTTGGTGAACAATACATTTCATCGGGTCTTGCTTCGATCATCTTCGCCAACATGCCGATTGCGGTGATGGTGACATCAAGCCTGTTCCTTGGACTTAGGTTACGTAAATCTCAGATTGCTGGTCTTTTAGTCGCGGTGTTGAGCTTAGTTTTGATCCTAGCGAAAGAGATGAGTTTGGGTGGAGAGGATTACCTGCTAGGCTTTCTCGCTTTAGGTGGGGCGGTCGCGATTCATTCGGTGATGTACGTGTTTGTTGAAAAGTTCTGTAAAGGCATTCCAGTGCTGACTTACAACGCCTTTCCAAGCTTTGTTGCCTCAGCGTTGCTCTTTATCACCTCACTGATCGTCGAACAGCCGGATCTTTCTCAGTTCTCGATGGATTCGATTACCGCTGTGATTTATCTCGGTATGTTTGCCAGCGTCGGTGGCATTGTGGCGTACTTTAAGCTTGGACAAGTGTCGACGCCGTTTACCGCCTCGATCTGTTTTCTGTTTTTCCCGTTGATTGCGCTTAGCCTTTCAACATGGATTGCGGGTAACAGTTTATCGTTGGTTTCTGTCGCTCTGTTGCTGCCATTATTGGGCGGTATTTTTGTGACTAAAGCTGAGCCTACTTTCTGGCAGCGTTTTCGCTTCAAGTCTGCAGAGCAAAAGCCTGTGCTATGTGAGCATTGTATGAAGAATATCAATGCCTAACATAGGCTAAACATCATGAAAAAGCCCCATTTAGTTGGGGCTTTTGGCGTAATGCTATTTACCTTGCTCGTTACGAAGATACATGATGGCAACCATGCTAAAGCCAATAAATTGCCATAGATATTGTCCATCACTTGCACCTGTAATGGTTTGGGTGAAAGCCATACAACCCGTTACGAACAGAGATGCAAAAGCCGCATAGAGTAGCCAAGGGCGCTCTTTACCAGCCATAAACTCACCTGCCAGCACCGAGCGAATCACCAATAAAAACGGTAAGCACTGCAAAGCAATGAGAATCGGGAACATAAAGTCAAACGTTGGGCTCAGCAGTGCATGACCGACTTGGCTCTTATCCCACGTTCCAACGATATAACCTTTCCAGCCAGCCCAAGTATCACCTGCATAGGCGGTGTCAGGCGTTATGATACCAAGTAGCACGCCCATCACTTTATCGATAAAGCCATTTTTGAACCAAAAGACGAACAGAAAGATCTGGATTGGAATGATCTGAAAAGCAAACTTCTTCAACATGTGTGTATCCCAAGAAATGAATGATTTGGTTTACAAGTATGTGGAAGGCGCGTTTTTTACGCTTGATGCAAGGCAAGCGAGTTGAACTCCAAACAAAAATCAAACATCCAGAATACCCATCAGTATTGGGGAGGCTGACTTAACAATAGGCGAGAGCAGCGATTTTTCGTTCTGGCTTATTTGAGGCTATTCTGCTGTTTGGAATAGGTTTGCTTTTTGTGAAGATTCAATAAGATCAAACAGTTGCCCATTATGTTCTTTTTTCATCTCAGTATAGCGTTGGTAATTGTATTGCGAACCTTTTGGGTTATCTGCGAGTTTGTCAGCCACACTGAGCAAGTAAAAACTGATTGGACTTGGCGTACTTTCTGCTGCATAAAACAAGTACGGGAAGGCTTGATTAGGGTGCTGGTTGATAAGCAAAGCAAGCCCCAAAGTGAGGTTGGCAATATCACAACGTGGGTTCAGTTCGAACGCCTGCTTAGCTGAGTGAAGTGCTTGTTCTCGGTCTTCTTGTTTGTGCTCGCGTAAGTAAGCTAAAGATTCAGAGTAAGACAACAAAGCGCTGACCAAATAGCTGTCTCGCCCTTGTTGTTGAATCGCATTAAGCTGCTGAGCAATATCCGAAAAAGCGGGACCCCCTTTACCTTGATAGAAAAGAGAAATCCCTTCAGAGATCACTTTCCAATCGTCATAGTTACTGATGGACGTCACGCGGTGGCTAGCCACTTCGTAATCGGAACTCATTGGTGCAATGATGGCTTTGATTTCTAAAATCACATCGCCTATAGCATCGAAGAAATTATCTTGATTAAAGGTCTTTTCAACCTTTTGGCTCTGGTTGGGTTGATGGTTGTTTTGCACCAAGACGCTAAGCACATAATTGCCATCTACTTTCTTAATCCAGCTTTTGAGCTCAACACCGTGGTTGGCAAGAGACTGCTTACTTTGTTGGGATAACTGAGAATAGTGATAACCGGATAGGTTTTTGGCTGAATTTAATCCATAGAAGAGATAGTTATATACGCTTTCTGCCATTTCAAAGTCGCTGGTGGAATCAAGCGTAATATCATGAATATAAACGGGCACTACGTCACTTTGTTGTGCTGTTATCACCGTTGTGTCATCAGTGGTGTCACCATTTTGTACTGCCCAAGCCGCAATAATTCCAACAGTCAGGATTGCCGCTACAGCTAAACCCATACGCTTGTTTTTAGGCTTGGCGGTATGAGTAAGAGGAGTGGATTCTTCAGGGATTGGAGTGCGCGTTATGTTTTGCTCAGTCACTTCGATATCAAATAAGTAACCTTGCTTAGGAATGGTCTGAATGATGCGATACGGACGCGTTTTGTCCTGAAGCTGACTGCGCAGTAGACTAATGACTTGTCTCACCAAGTTGTCGGAAACTTGCGTCCTTTGCCAGACATCATCGGCGATTTGTTGGGGACTCAGTACTTTCCCACGGTTCTCGATAAAGTAGCTCAGCAATCTAGCTTGCAATGGCTCTAAATGAATCTCCTCACTATCAATCATCAACTGATTTTTGTCAGGGTAGAAAGAAATAGGAGAGTCATGTTGCAGGACAAAGCAATGCGGACGAGTCATAGCGATTCAATGGTTTAGAAGTAACCACACAAGATTATTGGTTTTATATATAGGAAGCAAGTGAAGCATCAGCAAATAAAAAGCCCCGCAGTGCGAGGCTCTTTAGATATCTCATCGAGGCCTTTTATTATTCGATGTTTTGAATTTGTTCGCGCATTTGCTCAATCAGAACTTTCAGTTCAACACCTGATGCGGTGATGTCTGTGCTGATAGATTTTGACGCTAGTGTGTTCGATTCACGGTTGAACTCTTGCATCATGAAATCTAGACGACGACCGACTGCGCCACCTTTCTTCAGGATGTTTGTGGTTTCTTTCACGTGAGAATCAAGACGGTCTAGCTCTTCTGCTACGTCTGATTTCTGTGCTAGAAGGATAAGTTCTTGCTCTACGCGAGATGGGTCTAGCTCAACTTTCGCATCTTCAAACTTCGAGAACAGACGCTCACGTTGCCACTCAAGGATTTCTGGCATGCGTGCGCGAACTTTCACAACTTCTGATGTGATCGCTTCTAGGCGCTGTTCGATAAGCGCTTTCATGTTGTCGCCTTCACGGCCACGCGCTTCGATGAACTCGCTGATTGCTTCGTCAAAAGCACCAAGCAGCTCTTTATTTACCTCATCCATGTTTTGCTCTGGCGTTTCCATCACACCAGGCCATTGCATTACTTGGAATGGGTTGATGCGGCTGAGCTCGCCAGTCATGTGCATCACTTGCTCAGCGGCTTTGATCACTTGGTTTGCCAGTGTTTCATTGATGCTTAGTTCTGCTTTTGCTGCTGGGTTAGCTTCAAAACGCAGGCTACATTCTACTTTGCCGCGTGCTAGGCGCTTGCGAAAACGCTCACGCAGTACTGGTTCAAGAGCACGGAACTGCTCTGGCATACGGAAGTAAGTTTCTAGGTAGCGTTGGTTTACACTGCGGATTTCCCACACTGCGCTGCCCCAATCGCCTTTCACTTCTTTACGCGCGTACGCTGTCATACTGTAAATCATTGAATTTTCCTGTCTTCTAATTTGCTGAAAATTACCCCGCAATAGTAGCACAGCAAGATGGCAGTGGCTTTGCTATTCTGAGCCGAGATTGTCCAGATAGCTTTATTTAATCGATTCCGTTATAATCTGCGCCCAACCAAATCGTCTTCTCCTCATTACTTAAGGTAGATGCCCATGCGTCCAAACGATCGCAAGGCGGATCAAGTTCGCCCAATCAAAATTACTCGTAACTACACAGCTTACGCTGAAGGCTCAGTGTTAGTTGAATTTGGTAACACCAAAGTGTTGTGTAATGCGACCGTTGAAGAATCTGTGCCTCGTTGGCTAAAAGGTCAAGGTAAAGGCTGGGTAACGGCTGAATACGGCATGCTACCTCGTGCAACTCACTCGCGTACGCGTCGTGAAGCAGCGAACGGTAAGCAAGGCGGTCGTACAATGGAAATCCAACGCTTGATCGCACGCAGCCTACGCGCTGTGGTTGATCTGCAAGCGATGGGTGAGTTTATGATCACAGTTGACTGTGATGTTATCCAAGCTGACGGCGGCACTCGCACTGCATCTATCAGCGGCGCAAGCGTTGCAATGGCAGATGCGTTCCAACACCTAGTGGATAGCGGCAAGCTAAAAGCAAACCCAATGAAAGGCCACGTAGCGGCAGTTTCAGTTGGTTTGCTAGGTGATGATGTTCTGTGTGACCTTGAGTACGTTGAAGATTCAGCGGCAGACACAGACATGAACGTTGTGATGACAGAAGAAGGCAAGATGATTGAAATTCAGGGCACCGCAGAAGGTGAACCGTTCAGTCACGAGCAGCTGATGGCTCTACTAGAGTCGGCGAAAGTCGGCATTACGGAAATTGTCGCAGCGCAGAAGGCGGCGTTAGCCAATTGATTTTAATAGCTCCCATTATGGGGGCTATTTTTTTATCTCCGTCGTATATGAATCTACAGCGTTGTTCGCTGCGCTTTTCTACTGGGACGCCAGTCCGACCTATTTACATAGAAGACTATGCTCATAGGGATAGAAAAACTTGCTGCCTAGCTGTAAATCCATCTACTTAGGAGATAACGCATTAGTGTTTATTAACTGCTTGGGAATATGGATACCAAGCCTGTATTTAGAGAGAAAATAATGAAAGCATACCAGCGTGAATTTATTGAGTTTGCACTTGAGAAAGAAGTTCTTAAGTTTGGTGAGTTTACTTTGAAATCTGGCCGTAAAAGCCCGTACTTCTTTAACGCTGGTCTTTTCAATACTGGTCGTGACCTAGCGCGTCTTGGTCGTTTTTACGCAGCAGCGCTAGCGGATTCAGGCATTGAGTTTGATGTACTGTTTGGCCCTGCGTACAAAGGTATCCCAATCGCGACTACAACTGCAGTAGCGCTAGCGGATCACCACGACATCGACACACCTTACTGCTTCAACCGTAAAGAAGCAAAAGACCACGGCGAAGGCGGTAACCTTGTAGGCTCGGCGCTTGAAGGTCGTATCATGCTAGTAGATGACGTAATCACAGCAGGTACCGCGATTCGCGAATCAATGGAAATCATCCAAGCAAACGGTGCGGACCTAGCAGGTGTGTTGGTTGCGATTGATCGTCAAGAAAAAGGCAAAGGTGAGCTGTCTGCGATTCAAGAAGTAGAGCGTGACTTTGGTTGTGCAATCATCTCAATCGTTAGCCTGACAGACCTTGTGACTTTCCTTGAAGAGAAAGGTACAGACAAAGAGCACCTAGAAGCAGTCAAAGCGTACCGCGCAGAATACGGCATTTAATTGTTGTTCCATCATTAAAGAAAAAGGGGCTGGTGGATATCCATCAGCCCCTTTCTTTTATCTTTATCACTTACTTGTAGCGAATGCCTTTTGGCGCAGTTTCATTAGCCATGGTCTTGTAGCGCTTGTGCAGCCACATCCACTGCTCTGGTGCACGCAGAATCACTTCTTCCACAAAGGTGTTCATGTAAGCCGCTGCCGCAACTTCGTCTTTTTTCGGGTAGTCGGCTTCAATGCACTTATCAGCGATGATTTCATACTTGCCATCTTCATTACGGAAGCCAGAGCCCGGAATAATCGAGCACTTAGACGTGTAAGCCAGAATGCTGGTGCCTGTCGTGGTACAAGCGTCTTCAACTGCGAAGAAAGGCACGAATACCGACTTGTTACGACCATAATCGTGGTCTGGTAAGTAGAACAAACGCTCACCGCTACGTAGAACGCGAATCATCTGTTTAACGTCTTTACGATCAATCAGCTTGTTGCCGTTGTGTGTGCGCCCCCAGTACTGAATGAAGTTGTACGCAGGGTTGTTGTGCGGACGAAATGCGCCGTAACCCGCCACGCCAAGTACTGCAAAGGCACGCGCCGTGATTTCAAGATTGAGTGCGTGCACGCAGCACAGCAATACGCCTTTGCCTTCTGCATTTTTCTCATGCAGCGCACCCAGATCTTTCTCGATAATCAGAGTTTTGAAGCGCCACGTTGGCCAGAACCAAGTGATGCCGGTTTCGATCAGCGCCATACCGGTGTTTTTGAAGTTCTCTTCAACGATATGTTGGATCTCTTCAGGCGTTTTATCTGGGAAAGCCAACTCAAGGTTACGTGTCGCAACATGGACACGACCTTTGCCGTAACGCATACCAAGGCGACCAAGTGTGCGACCTAACGATAGCAGCATGCGGTATGGAAGGATATTGACCACGATAGCCAAAAAGCCAAAGCCGAGCCAAACGCCCCAGTTACGAGGGTGGAGAAGGGAAAGAGAAAACTCCGGCTTAGTGAATTTGTCTTTACTCATAATCTCTACTTAATTTGTGCGCTAAGAAGTGCCCAATACTCGTCAAAGTTCGCGGTTGGTTGGTATTTGAAATCACTACGAACAAAGCGGTTCAAGCTGCCTTCAACTTGTCCTAGGATTTGAGCAGCCAAAATGCGCTCTTCCACTGGGAACGATTTGCCTTCACGGATCTTACGTTCACGCAGGATCTGACGAAGCTGTGTTTCGATGCGTTCAAACAGTTGGTTGATGCGATCGCGTAGGCGCTCATTTTCAAACATTAGAGCATGACCAGAAAGAATGCGTGTCAAACCTGGGTTACGTTCGGAGAATGCCAGAATAAGGTGCATTACCATGCGAATGCGCTCTAGTGTGTCTTTCTCATCATCCAAAATACGGTTGATGCGTGTCATGAGTGCTTCTTCAATGAACTCAATCAAGCCTTCAAACATGCGAGCTTTACTTGGGAAGTGGCGGTAAAGTGCCGCTTCTGAAACACCGACCTGTTTCGCCAATTTTGCCGTAGTAATGCGTGAAGCACCTTCTGTAGATTCAAGCATCTGCGCGAGAGCTTGCAAGATTTCTTCACGACGATTGGATTTTTTACTGCCGGCCATTTAGTTACTTCCTTTCAAAATACAAAGTTGAGCGGAGGGGATTATAAGACGCTCTTTGGCATCAAACTAGACCAGTGAGGAGGTAATGGGAGCTTTAACACCCTCACTTGTCATGTTTGTACCAAATTTGTGCCAGTTTTCTATGAAAAGCGAATGGCAATTACATCAATTCGTGCATTTTTTCCAAAATTCTGAAACTTAGCGCTTCTTTGGATTCTAGTGCCAACGCCTGCTCGCCTTCTGGCCAGAATAAAGTGATGGCGTTGTCGTTACTGTTAAAACCTTGGCCTTCAACAGAAACATCGTTCGCACAAATCATATCGAGGTTTTTCTTTACCAGTTTACCGCGAGCGTAGGTTTCTACGTCGTTGGTCTCTGCTGCAAAACCAACTGTGAATGGACGTTGCTCAGTCATATTGGCGACGGTCGCTACGATATCAGGATTCTTGACCATGTTGATGGTCATCTGATCGTTGTTTTCGGTCTTTTTCAACTTTTGAGACGCCACGTTTTCTGGACGGTAATCGGCTACGGCGGCGCAGCTAATGAAAGCATCGTGGCTAGGCGCGTGAGCCATTACTGCATCATGCATCTCTTGTGCACTCGCAACATTGATACGCTCAACACCTGCTGGCGTATTCAAGCTGACAGGCCCACTGACTAGTGTGACTTTCGCACCTAGTTGTGCTGCTGCATTTGCTAGTGCAAAGCCCATCTTTCCTGAGCTGTGGTTAGAAATGTAACGCACTGGGTCAATCGCTTCACGAGTTGGGCCTGCGGTGATCAATACTGATTTTCCTGCCAATAGTTTCGGTTGGAAGAACTGCTCACACAGATGCACTAACTGCATTGGCTCTAGCATTCGACCAGGGCCAACATCGCCACATGCTTGCTCACCGGCCGCAGGGCCCCAGATGTGCATACCACGGCGTGCCAGTGTCGCGATGTTTTCTTGAGTTGCGACATTGCGGTACATCTGTTGATTCATCGCCGGAGATACCGCTACTGGTGAATCTGTCGCAAGTACTAACGTGGTGAGCAAATCATTACCCATGCCTGCCGACATACGTGCAATCAAATCTGCGGTTGCAGGTGCAAGAAGAACCAAATCTGCCCATTTTGCCAGTTCAATGTGACCCATCGACGCTTCTGCTGCTGGGTCTAACAAGCTGTCCGACACCGGACGCCCAGAGACTGCCTGCATGGTTAAGGGAGTAATGAACTCCTTCGCTGCTTTGGTCATCACTACTTGAACTTGCGCGCCTCTTTCTATTAGGCGACGGGTTAGCTCCGCACATTTATACGCGGCAATACCGCCACTGATGCCGAGTAGAATTTTCTTTCCTGCTAGTGTTTGCATGTGAGATCTCCAATTTTTCTGGCGACGAGTTTAGCACAACTGAATCTCTCATCGCCCAAGCAAATCTGATGAGAAGCTAATCCATATCAAACTACAGAATATTAATTGCTGAGCCTTATATAAAACTTTTGCTTACTTCACAGACAATCTTTGCCCGCTCTGCAAGATAGAAGGGGAAAAATAACAATAATGAGGTAGTGGAATAAGATGGTGCTGAAAAGTCGAAGTAAATTGCTGCTGGTGACTCTGATCCCTTTGTTGTTGATCACCACATTGATCTCGGTGGTCTATTACATCAACGGCAGTAATAGCTTAGAAGCAGAGTTAGCTCGAGATAGACAAGAGTTAATTGATACACGCAAGAAAGAGCTGCAAGCCTACATGATGATGGGGGTTACAGCGATAAAGCCGCTTTACGATACGGACGTAAACGGCAATAACAAACAAGCAGCAAAAGAAATTCTCAAAGCGATGCGTTTTGAAAGTGACGGTTATTTCTTCGCTTATGATTCGAAAGGTGTCAACACGCTGCACGCGATTAAGCCGTCTCTAGAAGGTAAAAACCTTATCGGTTTGAAAGATGAAAATGGCGTAGCAGTGATTGGTGGGTTGATTGATGCATCTAAGAACGGCGATGGCTTCCTTTATTTCTCTTGGCATAAACCAACCATCGATGCGCAAGCTCCAAAATTAGGTTATGCCGAGTACTTGTCTAAGTGGGACTGGGTGCTGGGTACGGGCATCTATATTGATGATATTGATCAGCAAGTGGCGATGCAGCGTGAACTGCGCACACAAGAGTTGAATGAACATACGCTCTCTGCGGTAACCATCTCGGTCATTGGTCTTATTATCACTAGCGTGCTTACCAGTATTATCGTGTCGAAAGGCATTCAACCATTGCAACACATTGCCGCTTCTTTACAAGATGTGGCTGCGGGTGGCGGTGACTTGACGGCTCGTTTGAAAATCGAAAGTAAAGATGAAGTCGGTGAGGTGGCCTCGGCATTTAATGAGTTCATGGATAAGCTGCATCCGCTAATGCAGGACATTCAGCGTTCTGCCAATACAGTACAAAGCGTCTCTGGGCAATTGGATCAGCAAACCTCTCAAGCCAGTGCTCAAATGCAAAACCATTGTCTAGAAACCGATAAGGTGGTGACGGCCGTAACGCAAATGAGCATGACGGCAAAAGAAGTCGCGAGTAATACCAATGCTACGGCACAGGCGATTGATGATGCGAACGGACAAGTTACTGAAGCGCAGCGCGAAGTCGATCAAGCGATTGATGGCATTAGCAAGTTAGTCGATGAAGTAAACAGCACCTCTGAAGCGATTGCAGAACTGAGTCAACAAACCGAGCAAATTACCAAGGTACTCGATGTGATTGGTGAAATTGCCGAGCAGACCAACTTACTCGCATTGAATGCAGCGATAGAAGCTGCGCGTGCCGGTGAACAAGGTCGTGGTTTTGCAGTGGTAGCTGATGAGGTTCGTTCGCTAGCGAGTCGAACGCAGAACAGTACTCATGAAATCGGCGATATGCTCAAGCAGCTACAAACAGGCGTATCGAGAGCTGTCACTACCATGGCGGCGAGCCAAGAGCGTGGAGCTAAGACGGTTGAAGAGTCCTCTATGATTCAGCAATCGCTGTCTGGCGTGCATCATTCTATTGGCACCATTCGAGATATGGGTATCCAAACCGCTTCTGCAGCAGAAGAGCAAAGTGCGGTTGCCGAAGACATCAACCAGAATCTAGTGGCGATTCAACAAATCGTGAATCGTATTAATGACACGCTTCAGCACGCGGAAGGCATCAGTACTCAACTGTCGAAGTCAGGATCTGAAATTCACGATCTGGTTGGAAACTTCAAGCTTTGATGGATCGCTCGATTACATAGAAAAGCAGTGGTTAACGAAAAAAGCGAAAGTCAGGTTCGACTTTCGCTTTTTATTTTGTGCAATAGGCGCTCACTTATAGAGAGAACCGCCTAATGACACTGAAAACCTTGCCCAACGAGTCCATGCCAAGAGAGAAATTGCTTAAACGCGGACCACAAGCGTTGTCGGATGCCGAATTACTGGCTATTTTCCTGCGCACCGGTACACAAGGTATGAACGTCATCGAATTAGCGGACTTTCTGATCCAAGACTTTGGATCGCTTCGCCAGTTGTTTTCTGCCTCAGAGAAAGAGTTTTGCCAACATAAAGGGCTAGGGCAAGCGAAATACGTGCAGTTACAAGCCGTTTTGGAAATGACGCAACGCTATTTAGCCGAGACATTAAAGCGTGGTGATGCGTTAACCAGCCCAGAACAAACCAAACTTTATCTTTCTTCTATATTAAGAGACCGACAAAGAGAGGCTTTTTATATTCTTTTCTTAGATAACCAACATCGGGTAATAAAAGATGAGATTTTATTTGAAGGAACACTCGATGCTGCATCGGTTTATCCGAGAGAAGTCGTCAAACGCGCCTTGCACCATAACGCTGCTGCATTGATTTTGGCTCACAACCACCCGTCAGGTGTGGCGGAACCTAGCCAAGCAGATAGAAGGATTACCCGGCGTTTAATCGACGCTTTAGCGCTGGTGGATATTCGAATTTTGGACCATTTCGTTATCGGAGATGGGGAAAGCGTCTCTTTTGCCGAAAGAGGTTGGATATAACTGTGCGTTTTTTAGGTTGTTAGTTGCTAAAAATCTGCTATCATCCTCGCCACTAAATTTTTAACTGAATTCAGCTTGGACTGCTAGAAAAAACCTGCTGTCTAAAAAAAGATCACGAAAACCTGTAAAAAGGATCTGTTCGGGTCTTGAGCAATGCATATCAAGTTAGTATAATGCGCGACCTTTGATAGCCTTGTATGGATTTTCCATAGCGGTTCTTAACCTCTAACTTCTTTCCAAGAAATAGAGAGGTTCGGCCACCAAGGTTGATATCGAGCTGAAACGATTTTGGAGAAGACATTCATGTCACGAGTATGCCAAGTAACTGGTAAGCGTCCAGTAACGGGTAACAACCGTTCACACGCACGAAATGCTACTAAGCGTCGTTTTCTGCCGAACCTACAAACTCATCGTTTCTGGGTAGAGAGCGAAAAACGTTTTGTTAAACTACGCCTATCTGCAAAAGGTATGCGTATCATCGACAAGAAGGGTATTGATACTGTTCTTGCTGATATGCGTGCACGTGGCGAAAACGTTTAAGAGGAAATAGGCAATGGCAAAGAAAGGCGTTCGTGAGAAAATCCGTCTAGTATCTTCAGCAGGTACAGGCCACTTCTACACAACTGATAAGAACAAGCGTAACATGCCAGGCAAATTTGAGATCAAGAAATTTGATCCAGTTGTACGCCAGCACGTTATGTACAAAGAAGCTAAAATCAAATAATTGGTTTTATCTCTTTGATGATTTGAAAAACCCAGCTTTCGAGTTGGGTTTTTTATTACCTAAAATTCCTCCATCTCTCCTTCATTTCCATCCTCACCACGTTTGCATACAGATGTTCTAGTCAAGATTGATGAGCTTTGATAGTTTGTCTCTAACTACTTGAGATTAGGAACCACTATGCGTGTAAGTCCGGCTCGCCGCCGTCGTTGGAATAACATTCTTATCCTAGGCATCATCGTATTTATGCTGATCCTCAATGCACCAACATGGATCAAATCTTATCTTATTGAAGAACCAACGGATCCTTATCCAAATTTGCTGCGCTCCGATCATGACGTCAGTGCTATCTACTATGCAGGTTGGGAATTAGATAAGCAGAATGGCCAATGGCAATCGAACATTAGAGCCAATATTCCCGTACAAGAGCTTGTGACTCGTTGGCAGTCATTGGAAGGTACTGAGCTGACACCAGAGCAATACGAGCAGTTAAAGCCGCGCTTATCATCACCGGAAAGCATCGAAATTTGGTATCAAGGTTTGGAAGAGCCACAGCGAGTGACTTTCTATCGCCTTGACGATTTTTGGTTGTTTAAAAACTGGCAAGGGAAATGGATTGCGATTTCTGTCGATGGCAATTACATCATGCCCAAGTAACGTTATTGCCAATAACCCTTTGCGTCACCAGTATTTGTCTTGGCTTTTTTCGATTATGCTAGCCACCCAGTATCAAAGTTCTTAGCGTTGTAAGGAGAATCAAATGCCTGAATTACCTGAAGTTGAAGTAAGCCGAATGGGCATCAGCCCACATATGATTGGCCAAACGATCAAGGCATTTGTATTCAGAACCCCGAAACTGCGTTGGGATATCCCTCAAGAGCTTAAAAAGCTAGAAGGGCAGGTGATTCGTAATATCAGTCGCCGCGCTAAGTATCTGTTGATAGATACGGACGAAGGAACTGCGATTGTTCACTTAGGCATGTCGGGCTCATTGCGTGTGTTAGATGCTGATTTTCCTCCAGCAAAGCACGATCATGTGGATCTCAAACTGAGCAATGGCAAAGTGCTGCGCTACAACGATCCGCGTCGCTTTGGCGCATGGCTGTGGAGCGCGCCCAATGAGCCACATGCCGTTTTAGGTCATATGGGACCAGAGCCTTTAACTGAAGAGTTCAACGCGGACTACGTAGCAGAGAAAGCCAAAGGTAAGCGTGTTGCGGTTAAGCAGTTCATCATGGACAACAAAATCGTCGTCGGAGTCGGAAACATCTACGCCAACGAATCTTTGTTTAAGTCACGCATTCATCCCACTCGCCCAGCAGGAAAACTAACTAAGAAAGAGTGGCGATTACTGGTTGAGAACATCAAAGCCACGCTAGAGATCGCCATTCAGCAAGGCGGAACCACACTGAAAGACTTCGCCCAAGCAGACGGCAAGCCAGGTTACTTCGCACAAGAGTTATTAGTTTACGGAAAAGCCGGAGAGCCATGCCCAGAATGCGGCGAAGCTCTCCAAGAACAAAAGATAGGCCAACGCAATACCTTCTTCTGCGGGGAATGTCAGAAGTAAAACTTAAGAGCGGAACGGCAAGATTACATTTGTCCTGATTTCTCGAAGTATTTTTTCGCGACTAATAAAGAAATTAAACGCTCGCGTTTTTGATCTCGGAACTGATCGACCCATGCGTGAGCATTTTTGATGATGCTTTCCGCTTCTTCTGGATGCGCGATGTAGTACTCCATTTTCTCGATTAAATCAGAGTAGTCATCCGCAACTTCAACATAATGAATGCCCGCTTCGAGGCGACCCTCCATAAACCAAGTTTCGCAAGTTGGCTTCGACATGAGCACTAGTGAATTTGAGGACATTGCCCATTTAAGGTTGGTGGCAACGTCATTTCCTTCAATGGCCAGAAGGAACTTGTAAGTAAGTTGCTCTTCTATTGACATAAACTCTTTCTCCCATGGTTTTCCATCTAAAGGTCGAGTCTGGCCAATATTGCACATTGGATTATCATGAAATTTCTGTAACACAACCTGTCTACGTGGTTGGAATCCTACACCACGCCAAGCCACCATATTTTTCTTTGCTTCAAATGACAATTTATCGCGAACAAAGTAAAAGTGTCGAATTGCATTTAATTTTAATATTACTGAGTTGCCATTATCGTCGCTAATGGGGCGACTTTTCACAAATGTCGGCTCATCTGGGACGTGTCGAACATCACCGTTGAGGTAATGAAAAGCGAAGTTTGACGGAAAGCCTTTAATGACTTTGAGTAAATCGAAGTAATATGTTGTCCCACTCGTTTTCTTAAAACTACCGACTTTAGTTCCTTTATTGCCTACTTCAAATTGCTCTATGATCTTGTTGTAATATTTGACTCTAGCTTGAATGTCACTTTGCTCATTCTCGTCGTATGCCTTTAGCTTTCTTTTGGCATACAGTCGAAAAAGCGAGGCGGGAATGAGCGATATTAATGAGTTGCTGGAATAGTATTTGAATTTAGTGAAGCTCATTTGGCTACCTTTGTTTTGATAGCTGTATGAACACATTTTGGCACAAACTGCTCGACATCACCGCCATGGATTGCTACTTCACGGACGATGGTAGAAGAGAGAAAAGCATACTCTTCTGCTGGCGTCAGGAACACGCTCTCAACACCTGGTAACAGTTTGCGATACATGCTCGTTAGGCCAAATTCGTATTCAAAGTCGACAGTTGTTCTAAGGCCGCGCACCAGTACATTTGCTTCTTGTTCACGAGCAAAATCAACCAGTAAGCCACTAAAACCAGCGGTTGATACATTGCTTAAGTGCGCTGTTGATGCTTCAACGAGTTTTACTCGTTCTTCTAGGCTAAACAGTGTTTTTTTCGAAGGACTTGCTGCGACACCGATAATAATTTGGTCAAACATGTTTGCGGCACGCGTAATGATATCTAGGTGACCGTTAGTGATTGGGTCAAACGTTCCTGGGTAAATGACTTTTTTCATCGTAAAACTTTCTCGTAAACATCTACGTATTGGTTAGCAGTGTAGCTGATATCAAATAACTTCAGTTTCTCTTGCCCATTGGCGATGAATTCTTGTTGAAGCTTTTCATCTTGAGCGATCTTCATTATTGCGTTCGCCAACTCTTGTGCATTACCTGGTTCAACAAGTAAGCCGTTTGAATTGTGATCGATAATGTCAGGGATACCACCTGCATTAGTACCTATAACAGGTAAACCAGAGCCCATACCCTCCAAAATGACAGAGCCCAGCCCCTCTGTGTAAGAAGGATGAACCTGCAAATCTGCCGCAGCAAACCAATTACCCATATTGCTTTGTTTGCCCTCGAAACTGATGTTAGTTAGGCCTTGTGCTTGAGACTCAAGAGCCTCTCTCTCTGAGCCATCACCTAGCAAACAAAAATGAACAAAGGGTGCGGACTTTTCTAATAGCCTTGCCGCGTCGACAGTGACATTGAAGCCTTTATGTTTCAGCATATTTGCTCCATGTATCACTATAAATTTGCCTGCGAAGCGGTCTCTAATTGCTTGTACAGTTGCAGCGTTAGCAGGGTATGTCACCGGTGAACTTGGGATTTTGTAGGTTACTGAAGTTGGGTAAGCGTCTTTCACTCTCTGAACTATTTCAGTACTTAAACCTACCACAGCGGAGGCTTTCGAATAGGCTAAGTTTGCCAACCATTTCTTTTTCAATGCGTTGTCGATTCGGCGAGTGACAATATATGGTTTGCCGTAGAGCATATGTTGGATCAGAGCCCAATAAATAGCACGTCCTTCATGCACATGGATCAGAGCACAATCCTTAGTAATAGATTTTGAGTGTGCTTTGGTAAAGTGGTTCGCTAATACCACTTTAACACCTAACGCTTTTACCGCATCGGCGAAAGGGCTTTTAGGGTTTGCAACAACTGTCAGTTGATAGCCGAGCTTCACTTGCTGCTTAATGAGTTGCAGCGTCTGATTCTCGCCACCATGGTATCCAGAAGCTAAGTTAACGTGGCAAATGTTCATGTTATTGCTCTTTATTATGTTTTTTGACGTAATCACGCAGCCACAGGTCTGCATAGCGAGTAAAGGTTGTATTTGCACTTAGTACGGCGAGTAAAAAACCATGTCGACCATCTAAGAAGCCACGTTTAATAATATACATTTTGAAGAAACGGAAGAAACCATGGGTAAATGCACTAAAAAGTGAGGCTGACTTTTTACCTTCACGCTGGTCTGCCCAAGATTGCATGTACAGTTGGGTTTTTCGCGTGTACTCACCAAGCTTTTCATAAGTAAAATGCTTCAAACGACCATTTAATGAAACAACTTTAAAGCCATCGGGAATAACAACACTTTCATGAACGAGCGCGTCGTTATATTTCGTTTCTGATGTTTTGTATAAACGTACAACCCAATCAGGTGACCAGCCTGAGTAACGAATCTCTTTTGCAAAGGCTGTCGTCAGTCGGTTCACACGATAAATATTTTTATCGCAGTGTTGGCTGATTGCGTTGAGTATGTCTTCGCGTAATTCATCGGTAACACGCTCATCGGCATCCAACCAAAGCACGAAATCCGATTCCACATAGTCTTGAGCAAGCTGGCGTTGCTTGCCAAACCCAGGCCATTCTAAATTGGTATAAAACTTATCAGTATACTGCCTAGCGATCTCTTCAGTGGTGTCAGTACTACCTGAATCTAGAAGAACAATCTCATCGACCCAATCTTTTACTGTGTCTAGACAAGCTTTTAGATGCTTCTCTTCATTTTTAACGATCAACGCGACGGCTAAGGTAGGTTTAGACAAGGTAGTTTCCTTCTTAAACAATCTTCTACAGGTATAATTTACTGATATTGTGGATACAAATCTTCTACGACTTGGTCGAACATTGCTACGACACGGTCGCTTGTAATGCGGTTCATTGCGGCTTCATCCTTTGCTCGGGTTCGCCAACTTAATTCTTGGCTAGTCTTTCCTGTTTCTGCAAGAATCACTTCTTCATATACAGATACGGCATACTTTAAAAAGCGATAAGGGCCTACTCGAATGGGATTGTGATGGGCATATAAACCAATAATCGGTGTGTTCATTGCACTCGCCATGTGGGCTGGGCCAGTATCTGGTGCTATCACCATCTGTACAGTATCAATTAAAGCTAGCATTTGTAGGATGGAGCTTTCTCCTACTAAGTTTAAACAAGGTTCACGCAACAAAGCTTGAATCTCATTTGCTAGGTCAACTTCCACCTTTGCAGGACTGCCCGCTAGTATGACATTCCAGCCTTTCTCTCGCGCATGATTAATGACATCCACATAACCCTTCGCGTTCCAGTTCTTGTAGGCTTTACTTGCTCCGGGAACCAATAACAAGTTTGGTTGCACCGTACCTAGTTTTGCCTTAGCCCAAGTACTATCCTCTTCGGGGTAAGATAAAGACCAAGATAGTTCCGATTGAGGTACTCCAATCTGATTGGCAAACGCCATTAAACCATCCGCAACATGCAAAGAGCTTGGTGAAGGGACTTTGACATTGGTGAACAAAGTTTGAAAGTCTTGGCTACGGTCAGAAGAGAAACCAAGTTTGTATTTCGCTTTAATACCCAACGTCGCCACGCTCGCTCGAATGGCATATTGCATATGAAGCAAGGCATCAAACTCGCGTCCTTTGAGTTGCTTCCACAATGACTTGTAGCCATCAAGTCCTGCTTTTTTATCAAAAACAATCACTTCAACGTCATCTATCGCTTGTAGCAATTGAGCTTCAAGTTTGCCAGTAATCCAAGTGATATGGGTCTCAGGCCATTGTTTTTGAATCGCTTGAACCGTCGCGATAGTATTGCAAACGTCACCAATTGCAGATAAACGCAATATACAGAGTGAAGAAGGGGTAGAAGTGAACATAGTTATTGTCTGATCAGATAAATAGATGCAGGTAAATTATGCAGACATCCCCAATAAATGTAAAATACACCGCTTCTATACTGAGCACTGACGAGTCTTCGCAATGTCAAATAGCCAACAATATCAATCTCCAAATTCGGGTAAACCTGGAAACACTGGTTTAAAGCGCATCATCAAAGCTACGGGATATTCTGCGAAAGGCTTAAGGGCGGCGTTTAAACACGAAGCAGCGATTAGACAAGAGCTTGTGATGCTAGCCATTGCTATCGTTTTGGTGTGTGTTTTTGACTTGAGTGTCATAGAACGCATTTTGATGCTTGGTGTCGTCGTTCTTGTTTTGATTGTTGAGTTGATCAATTCCGCGATAGAGGCGGTAGTGGATCGCGTAGGCGTCGAACATCATGAATTGAGTGGGCGAGCAAAAGATATAGGGTCAGCGGCAGTTATGGTGGCATTAGGTTTCGCTGGATTCACATGGCTGTATATCTTGCTTAGTCTTTATCTCTAAATCACTTTAGCTGTGAGTATTAAAGATATGATTCAAACTTCACAACAAGGTAATTGCACGATTTGGTTTGATGATGAAATCATTTCAGACCCAGCATTGCCATTGTTTGATGCCGACTATTGGCAAGAACAAGGTAAAATCTTGGGCAACGCTTCTGGTCGGGGTACTACCTGGTTTGTTCAACTCGACTCTATGCAAGCTGCCCTTCGGCATTATCGCCGAGGTGGTCTATTCGGCAAACTTGTGAAAGACCAATACTGGTTTTCTGGTTGGGAACAAACTCGTAGTGCTCAGGAGTTAAATCTTTTGCAGGTTTTGATAGATGCCGGCGTTAATGTTCCTCGCCCGATTGCCGCGCGAGCAGTTAAAACAGGTTTGACTTACCAAGCGGATCTTCTAAGCGAAAGAATCCCAAATGCCAGAGACTTGGTCAGTATTTTGCAAGAAAAATCATTACCGGAAGTGATGTACCAAAAGGTTGGGCAAGAAATTGCCAAGATGCATAGAGCTAACGTGAACCATACCGACTTGAACATTCATAACATCTTAATTGATGATCAAGACAAGGTCTGGATTATCGACTTTGATAAGTGCTTTTCATCTACAGATTCTAAGGTTTCTAAAGAGAACTTAGAGCGACTATTGCGCTCATTTAATAAAGAAAAAGGTAAATGCGCGATTGCGTGGAGCCTCCAAGATTTTGACTGTTTGCTAAGCGGTTACCACCAAAGTAATAAAGGATAGAGAATGCGTACGTTTGTGATTAGTTTGGAAAGCGCAGTTGAGCGCCGCGCGCATATCGAAGCTCAATTTGCTGGTGTAGAGCAAGACTTTGAGTTTTTTGATGCAATAGATGGACGTAAAGGCGAGCATCCTCTGTTTAGCAAGTACAACGTTGAGAAAAGACTTAGAGTGAAAGGCTATGGAATGACGCCAGGTGAATTGGGGTGCTTCGCCAGTCACTATTTGCTTTGGGAAAAGTGCCTAGAGTTAAATGAGCCGATTGTTGTCATTGAGGATGATGCTCAACTAGAAGAATGTTTTGATGATTCGATGAAAAACATCAACGAGCTCCAACCATATGGTTATGTTCGTTTATTTGTTAATGGACGCAAACGGCCATTCGTCAAAATTGGTTCATATAAATCTCATGATGTCGTCGAGTATTTACGAGGCCCAGGCGCAACTCGATCTTACTTCGTCACCCCAATGGCTGCAAAAAGGTTCATTGAATC
The DNA here is from genome assembly GCF_000305755.2 of Vibrio sp. HENC-03. Lineage (NCBI taxonomy): Bacteria > Pseudomonadati > Pseudomonadota > Gammaproteobacteria > Vibrionales > Vibrionaceae > Vibrio > Vibrio sp. HENC-03. Next base: position 65,330 of record NZ_JH976133.1, on the reverse strand, counting down.
TGCTCAAGAATGGTTACTGCCTGTTGATGATTACATGGACCAGTTTTGGTCAAATGAAGTTGCATGCCGAGGCATAATGCCAGGTATCGTTAAGAATGAAACAGATTTTGATTCTAGTGTCGGCAAGCTCGAGAAGAGTAATAAAATGAATCGACTTACGCGGGAGTTGTATTCTATTCAGTGTGCTCTTTGGCGTAAGTGGCATTTATTTCGTAACCCACCGAAGAAGGTCAAATAGGATGCTTAAACTATTGATAAAATGGCTTTCTACGTCTGAACCCTCAAAAAAGTTTCGTGCCGAATTAGATCTAATGTTTTGGGGGACGCAACACTCTCGTTTTATACGCAAGCGTTTTCAAAGACGTATTTTTTATGTTTACAACTGTGATGTTAGCCATTTAGCCGACATTCATCCAACAGTATTGTTTCCTCACCCTTGTGGAATTGTGATCGGTTCGCAAGCAAAAGTGGAAAAAGGATGTCGAATTTATCAACAAGTCACGATTGGCAGCAACTTTGACTCCGATAACTCGATGGCCCACGTGTTAGAAAATACTTACATTGGTAGTGGAGCAAAGATCATTGGCGGGATTTCAATTGGTAAGAATTGTTACGTTGGAGCAAATTCGGTCATCACAAAAAACGTGGCTGATAACAGCTCGATAGTGGGCAATAATAAAAGTATTACTAATAAAAAAGAAAGTTAAGCATAGAAAATGAATCGTAATGTTTTACTTAAATTAAAGTATGTAGATTGAACTTAAGGACATATTAATGATTGATGGAAAAAAGGTATTAGCGTTTATCCCTGCTCGAGGAGGGAGTAAACGGTTACCAAGAAAGAATATCTTGCCAATTGCAGGGAAGCCATTAATTGGTTGGTCTATTGATGCGGCGAAAGGTAGTGAGTATATTGATGATATATTTATAAGCACAGATGATCAGGAGATCGCTGATGTAGCTGCAGGTTTAGGGATTCCTGCACCTGAACTTCGTCCAGAGCACTTAGCTTCTGATACTGCATCGACAGCGAATGTCCTAACGTACACGTTGGAAAAATTTGGTACTGATTTTGATATAGTCATTTTACTCCAACCCACGTCGCCTTTGCGTACTTCACAGCATATCGATCAGGCTCTAGAGCTATTTATTGAGAAACAAGCTTTTTCTGTTGTATCTGTGACACCGTGTGAGCATCCTCCACTTTGGTCAAATACATTGCCAGACAATGGTTCAATGGAAAACTTTATTCGACCAGAAGCTCTAAAGCGTTCTCAAGATTTAGGGAGCTTTTATCGCTTCAATGGTGCGATTTATATATTTGATGTTGAAAAATTACTCGAATACCAAGAGATCTGCTATACAAGTGAGTCCTTTGCTTTTGTCATGGAAAACAAGGACTCATTCGATATTGATCAACAGTTTGATTTTGAATTAGCTGAATTCTTCCTTAATAAAAGAAGATTGTCATAAGTCTTGAAAGCTATTAATTTTCTTTACATTAATAGCTTTGAACTGTCTTCTTAGTTCTGCTCGAAACACTTTATCAGGGTAGTCATCGGATATCGTATAGATGGGCATATCTGGATAGAGTAGTCTGCAAGTAAACATTACAGTTGAATAAGTCCCTACGAATCCAGAGAGTTCAATACCTTTATCTATTAACTCTATTTCTAGAGGATATTCACTACGGTGGTATATAATATAGCTTTTCCCTTGTAGTGCCTCTTTTACTTCATCTCGCTCTGTTCGGTGAGGGAAGTATACAATTTTTCGATTGCTAGACTTAGCGAGAGTATCAATCTCTTTAATGTATTGTGATACCGACTTTTGATATTTGTCACCAATAGCCCCTTGTCCTATATAGCCAATTGGAGCATCTCTATTATACAGAGATGGGTTACCATACTTCCCCTTTAATCTGCTCAAGGAATTCTTATGTACTTTATGTGCTATTGGATTTAAGTTGAACATCGTAAAAACTTCTAGATTATCAGAAGGTTTTAAATGACCAATTGGTTTACATCCATTAAGGCGCACCACTAAATCTTGAAGGAACCTTGGGCGGTAAAAGTCTTTTTTAGGCAGTATATACTTCGGGTACTCCGACAGTGTAAGCGTACCATCATCAAAATAGATTTGTTTCTCTATATTGAGGTTTTTTAGTATTAGTTTTGTTCGCCAAGCATTAAATTCAGCATAGAAAAAACGTTGTATCGAACACCCATTTAGTGCTTTCTTGATCTCTTTGATTGCTTTAGGGACAGCAACACTACGGTTTCCCCTATCAATGGTGATGATATTTTGCCACTCTTTAGCATTAAAAAGTCGGTTTTGTTGCTCTAAACCAAGCGTACTTTTCTGGTTTACCAACAGTAAGATCGCTTCTTGGCTGTTAAAGAATGTTTTAGCCTCTAAGGCACAAACATACTGCATGGGTGATGTAACAACAAAAAGATCCATAGTTTATAAAGTTACCTTATCCAGAGTTTTTTGTAATGAGCCTTGGTTTGAGTTTACGACAGAAAGTAGGCTTACCTTTACTTGATGGTAAGCACTTTCATTTTGAATTAGATCCTTTATTTCAATCGCAAGGGTGCTTGCGTTTGAAGTAATCGCTATCGCAGAAAAAGATACCATCTTGTCGACAATTTCTTGGAAATTAAAATAGCTCGGCCCTGTGATGACTGGCACGCCCAAAGCTGCAGGTTCTAGGACATTATGCCCACCAACCTTATCGCCAATTAAACTACCGCCCGTAAAGCATATATCGGAAGCACCAATCAAGATCAGCATCTCACCCATGGTATCTCCAAGATAAACCTGGGTCGATGTTGTTACTTCTTCTTGGCTTGTACGGCGAGCAGTTTCAAAGCCTTGACCTTGGCAAAGCTCAAATACATCTTCGAATCGCTCTGGATGTCGTGGAACAAGGATTAAAAGTGCATTTGGGTGAGATTCTAAGATTTTTTTGTGGGCTTCTAATACCTGCTCATCTTCGCCTTTATGAGTGCTGGCAGCTATCCAAATCGGGCGCTCTAATCCAAGGGCATCCCTTAGCGCTTTGCCTTTTTCTTTTACGTCGTCCGATATCTGGATATCAAACTTTATTGAGCCAGTAACAAAAAGTTTGTTTTTCTCGACACCTAAACATTCGAAACGCCCAGCATCTGACTCCGTCTGGCAAAGGACCTTCTCTATGCATGGATGTAAGAGATCAAACAGTGGCTGCACTTTTGCGTAGTTCTTACACGACTTTTCAGAGAGGCGAGCATTGACCACTATGACAGGGATTCCTGCATTGTGTACAGTATTAAGCGTGTTTGGCCAAAGTTCGGTTTCGATTATCAACATTTGCTTTGGGCGTATTGCCTCTAGAAAGCCTTTCACGGCAAAACCGAAATCGATAGGCATATAGCGGTGTTCAACTAAGTCGCCCAACTTAGCAATTTGTTCCGCACCAGTGCTGGTTGTGGTGGTGACCAAAATAGGTTGGGTTGGGTTTTGCTTTTTCAACTCTTTAATGAGTGGGATAGCGGCGATGCTTTCACCTACCGAAACCGCATGAATCCAAATGGGGCGCTCAGTTGTCTCTAGCTTTGGAGTTATACCAAAATGCTCTTTCCATCGTTGACCAAACTTGGGCTTGTTCGGTTTACTTTTATATAAACCAAACAATAGGAAAGGGGACGCAAGGGCAAGTAGCAATGTGTAAAAAATGCGGATTAGCATGAACTTACCGTTATCGCTTCAAGTTTTTGGATGCTGTCTAACACCTGTTTTGGTGATAACTCAGTTAAACACTTAAGGTGCTTAAACTCACACTCACGCTTAAAGCATGGACGGCAGTCAATATCGGTATGAACAATCTCTACCTTTTCCGCAAGCGGTGGAGTGTACTTTGGAGATGTTGAACCATAGACCGCAACGACGTTACAACCAACGGCAGCTGCCACGTGCATAAGACCCGAGTCATTTGCTACAACAGTCTGACATGCCGCTAGCAGATCAACGGCTTCTATCAGGCTTGTTTGTCCTGCCAAAACATGAATCTGGTGCTGGTGTTCTTGAGGTACTAATTGCTTGATGTTGTTGCAGGTCTCAAGGTCTTTTTGAGAACCAAATAGCCACACTTGCTTTCCTGCATTCGCCATAGCTGATGCAACTTCTGCGTAATGTGTCTCTGGCCATTTTTTTGCAGGGCCAAACTCTGCTCCTGGGCACAGGCCAACAACAGGCGCCTCTTGATTGAGGTTAAACTTAGCAATCGCTTCAGCTTGCTCTTTTTTATCAATAAACAGGCTAGGGCGAGGTAGGGTTTCTAAACCACCTAGAGAAGAAGAGTCGATCATTTCCTCTTGTGGGTAAGCTAATGCCACATAGCGCTCAACCATGAATTGGAAAGACTTCATGTTTGGTCGCAAGTCATTAAGTAAACCGTAACGCATCTCGCCTTTCCAACCTGTTCGAAGCGGAATATTTGCAAACCAAGGGATAAGAGCTGATTTTGCAGACTTCGGCAGGATGTAGGCGTGGTCGTATTGTTTTTCTCGGAGTGATTTACCGATTTCGCGACGACCAAGTAAGTTGAATTCACCATGACCAATAGGCATTTCAATTGCTTGATGGATCTCTGGCATGCGCTCAAGGATTGGTTTACACCAACCTGGTGCAATCACATCAATTTGGCTTTCTGGATGAAGTTGCTTTAAGACAATGTAAAGAGACTGCGACATCACCATATCGCCAACCCAAGAAGGGCCAATAATTAAGATTTTTTTCATTTGCTTATTTGCCAGTCAGTGTTGTATCTCGGTTTGAATAGGTTGTAATAGTTATTGCCATCTTCTTGAGAGTGTAAAAGCTGCAACACCCACATGTATTGTTCTGGCTTATTTGCTACAAAGTACTCAATCGCTTGGTTACAAGTGCGAGCATCTTGTTCTTCGCCCTTGTCTAATTCAAACGCCGGTAAGATTTCGATATCAAACGTACCATCTTCTGTATTCATAGAAGCAAACATAGGTAACACTTTAGCGCGTGACAGCTTGGCAATTTTACCTAAGCCTGGGAGCGTTGCTTTTCTGGTCGCAAAGAAATCGACAAAAACGCTGTGTTCAGGACCATGATCCTGATCGGGTAGATAATAGCCAATGTAACCGTCACGAACTGATTTCAAAAACGGCTTAACACCACCAGAGCGTTCATAAACGCGACCGCCATATTGCACACGTTGTTCGTGCATTAGCCAATCAGCCACTTCATTTTTCTGCTTTTTTGCCATTGCAGAGACTGGCATCCCCATCGAAGCAAGCAACACCGCGGGAATATCAATTGCCCATGAGTGTGGAACCATCAAAATGACTTTTTCATCATTGTCGATGTGTTTTTGTAGGATGTCTAAACCTCGGATCTGGCAACGCCGCTGTAACCATTTAGATGAACGTAAGCTAAGTAAGCTGAAACGGAAAAAGAACAATGCTGCGGTATAAAGCGTTTTTTCAATCAGCGCTTCGCGCTCTTCAAATGATTTCTCTGGGAAGCACAGCTCAAAGTTGACTCTAGCTCGGTGAGCCGGACCTTTATGTGATTTAGCCAGTTTCTTCGCGATGGTTTTTGCTAGCCATTTTTGAACCCCTAAAGGTAGTAAAGCAAGCGGCAAAGAAAGGACAACACCTATCCACGTCCCCCAATACTTCGGCGCTAAAAAGTGGCGCTCAAATTCAGGGTTATAAGCTTTAGGATCGAAATCATCACGTTGATTAGTCATGAAGTTTTAAGTACCTATATTTTTTGGAGAGAGGCGAGTGGAGGTATGTAGTAATAATATCAGAGTAAAGGTGGTAGAGAGTTAACTACCACCTTAATGAAGGGAATTAGTGGTTTTGAATCACTAGGTATTCAGCAACACCCTCAGCTACCGTTTTGAATTCTACATCACAACCAGCTGCACGAAGCTTAGTTAGATCCGCTTGAGTGAATTCTTGGTAAGCGCCTTTCAGGTGCTCAGGGAACGGAATGGTTTGGATTTCACCTTTGTTGTGGTGCTTGATAACCGCTTTTGCTACTTCTTCAAAAGATTCTGCACGGCCAGTACCACAGTTGAAGATGCCAGAAACACCATTTTCAAAGAACCAAAGGTTTACTTTGCATACATCGCCAACATAAATAAAGTCACGCTTAAAGCTTTCGCTTCGCTCAAATAGTTTAGGGTTTTCGCCGGCATTGATTTGGTTATTTAGGTGGAAGGCAACTGATGCCATGCTTCCTTTGTGATCTTCACGTGGGCCGTATACATTGAAGTAACGGAAACCAGTGATTTGAGAAAGCTGTTCGCCATGCTCTTCTGCGTCTTTCCATAGGCGACGAACGTAGTTATCAAATTGCTGTTTCGAGTAGCCGTATACATTGAGTGCGCCTTCGTATTCACGCTCCTCAACAAACGTTTCTGTCTCACCGTATGTCGCAGCTGATGACGCGTATAGGAATGGAATTTCACGATCTAGACAGTAATGAAGCAACTCTTTTGAGTACTCATAGTTGTTTAGCATCATGTACTTGCCGTCCCACTCAGTTGTCGCAGAACAAGCACCTTCATGGAAGATGGCTTCGATAGGGCCGAAGTCATCACCTGCCATGATTTGGGTAAGGAAGTCATCACGATCCATGTAATCTGTGATATCAAGATCAACTAAGTTTTTAAACTTCTTGCCATTTTTTAGGTTGTCGACAACGAGAATATCGTTAATACCTGCTTCGTTCAGAGCTTTAACAATGTTGCTGCCGATCATGCCAGCACCACCAGTTACGATGATCATAAGACTTCCACCATAGATTAAAATTTTCTCAGGAAGTTTAGCAGAGTTAAGCCTTTAGGTGCTAGTACTAGGGGAAGTCGTTGTCATTAGGCAAACAAAAAGGAAGCCGAAGCTTCCTTTGTTTTAGTTAAGTCATCTAATCAGAACTAGATTATTTTTCGTCTGACGTATTTGGACGTTGGTACCAAGGGTTTCTGTGATCTGTTAGTTCGATCAAGTTGTATTTGCGACCGAGTTTCTGTCCGCCATCTCGAGTAAGAGGCTGCCAATTAAAGTTAGCACGGTTTTTACTTGGTTTTACAGTCATGATGTCAAATGGGATTGATATGTAGAAGCCCTTTGTGAAACTACCTTCTCCAAACTCTTCAGCTGAGAGGTCTGTGAAGGATGCATATGCACCTGCGATAACACCACTCTTGAACTGTTTCGATACATTCAATTGCGTTCCAACATCGCCAGCTAAGAACTGGCCGACGTCGACTTGAATCATCAAGTTTTGTAAGAAGTCCCATTGTGGGTAGTAGTAGCCGGACACAAAACCAGTAAAGCCCTGGTCTATAACTCGGAAATCTCTTCCATACCCCGGGACACGCTGCCATTCTTCATCATAGACACCGAAGTAACTTTGAGGATCTCGTTGTGAAATTAAATTAAAATCAGCACCAATCGCCCAGTTTGCGCCTTGTGGTCGGTATAAAAACTCAGTACCAACACCTGCAAACATACTTTCTAAGTAACCTGCATAGAACTGTTGGTCCATACTGTCGGAGTAGTTTTGGAACCAAGTAAGTTGCAAGTTAGTCATCGTCACATCGTGTTCATTAGTATAAGCCCTGAACATGGTTCGAACACGTGGAACACTCGTTCCATCTGGAGGAGTTATGTAGTTATACTTGTCATAGTTGTTATACCAATCCCAGTATAATGATCCACCAATCTCGAGATTGTCATTGAACCAGTAAGATGCGCTTCCTTTTAAACCGACACTAAATAGATAAAATTCTTCAGGGTTACCTAAAGTTTGTACTAGTTGAGGTGCAAATCCCCAATCAAACCTTTCAAAGCCATCGTAAACTTTAGTCTGTTTTTCATTAGCCAAACCAGGTGTTTCATCGAGTGCGTCTTCGATATTCGGGGCTATGTAATTTACATTGGCTACATCAACATAATCATTTGCTGATATCGTGGCTCGATGTCCTGATAAACCGTTGTTTCTTTCTTCAACTGTATAAGCGTCAATATCTTTTGGTAGTTGGTTATGAAGTATCGCACCTGCTTTTTCATAAGCCTTGTTTCTATCTCGATATTTGGTCTGCTCACCGACAATAGTCACTTCACTATCAGAGACATAAATTTGATTTGCCTCATATCCGGCGATCTGATCTAAATCTTCGCTCACTCGCTTCCAGTCAACATCTGAGATCGTTTCTGGCTGCTCATCTTTTAATTCAGGTGTAGGAGTATCACGCCAAAACGATGGCATATTATTGAAGTTTGTATTTAAACTCACTCCTGCGACTAAAGTATCTCCCCGCTCATAGCTCAAGCGCAAATCGGCGATGCTACCTAAGCGATACAACACACCAAAGTTCCATGGAGTATGAGGAGTCATGTCTACCCCTCCTTGAACAACAGGGAAGTCTTCACTGTAATCGTTACTGTCATATTCAACTTTAAGGCGCAGTGGCGCATGAAGCGTTTGGTATTCTATACCACCAAACAACGCAGCTGGGCCTTTGAAGAAACGATCGTAATTGGTTGTTCCACCTGTAAGCTGGTAATCATCAGGTCGTGTACAGAATCGGTCTGAAATTTCACAAGCTGGGTTAGAAATATTGTCTCTGGTACCCATTGAGCCCCAGCCAATACCCAAAGTAAAATCAAAAGTACCTAAGTTCTTATTAGAATACTGTTTGGTTGCAGCGAAGTACTCTGAGTCAAACAGTCCTGTACCTGCAAAATCCCTAACACCAAAGGACACCTCAGGTAAGTATTGACTTTCCTCTAATAGTCTAAACTTAAAATCGATACCTTTATCAGTATACTCATTGTCACCACAGAATCTTGGGTCTGTACAATATGGTAGCCCGTCGACAATCGTATATCTAATCGTAGCTTCGGCCCAAGGCATTACTTGTAGAGTGGCATTGTAGAAAAGGTATTCGTTGCTAGATGTAACGCTAAAGTTGAACTCTCCTTCAGGAGCCATTCGTCCAGTTGGCATCTGCATTAAACCAACGCCACCATAATCCATTTGAGATGGCTGTAATGGTGGTGCTTCGAAAGGAGTGCTTTGAGCCCACGTTAGTAGGGGACTCATTGTTGTTAAGACAAGAGTACTTTTAATGAGTTTCATGGGTGAGTCTTCAATAAGGTAAGTAGCTCCACTATGCTCTTATCCAGTTCTGATGAGCGGAAATCAGCAAATGGGAAATATACAATTGATAGCGGCGGCAAATAATAATATGTGCTTTTCCAATGACCTTTATGTGGCTCAACTACTTTGCCATCAGGATATATAATGACAGGATAAGGGTTACGACTATCATAAATATTGTTCAAGTTTGTAAGAATATCCGATAGTGGCAGGCCTTGTTGATTCTTTAGTATATTAACGCTATCTAAGTTGCCTAAAAGTAGAATTTTATCGCTTCGTTCAGGTGTTATTAATGAATACTCACCTGAAATTAGAGGGTTTCTATCCTTTTTAAGGCGTAACTCATCAAGATCTAAGTCCGACAATACTCTTTTAGAGAACCCGTTATCTTGAATGAATTTATAAAACGGATGCGAGATAAGGTTCTTTTGCATTAGTTGGTTTAATACAAAGGACTTAAGTGATGAGGAGTACTCCTTCGCTTCTTCTGATTCATCAAACAAAGTCGTGGCCAAAGGGTAATCCATTGATGCGCCATGTTGTTGGCTAGCTTTCATGATCTCTACAAGTCTTACTTTTCCATCAAATTGAAGAGATTTTTGTAAACCTGTGAGTTCAACCGTGGTTTGAGAGGATGCTGCGTATATTGAGCCAGAGAAAGCGCACAAGCTTAATGCTAATAGTAATGATCTCATTTCTTTGCGTACCCCTTTAATACGACAAACTTGACTGGAAGCATGTCAGGTCCAAGGTATTGTAAGCTTTGTATTACTTCGCCTGAATCTGATACCCAGTAAGTATTAGTTAACTCGGAATCTAAAGTGGTAAATACAACTTTCTCTTTGTAAACAGTGGTATTGGTTGTACCCAAAGGGGTTACTACAGGTTCGCGTTGTAATTTGGTTCGCGTGATTTTTGCTGGAAAGGAGTAGCGGTAATTAGGAGTCCAATCGTAAACAGCGCCATATGCTACTGGAGTATCGCTTATGGCATCATATTGTGGCACTTGGCTTTGGATGCCTGCGAGGTTGTTAGATTGTAGCCCGAGAGTTTTCACAATTCGTCCATTCTCGGTTACGATCATCGCATTGTCTGCGCTGACCCATTTTAATTGAGTTATACCTGTCTTTTTGTTTTCTTCAGCAAAAGCAAGAACGACAAAAACTTGTTTTTGTGATCCGATAGTTAGATATGCACTTGCATATGGGACATTTCTGATCTCATCAGCTGACAGCTCAACGTCGACATAATTGCTGTATGCTTCTTTTACTGTTGCAGATACATCATTGAACTTTTGAGTGCACCCGATAGAGCCGAACAAAAACAGCACAAGCGAAAGTGCCTTGTAGCACTTTAAAGTAAGAGTTTGTTTCATTATTCCCTCATGCAAATAAAATCGCCCTGAATATTCAGGGCGATATGCATACAAACTACTTTTAAAACTTACTTAGCTGCTGAAGTAGAAGTAGAAGTAGAAGTAGAAGTAGAGTCACTGTCAGATGCTGCTACTGCAACAACTGTTACAGCTGCCGCTGCACCAACAGCAACCGCTGTTGTACCAGTTGCAGATGCAGATGCAGCAGCAGTGTTGCCCGCTTCCGCGCCTGTCTCGGCTGCGAAAGCTGTTGACGCGCTTAGAGCCATAAGAATAGCTAGAGCTGTGTTTTTCATTATTAATCCTTGTATTTCCGGTATTAAACATCGATGTTTGGTGTTTGCACACCAACTCCTATTTTAGATAAAAATCATCCAACATGTAAATAGTTTCTTATTTTGGTTTAGCTATTCACATTAACTTTTACAATGCTCGGACAACTCGAAAGTCTTATATCAGAAGCCAAGATCCTTATCAGGGCTGACTTGCTGATTAATGTTAATCCGTGCATAATTTGCCAGCCCTTGGAAAGACACTAACGGAGTCATGTTCAAGGTTAAGAAAATCAAATTTATGGCCATAGAATAATATCTAGCGTCAATTGAGTTAGTTAAACTGGCGAATAGTGGCTAGCGCAATGCCTCAGGGCGGTAGCGTGGCTTATATGCGTTCAACTTCCAAAGCGCTAACTAAAAGTACCGCGAGTTTAGTTTATAGAGGGCACTTTCGTGACGAATAAAAAAAGAAGCTTAGGATTGGCTTGTCTAGTAACTGCGAGTTGCATCTCTTTCTCTGCATCTGCAGATTTTTATACTGGAGCAGCCGTTAGTTATGCTAATGCAGAGCATCAATTCAATAACCAAGGCGCAATAGTCGAAGGCTCTCCTTTCGTATTACAAGCGCAAGTTGGTTATTTTTTTAATGATTATGTTGCTTTAGAAGCACGATATGGCACCTCTATACAAAGAGATAGTGGTTTAGCTATCGATCAACTGGCTAGTGGTTTTTTAAAGCTAAACATGCCGGTTAGTGGGCGTGTAGCGATGTACGGACTTGCTGGAGTATCAAGTGTGGAAGTCAACCAACAGGGGGCGGGTACATCAAAAGAAAATGGATTCAGTTTCGGTTTAGGTCTTCATTACGCACTGGACAACAAGAACGCTGTGGTTTTTGAGTTTGTGGATAATGTTTCAGAAGAAAGTATTCGCTTGAATACTATGACGATAGGCTTCCAGCATAGATTTTAGTCTTCGCAGAAATGCAACATGAGACCAAATTTTATTGGATATAACTTTTTAATCACTCTAACACGGCGAATTTACACGACATGTTCAAAGGATACCTTTCAGTTGCCGCTATAGTTCTGCTAGCAAGTAGCTTTACAACAAGTGCGTTGGCCCAAAACCCAACACCAGAACAGATCAAAATGTTTCAAAACTTGCCTGCAGATCAGCAGAAGTCGCTAGCAGACAAATATGGTTTCTCTGTCCCTTCTCAAAGTGCTAATCAAGAAAGTACTTTCCAAAACCCTCAGGTTATTCAGCCAAGAGATATGAATAACCTAACAGGTCAATATGATGATTCAGCAACTAAAACTAAAGGCGATGAAGAGCTTAAGCGATTTGGCTTAGACCTATTTTCTGGTTCTCCTAGCACATTCGCACCTATTAGTGATGTTCCTGTACCAGCAAATTACACCGTTGGAGCAGGAGATGAGATCGTTGTTCAGCTATTTGGTAAAGACAACACTACGCACCGCTTACGAGTAAACAGGGCTGGTACGATTAATTTCCCATCATTAGGTCCGATCCAAGTTGCAGGTTTGTCTTTTTCAGAAGTTAGAGACTCTCTAACCACAAGAGTAAAAGAACAAATGATTGGTGTTCGTAGTGATATCTCAATGGGTGAGCTGCGAACTATGCAAGTTTTTGTCATGGGTGATGCATACAAGCCTGGAGCTTATAGTGTAAGCGCTCTAACTACAGTGTCTCAAGCGATCTATTACAGTGGTGGTTTTGGTGAGAGTGGTGCGTTAAGAAATGTCCAATTAAAGCGTGATGGAAAGGTAATTCGTAAGCTTGATCTGTATGATTTACTTTTAAAGGGTGATGCAAGTAATGATGTACGCTTATTGCCTGGAGATGTTGTATTCATTGGTTCTGTGGGGCCAACAATTACCATTGATGGTGAAGTAAATAGACCTGCAATCTACGAGATGAAATCAGGTGAGAGCTACGAAACCGCCATTCGTTTTGCAGGTGGCTTTACTGCTAATGCATATACCGAGCAAGTTGAAGTAAAACGGTATGCCTCAAAAGGTCATCGTGATGCCATTACATTGAACTTTAACAGTTCGACAGTGAAGAGTGCCAAGGTGCATTCTGGTGATGTGGTTGATGTGCAAAGAAAGAGCGAGGAACTTACCCGTTATATCCAAGTGGAAGGGGATGTTAAACATCCTGGTTACCTCGAATGGAAAAATGGTTTGAGAGTCGCGGATCTATTCAGCTCAGTAGATACAGCATTCAACTCAACTGCTGATGTAAATTACGCTGTTGTCGTTCGAGAAGTGAATGCTCAACGAGATATTGAAGTCCACCAAATAAACTTAGCTCAGGCTATCTTGGCTCCTAACAGCTCTGATAACTTGAAGTTAATGTCTCGTGATAGAATTCTGGTTTTCAACCGCTTTAACAATGAAGATTTGGACTCTATTTCTGACTCGGAGACGACTAATAAAGTTAAGACCTTAGAGCAAGCACAAGAACAAGCCCTTAATGAGAAGCGTAAAGAAGAAGCCGTTTTGGATTCTTCTGTGAGCACTCAAGCAGTAAGTGCAGGTGTATCACAAATCAACGGTGCTAAAGCTAATGGCAGTGAAATGCCAAGTAATTTAGCTCAAGAGCAAGAGACAAAGATAATTTTTCGAGGTAAAGAAATCACACAAGATGATTTAGATACTCTCAAACAAAATACTCGCCGCTCTCTGTTAGCTCCGGTTTTACTGCAATTGCAACAGCAATCTCGCCTCGGTGCAGCTCCAGAAATCGCGGAAGTTTTTGGTGAGGTAAAACACCCAGGTCGCTACCCAATAGAGGCTCGAACGACTACTTCAAAGCTTTTGGAGGCAGCAGGGGGATTAACTTACAATGCATATACTATTAATGCAGAGTTGGCACGCACAGTAATCAATAGCGTTGATGAACGTGCTCGTATCGATGTAGAAAGAATAGATTTAAGAAAAGTTATTCAGGGAGATGTTGCTAGCGACGTTATTATTACGGCAAGAGATCGCCTCAACATTTTAGAAAAACCAAACATCAAACTACAAAGTACGGTTGTTTTACAGGGTGAGGTTCGTTTCCCTGGTACTTATACAGTGCGTCAAGGAGAAACGTTAGGTGAGCTATTGAAGCGCGCAGGGGGCTTAACTGAGTTTGCTCACCCACAAGGGGCAATTTTTACAAGGGAAGCGTTGCGTCTTCAAGAGCAAAAATTGCTTAATCAATACGCCGCTGATATGCGTGCTGAAACGGCTAAGAAAACGTTCCGAGCTGACAGTAACTTGGGATCAGTGATCTCTGATCCAGATAAGACTCTTTCGTTTGTTGAAGAAGCAAGCAAAAGTAAGGCTCTTGGTCGTATGGTTGTTCAACTAGACAGAGTGATTAAAGGCGATAAATCAGCAGACTTTATGCTTGAAGATGGTGACTTCCTCTTTATCCCTACATTCCGTAACACCGTATCTATTATGGGTGAGGTGCAGGTATCAATCACTTACCTTCTAGATAATAAGCTTGATGTAGATGATTACCTGAATAAAGCGGGTGGTGTTAAGAAACAAGCTGATGAAGACCGTATCTTTGTTGTTAGGGCTGACGGCTCCGTTTATAAACCGAGTTCGGGTTACTGGTTTGGAAATGACAAAGAAGAGCTAAAAGCTGGCGATACAATCGTAGTGCCAATTGATACTGATTACCGCGATGCTCTGAGCACTTGGACTGCGGCAACACAGATCCTGTACCAAACTGGTGTAGCGATCAACGCATTGCAATAACAAAAACAGTCGTGAGTCTAGGTTATTTCTGGGCTCACGTTTTTTGTTTGTGTATATCTGTATTTAATCAATGAGCAAGAAGCTAATTGACTGGGATAAAGTTAAATGAAATCTGAGCAATACCCAAACCTGCCCCCATATCCTCATACCAACATTCCTGCCGAAGATGAGATAGACCTACGAGAACTACTCTCTGCATTTTGGCAAGGGAAGTGGATAATCATTGTTGCGACTGTCATTTTTGCCGCTGCTTCTGTGGCATTTGCACTGTCAAAGCCAAATATTTACAGAGCTGACGCCCTTTTATCTCCAGCTCAAGATTCTAATGCTAGCGGCTTGGCAGCGATGTCTGGTCAGCTTGGAGGGTTGGCGTCTCTTGCTGGTTTCAGCTTGCCAAGCCAAAGCAACCAAACCGACTTAGCACTTCAAGTTATGAAGTCTCGTCAGTTTATTGAATCCTTTGTAGAGAAGCACGACATCTTAGTTCCTTTGATGGGGAGTAAAGGCTGGGACATGGGAGCCAACAAGCTGATATTAAACGATGAGCTTTACGACGAAGATAAGCAAGTTTGGTTGAGAAAACCTCAAGGGCTAAAGGGAGCTGAACCTACGGCTCAAGAAGCCTACCGTTTATTCATCTCAGAGGTTTTGAGTATTGAGCCCGACAAAGAATCTGGCCTATTCAGATTGTCAGTGAACCATTACTCACCGTATGTAGCTCAACAATGGGTGAACTGGTTAATAGAAGATATTAATCAAGTCATGCGTGAGCGTACAATTCGTGACAGCAATAAAAACCTAACATATTTGAGCGAGCAGCTTCAGAAGACAGCGGTTGCTGATATGCAGTCTACTTTTTATAAATTAATTGAAGAGCAGACAAAGAATTTAATGCTTGCTGAGGCTCAAGAAGAATTCGTATTTAAAGTAATCGACCCTGCGGTAGTTCCAGAAGAAAAAGCGTCTCCTAAGAGAGCACTTATCTGTATTGCAGGAACACTACTTGGCGGTATTTTAGGTGTTATGATTGTGCTAATCCGTTTTGTTTTTGCAAAGAGAGACACGTTGGGGGCTAATGAGGCATCACCAAGCTAAGGGCAAAGCATATAACGGTAAAGGGAGCATGAAGAGGGTTCATGCGCCCGCGAAAATTATTATTCAAGTTTTACATTAGGTCAGTAATGATGACAAAGAAAAGAGTACTTACGGTATTTGGTACCCGACCAGAAGCGATAAAGATGGCACCTTTGGTTCACGCTTTATCTTCTGATGAACGATTTGAAGCAAAATGTTGTGTAACAGCTCAACATCGAGAGATGCTAGACCAGGTGCTTGAACTATTTGAAATTAAGCCAGATTATGACCTAAATTTAATGAGAGCAGGGCAGTCTTTAAATGATGTGACCGCACGAATCTTGTTAGAGCTTAAATCAGTATTACAAGAGTTTAAGCCCGATGTAGTTTTAGTACATGGCGATACAGCAACAACATTTGCTGCTAGTCTAGCAGCGTACTACGAGCAAATTCCTGTTGGTCATGTTGAGGCTGGTTTAAGAACCGGAAACATCTACTCTCCATGGCCAGAAGAAGCAAATAGAAAGTTGACAGGGGCGCTTACTCAATATCATTTTGCACCTACAGAGACTTCACAAAACAACTTGTTGAAAGAAAACTTTAAGAAAGAGAGTATCTCGGTGACGGGTAACACTGTTATTGATGCTCTTTTGTTGATCAAAGAAAAAATCGATCATGATGAGGCTCTTCAACATAGCCTGTCTGAACAATTCCCATTTCTCTGTGAAGATAAAAAGTTAGTACTCGTTACAGGCCACAGAAGAGAAAGCTTTGGTGGTGGCTTTGAGCGTATTTGTGAAGCGCTAGCCTTTACTGCGCAAAAGCACCCAGAAGCTCAAATCGTTTATCCAATGCACTTGAATCCTAATGTACGTGAACCTGTAAACCGAATTCTTGCGGGAATAAGCAATGTACATCTGATTGAGCCTCAACAGTACTTACCTTTCATTTACTTAATGAATAGATCTCATATTATTCTAACCGACTCGGGCGGTATTCAAGAAGAAGCGCCTTCTTTAGGGAAGCCCGTATTAGTTATGAGAGATACAACAGAGCGCCCAGAAGCTGTAGAGGCAGGCACGGTCAAATTGGTTGGTACCAATGTAGATCGAATCGTTACAGGTTTAACGACTTTGCTTCAAGACGAGCAAGCGTATAAGGAAATGAGCTTCGCACATAACCCTTACGGTGATGGAAAAGCATGTCAACGAATTCTAGATGTTCTAGCAAAATAATTTAATTTAACGAGAAGTATATATGTCTTTTGAAACAGTATCAGTTGTAGGTTTGGGCTACATTGGTCTGCCAACAGCAGCAATGTTCGCATCACGCAAGAAAAAGGTTGTTGGTGTTGATGTTAACCAACATGCTGTAGACACTATCAATCAAGGTAAAATTCATATCGTTGAGCCTGAGCTCGATATGATCGTAAATGCCGCTGTCAAAGAAGGCTATCTAAAAGCTGTGACAACTCCAGAAGCTGCGGATGCGTTTCTCATCGCTGTTCCAACGCCCTTCTTACCTTGTAAAGAAGGTGAAGTGCCTGCACCTGATCTTTCCTATATTGAAGCTGCAAGTAAAGCAATTGCTCCTGTCTTGAAGAAAGGTGACTTAGTTATACTAGAGTCGACCTCACCAGTTGGTGCAACAGAACAAATGGCCGAATGGTTGGCTCAAGCTCGTGCAGATCTTACATTCCCACAGACTCACGGTGAAGGTGCCGACATTAATATCGCTCATTGTCCAGAGCGTGTTTTGCCAGGTCATGTAGTGAGAGAATTAGTTGAAAATGACCGTGTTATTGGTGGCCTTACACCGAAGTGTTCTCAACGCTCAGTTGAGTTATACCAAACATTTGTTCAAGGCGAATGTGTTATCACCAATGCACGCACTGCGGAAATGGCGAAGTTAACTGAAAACAGCTCTCGTGACGTTCAAATTGCATTTGCAAATGAGCTTTCCGTTATCTGTGATAAGTTAGATATCAATGTGTGGGAGTTGATCGCACTAGCAAACCGTCACCCTCGTGTAAACATCCTTCAACCAGGTCCTGGCGTCGGTGGTCATTGTATTGCGGTTGATCCATGGTTTATCGTTTCAAAAACGCCAGCGGAAGCTCAAATTATTCATACGGCACGTAAAGTTAACGACAGTAAGCCTGGTTGGGTTGTCGGTAAGACTAAAATGGCCATTGCAGACTTCCTGCAAGAGAATGCTGATAAAACAGCCAAAGAGGTTACAATTGCTTGTTACGGCTTAGCTTTTAAGCCTGACATCGATGACTTACGTGAAAGCCCTGCAATGCAGATTGTAAAAGAAATTGCTTCTTTCCATATGGGGAATGTAATTGCAGTTGAACCTAATATTCATCAATTGCCAAGTTCATTGGAGCAAGTTGAGCTTCAGAGCTTTGACGCTGCAAAGTCGACAGCTGATATTCATGTCATGCTTGTTGACCACAAAGAATTTAAAGCTGAGTCAATAAACTCACCATACTTAGTAGATACCAAGGGGATTTGGTAATGAATGCTATTTTGCCTTTAATCGGTCGTACTGAGGCCTTATTCACACAAGATATTGAAAATTATGAAGCAGAGCTGTCACGTATTGTTTCTGCGTCAAGTTTCCTTGTTTTGGGCGGCGCTGGTTCAATCGGACAAGCTGTAACTAAAGAGATTTTTAAACGTAACCCTAAGAAGCTACATGTTGTCGATATTAGTGAAAACAATATGGTAGAGCTTGTCCGAGATATCCGTAGCTCATTTGGTTATATTGATGGTGACTTCCAAACATTTGCTTTGGACATTGGTTCTCTAGAGTACGACGCATTCATTAAAGCCGATGGTAAGTTCGATTATGTATTGAACCTATCTGCGCTTAAGCATGTTAGAAGTGAAAAAGATCCTTATACACTGATGCGCATGATCGATGTGAATGTTTTTAATACCGACAAAACGATCCAGCAGTCTATTGATGCTGGCGCGAAAAAGTATTTCTGTGTTTCAACAGATAAAGCTGCAAACCCAGTCAATATGATGGGAGCATCCAAACGTATTATGGAAATGTTCCTGATGCGTAAAAGCGAGCAAATGGCAATCTCAACTGCTCGATTTGCAAATGTGGCATTCTCTGATGGCTCGCTACTTCACGGATTTAACCAACGTATCCAAAAGCGCCAACCTATCGTGGCCCCAAACGACATCAAGCGTTACTTTGTTACCCCTCAAGAGTCGGGAGAACTATGTTTAATGTCTTGTATCTTTGGCGAAAACCGTGACATTTTCTTCCCGAAACTGAGTGAAGCTCTACATCTTATTTCGTTTGCAGATATCGCGGTGAAATACCTAGAGCAACTTGGTTTTGAGCCTCACCTATGTGAAACAGAAGAAGAAGCTCGCCAACTTGCACATACACTTCCTGAGCAGGGCAAGTGGCCATGTTTGTTTACTGCAAGTGATACAACGGGTGAAAAAGACTTTGAAGAGTTTTTTACAGATAAAGAAGAGCTGGATATGTCTCGATTCGAAAATCTGGGCATCATCAAAAATGAACCTCTTTATGAGCAAGAGCTTCTTACTTTGTTTGAAAACAGCATCTCAGAGATGAAAGGTGAGCGAGCTTGGACTAAAGAGCAGATTGTGAAACTGTTCTTTACCATGATCCCTGATTTTGGGCACAAAGAAACGGGTAAATACCTCGATAGCAAGATGTAAGTGGAGCATTCAATGAAAGCGACATCTATTGTTGAATTTGTGAGAGATACTTACAAAACAGACGAATTTATTCCCTTACATGCACCGACTTTCGATGGCAACGAAAAAGCGTACGTAATGGAAACGATTGAAAGTACATTTGTTTCTAGCGTCGGTAAGTTTGTTGATGATTTTGAGAGAAAAATTGAAACTTACACTGGTACGGCTAAAGCTGTAGCGACAGTTAATGGTACAGCAGCATTGCATGCTGCATTGTACATGGCTGATGTTCAAAGAGGCGACCTGGTTATTACGCAAGCTTTGACTTTTGTTGCAACCTGCAATGCTCTTTATCATATGGGGGCTGAGCCTATTTTTCTAGATGTATCTCCAGTGAGTTTAGGATTGTGCCCTAAGGCTGTGGATGCATTTTTAGAAGAGAATGCTGAAGTCACCGACGCGGGGTGTATCCATAAAAAAACAGGTAGAAGAATCAAAGCCGTTGTACCAATGCACACGTTTGGTCACCCTGTAGAGCTTGATGAACTGGTTGCTGTTTGTTTGAAATGGAACATCACGTTGGTTGAAGATGCCGCAGAAAGTCTAGGCTCGTTTTATAAGGGCAAACACACCGGTACTATTGGTGATTTTGGTGCTGTCAGCTTCAATGGCAATAAGATCATCACCACAGGCGGTGGTGGCATGGTGTTATGTAAGACTCAAGAATTAGGTGTGCGAACTAAGCATGTTACTACGACAGCAAAAGTTCCTCATCCGTATGAGTTCTTCCATGATGAACCTGGTTTCAACTATCGTATGCCAAACCTGAATGCAGCTCTAGGGTGTGCTCAGATGGAAGTTATCGAGCAGTACCTAAAACAAAAGAGAGTGCTTGCTGAAGGTTACAATGACTTTTTTAAAGGTTCAGACATCAAGTTTGTCACTGAACCTGAATATGCGCAGTCAAACTATTGGTTAAATGCGATCATTTGCTCGGATAAAGAAAGCCGCGAAGAGATCCTCAGTGTCACAAATGATTCTGGAGTGATGACTCGGCCAATTTGGCAGCTTATGCATAGATTACCTATGTTTGAGAATTCAATACGTGGTGACCTAACGTATTCTGAGTTTATTGAGGCGCACCTAATTAATTTGCCTAGTACTCCAATACTTCGAGCTAGATGATGACTGATATTACAATTAGAAATTTACCCTCAGATATCTATTACCAACGAGCATATTCCGCGTTGTATGAAGGTGAATGTGAACACTTTGAGTTCAAGTATGAAGAAGGTGATTCCAATGTACAGTTTAGTGCTCTAAAACGCCGCATCAAAAATGTTTCAGGCAAAGAAATTGACGAAGAGTTATATGATTTAGAGACTCCATATGGTTACGGTGGTCCAGTTTCGAACTCATTAGATGAGCAGTTTTTATGTCGTGCTTTTAGTGCCTACAGAGATTTCTGTAAAGAACAAAACATAGTATGTGAATTTATCCGTTTTCATCCATTTAATTCTTTAGGGAATATGGCCTCGCTTTTCGAAATGAACTTACCAGAAAGGCAAGTGGTCATTGTTGATTTGGAAAAAAGCACAGAAGAACGACGCAAGTTATATTCAAAAACGACAAGAAACATAATAAAAAAGGCTGAGAAAAAACTCACAATAGAGACGGGCTCAGTCGAGCTTTCCAGCTTTATGGAAATGTATTACGAAACGATGCAGAAAAACTCTGCAAGTGACTTTTTTTATTTCCAAGAAGATTATTTTAATGCTCTGAGCGCTCTGGAAGGAGTCGACTTACTAGCAACGAAGAAAGAGAGTACTTTCGCCTCTATTGGCTTTTTTATGTGCGGGAAAGAATTAGCTCACTATCATTTGTCGGCGAACAACCAAGCGTTAGCCAAAGAAAATGGTAACTACCTGCTACTTGATGCCGCCTTTGAACATGCCAAAAGCAAGGGCTGCCGTTATATGATGCTGGGTGGTGGTAGAACGTCTTCTCCTGATGACAGCCTGTTTAAGTTTAAGTCGAAGTTCTCACCACTTACGATGCCATTCTATATTGCGGGCTTAGACTTTCTTCCTGAAAAACGTCAAATGCTGAATCAAATGTGGGCTGAACAACATAAAGATGTAAGCCCTCCAAAACTATTTCAATTATACCGAGCTTAGAGGTAACCATGACAAACAAGACTTTTATCATCGCAGAAGCGGGTGTAAACCATAATGGTGACTTTGAGCTAGCAAAGAAATTGATTGATGCAGCCGTAGAGGCTGGCGTTGACGCTGTAAAATTCCAAACATGGAAAACAGAGCTGCTGGTTACGGAAGATGCGCAAATGGCCGAGTATCAAGTAGAGAATACTCAGCGAGAGGAGACGCAGTTTGAGATGCTGAAGCGTTTAGAGCTTAGCTACAATGATTTTTCAGATTTGAAGGCTTACTGTGACTCAAAAGCGATTACTTTTATGTCTACGCCAGATGAAGAGCAAAGCGCAACATTTCTTGATCAGCTGCAAAATGTCTTCAAAATTGGCTCTGGTGAATTAACCAATACACCATTCTTACGTCATATCGCTAGCTTTAAAAAGCCAGTTATTCTATCTACTGGAATGGGCTACTTACATGAAGTTGAACATGCAATCATGACCCTAGTTGATGCAGGATTAACTCTAAGTGACATTACGGTTTTGCATGCGACGACAGATTACCCTACTGCACCTGAAGACGTTAATTTGGCGGCGATGTTAACGATAGAAAAGGCCTTTCCAGGTATTACAGTCGGATACTCTGATCATACTTTAGGCATCGAAATTCCCGTTGCAGCCGTAGCAATGGGAGCAAAGGTTATTGAGAAGCACTTTACACTAGACAACACTATGGAAGGACCAGACCATAAAGCGAGCCTTGAGCCACAAGAGTTGTCAGATATGGTCACATCAATTCGTAATATTGAAAAAGCGCTTGGTTCAGGTTGGAAAGTACCGACAAAAACAGAGCAGGCTAATCGAAATGTTGTTAGAAAAAGCATTGTTGCAGGACAAGAGATATCGGCAGGGCAGTTGATTACTCCTGATATGCTAGAAATTAAACGCCCTGGTAATGGCATCTCTCCAACAAGATGGGATGAAGTCGTTGGCTCTGTAGCCAAAAAAGACTACCAAATTGGAGAGCTAATCTGATGAGAAAAATCTGTGTCGTGACGGCTACGAGAGCTGAGTATGGTTTATTAAAATGTCTATTGGAAGACATTGAAAATGATCCAGAGCTAGAGTTGCAGATCATTTCAACAGGCAGCCACCTGTCTCCTGAATTTGGCCTGACGAATCAGCAAATTCTTGATGATGGATTTTGTGTAAACAAGAAAATAGAAATATTGTTGTCATCAGATACTCCAATCGGAGTAAGCAAAAGCATGGGGCTTGCGCAGATCAGCTTCGCTGAAGCATTTGATGAATTGCAGCCAGACATCGTGGTTGTATTAGGTGATCGTTACGAGTTAATCCCAATTGTTTCTGCCGCAAATATTGCGCGTATTCCAGTGGCTCACTTAAGTGGCGGAGAGCTAACAGAAGGCGCGATTGACGAACTGATTCGTCACGCAGTGACCAAATTGTCTCATTTACACTTTACCGCAATGGATGAATATTCAACGCGTGTGATTCAAATGGGAGAGTTGCCAGAAAGAGTGTTTACGGTTGGGGAAGTCGGCTTAGATAACTTGCTGCGCATGCAGTTGATGTCCAAAGAAGAATTTGAAAACTCGATAGATTGTAAGCTGAAAGCAAAAAACTTGCTATTTACCTATCATCCAGAGACCACTCAGGATGTTGAAGAGGTCGAACGTGACTTCTCTGAGATTCTGTCAGGTTTTGACAATCTCAATGACACGTTAATCATATTTACTAAGGCAAATGCTGATGTTGGTGGTCGTTTGATTAATAAAATGATCGATGCCTATGTTGCAGAGAATAGTGACAAAGCGATTGCATTTACTTCGCTGGGGCAGCTCAGGTATTTATCAGCATTGCAATACGTTGATGCCGTGGTCGGGAACTCATCTAGCGGTATCGTAGAGGCGCCATCGTTTAAACTTGCCACTATTAATATCGGCGATCGCCAGAAAGGAAGAGTGAGAGCGAACAGTACTCTTGATGTAGCCGTAAGCGCTACCGAAATCTCGTCTGCTTTAGACCAAGTGTATAGCGGTGCATTTAAAGAGTCTCTATTGCAAACAGTGAACCCTTACGGACAGGGAAATAGTTCTAAAAAAGTGGTAGATGTTCTGAGGGCTGTTGATTTGAATAGTTTAAAAACTAAGCCATTTTATGATGTTAAATACTGAAAATAGAACGATAGGCGGTGAGCAAGAGCTTGCCAAGGATGGTCTCTTTTATGGAGTGACGAATAGTGGGCGCTCTTCGCTAAGATGGGCTGTTCGCTCAATGTCACTTCAGGGGAAAAAGGTTCTTGTTCCAGACTTTGTATGTCAAATTGTTGTTGATGTATTACTAGAATTCGATATCGAAGTACTATTTTATGCAGTTCAAGATAACTTTGAATTCGAATTTTCTGATGATTATCAAGATATTAGTGCAGTATATTTAGTTAAGTATTTTGGTCATGAGAGTACTTCGTTTCGTAATTTGATAGAGCACTCTCAAGTTCCATTCATTATCGATGATGTTTTTGGTGTCGAGCCTCCTAAGGTCTTGGCTGATGTACAGTGGTGTTACTTTAATAGCTTAAGAAAAATAACCGCAATAGCTGATTTCAGCCAACTGATATCAAACGTACCATTAGAACGATTGAATAAGTTACGTTTGTCAGAATTTTCAGAGATCAAATATCAAGCAAAAAACATAAAGGCTGAGTTTCTCAGTAATTCTATCGGTAATGAGAGTGATTACTTATCACCTTTTTCATATGCCGAAAATTTGTTGGATAGCGGTGTTGGAATCTATGAACCAGAAGATAAAAGTACGGTTCTAGCATGTCAGTTCTATAGTGATAAACACGTAGAATTAAAGATACGTAAAGAAAATCTGACGACCGCCAAAGAACTTCTTAGAACCGACCAATATATAGATATTAATGTGAACTTCCCCTCTTTCTTGCCACTACTGTTAGCTAATCGCGATAAAGTGAGAAAGGGACTGATGGAGCATTCAATCTTTTTGGCGGTCCACTGGCCTGAAGTTGAGCAGGTTTCAAATCAGTTATCAGGAAACGTTCTTTCCTTACCTTTGGATAGTCGCTATACGCAAGAAGATATCTCACGAATTTGTAACTTGATTAAGAAACTAGATAAATGAATGAAGAAAAATTAGAGTTGAAGCTCGCTAGTTATGAATATTTTGAAAGCTTTTTTCGATTGAGAAGCCAACCCCAAAATATCTACTGGTCGGGCTTTTCTGAGGCTCCCATTAAAGAAAAACTAGAGCATCATTTTTTTGCAGCCATCGAGAGTAGCTCTAGAGAGTTCTACCTTTTATGTGAAAAGGGTGAAGCGATAGGTTATTTGTATATAGATTATAATTCTGATGCTGACGAAGTTGAGATTGCATATGGTATATCTTCTGAGAAGAGTGGGCGTGGGTTAGCAAAGTTCATGATCAAAGAAGGATTATCTGTAACGAAATATAAAGTCGATAAAGTAATCGCGTGGATTGCAACTTCAAATATCCCTTCTATTAAATCGGTTGAATCATTAGGATTTATAAAAACGATAGAAGAAGAAGTTCGATCTTTTAATCAAGAAGTCGAGCCAGTAAAATTCTGTAAGTTCATAAAGATTTATGGTGATTGTCAATGAGTCACGAGTGGAAAAATGTGTTGCTAGAACCTTCAGCAACAATTCTAGAAGCATTAGAAATTATCAACAAAGAAGCCTTGCGCGTTGCTTTGGTTATTGATAAAGAGCAGCACCTAGTTGGGGTCGTTACAGATGGTGATATTCGACGAGGTTTGCTCAATAACCTTTCCTTAAATGATGCCATAGCTCTAGTTATGAATACAAACCCAACAGTTGCAGAGGTTGGTGCTGAAAGAGAAACCTTAATTGATTTAATGGAATCTAAAGGTGTTCTTTCAATTCCATTGCTCAAAGATGGCAAAGTTGTAGGTTTGGAGACACTGCACGGTGCATTAAGTAAAAATAAATATCAAAATCCAGTATTTATAATGGCAGGAGGTTTTGGTACCAGATTACGCCCTTTAACAGACACATGTCCAAAACCGATGTTAAAGGTTGGTGATAAACCTATCTTAGAAACTGTTGTTAAAAGTTTTATTAAAGCAGGTTTTAGTAACTTTTATATTTCGACTCATTACATGCCAGAGCAAATTCACCAACACTTTGGTGATGGAAGTAATTTAGGCGTTAATATCTCGTATGTACATGAAGATTCACCGTTAGGAACTGGAGGAGCTCTTGGCTTACTGCCAGAAGATATGCCAAGAGATTTGCCTCTAATCATGATAAATGGAGATGTATTAACCAAGGTGGATTTCCAACGGTTATTAAACTTCCATATAGAAAATGATGCGGACGCTACTATGTGTGTTCGTGAATATGATTATCAAATACCATATGGTGTTATTAATGGTGAAGGTAACCAGATAACAAGCATGGTCGAAAAACCAGTGCAGCGCTTTTTTGTAAATGCTGGTATCTATGTTGTTTCTCCAAGAGTTATTCAGTCTGTGGAAAAAAACCAGAATATTGATATGCCTACATTACTCGAACAGCATATGAAAGAGCGTCAAAAAGTACTTATGTTCCCTATTCATGAATATTGGCTAGATATTGGTCGTATGGATGACTTTAAAAGAGCTCAAGTGGACATTTTATCTTTAGGTATATAACTTGATAATTTTTAAACAATAGGCTTGAAGTGAAAGTTGGAATTAAGTTTACTTAGTTACGTTTTTAATTGATAAACTTTCATACCAAATACAACAGAGTTAAAATATCAACTTGAATTTATATAAGTTGATGGCTTGGAAAAATTAAATGCTAATCAATATAAAGAAAACATCTCAAACTGGACTTGAAAGCAATATTGAGTTCAATAACAAAGTATTTTATTACCATGTGTTTGGTAGCTTATATTTGGAAAATGAAGCAGAAGTCATTAAATCCATACTAGACGATAATCAGGAATACTTGAGAAAGTTAGTTGGTAATTTCACAGTGGTCGTCCTAGATCCGATTTCTGGGCAAGTAAAGATAGTTTCCGATCGCCCAGGTAAGCAGAATATTTTCTACCATATGGGTTCTCAGGGGCTTACGATTTCAGATGATTTTTGGGAAATAAAAGAAGCGCTTTCACTTAGTATCGACGATGTTGATAGAATGGCGATAAAACAACAACTTGTGTTTTTTACAGGATTGAATGGAAGAACATTATTCAAAGAAGTGAAAAGCGTCCCAGCAGCGTCAATCTTGAAATTTAAACTCGATGATCTGAACGTTACAATAAAAAGATACTGGCAATTTAGCTACAATGAGAATCAATTATCTTACGATGATAAACTTGACCTTATTGATCAAACTTTTACTAACGCACTTGGAACTATTAAGAAACTGAATCCGCAAGAAGAAAGTTTTGCTGTAGGGGTCAGTGGCGGTCTAGACTCGAGAATTATTCCTTATTACGCAACCAAAAATGGTATGAATATTGAGGGTTTCACTATTGGTATCGAAAGGCCTAGGAAACTCTTTTTATCAAATGACTTTAATAGTGCAAACAAAATAGCGAGTCATTTTGGTATAGAGCGTAGAACTTTGCAGTACAACTCAATTTCTTTTGAAGAACAATTGCAGATGGAAACGCGACTGGCTCCTGAAGTTGGTTCACAGATGTTTAAAATCGTCGATGTTGGTCAGTTGAAATCGAATATTTTGATTACAGGGGCTAGTGGGTTTGTTATTGGCGCATCTCCAATGTATAGCTCCATGAAGCAAAGTCCTCTCGTTGACCATACATTACTGTATCAATCGCTGTTAGGAACTAAACCAAGAGCTGCAAAAGTTAAGAAAGCGATCAGTTCACTAACAGGGGCTTCATTAAGTTTTAAGCCTCAGCTAAACATGACTGGCTTTGGAAGCTTCTTCACTAAAGAAGAAGTTGATGAATGTATCGCAGATATCGAGCAGTTTTATTCAGATTTAGGTCCTCTTTCTAAATCTGAAAAACTCATGAACTACGCTATTTTTGGTGTTGGTCGTAATAACGCTAAAGGTGCATTTGAGAGTTTCTTAGGACAGAAAGAGTCATATAGCATCTATACGCCATTCTTCTTGGATACAGTTCAACAATTTAGTGAAGATGAGCTTCTTAACAGACAACTATTCCAAGAATTTATTGCAAAGCGTTTACCTGAGTTAGCGGCTATACAGGGACAAGACTTTAAGCCAACCCTTTTAGGTGAAAATAGCGCATTGACATCTCTATCAAGAAAGTTGCTAGCAATGGGGAACTTTGTGATTCGAGGCAATGGTGTTATGAACTATGAAAACTGGGTTAAATCTCGAGAATTCAAGGAGCTAAAGTTGCGTGTGGATCACGAGGCGAAACCAATTCTAACAGCCTTAGGAGTAAATTTTGATTATGGTGAACATAGAGTCCATTCAGCTCTTCAACAAAATATCTTAAAGATGCAAAACATTCTAACAAAGATATAATTTATGAACATCAATAGTATTAAAATACTATTATTGAAGCCAGTAGTGATTTACTTACTGGCTGATATTCTAGTGAAAAGTTTGCAGTTTCTATTGATGCCTTCAGCATCTCACTTGCTTGATATTCAAGAATACGGAAAGTTAACATTATTTTTAGCGTTGTTAACGGCTCTTGTTCCAATGGTAAGTTTATCAAGTGAGTCTGCCTATTCAATTTTTTATAATCATAAGTTGGGTGAGAATAAAGAGAGACTGTTCATTAACAGCATTCATGTTGCGGCAACAGGATATGTTATTTTTACGTTGTTAACATTATTGCTTTCCTTAATAGATGATCATCTCATATTCAATTTTGTCTCATTGAAGCATCAAATGACAAAAATGTTTCTCATCGTATTTTTTGAGTATTTTGTTAACCTTTATTTATTATCAAGTCGATTAAGTTTCAATAAGAATAGGTACTTCGTTTGGTTCATATTTTATTTCTCAATGAAGTTTTTTATTGGATTAGGAAGTATTTATCTCTTTAGAAATTCAGATGCATATTTGAATGCTATCTTATGCCTGAACTTGTTCTTTGTGCTTTTAGTTGTATCTAGGCAATTTAGTTTATCCGACTTCTTTAAAGAGCTTTTTGTTTTTGAAAAAAGCATTTACATAAGAATCATTAGATACTCTGCAATAATACTTCCTGTGAGTATTTTTTCCGTAGTCAACTCTATGGTTGACAAGGCTTATATAACTTCTTTGCTTCCAGTAGAAGATCTTGCGAACTATACTTCTATTTTTTTACTCGCAGGGTCCATACAGATTGTCATTTTAGCAATGAATAAAGCATATATGCCAAAACTGTTAAAAGTGTACTCTGAGCATGGATATTTGGCATTGGATAAGATGAAAAATAGCACCCGCAACTTAATGGTTGTTAATTTTTCTATCTTTATTGTCTGTATTATAGTTCTGCCATTTTTATTTAAGTTAATATATAGTGATAAGATACAGTTTAGTTATGACGTTTTTGTTGTTCTTAGTCTGAGCTTCTTGTTTAATACTATTTATATTCTTTACACGAACGTTCTTTCACTAGAAGAAAGTACAGCAAAGTACAAAATGTTTGGTTTTATCTTTGCGATATTGATAAACATACCACTAAGCTATATGTTGACTCTTAATTATGGAATCTTGGGAGCTGCCGCATCTACAATGCTAAGTTGTATTTTTGCAGCATTCACATTGTTTTTGTTAGTTAACTTTAAAGTAAAGAAAATCTACCTTCTTAAAGAGAGTTGTATATTTGTTTGTGGTGCATTTTTAGTTTCAATATTCATGTTATACCTTAATTCAAAAGTGGTATTTTTATAACAAATGAAGGTAATATAATATGGCTGAACCTTATCTTTTGATTGATTTAGAATCTATCAAGCACAATGCAGCAACACTTAATTCTGCGGCAAGAGGAAATTGTGAACTTGTCGGTGTAATTAAAGCCGATGCCTATGGACATGGAGCTCTTGAGGTTTGTCAAGCTGTAGACTCAATAGATACCTTCGCTGTTGCTCGTCTATCGGAAGGTGTTGCTTTAAAAGAATCTGGTATAGAGAAGAATATTCTAGTTTTCTCCGGAGTGAATACATATGACGATTTAATGGTTGCTATTAAATATAACCTTATTGTTGTAGTCCACACAGAAAGCCAACTAAAACTTCTTTCTACTATTCCAAACGGATATAAGCTTCGTTGTTGGGTTAAATATGATAGTGGTATGCATCGACTAGGGTTACATAAAGATGAACTGATGCGTGTATTATCTACTTTAGAGTTAATGGAAAGTGTTAACGTAGATGGCGTATTGAGTCACTATTCCTCGGCAGATAACGATTGTGAACGAAGTTTAATTCAGTTGGAGAACTTCGATAAGGCTGTTGCTAGTTGTGAAGCAAATACATCGATAACAAATTCAGCTGCGCTTTTGAAAGGGTACTATAAAGGTCAAAGCCATGCTCGAATTGGCCTTTCTTTATACGGGATATCTCCTTTTAGCGATAAAGTCGGAGCTGAACTTGGCTTGAGTCCTTCGCAATCTCTAAAGGCATTTGTTACTTCTGTTCGTCGGCACCCAAAGAGAGAGCCTGTCGGGTACGATGGGACTTGGGTATCAAACGAAGATACAAACTTAGCTGTAATTGGAATTGGCTATGCAGATGGTTATCCACGAAGTGCAAAAAATGGTACGCCAGTTCTTATAAATGGTGTTGAATTCCCGCTAGTTGGCCGTGTATCAATGGACTTGATCAGCGTAGATATTGGTAATCACTCAGATGTAAAAATTGGTGATGAAGTTACGCTATGGGGGCCTGAGCTTCCAGTCGAACGCATAGCAAAATACGCAAACCTGATTCCTTATGAACTACTAACAGGAGTATCGAAACGGGTGCGTCGTTACTATTCTAACACTCACAGTGACATTGATGCCTAATGTATTTTGTCTCATGAGTAAATTGAAGTCATTCTTGGTATCAATATGATATTTACCTCAAAGGGTTACCTGAATTTATTGTTGGCTACATTAATTCTGTTTTTTATTTCTCGTCAGAATTTAGTGAACTTGGGTTTCTTAGCATATTTTAATCACATCTACATATTGATTTGCACTGCAGCTTTTCTTATATGTATATTTTATAAGCCAGTTAAACGAAGGTTTCTTTTCTTATCCTTTATACTGTTTTCTTATTCTGCGTTCATGGTAGTTAGAAGCGGTATACCGGTAATAAACATCCTCCAAACGTTTTTAACTTTGAAGTTTGTTTTTGTGTTTTTTGTTATGGCCTATGCATTGAATTCAGATAGGCCATTAATACTAGCAAAGTTCACTAAAGCTCTTACGTATATATTATTAGCGTCATCTCTATTTGTAATATTTGATTATTTAGCACCAAACTTTTTATATACCTTAGCAAAGGATGGAAGAGGGATAATGGGAGTATCTCCTGGCTCTTTCTTTGGTTCTCGAGTCTTATATTCTGGCTTTCTTTTGTTATATAGTATTCTTCTATTGTCGTTTAAGTATTGCGAAAGTAGAAAACGATATTTCATCTATAAGCCGAAGGTTTACTGGTCTTTGCTTGGTCTTGCTTTCGTTCTTTTGTTTCTAACCTTTTCTAGAAAGGAACTGCTTATATTACTGGTCGCATATGGTGTAACCGTGATGTATCGGAATAAAGGCTTAATAAGATTACTTGGGACTATTGCCCTTATCATCATTACTCCTGTTATATTGTCTGCTCTGTGGTTAGTTTTTGGTGAGTCTATACAAGCTAACTTTAACGAGAATTATGTACGCTATAAAATCTTCTATTACGCTATGGAGATATTTGAGTATAACTTTCCGTTTGGCTCCGGACCAGGAACATACGGAACCGTAATGTCAAAAATGTATACGGATGTTTATAGTTTCTTTAAAGTTGATAGAGCTATCATTGGCTATGGTAGTCAAATAGAAGGCCCTATCTTTGACTTGTTTTTTGTTTCTCTTGTAGCAGAGTACGGGCTTGGAATAATATTTGTGATGTGGTTTATATTCTTACCATTTGTCGCAGAGAAAGACCATTATGTAGATCAATTTGTTCATATAAAATTAATACGAATTAATAGTTTTATCATGCTCATGGGTATAGGTTTTATGGTGCCAATTATGGGGAATATGATAGGGTTGTTGCTTTTCTTTTTACTAGGAATATTGACATCAAACAATTCAATTTTTGTTCAAGGTCGGAAGCAGGGTAATGCATAAGGTAGTAGAAACATATATTATCAATAATAATCTTACAAATGAGGCTGAAGTTTGGCCTTTAATTAAGTGTCAGATGTATCGTCATGTCCGTCTTTCAAAGAATGTAGACGACATGGAGTATAAATCCACGTCATA
This sequence comes from Vibrio sp. HENC-03, assembly GCF_000305755.2. NCBI lineage: Bacteria > Pseudomonadati > Pseudomonadota > Gammaproteobacteria > Vibrionales > Vibrionaceae > Vibrio > Vibrio sp. HENC-03. The sequence goes on along the minus strand of NZ_JH976133.1, from coordinate 33,318 downwards.
CCTACCACTGTTTTTTGCCTTGTTATTAAGTGTTTTTAATATACTTAGAACTAAGTTTAATAAAAAAGAAGTTGCATATTTTGGTGCATTTTCGCGGGTGTCGATACAGAAAGGCCAACTTCACGATGAGTTTGTTTCGCAAGAAAAGCAAAAAAAGATGTGTACGCTTTATCATTGTTCTAACTTCGAAGGCGTCAAACTTTCTGCGTGTTTTAAACGTGGCGTGATTTTTGAAAACCTCATAGTGAAGCTATTAGGCTTAATTATTAAACGTGGTGGTTGGTTTCCCCAACCGCCTGTCTTATCAGAGCGTTTTTTTGAATTATTAAGCCAAGAGTACGACGTCTCTAAAGAGAAAATACAAGGTATCTTGCTTGATTATGAGTGTAAGAAAGCCGCGTACAAAAAGTTGATTCAATGGTTGGGTGTTGTGCGAGTTGAAGTTGTATCCGCGTACACTAAGCCTGCAATTGTTAGTGCTGCGAATGGCTTAGGTATTGAGACTCTTGAGTATCAACACGGTTTGTTAGCACCCTACCACCCATCTTACCATTACACAGGTGATAAATTGTGGCGCAGCAGTATGTTACCGAACCGCCTAAAGCTGTACTCTAGCTTTTGGCAAATGAAGATGCGTGAGGCTAATTTTGTTAAGGAAGACGCAATAGAAGTAGAGGGGGGGTTATCTCCTGTTCATCACGATGTTAAAAAACAAGTATTTAGCAAAGTTGGGAGCGAAAAGTTTTTCCTCTTTACTGGCCAAGGACTTTGCTACTCTGAAGTGTCAACATTTATCATCGACCTCATCGCGAAGTATCCCGATTATACTGTTGTATATCGACCTCATCCCAGAGAGCATCAAAATCATGAACAGCTTTCTCTTAAGATAAATAACGACAGATTTATTGTGATTGATAGGGAGACCCATCAAGACACATTAACTTTGATTGGCGCATCTAGGGCACACTTCTCAATATTCTCTTCATGCCACTTTGAAGCTATCGAACTTCTTGGTAAAACGTATGTTTTAGATATCATAGAACATAACTTAATGAAGGAAGGTGGTGAAGATGAGAACATAATCTTCATTACCAACGCATCTCAAATTATGGATATCTAGCGCGAAAGTATCTCTATGAAAAAGTTAAAACTCGTAATTTACTACCTATTTTTCTATAACTTACCTAACTCAAGGTACTTGCCACTGTTTAGTAAACTTCGTTGCTGGTACTTGAGTCGAGTATTAAAAGTTGTAACGGCACATCAAAAAAACCGATTAGAAAATCGGATTTACATTTCTGATGCCTCTGGGTTGAAGATTGGCCAGAATGTACGTATCAACGAGAACGTGTTTATTCAAAGTGCCACAATCGGCAACAACGTTATGATTGCACCTAATGTGGCAATTCTCTCTAGTACTCATAGCTACGAAAGACTCGATATTCCAATGGTCGATCAAGACGATATCTTCGGTCTACCGCCGGTCATTGAAGATGATGTTTGGATTGGCCGTAATGTAGTGATAAAGCATGGTGTTACTATTGGGAAAGGCGCAATTGTTGGCGCATGTTCTTTAGTTACAAAAGACGTACCAAGTTATGCCATCGTTGGTGGTGTGCCCGCAAAAGTAATCAAATATAGAAACGCCCAAGAAACAGAAAAGAAGTACGAAAATGAATAAAACATGCACAATTGGTGGGCTAGAGATTTCAGCATACGACAGCATGGAGCACGCTGTTGATTCTATCTTACACAATGGAAATGTTGTTAGTGGCTTTGCCGTCGCAGTGAATGCGGAAAAGATTGTATCTAGTTACGAAAAAGCAGAAGTAAAAAACATCCTAGAGTCTGCAACTATTCGATATCCAGATGGTGCAGGGGTGTCTCTAGTCATGTCAAAACGTGGCTGTCCGAGCGCGAGAATCCCTGGATGTGACTTATGGTTGGAGCTAATGAAAGGCTCTGCACCACTCAGCGTGCCTGTATTTATTGTGGGTGCGAAACCAGAAGTGAACCAACAGACTGTCGATAAGCTCAAGCAAGAGCTAAACGTTAATGTTGTGGACTCTTGTGACGGTTACTTTAAAGATGAAGCTGAGTTGATAGAGCGTATCAAGCAAAGTCAGGCTAAAGTCGTAACTGTTGCTCTTGGCTCTCCTAGGCAAGAGAACTTTATTAACAAATGTCGTGAAGTTTATCCAGAGGCCTTTTACATGGGGGTTGGCGGTACCTACGATGTATTTACGGATCGTGTTAAACGTGCACCACAATGGGCGCAAAAGTATAACTTGGAGTGGTTCTACCGATTAGCGTGTCAGCCGACAAGAATTACTCGTCAACTTAAGCTCGTAAAATACCTGTCTTTGGTCGTGACAAAGAAAGTTTAATCTTGTTCTTTTATATTAGATAGAAAAATGCCCACGATGTCGTGGGCATTTTTGTTTGAGTTCAAGTCAGATTACGATAAGAGAGCTATTCAAGTTAACTATTGGAAATCGTAACCGTTTCAGGCTTTCCCAGCTTACTACGCACATAACTGGTGATACGCCAAACGTAAGACAGAATAAAGCAGTAAGCCACAAAACAGGCGATGAAGGTATAGAACATAATCGCTTCAGAAAGGCCTGTCATCTCTCCATAAATACCAAATGCCGCGTATGCCGATGCAATGAAACATATGGCGACAAGCGTTTGTTTTGAGCTAAGCCCTAAACGTTGGAAGATGTGATGCAAGTGTTCACGGTCCGGCTTGAATGGAGAGTCACCACGACGTACTCGGCGAATCATAATGGCCGCCATGTCCATAAGAGGCACCGCGATCAGCCATAAAGCGGTTACTGGACGCATCAAAGGTTTGCTTTCTGCTTGGCTGACACCGAGCAATAGCCAAATGACTGTAAAACCAATCATCATGCTACCGGCATCACCCATAAAAATTTTTCTTTCTCGCCCTAACATTCCTAGGTTCATAAATATATAGGGAAGCATCGCGACGATAATCACCACGCAAAGGTAAGCAAGGCCGTGTTGGCTATCGACTTGCAGTAAGAAAGCAAGTGCGCCAAAAGTCACAATAGAAAGGCCTCCTAGTAGGCCATCAATGCCATCCACCATATTGAACGCATTAATTGCACCAATAACTGCAAAAGTAGTGATAACAGTACCTACCCAGCCAAGGCTTATCTCACCAAAACCAAACATATTACCTAAGCTATGCAGCTCAATGCCAGCAACCTTCATCATCACAAGAGATAATACTGCTTGGATAGTTATGCGAACTTTTACACTCAGATCAAACTTATCGTCTAATGCTCCAATAAACGTAAGTAAACAGATAGAGCTAACGTATAGCCAACTATGTTCAATGACATCGGGTTTGAACGTTAAAAATTGCGTCAAGACAAGACATATAGAGATCCCCCCCACTAAAGGAACGACGCCTTCGTGAAGCTTGCGCTCATTGGGCTTATCTACTAATCCAATGCTCTTAGCGGCTTTGCGCATAATAAAGAGAGTTGCAACTGAAGAGAAAAATATGAATATGAGTTCTAGGAGCATATATATCTTGCCAACACGTAGTTTTAGTTATTCGCGACCTATTCTAACCGACAGATCGACTATCACAAGGGGAAATTGAGTAACATTGTGAGAGAGAGCGAGACTAAATATTGCTAATAATATTGAAGCAAGGTTTTATTCATAATGTAATTAAAGCACGGTTTTCAGATTTTTCTCGAGAAAGTGTTGATATAGCGCTTCTTTTGCCGTCCTCTCGCCATGAATCAAATGGATCTCTTTAGGAGGAGGGCTTATCCCTTCCACAAAACGAATCAGCTCAGCTTTATCTGCATGTGCAGAATAACCAGACATCGTATGTATCTTAGCTTGCACATGAATTCTCTCATCATCAATCTCCACTTCTTCAGCACCACCTTGTATATCCCTACCTAACGTTCCTTCTGCTTGGTAGCCTGCGAACAACACATCATTACGCTTATCCGGTAACAAGGCTTTGAGGTAATTGACCACACGGCCGCCTTCACACATGCCAGAAGCCGCGACCACAATAGCGGGCTCTGCCGTGCTAGCGAGACGATTTACCAAGCGCAAATGTTCCGCATGATTCTCAATAGTAATACATTGTTCAAACGCCAGAGGATGACGATGATTCCCCAAGCGCTGCTTTGCTTCTTTTCCCCATAGCTTCTTAAATCGGCGGTAAGTCTTGGTGACCTTTTTCGCTAAAGGAGAGTCTAGAATGATAGGAAGAGAATTGTGTAAATCATGTTGATGAATAAGCTGTTCAATATCAAACAGCAATTCCTGCGTTCTGCCTACGCTAAATGCCGGAATAACTATCACACCACCATCTTCAAGCGCATGACGAATAATTGCGAGTAACCTTTGGCTTCGATTCTCGACACTCTCATGCTGTTTGTTACCGTAAGTGGATTCGATAAACAGATAATCCGCACGAGTAGGGGAGATTGGGTCTGGAAGAAGCGGTGTGTTACTTGGCCCCAAGTCACCAGAAAAGACCACCAACTCATTATTAGGAAGTTTAAACTCCACATAAGCAGAACCAAGAATGTGCCCCGCCGGCTGAAAGCGAAGATAAGCCAACTCTTTAAGCGGAAGCCATGTCTGGTAATCACAAGGTACCAATCGCTTTTTAATGACATTCAGGACTTGTTCTCTTTGTGCTTTCTTTAATCCTAGTTGAAGCTTCAACCCATCTTCCAGCATAAGCGGCACCAGTTCTGCCGTCGCACGAGCGCAGTAGATTTTACCTTTATAGCCTGCAGCTAATAGCCAAGGTAAGCGACCAATATGATCGATATGCGCATGAGTCAGCACCAAAGCTTTTATTCTGCGGACAGAAAACTCAATTTCTAATGAGCGGTGTTTGCCATTCTTCAATGCGTCCCGTCCCTGAAAAAGCCCACAATCGATCAAAATGCTGCCTTTAGGTAACTTGAGCTCGTGACAAGAGCCTGTTACTGAGTGCTTTCCTCCATGGTGCACAACCTGCATAAGCCTTTTTCCTTTTCGCGATTTACCTAGAACTGATTTGTTAAAAGATAAGCCATTTTTCGTCAGTTTTAACTTAATTGATAATCTCATCGAAAAGGAGAAGGTAAGTGGCAAAAATAGACAAAATTATACACACATAAACGAGAGTCATAAATTTGGCAGTAATTGATTGCTGCAGAGTGTGAACTCTCTCTAAGTTATGCAGTTTTATGCACTTTATGATTCGTGTTGCTGCATAAGAAGTTATTATAAAGGGAGTTCTATAAGGTGTTGATTTGTAGTAGTCGCTTGAAAACTGCCTTGTATTTATAAAATAACTGCCAAAAAAATGTCATGAAAAAGTCAGTTTTTCGTAAGCTTATGGCTTTTAGTTGCAACCTGTTTGCTATACAATTCCATGCCTAGAGTACGACATATTAAAAAAGCGGATTACATTGCCTTTAGGAGCCAGACCTAGGGGCGGTAGCGTACTCAAATTAGAAATCACGCGCACATGATGACGAACATCATCAAGGAATGCCGTAACATATAAATATAATTAAGCACATAGTTGCGCATCTGGCAAGTTGCTTCTTATCAAAAGGAGCGCTTAAACAAACATTTAAGTAAAGCCCCATTACGTCAGAGGGGCAAAATTAAAGCTGATACCCAGTTTTGAGTGATACATTGGCTAGGCATAAGGTTTCCCTTTCTATAAATATACCTTTCATTTCTCATAACTAGATCATTCGCGATTTAGTTATGCACAAGCCTACCTTTCCAGTATTGATTCTCGAGCGTAGCTAACACCCGTACGTGTCGTGGTGTTGCCCTGCGTTCGCAGCTTATTACTAATTCAAATTTTACTTTGTTATTTCGAAGTAGCTTCGTACATCCAAAATTTGGATATTCACTTTCAGCGTCTATTCATTGGCTAGGCTAATTTACATGTCAAAAAAGAAAATTCTTACCGTATTCGGTACTCGTCCAGAAGCCATCAAAATGGCACCTCTTGTCCATGCGCTTGCAAACGATGAACGATTCGAAGCAAAGTGCTGTGTGACTGCGCAACACCGTGAAATGCTTGATCAAGTCCTTGAACTGTTTGAGATCAAACCAGATTATGATTTGAACTTAATGAAGGCTGGGCAATCCCTCAATGATGTGACTGCACGTATCTTGCTAGAGCTCAAACCTGTACTGCAAGACTTTAAGCCTGATGTGGTGCTTGTTCATGGTGATACAGCCACTACTTTTGCCGCGAGCCTTGCAGCCTATTACGAGCAAATTGAAGTTGGCCATGTAGAGGCCGGATTACGCACAGGCAACATCTATTCGCCTTGGCCAGAAGAGGCGAACCGCAAGCTAACTGGTGCGCTAACCAAATACCATTTCGCGCCAACCGAAACCTCTCAAAATAACCTACTAAAAGAAAACACCAATCCAGCGGATATTTCTATCACCGGCAACACAGTGATTGATGCGTTACTTATGGTGAAAGACAAGATCGACAATGATGCAGCATTGAACGAGCAGCTCGCAGCGCAGTTCCCAATGCTAAAAGAAGACAAAAAGTTGATTTTGGTCACCGGGCATCGCCGTGAAAGCTTTGGAGGTGGGTTCGAGCGTATTTGTGAAGCGCTAGCACGCACAGCAAAAGAGAACCCTGATGCGCAAATCCTATACCCAGTTCACTTGAACCCAAACGTAAGAGAGCCAGTAAATCGCATTCTATCCAACGTGGATAACGTGCACCTTATCGAGCCTCAGCAATACCTTCCTTTTATTTACTTGATGAGCCGTGCGCACATCATCCTTACCGATTCCGGCGGCATTCAAGAAGAGGCGCCTTCATTAGGTAAGCCAGTATTGGTGATGCGTGATACCACAGAAAGGCCAGAAGCCGTTGCAGCAGGCACCGTGAAACTAGTGGGGACAGATGTCGACAAGATCGTCACAGGCTTAGAAGTGTTGTTAAAAGATGAAGAGGCTTATAAAGCAATGAGCTTCGCACACAACCCTTACGGTGACGGCCTAGCATGCCAAAGAATTTTAGACGAATTAGCAAAATAAAAAACCTCAGGAAATGAAAATGTCTTTTGAAACAATCTCAGTTATTGGCCTAGGTTACATTGGTTTACCTACTGCCGCGATGTTTGCATCACGTAAGAAAAAAGTGATTGGTATTGATGTTAACCAGCACGCAGTGGATACCATTAACCAAGGTAAAATCCACATTGTAGAACCTGATCTGGATATGATCGTGAGTGCTGCTGTATCAGAAGGTTACTTAAAAGCTAGCACAACCCCAGAACCAGCGGATGCGTTTTTGATTGCCGTACCAACCCCGTTCTTACCTTGTGAAGAGGGCGAAGTACCAGCACCAGATCTGTCTTATATAGAAGCAGCAAGCAAAGCGATTGCTCCTGTGCTAAAAAAAGGCGACTTGGTGATTCTAGAATCCACTTCTCCTGTCGGTGCGACAGAGCAAATGGCGGCTTGGCTTGCAGAAGCTCGTTCGGATCTTACTTTCCCGCAAACACATGGTGATAACGCGGATGTTAACGTTGCTCACTGCCCAGAGCGCGTACTACCAGGGCATGTTGTTCGTGAACTAGTAGAAAACGACCGCGTTATTGGCGGTATGTCGGCTCGTTGTTCAGAACGCTCTGTTGAATTGTACAAGACCTTTGTTTTAGGTGAGTGTGTGGTGACCAATGCTCGCACGGCAGAAATGGCGAAGCTAACCGAAAACAGCTCTCGCGATGTACAAATTGCCTTTGCTAACGAGCTATCCATCATCTGTGACAAGTTAGACATCAATGTCTGGGAATTGATTGCACTCGCGAACCGTCATCCACGTGTAAACATCCTTCAACCGGGCCCAGGTGTAGGCGGACACTGTATCGCAGTTGACCCTTGGTTTATCGTATCGAAAACACCAGAAGAGGCACAAATCATCCACACTGCGCGTAAAGTGAATGATGGCAAGCCGGAGTGGGTAATCAACAAAGTGAAACTGGCTATTGCGGACTTCCTACAAGCGAACCCAGATAAAACAGCAAGAGAAGTGACAGTCGCTTGTTACGGTCTGGCATTTAAACCGGATATTGATGACTTACGTGAAAGCCCGGCGATGGCTATTACACAACAGATTGCACAGATGCATGCTGGCCGCGTGATTGCAGTGGAGCCTAATATCGAATCTATTCCTGAAAAACTAAAACATGTTGAACTTGTAGAATTTGATATCGCAGCAAAAGAATCTGATGTACAAGTACTTTTGGTTGACCATAAAGAATTTAAGATACACCGTATTACAACTGGTAGAGTGATTGATACGAAGGGCATCTGGTGAGAAGCCTTATTCTAAAGAATTCATTAGCTCTTATTTCATTAAAACTAATTAATGCCATACTAGTCCTTGGTATTGTAGTGCTATCAGCTAAATACCTAGGGCCAGAGGAATATGGGAAATATGCATTAGTATTGTCAATAATTACTTTGCTTTCTATTCCTTTAAAAAATGGAGCATCAAATCTAACTATAAGAGAGTATAAAAAAGGACCTAGTCCAGAAATAAGAAAAAAGATAGATAGCATACAGGTTTTCTACTTCTTTATATTCATTATTTCTACAGGTGTTTTGTTCTCTATACTTTACTATCTAAAAGTAGTTGAAGGAGATCCATTTATAGTTATTGTGTCTTCAGTACTCTTTTCGATAGGAGCTGGATACGTTTCTATCTTTCGTACATACAATATTATAAATGAGAGATATAGGCTTTCACAGATTCCAGAAATGTTGCTCTCACCTGTTTTTATATTGGTCTTTCTTTTTATAGCCAATATTGATACGGGATATTTTTTGCTACTTATAAATGCTCTATCTTTTTTATTAATTTCATTAGGTATATACTTCATACGACGACCAATAACAATTAAATGGTGTGTTGGTTTGAAGATGGCCATCAAGTCCAGAGGGTTTATTACTTCTTCTTTGTATATGTCGGCATTAACTGGTTTACAACTAATAAATAGTCAGGTCGATATCTATTCTTTAGCAATGCTCTCGACTGAATCTAGTGTTGGTATATATAAGGTCGCTAACCAATTTGCTTCATTTTTATTTATTCCTGTCGTCTCTCTATCTATCTTTGTTGCACCAAAAATATTAGGTGAGATTGAAAAAGGGAATAAGAATATATCAAAGAAACTATTTCTACAAAGTTGTCTGATTGGATTTATTCTTTCGCTTTCTCTTTTAATCGGAGTACTAACTTTTTATCAGGAAGCGATAATGTACTTATTGGGAGAGGCTTATTCTGGTATAGGGGATGTGCTAGTTATTTTGTGTGTTGGCGCAGTGATGTACTCTATTTTTGGTCCAGTATTAGGCGTTGCCAATATGCTTGGTCTTGAGAAGTTATCATTAGTTTTAAGTGTTTTTTCAATTGCTATAAATATAACTTTAAATGGAATATTGGTTCCCCAACATGGAGCGGTAGGTGCGTCTGTATCAACAGTTATATCAATGATGATATGGAAGATTACTTTGAGTGTTTTAATTATAATAAAATGGAGAAAGGTTTGAAAGTTGCAGTGGTTGGGATGATTTATAGTAAAAACCTAGGCGACGGTGTGATCTACCAGTCACTAAAAGAGCTTCTTGAGAAGTCAGGAGTGACGGTTGTGCCCCTAGATACGGCGGGCTTGCGAGAGTTCTCGTTGTCTGAAGAAAAATATAGCAAGAAAAGTTTTAAAACAAAGATTATGAACTTTAGTCCGCTAACTTATAGATTGGCCACTTTGTTCACATCTAATGTAAAGCGAAGAGCATATAATAATTATGCTGAAAATATTATCAAAAGCTCAGATGCAGTAATAATAGGTGGTGGCCAATTAATTACCAATTTTACTGAGACATTGCCAACGCGATTATTGGATATCGCGAAGATATGCAAAAAATACAATAAGCCATATTCAATTTATGGATGTGGAGTAGGAACAAAATTCACTAAGTCCGGAATAGTAAAGTATACAGAATTAATTAGCGGTGCATCCTATGTGTCAGTGCGAGGTGAAAACTCTAAAGATAGACTAATCACATTGTTTAATGCTGACAATGTTAATGTAGTACCAGACCCGGTTTATGGGCTAGTTAGAAATACAAAAACTAGCGACGAAAAGAAAGTTGGAATTTGCTATCAAGATATACTTTCTTTAGGCATGCATGACGAAAACTTTTCTAAATTGGGTAAAGGTGGGTTAGACAAAATACTTGCAACTACAATTGAGCACCTAAATTTGAAAGGTATTCAATGCTGTGTTTTCACAAATGGTGATAAATTAGATTTTGATTATGCCTACGAGTTTTACAAAACTTATGGAGAGAAGCTTGGTTTTGAATTTGCAGCTAGGCCTAAGACACCTTCTGAACTTATAGATTTGATTGGAGGTTTTTCGCACGTTCTGTCATTTAGGATGCATGGTGCGATAATAGCACATGCGCTAAATAAACCTACTCTGAATATTGTATGGGATAAGAAGATCGAGGAAGTTTGGGCTGCTATTGGTTCTGAAACGCATACGTTGTCCTCAAACGATTTTTTAGATGAGGCTGAATTTTTAACTAGGCTTGAGATATGGTTAGGTTCAGGCGTTGAAAATAAAACTACTCATTCAATGTCGGAACGAAATCTGAAAAAATGCCTTGACAGAATGAGGTAGTATTTTGTGTAGTTCGGTTCATGTCGCTAAAAATCAAGAAAATGAAATTCATAGTCTCTTTTTGCTAATTGTAGCCATAGTTTTCGTATTTGCTTTTAGTATATATGTTGGTGGGTATTATATCGAAGGTGATATTCTTCACTATGTCCATATCTATGAAAGCTTATGGAGACTGGATCTAAATCTCGCATACTTTGAGTATGTTAGAAACATTAGTTCTCGTGAATTACCGCACTTTTTAATTGTATATTTTTTGGCGGGAATGTTAGATAGAGAGGTTTTTGTCTTACTGTCGAACTTAGCGCTTGTTGTTTCGGCTTTTCTTTACTTTAGGAGCCTTGGAGCAAGTGCATTTGTTATAACTCTTCTGTTAGTAACAAATTTCTATTTCTTTGTACTTTATATTCCAGCTGAAAGACTGAAGTTTTCGTTTATATTTTTATTCTTTGGTCTTTATTTTCAGAGTAAGGGAAAAGGTCTTTACTCACTTTTTTTCATTTTTTTATCAGTGCTAACCCATATAAGTATTGCGATCCTATTAGTTCCTTTTATTTTGAGAAAGTTTTTCCCATTACTAATGAAAAGGCCATTATTAAGCTTTTTCATGGCTATCTGTGTAATTGGTGTGCTTGGAATTATATCACAACACTTAGTGGCAAAATTTATATCATACTCAAAACTAGGTGGAAGCTACATTGATGTAATTAAGGTTATTTTGTTTATGACCTTAGCTTGTCTATCTACGCTGAGGTCAAAGAAAGAGCTTGTCTTTGTTATTTTCGCCTTCTTGTGGATGGCGATTTGTGTCTACTTGTTAGGTGGGAGTCGCGTTAACATGCTTGCCTTCTTTTTGTTTTTGTATTTCTCAATGCAATATAAGAAAGGCATTAATATTTACTTGCTTATACTTGTTACTTATTTTTCCTATGCATCTTATAACTTTATATTAACAGCGATAAAGTATGGAGATGCGTTTTATTTCGCATCTTAGGTGAATTGTTTTGACAAAGAAAAGAATAATGGTCAATGCTGTATCTGCTAAAGTTGGTGGTGCAAAGACTATAGTTGAAAAATTTTTCCATAACTTTGATGATAGATATCAGGGTGTTTTTCTTAGTGGCTTTTCAAAGCCAAGTTATAACAAATTGGATGTTGGTTGGTACCGGTTTCCGCTGTCAGGGTTTATATCGATTTTATTCACACTTTTTTTTTCCTCTATTATCAAAAAATTTTACAAATGTGATGTTTTACTATCATTTAATAATGTAAATAGTCTTTTTGAAAAAAAATGTCTTACCTATTTTCATCAGGCAAAGGTATTTGATGATGGTGATCATAGTTTAAAATGTAATATTTATAGAATCTATTTTAAACTTAAGAAAACTGATCTGGTAATTGTTCAATCAACTTTAATGAAGAAGAAGTTCATTGAGTATTTTAATTATCCGCATGATAAGGTTCTTGTTGTGTGGCCTGGCGTTGATTCCCTTAGTGTAGAAAAGCTAATGGATGAGTCAATTAACCACGATAAATATTCCGATTTCTACTTGGTTCCATATACATCAATAGATAGTGCCCATAAGAATTTTGAATTCATATCGCAATTGGCAAAAATTCTACCGTCGGATAAAAGAATTGTTATTACATGCGATGAACCTGAGTTAGAGCAGCATGAGAATATAGTTTTTATCGGTCGCCAGAGTATCGAAAACTTGGCAAATTTGTACTTATCATGCACCGCAGTACTTTTCCCTTCGACTGTAGAAACTATAGGTCTCCCTATTTTTGAAGCAATTACACTAAATAAATATGTATGCGTTGTGGATAGCGATTATATTAAAGATCATCAGCAAAATTTTCAGATTTCGGATAGGCTGATTATTTCGTCAACTGTTGAAGAGTTATTGGTTAATTTGAGTAATATCAAGGAAGCCAACTCTAAGTGTATAAGTGACTCTAAAATTAGCGAAAGAGATTTCTGCAAGAACGACTGGCAAAAATTATTTGGGATATTGAAATGAAACAAGTACTACAAGACATGGCAAAAGGTGGCTCCAACTTAGTGGAAGCTCCTGCACCAAAAGCTTCAACTGGTAATCTATTAATTGATACTAGTATTTCTTTAATTTCAGCAGGCACAGAGCGCATGTTAGTGGATTTTGGAAAAGCAAGCTTACTGGATAAAGCACGCCAGCAACCCGATAAAGTGAAAATGGTGCTTGAAAAGGTGCAGACAGATGGCTTAATGACAACATTGGAAGCAGTACAGTCTAAGTTGGCACAACCATTGCCTTTGGGTTATTGCAACGTTGGTGTAGTTAACGCCGTTGGTAAGGGTGTTCAGGGCTTCAAAGAAGGTGCTCGCGTTGTATCTAATGGCCCTCATGCTGATGTTGTTCGTGTACCAAAAAACTTATGTGCGCTTATTCCTGATAATGTATCAGATGAAGAAGCATCATTCACCGTTGTGGCAAGTATTGGTTTACAAGGTATCCGTTTAGCTGAGCCTACGCTGGGTGAGGCGTTTGTCGTGACTGGCGTTGGTTTAATCGGCTTACTGACTGTTCAATTACTGCGTGCTCAAGGTTGTCGTGTACTAGCCATCGATTATGACGATGCGAAACTAGAATTGGCTAAGCAGTTTGGTGCCCAAGTTTGTAACCCAGGTAAAGGTGAAGATCCTGTCGCTGCGGGTATGGCTTTTAGTCGCGGCAAGGGTGTTGATGGTGTAATTATCACGGCGTCAACGAAATCTAATGATCCAGTAACACAAGCAGCACGAATGAGCCGTAAACGTGGGCGTATTATTCTTGTTGGTGTTACTGGGCTAGAGCTTAATCGCGCAGACTTCTATGAGAAAGAACTGACATTCCAAGTTTCTTGTTCTTATGGCCCTGGTCGCTACGATGCGGACTATGAGGACAATGGTAATGACTATCCATATGCTTTTGTTCGTTGGACTGAACAGCGTAACTTTGAAGCCATCTTAGATATGATGTCTTCAGGCCAAGTGGACGTTAAGCCTCTTATTACTCACCGATTCAAATTTGAAGACGCAGCTCAAGCATACGAGCTCCTGACGTCTGACAAATCTGCTCTTGGAATTTTGCTTCAATACCAGAGTGACTCCAGTACTCGTCATGAGCAATCCGTTACGCTTAACAGTGAAGCGACGTTTGAGGCATCTAAGCCTGTCGTTGGTTTTGTAGGCGCTGGTAACTATGCGTCTCGAATGCTGATCCCTGCGTTTAAGGCTGGTGGTGCTCAATTACATACTATTGCTACTTCTGGTGGTATTAACGGCGTAACTCATGGTGAAAAAGCAGGTTTTGCTAAAACGACCACAGATACAAGCGCCATGATTTCTGACTCAGAAATTAACACAGTTGCAATCGTTACGCGCCATAACAGCCATGCTCATTTTGTTTCTGAAGCGCTCAATGCAGGTAAAAACGTATTTGTAGAAAAGCCTTTAGCTGTCACGCTCGAAGAGCTTGCGGAAGTGGAAGCGACCTATTATTCGAAAGCATCTACTGCTTCAGCGCCAAAGTTAATGGTTGGCTTTAACCGCCGTTTTTCGCCTCAAGTGCAAAAAATGAAAGAGCTACTGTCGTCAGTGAAAGAACCTAAGAGCTTTATGATGACGATGAATGCTGGCGCGATCCCTGCGGATCACTGGACGCAAGATAATGAAGTTGGCGGTGGTCGAATCATTGGCGAGGCATGCCATTTCATCGATCTGATGCGATTTTTAGCAGACTCAGAAATTGTTTCCGTACAGTGCCGTCGCATGGGAGATGTTGACGGTGTTGATATTACCGAGGATAAAGCAGCGATTATCCTTGGCTTTGCTGATGGCTCATTCGGTACGATTCATTACTTAGCTAACGGTGCGGCGAACTTCCCTAAAGAGCGAGTAGAAGTATTTGCCGCAGGGCGTGTTCTTCAACTTGATAACTTCCGTAAGTTAAAGGCATTCGGCTGGCCAGGCTTCAGCAAAATGAATTTATGGAAGCAAGACAAGGGACAAACCGATTGTGCGGCGGCTTTCCTTAGTGCGATTGAATCTGGTAAAGAGTCTCCGATTCCAGCACGAGAGTTGTTCGAAGTAGCAAAAATCACGATTGAAATCGCAGAGCAACTACGTAAACAGCGATAAGTTGTAAAAATAAGATGAGTTTTAAATTAAAAGCGCAAACAGCCATCGACTTAGGGCTTTTAAACTTAGCTCGAGTCGCAGGTTATCAACTTGGTGTTCGAAGCGGACTCAACCCAGTTAAGCGCCTTTCTCAAGCCCCGACCTCGGGGCTTTTGTTCCGCCCTACGACTTGCTCAAGACAATTGAAATGCATTAAGCCATATAAACTCGTTCCATTTGGCTGGTTGCCCGAACTGTCTGTAAAAGAACTTAAATGGGATAACAGCGTACTAACCGAACATCGCTTTTCAGATATGAGTAAGCCTTGGTTCAACCTATCTGATTTTGATTCAAATGTTGGTGATATTAAAGGCATTTGGGAGACATCTAGATTTGATTGGGCTTTGGGATTAGCACGAGAGCATCTTTTTGGTAGTGAGTCAGCTTTAGATGAACTCAACGCTACCGCAAAAAGGTGGATGGAGCAGAATGCTCCTTATCTTGGCCCTAATTGGAAGTGCGGGCAAGAAGCGTCAATACGCGTTATGCACTTAGCGTTCTCCGCTAAACTGCTTAATCAAGTTCGTAAAACTGAACCTACACTTTTGGCGCTAATAAAAGCGCATCTTCAACGAATAGCACCGACGATCTCCTACGCGGTTGCGCAAGATAATAACCATGGCACATCTGAGGCTGCTGCTTTGTTTATTGGTGGCAGTTGGTTAGTCGCTAATGGCGATAAAAGTGGGAATCGCTGGCAAAAGTTGGGGAGGAAATGGTTAGAAAACCGAGCCAAGCATCTTATTGCTAAAGATGGCACCTTTAGTCAGTATTCGGTGAACTATCACAGGGTAATGCTAGACACTTACTCAATGGCTGAGCTTTGGCGTCGAGAACTAGATCTTCCCCCATTTTCAAAAGAGCTGACAAAAAGGGTAAGTCTGGCAACGCAGTGGCTTTATCAGTTAATCGACACATCAACAGGTGATGCGCCGAACTTAGGTCATAACGATGGTGCTCGCTTATTGCAGTTAACGGATACTGACTATCGAGATTTTCGTCCATCTGTTCAGCTTGCTTCTGTCGTGTTCCTTCAAGCATGCGCATGGCAGGAAGATGGGGATTATGATGAAGCCCTTGCACTGCTGCAGTTACGAAAACCGCAAAAAAACTTACAAACACCAGCATCGTTTCATTTTGAGCACGGTGGCTATATCGGTCTAAGAAATCAATCGGGAACATTTGCTTTATTTAACTATCCCAAGTTTCGGTTTAGACCCGCCCAAAATGATGCGCTTCATGTGGATTTATGGCGTGGTGGGGTCAATCTGTTACGCGATGGTGGCACGTTCAGTTATAACGCCGGCCAAGATTACATTGACTACTACGGCGGTACACAAAGTCATAATACCATCCAGTTTGATGGACATGAGCAAATGCCAAGGCTTAGCCGCTTTTTGTTAGGTGCTTGGTTAAAAGCAAAGAACGTCAACTTTGACGAGCGTCAGCTTAATGGACAAGCGGGTTATCGAGATTATCTGGGATGTGAGCATCACAGAGAAGTCTCTCTGACGGAAACGTCTTTGAGGGTAACAGACAAAGTACAAGGCATTAAAAACAAAGCTGTTCTTCGTTGGCGGCTAAACCCTGATAATTGGCAGATTCAAGGACAAAAAGTGACCAATGGTAATCACAACATCTTAATCAATAGTGATGTAAAGATTGACCGCCTAGAGATCGTAGAAGGCAGAGAATCTCGTTATTACTACCAAGAAAGCTCTATCCCTGTTCTTGAGGTGGAGATTTCGTCAGATGGCAAAATTACAACAGAGTATCAATTTCACTCATGAATATTCTTTATTTTCATCAACACTTTTCTACACCGAAAGGTTCAACAGGGATCCGTTCCTATGAAATGGCTAAGCGCCTAATTCATCATGGACATCATGTGACTATGGTCTGTGGCACTTATGGTGGTGGAGAGACGGGTTTAGATTCGACGTTTGTTTCTGGCAAGCGCGAGGGTATCGTCGATGGCATTCGAATCATTGAGTTTGATTTGGCTTACTCAAACTCAGATGGTTTTATAAAACGCAGTATGACGTTTGTGAAGTTTGCCCTAAAAAGTATTGGCCTTACCTTTACTGAAAAATACGATGTGTTGTTTGCAACCACAACACCCCTGACAGCGGGCATTCCGGGTATCTTTGCTCGTTGGTTACGCGGCAAGCCATTTGTTTTTGAAGTGAGAGATTTATGGCCAGAACTGCCCAAAGAAATGGGGGTAATTAAAAACCCAGTCATTCTTAGTTTGATGTCGTTTTTAGAGTGGGCATCTTACCGAAGTGCGCATCGTTGTATTGGCTTATCTCCGGGTATTGTTGATGGCATTAAAAAGCGCGGCGTGGACGAAAGTAAAATAGCCATGGTGCCAAATGGTTGTGATTTGTCTATCTTCAGTCAACCAAGTGAGCCTTGGCGCCCGGAAGGCGTGAAAGAAACAGATCTGATGGCGATTTTCACTGGAACCCATGGAATGGCAAATGGCCTTGATGCGGTTTTAAATACGGCAGTGGAGCTACAGAAACGTGGTCGAAAGGACATTAAGCTAGCTTTAGTCGGGCAAGGTAAATTAAAACCTGAACTGGAGAGAAGGGCGAAAGAGCTCGAATTGAACAATGTGGTGTTTCACCCTCCGGTAAATAAGCAGAAGTTATCTGGTTTGATGGCAAGTGCAGACGTTGGCATGCAAGTATTGGCGAATATACCTGCCTTTTATTACGGCACATCGCCTAATAAGTTCTTCGATTATATCTCTGCGGGCCTACCTGTAATTAACAACTACCCGGGGTGGTTAGCCGGAATGATTGAGCAAACGCAATGCGGATTCGCGGTTCAGCCAGAAGACCCAATGGCTTTCGCTGATGCCTTAGAAAAAGCAGCCAATCAAAGAGAAGCCCTTACCTTGATGGGAGCCAATGCACGCCAACTAGCAGAGAGCCACTTTGACCGCGCGCTATTGGCTGATAAATGGGTGGATTGGGTGACTGGCGTTAATGCAGAAGAGGGTAATGCGACAGATCGCCATGCATCAGAGGTGAAAGATGAAAAGACTGTTTGATTTCCTCGCGTCTCTTATCGCGCTTATTCTGATATCTCCTATTATTGCTTTAGTCGCTTGGAAGATTCGTAAAAACCTGGGTTCTCCGGTTCTGTTCCGTCAAACGCGTCCGGGTTTAAACGGAAAACCTTTTGAAATGGTGAAGTTTCGCACCATGAAGGATGCGGTGGATCAACAAGGGAATCCGCTACCGGATTCTGAGCGTATGACTCCCTTTGGCGATAAGCTAAGAAACAGCAGCTTAGATGAACTACCAGAACTATGGAATGTGTTAAAAGGTGAAATGAGCTTAGTTGGGCCTCGTCCGTTGCTCATGCAGTACCTTCCGCTTTATAGCACAGAACAATCAAGACGCCATGATGTTCGTCCTGGTGTAACGGGCTGGGCCCAAATAAATGGCCGAAACGCGATCAGTTGGGAAGAAAAGTTTGCCTTAGATGTTTGGTACGTAGATAACAAAACATTGTGGCTAGATATTAAGATTCTTTTCATGACGGTAAAAAAGGTCTTCGTGAAGGAAGGCATATCTGCAGACGGCCACGTCACCATAGAGCCATTTACAGGCTCAGAAGAGCAAGGTAGTCGCCAATCATGAAAAGCTGTGCCATTTTAGGAGCCAGTGGACATGGCAAGGTGGTCGCAGACATTGCAGAGTTAAACGGTTATCAACATATCACATTCTTTGATGACCGTTGGCCCAGTTTAACCTCTGTTGAGCATTGGGACGTCTCTGGTGATACTGCTTCACTTTTGGCAGCGGCAAGCGAATATGATGTGGTTGTGGTTGCTATTGGCCATAACGCGACGCGCTGTGCGAAACAACGTGAGTTGAGTGCCGCAGGTGCGAACTTCGATTTGTTAGCTCATCCAAGTGCAGTAATCAGTAAATACGCCAACATCAAAGCAGGAACAGTGGTGATGGCAAACGCAGTCGTGAACCCATTTAGCCATATCGGGGCGAGCTGTATTATTAACACAAGCTCTGTCGTAGAACATGATTGTAGGCTGGCTGAAGGCGTTCACATTAGTCCTAATGCAAGCTTAGCTGGCGGCGTAGAAGTTGGCGAAAACGCTTGGATAGGGATCGGTAGCCAAGTGAAACAACTTGTCGTCGTTGGTTGTAATGCCGTTGTCGGCGCTGGCTCGACGGTAATTAACCATATACCAGATTTTCAAACCGTAGTGGGCTCTCCTGCTCATACGCTTATCAAATCAGAAAAATAACACTTATTAGGTGACATCGTGCTTAATACACCATTTTCTTCATGGCCTTCTTTTACTCAAGAAGAGGCTGATGCAGTGAGCCGTGTGCTACTGTCAAACAAAGTAAACTACTGGACAGGCAACGAGTGTCGTGAGTTCGAAAAAGAGTTCGCGGCATGGGCTGGTTGCGAATACGCGATTGCTCTTGGCAATGGCACGCTTGCACTCGATGTGGCATTGAAAGCCTTGGGCGTAGGCGAGGGCGATGAAGTGATTACCACCCCAAGAACGTTCCTTGCTTCGGCTTCGTCAATTGTGACTTCCGGTGCAGCACCCGTTTTTGCGGATGTAAACCTAAACAGCCAAGCGATTACGGCGGAATCGATACAAACGGTACTCACGCCAAAAACAAAAGCGGTGATTGTGGTGCACCTTGCTGGTATGCCAGCAGAGATGGATGCCATTATGGCGCTGTCACAGCAGCACGGTTTTTACGTAATTGAAGATTGCGCTCAAGCGCATGGTGCGAAGTACAAAGGCCGCAGTGTTGGGACTATTGGTCACATTGGTGCGTGGTCTTTCTGCCAAGATAAGATCATGACGACAGGTGGTGAAGGCGGCATGGTGACAACCAATGATAAGACATTGTGGTCAACCATGTGGTCGTACAAAGATCACGGTAAGAGCTTTGATGCGATTTACAATCGCGAGCATCCACCGGGCTTTCGTTGGTTACACGAATCTTTCGGCACTAACTGGCGCATGACAGAGTTACAAGCTGTGATTGGCCGTATCCAACTCGCTCGCATGCCAGCATGGACAGCGCAGCGCCAAGCGAATGCTGCACAAATTGATGAAGCGGTTGCAGACCTAAGCGTGGTTCGCCGAGTGGAAGTGCCGGAGTACAGTGAGCACGCAGCGTACAAACACTATCTGTTTGTAGAGCCTCAGAACCTTGCGGAAGGGTGGACACGAGATCGCATCGTAGAAACCATCGTTGAGCGCGGTGTGCCAGCTTACCAAGGCAGTTGCTCAGAAGTTTACCTAGAGAAGGCGTTTGACAATACGCCTTGGCGACCAGAGCAGCGATTGAGCAATGCCGTGGCTTTAGGCGAAACAAGCTTGATGTTCCTTGTGCATCCAACCTTAACGATTGAAGAAGTGTCTAAAACGGCTCAAGTGATCCGAGAAGTGCTTTTAGAAGCTCAGCGTTAAATATTGATTTGCAAATCTTATGAGAGTGTTTTGACTCTCGTTCTAGAACCTAGAACCTAGAACCTAGAACCTAGAACCTAGAACCTAGAACCTAGAACTAACCCCTGCGGCGCCTTCTGTGCGCCGTAATTTTGCGAAGGGACAAGGAGTACAGTTCCTTTGTTGCATTGCGTTGCAAACTCAACGCGACGTTGCTAATTATTATGCATCCGAGTGTTCTATTAATAGTCACTGAGTTGTATAATGTTTGTTCAGCGGCTGTATAAATTCAACAAAAAACATTACCACCAACTCTTACTAATAAATCTGGGGTAATGAGGCTTATTCTTCGTCATGATTGAACACAATTCCAAATTAAACGTCATTTGGTCGTTACCACGCTATAAAAAACGTGTCATTAGTGCGGTAGTAGACTTTTTCATTATTTCCAGTGCGTTTTTAATGGCGTACTGGACCAGAATTGGAGAGTTTACTCACCTACCAGATACGGCAAGCCAGTATGTGCTTTATTCCACTATCGCGATTACGTTAGCGATTTTTGCAGCTTTAGGTCTATATCGAGCGGTACTACGCTATCTAGGCTTTCATGTGCTGGCGGTTGTTGGCTTAGGCACCATACTTTCTGCGATGTGCGCGGCTACGTTTGCTTTTGCCTTCCATGCAGAGTTACCTCGCTCTGTCCCTTTTATTTATGCGGCCTTTCTGGCTATTGGCGTCGGTAGTAGCCGCTTAATCGTCAGAAGTTTAGTTGCCCAATCAGTGCATAAAGTGGGAGCACCAGTGCTTATTTATGGTGCTGGTAGTGCAGGCCGTGAATTGGCGTTCGCGTTGCGCCAATCGGAGACGCATCGTGTGATTGGCTTTGTTGATGAAGACAAAACACTCTACAACACCACCTTAATGGGACACTTTGTTTACACGGTAGAAAGTGCACCGAAAGCGATCAAAAAATACGACGTGAAACAGATTCTACTGGCGATCCCAAGCGCTTCAAATAAACGTCGTAAAGAAGTGTTGGATAGCATTTCTAAACTGCCTGTTGAGATTCAGACTGTGCCAGATATGCGCGATATCTTAACCGGTAAAGCAAAAATCGATGAACTAAAAGAAGTCCCAATTGGTGATTTGTTAGGTCGAGACGCGGTTCAACCTCAGCAAGTATTGATGGAATCAAACATCAAAGACCAAACCGTTATGGTAACGGGGGCTGGTGGCTCTATCGGCTCAGAGCTTTGTCGACAAATTTTAAATTACTCCCCGAAAGCACTGGTCTTGTTTGAGTTATCTGAATTTGCTCTATACCAGATACATATTGAGCTGAGCCAAATCGTTAAAGATAGAAAACTAAATATTGTGGTTGTCCCTTTGGTTGGGTCGGTACAAAGACAAAACCGCCTCGAAACCACCATGAAGGCGTTTGAGGTCGACACGGTTTACCATGCTGCCGCGTACAAGCACGTCCCGCTTGTTGAATACAATGTCGTAGAAGGTGTACGTAACAACGTATTTGGTACTTACTATACGGCTTTAGCTGCCATTGATGCAGGCGTGAAAAATTTCGTTTTAATCTCTACTGATAAAGCGGTTCGTCCTACTAACGTGATGGGCACAACCAAGCGAATGGCGGAGCTAGGCTTACAAGCGCTGGCAGAGCAACAAAACCGCATTCGAGAGAACAACCCAAACCTAGGCACTCGCTTTTGTATGGTGAGGTTCGGTAATGTTTTGGGTTCATCAGGTTCGGTTGTACCGGTTTTCAAAAAACAAATTGCTAACCGTGAACCAATCACGGTGACTCACAAAGACATCACTCGATACTTTATGACGATTCCAGAAGCCGCACAGCTTGTGATTCAAGCCGGGGCGATGGGCAAAGGTGGCGACGTCTTTGTTCTTGATATGGGCTCGCCAGTAAAAATCGTCGATCTAGCGAAGAACTTAATCCACCTATCGGGTTTGGAAGTCAAAGATGAAGCCAATCCAGAAGGGGACATTGAGATCAAGTACACAGGCTTAAGACCCGGCGAGAAGCTGTATGAAGAGTTGCTGATTGGTGATGAGAATGTTTCTGAAACCGCTCACAGCCGAATCATGACCGCGCAAGAAGACTTCTTGCCAATGAAGGAATACGAAACGCTAATTGATAAATTGGATGTGGCTTGCCATAACTTCCAACATGAAGTGATTCGCCGTTTGTTGCTCGAAGCACCGACCGGCTTTAACCCTGTAGACGGCATCGAAGATTTGGTCTGGAAGCAAACATCACAAACAGCGGCTTTGTTTAACTTTGAGCCAAAGCAAAGTAATGCAGCTGAAACTTGATGCTTTAGTTGTGATGATAAATAATAGATAAATTAATTATTTGCTGGTGGAGGCTTGTGAAGGAACGGTTAGATTCCAATCATCATCAGCAATGAAATGACAAAAGTTAAAAGGCACCAAAGCGGTGCCTTTTTGTGTATTCATGACTTTAACAGTGGCAAAACTGATGGCACAGAAAATTATTAAAAAACGGATTGCAGCACTATCGCTACCGCTCTTTATGAGTGCGCCTATTGCAGCAGAAGGCTTAAAAACGCTCCCCTCCAATCAGAGTTTTACGGGACTGACGTTAACGCCTAATGCTCAGTCTTTGGAGTATGGGGACTTCTCTTTCACGTACGCTCAGGGGCTGCCTTTTCGAACCCAGATTCAAGATCTTGATTCACTCAAGTTTTCATTTGGGATTGTTGAGGGGTTGGAAGCGCATGGCAGAATTGTAACCGATGCCTATCACTCGAATTGTTTCGTAGATTGTGGGGATACTCGTGATTTGTCCATGTCATTCAAATATCAGTTACCAAACTTTTGGGGTGTCGATAGCTTAGACTTTGCTGTAGGTGTTCAAGATCTCGGAGGATCGGCAAACCAATTTAGTACCCAGTATGCCGTCGCTGATTATTCTTTTGATTTTGCTCCAATTCGCGTATCTGCAGGTTATGGTGTCTCTGACATTATGTTAGGTGTGATGGACGGACCATTTGGTGGTATTGAATACCAACCATTTGATTTTGTTCAGCTCACCGGAGAGTACGATGCTGTCGAGTTTAACTCATCACTGAAAGTGTTCACGCCTGAAGATCTGCTGCCCTACGACATGACGGCTTCTTTGAGCTATCAAATTTACTCTGGCCATGAGACAGATGAACAGAATATGTGGAATGCTGCACTATCTATCCCGCTCATCACCGATTACACCCGTTCTCGTGAGTATGCTCGTAGCAATGTGTCACTGATGGAAAAGCTCTCCTTGGAACAAAGCAAAGCTAATAATGCGTCAATCTCTGCCTTGGTAAGCGCACTGCGCAACGAAGGTTTTGTCAATATTCAAGTTGGCACCTTAAACCAGTCGGTTGTCGTAGCTCTAGAGAACCGCCGCTACAATCACAACCAGATGGATGGTTTAGGTGTTGCGATGGGGATCATTTCAAGTCACTTCGGATCGAACTCAGCACAAGAAATGGGCTTAAGCTCTGATCGTGTAGAGTTAATGCTATTGGCGAACCAAAAACCAGTCGTGAGTGTGCAAACGGATGCGACTTGTTACCAGAGTTTTGTGAATGGTTCTGCGGCATGTGATGACATTCAATTCAGTACCAAAAATCTATCCGACAAGCTTGAGTTGGTGGAGTGGAAAACAGAGCGCGTAAACAGCGGAACGTTAGATTCACAATTGGTGTTATCGCCAATGGTACGTCATGGTGTTGCGACCGAATTTGGTGTTTATGATTACTCGTTTGCGATGTCGAGCAACCTATATACCTTCTTGTGGTCTGGTGCTGCTGTTGATATTCGCCATATCCTCCCATTAGCGGAAAGCGATGATTTTGAAGAGGGCGGTTACTTTGAAGATAGCGCCTACGAAAACGAAATTGACCGCGCCATGGTACATCAATTCTTCCGCTTGCCATATGTCGATGTTGCTAACCAAGTGTCGTTAGGTTTGGTGAAAACCGATTATGTCGGTGCTCGCAGTGAATCTGCTTGGTTCTCTCCATCTGGTGCTCATGCTCTTGGGCTAGAGATGAGTTATTTCCAGCACATGGATGAGAAAGACAAAAATGGTTATGCAAACCCGGATCGCCAAACGTTCCTAACTCGTTATACCTTTAGTATGCCTGAATGGGATTGGCAGTTTAATGCGACTGCGGGTGAGTTTTGGAAAGGGGATGTCGGTGCGAAGTTCACGACTTCACATTGGTTTGAGGACATTGAAGTTTCTGCGAGCTACCAGGTGACGAAGTTTAATGATACCGATGAAGAGCAGTTCGTTACTGTTGCGGTGAAACTACCTCTGACACCTTGGCGTGATATGTCTCCAGGCTTACTTCAGGTTCGTGGTAATGAAGCATACGACTTTAATGTCTCGACGCGAGTTGGTAATGATGCGAACTACTTAAGCACAGGACAAGGTGATGAACTGGTGATGGATAACAGCATGCTACGTCGTTACTTTAACCGTGGCCGTTATGGTAGTGATTACTTCGAAGAGAACAAAATCCGTATGCGCAATGCTTACTTGCGTTACTTAATGACTCAAATTGATTAGTAGACCCTCGCTTAACTATCGAGCAAAAAGTTGATCTTGTAGTAAGTGGGAGACTAATTTTAGTGAGCGATGTATTCTGAAATAGTAAAAAGCGGCCGAAAGGCCGCTTTTTTGCTTTCAGTCATTCTATAAGATTAGATTGCAGAGTATTAAGCTATCTTGAATCTGAAACTATTGATATCCTACTATTAGAAATAAAACTCAGGGCATTAGAATGAAAATAGCGGTTGCCGGTACAGGTTATGTAGGGCTTTCTAACGCAATGTTATTAGCTCAAAACCACCAAGTTGTTGCACTAGATATTGTTGCTGAAAAAGTTGAGTTGCTGAATAACAAGCAATCACCGATTGTGGATCGTGAAATCGAAGACTTTCTAGCGAATAAGACGCTGGATTTTGTTGCGACAACAGATAAGGCGTTGGCATACAAAAACGCAGAGTTTGTCGTTATTGCAACGCCGACAGATTATGATCCAGTAACGAATTACTTCAACACTTCTTCCGTTGAGGCAGTTATTAGAGATGTGATGAGCATTAACCAAAATGCGGTGATGATCATCAAATCGACGGTACCTGTCGGTTATACCGCTCGCATCAAAGAGGAAATGAACTGTGAAAACATCATCTTCTCGCCAGAGTTTCTTCGTGAAGGTAAAGCGCTGTATGACAACCTTTATCCTTCTCGCATCATCGTTGGTGAGCAAAGTGAACGTGCGAAGGTGTTTGCTGATTTGCTAGTCGAGGGCGCTGAGAAGGAGAACATCGAAGTTCTTTTCACGGACTCTACGGAAGCTGAAGCAGTAAAACTGTTCTCTAATACCTATCTTGCTATGCGCGTTGCTTACTTTAACGAGCTTGATTCTTACGCGGAAGCGCATGGCCTTAACTCTCGCCAGATCATTGAGGGTGTAGGTTTAGACCCTCGTATTGGTAATCACTATAACAACCCTTCTTTTGGTTATGGTGGTTACTGCTTGCCAAAAGATACTAAGCAGCTACGAGCGAACTACCAAGATGTACCGAACGACATCATTGGTGCAATTGTAGAAGCAAACCGTACGCGCAAAGACTTTGTCGCGGAATCAGTCTTGAAGCGTGAACCTAAAGTTGTTGGTATCTATCGCCTTATCATGAAAGCGGGGTCTGATAACTTCCGCGCTTCTTCTATCCAAGGCATCATGAAACGCATCAAAGCGAAAGGTGTTGAAGTTGTGGTTTACGAACCGGTGCTGCAAGAGGATGAGTTCTTCAACTCTCGTGTTCTTCGTGACTTAGAAGAGTTCAAACAAGTCTCTGATGTCATTGTGTCGAACCGCATGGTCGAAGACTTAGAAGATGTGGCTGATAAGGTTTACACTCGAGACTTGTTTGGTAGCGATTAAGCAATAGAGATTCGTAAATGGGCTCCTTTTTAGGGGCCTTTTTTGATCGGGTGCTTGGCGAATGGTGTTGATTTGCTGGTTGGAGTTAGGTGCTTGTCGTGAGCAGATTCTTGATGTCGCTTAGGCTCCTCGGAATGACAAAACTCATTAGATCGTAAGCAAACAAAAAGGGATGCGTGATGCATCCCTTTGTTATTTCTGCTTAATAAAAAGCGAAATTAAGCTTTAGCTGCTGCCGCTGCTTTAGCGATAGCTACGAAGCTCTTAGCGTCTAGAGAAGCGCCGCCAACTAGAGCACCGTCGATGTCTGGTTGTGAGAAGTAAGCTTCAGCGTTTTCTGGCTTAACAGAACCGCCGTATTGGATGATTACTTGTGCTGCAACTGCTTCGTCTTTCGCTGCGATTAGTGCGCGGATAGAAGCGTGGATGCGTTGTGCATCTTCAGCTGTTGCTGCTTTACCAGTACCGATAGCCCAGATTGGTTCGTAAGCGATGATTGCGCCGTTTAGAGCTTCAACACCGTAAGTGTCGATAACTGCGTTGATTTGACGTGCACATACTGCTTCAGTTTCGCCAGCTTCGTTTTGAGCTTCAGATTCACCGATACAGAAAACAGGCGTTAGACCGTTTTCTTTTAGGAAGTTGAATTTCTTCGCGATGAACTCGTCAGATTCGTTGTGGTATTCACGACGCTCTGAGTGACCGATGATGATGTGAGAAGCACCGAAGTCTTTCAGCATTTCTGGAGACATATCGCCAGTGAAAGCACCGCTGTTGTTTAGGTCAGTGTTTTGTGCACCTAGGATAACTTTGTTACCGCCTTCAGCGATTACGCGCTCAGCTAGATCGATGTAAAGAGCTGGTGGAGCTACTGCTACGTCAACACCTTCAACGCCTTCAAGTTCAGCGTTAATACCAGTTAGCAGCTCAGTTACCATTGCTTTGCTACCGTTTAGTTTCCAGTTACCCATCACTACAGGACGACGCATAGGAATATCTCCCTTATCTTTAATGTAAATAGTCTATTAATGTAAAAAATCTACGTAGGAATATAACAGAATAATGTGAACAGATCATGATTGGCGTCATGTCTTATTCGGCTTTCTTCATCTGGTCGGTGCTGCATTTGTTCTGTTATTTTTGTCAAAAGCAATCGATTGGTGATCGCGTAGACAGAATGATAGTCCATTCCTCGGAAATTGCCGCTTAGATTGGTATTACTACGGGTTAAAAGTTAGCCGTAATAAGAAAGGAATCAAAATGCCAAACTTAGTTTTAGAATATTCCAACTCGGTCGATGAGCGTGTGAATGTTCAAGGCCTATTAGAAGACTTACACAAAGTGACTTTAGACAGTGGTTTGTTTGAGCTGGCGTCCGTTAAGTCTCGTGCACTTCGTTGCCACAACTGGCTAGTCGGAGAAGAGGGCGATAGTGTGGACTTCATCCATATCACCTTTGATTTGCTCGCAGGAAGAAGCCCTAAACAGAAACGGGAATTATCAAGAGCACTGATGGTGGTATTACAAGAACAGGCGAGCCATGTTCGCAGTTTGACCGTGAATGTTCGAGATATGGATATTGATTGCTTCCAGAAGGTGGTAAATTAGACACACTAGATTTACCTAGTGCGGCCAAGGAGTTGTCGCACTTTCAACATGTTGAGTGTTTCGATGTCGATTAAAGAATTACTGTTTTCTTTCCAAGGTCGTATAGGCCGTAAAACTTACTGGATGTGGAATATCATCTACTACATCATGATCTTGGGCTTCGGTGCGGGCATCAGTAAGTTGTTCCCCGCGTTTTCTTATATTCTTCTGCCTATCTTCTTATTGATTCTTCTTATCCCAGACTTAGCGATCACCACTAAGCGCTGGCATGACCGTAATAAGTCGATTTACTGGTTGGCGTTAAACATCCCGTTGATCATTGGTCGAGTTGCCACGCCAATGACTAACCCAGCCACACAGGATCCATCAATGCCGCAAATGATGATCGCTTCGATTTCTCTGATTTGTGGCCTGTGGATTTTGGTGGAGTGTGGTTTCTTGAAAGGTACGGCAGGTCAAAACAACTACGGTCCTGAGCCGAAGTAAGTATAGCCCTCTGAGTTTTAAATAAGGTTCTAGGATTCTGGAGCCTTATTCCTATCCCTCAGTAAAAATCACCCCTATCTTTAAACGCTCTCAACTCCACTACATCGGCTTTTTGAGTTGGTGCAGACTCCCCTTGTAATGCTTCTCTAAATTTCACCACCTGTTTCTGTAGCTCATTCATCAAAACGACATTGGTGTGGTTTGGGTTTTTGCAGTTATGAATGACTCTATCTATGTGGCTTTGTTGCGCCCATAATCTTGGCTGCATTTGCTCTGAAGCACCTTCAATCATCTCTTTTGCCATATCATGACGAAACTGCTCAAAGGCTTCGGGATCGCGTTCCGCCATTTTTACCATTTCATCGAATGAGGGCAAAGCTTGTGGTTTGTGGGTGCTTGGCATGGCTATCTCCAAATCCATTGGACGTTGCTCCTAATTAATAAAAGCTTAATCCATGCAGAAACGGAGATAGAAAGAATTACAACATCGTCTCATTAATAAGAGCGTATGTTCATAATGAAGTGGAAGAGATTCGAGATATTAGGCTTGAATGCGGTACACGCAGCGGCGTTGACCACTAATGATGTGCTCAGCTCGCTCTATTTTGGTGTCACTGCCGAGAAGTGACTGGAAGACGTTGAGCTCAGATTGGCACAAGCTTGGGCAGCGAGTCGCGGCTTTACAGATAGGACAGTGGTTTTCGATGAGAATAAATCCGTGCTCATCTTTCTCTAATTCGGCCATGTAGCCTTCTTGCTCACGCAGAGTAACCAGTGTCTTTAGTTTGCTCTCTAGAGAGTCACACTGCTCAAGATGCTGTTGGTAGTTTTGTAAGGTGAGTTTCTCGCGCTCGGACGTGACTTTCTCTAATCCATCTTTACCGAAGATATGCTCTACGGCCTCAATAAATTGAATGGTCAGTTCACCGTGGCGATCGGCAAATTGCTCATGACCTTTTTGTGTCAGAGACCAATGGCGAGTTGGGCGACCAACTTTGACTTTTACATCATGAATCGACAGGACGCCGTCATCTTCCAAACCTTGCAGATGCTGGCGCGCACCCATGGTTGTCATACCCAGTTCAGAAGAGAGTTGTTTCGCGGTGACAGAGCCATCACGCTTAACGATTTGCAAAATCCTATCTACGGTCTTCATATACCCACCATTTATATGTCAGTACATATTATGCGCGATAGGGTTAGTAAAGAAAAGTGTTGACTTAGTTTGTGTGTGGATTTGTTGAATCACAAACAAAAAGGGTTGGCACTTGGCCAACCCTTGGGAATCAATCTACGTCGAGATTAAAGAATAATATCGCGTACTTCTGGATCTTTACGTTCTAGGTAGTGCGTAGACTTGATGCGACGAATAGTACGACAACGGCCACGGATCAATAGAGTTTCTGTTGTTGCGATATTACCTTGGCGAGAGATACCTTCTAGTAGGTCACCTTTAGTAATACCCGTTGCAGAGAAGACTACGTTGTCGCTGCGCGCCATGTCTTCCATCTTCAATACAACATTCGCTTTTACACCCATCTCTTCACAGCGTTGTAGTTCCGCTGAGCCGTAGATGCGGTTTTCTTCCGTATCGCCTTTTACTTCGTGACGAGGAAGAAGACGACCATGCATGTCACCGTCCAGTGCACGAATCACCGCTGCTGATACAACGCCTTCAGGAGCACCGCCGATGCAGTACATCATATCTACTTCGCTATCTGGCATACAAGTTAGGATTGAAGCAGCTACGTCACCGTCTGGCACTGCGAATACGCGAACACCCATTGCTTGCATCTCTGCGATCACTTTATCGTGACGAGGCTTCGCAAGCGTAATAACGACTAGCGTATCAAGAGGCTTGTTCAGCGCTTTCGCTACGTTTTCTAGGTTTTCTTTAAGTGGCTTACCTAGGTCGATAACGCCTTTTGCATCTGGACCAACAACCAGTTTTTCCATGTACATGTCTGGCGCTTTAAGGAAGCTGCCTTTCTCTCCCGCTGCCAATACTGCTAGGGCGTTAGATTGACCCATTGCGGTCATGCGTGTGCCTTCGATTGGGTCTACTGCGATATCGACTTCGTCGCCACCAATACCCACTTGCTCACCGATGTACAGCATTGGTGCATCATCGATTTCACCTTCACCAATAACGATTTCACCACTGATGTCTGTTTTATTCAGTAGGGTACGCATCACTTCAACTGCAGCGCCGTCCGCTGCGTTTTTGTCGCCACGGCCAAGCCATTTGTAACCAGCCAAAGCGGCACCTTCAGTAACACGGGAAAATGCCATTGCTAAATCGCGTTTCATGATGTCTCCAAGTAACAAGAGGGAAGAATAATTTGCGCGGCGATTTTATCACATCGTCAGTTAAACGTTTGCCTTTTTGCTGAGCTTTTACTTTAACTAAGTTGAATTTGATCAATACTTGGGTGAGTTTATGGGGTAGCGATGGGAAAATACATTGCTCAAAAATGCTTCGAGGATAAGAAAAGTCAGCGTTTAGTGAGATTGCGCTGATTTTTTAACCGAATGATGCAAAATATCGAATATAGTAAGTGTTTCTCATCGCTACGCTGAGTAGAATGAACCTCATAGGTAAGGTGCAAGCGAACGCTCGCGCATCGTCCCACGGAATAACAATAGGTAGGCCAAGATGTCTTTTGAAGTACTAGAACAACTAGAAGCGAAAATTCAAACTGCAGTTGACACAATCACTCTTCTTCAGATGGAAGTTGAAGAGCTGAAAGAAGACAAAGTGAAATTAGAAGCTGAAGCTAACGAAATGCGTTCTCAACGTGAAGAGCTTGAGCAAAAATCTCAGCAAGCTCAACAAGAGCATGCTCAGTGGCAAGAGCGCATCCGTGCACTACTTGGCAAGATGGACGAAGTGGAATAATCCACTTAAGTATCCAGAATCAAAAACACCCGCTTCGGCGGGTGTTTGCGTATTTGGTGATGTTTTTTTAGCGCTGGAGTTAGTCGCTACTCATGGAGTAAGGTTAGTTTAAACCTTCCTCACCGTCGCCGTCTTCTTCATCGAGCTCTAAGTCGACATTCAATGGCTCAGGAGAGAGAATGATGCCAGTGCTGTCTGCATAGATGTAATCTTCGGGTAGGAAGCTAACACCGCCGAAGTTAACCGGGACGTCGATTTCACCGATACCTTGGTTTGCTGCCCCTACAGGGATAGACGCGAGTGCTTGAATGCCAAGGTTCATGTCTTCTAGTTCGTCCACTTCACGGACGCAACCGTAAACGACAATTCCTTCCCATTCGTTTTCTTCTGCAAGCGTTGCGATTTCTGCATCGATTAAGGCTCTGCGTAGGGAACCGCCACCATCAATCAACAATACTCGTCCGATACCATCTTGTTCTAACGTTTCGCGGATCAGTGCGTTGTCTTCAAAGCACTTAACTGTCGTCACTTGCCCGGCAAACGACGCTCGGCCGCCAAAGTTACTGAACATTGGTTCAACTACATCTACCTGATCAAGATAGATATCACAGAGTGCTGAGGTATTGTATTCCATAGCGTACCTTTCTAAACAGAAACTGTTGTCTTTGAGTATATCTAGGCATTAAGTCAATGCAATGACAATCCTTTTTTAACTCATCAGAGTTTGAGCTACCACAATTGTTGCAAATAAAACGTTAGTCACCAGTGAGCACTTCACAACAACTGGCATCATAGGTGCGATTTGTGCTGGCTTCTCGGTATCCCAAACCGCTTTGCCGTGATGAGCCAACACGTAAATGCTGATCAAGAAGGGCAGACTAATCCATACAGGCTTGTCTTGAATAAGCAGATAAGCCGCGAAAGCCAATAGTGCACCGCCAAGTAAAATGAAGTGGTATTGCTTTGCTTTACGTTGGCCAAGTCGAACGGCCATGGTGCGCTTACCACATTCGCTGTCGTTCTCGATGTCACGCATGTTGTTGATGTTCAGCACTGCTACCGCTAACAAGCCACAGCCCAATGCAGGTAAGAACAATGTCGCATCCACATGACCGGTATGCAGGAAGTAGGTGCCAGAGACACCAAGTAAACCAAAGAAGATGAAGACGGACAGGTCGCCTAAGCCGACGTAACCGTAAGGCTTGCTACCCATGGTGTAAGCAATCGCCGCGATAATGGCAAGAATGCCTAAGCCGATAAAGGTAATGATGCTTTCAAAAGAACTCAGTGCGTAAAACACCAGAGTTAAGCCAGCAATTGCGGTCAGAATGATGTTGAAGATGATCGCGACTTTCATTTGCTGTGCTGTGACTGCGCCAGATTGCATTGCGCGCTGAGGGCCTAAACGGTTGTCGTTGTCCGTGCCTTGCACTGCATCGCCGTAGTCGTTCGCAAGGTTCGACAAAATTTGCAGTAGGGTCGCCGTGATAAACGCCATAATGGCAATCGTCAGCGAGAAGTGTCCCGCAGAGTAGGCGAGTACGCTACCGGTCAAAATAGACACCAGTGCGAGGGGTAATGTTTTTGGGCGAGCGGCTTCGAGCCAGATCTGCAATGATTGTTTCATGGATATTTCGTGCTAGTAACCAATGTGCCCAGTATAAGCACAAAGCGCTCAATACGCTATTGACCTGAAGCAAGTCAATTAAGAGTCAAAGGGTTACGGAGAAGGAACACAGTTTCCATATTTGAGGCAATAAAAATGCGCTTTTTGGGGAAGGGTATGGCGCACGTTGTTAGTAGATCCTTAGTCTCGCTTGAGCTCGCTAGGATGACGAACTCTTTTGGTTTAGAGCTTCTGTAAAGTAAACCGTCATTCTGTATATGGACTCCCAATTAATTACAACCGATTTTTAAACAGTGAAAGGTAGATAGGA
>NZ_JH976132.1:0-68909 GCF_000305755.2 Vibrio sp. HENC-03 | reverse complement strand
AATTAGCGCCGATGGTAGTGTGGGGCTTCCCCATGTGAGAGTAGGACATCGCCAGGCTTTAAATTTGAAGAAGCCCACTCGAAAGAGTGGGCTTTTTTGCATTTGGAGTAAAGTAAATTTGATTACCAAGAACTCCCCTATAAAGGCACATCATTTTCTAAAGCTTGTATATCTTTCCTGTTTACTAAATTGATCATGAGATAGTGCTAACGCACTACCTAGTCTCTCACAATGTCACCACCTTCCACGCCTCTAGAACAACCTTAAGCTTGTTGTTAAAACATATCGAGCTTGTCTAGCCTCATGCTAGATTTAGGCATAAGAGCTGCGTCTGAGCGTTATAAGGGAGATGTAGATAGTATGGATGATAAAGCAGAGGGGTTAAGAAACCTTTTGGATTCTTAAGTTGGTAGAGTGCTGCAGTTTGACGTCAGGAATATTGCCATGATACAGAGTGACTTGATTACGTCCGGAGTGTTTTGAGTAATACATGGCTTTATCTGCGTTAACCATTAACTCTTTTGCGCTCAATACTTGCCCGTCATACTCCGCGACACCAATGCTAACCGTTGTACTGATTTCGATACCATCTACTTTGCATGGCGCGTTTTGGATCGCTTGTCTGATCCTTTCTGCTACATCGTAGGCTTGTATTGCGCTGGTGTTGGCTAGGATAACGGCAAATTCTTCCCCTCCTAAACGACCAATAAAATCGGTTCCACGGATCGCATGTTGGCAAATTTGGGCAACATGATTGATCACTTGATCGCCGGAGAAGTGCCCAACCTGATCGTTGATCTCTTTGAAATGGTCAATATCAATCATGACGCAAGTTAAGGGTTGAGATGGATGCGAATACGAGCTCAGAGACCTATCTAGGCTTGTTAGGAATGCTCGGCGATTCAACACACCTGTTAATTCATCTGTCTCTGAGAGCTCTTTGAGGCGCCTTTCTAGCAGATGCGTTTTGGTGACATCACGCACGGACCAAATCACCAAGTTTTCATCACCTTGAATGCTTTCTACGGGTTTAATTATCGCTTCAAACCACGTTTCTTCTGGGTTCTCTAATGCTTCTAGTTCTTCTATTGGCATTAGGAGGTGGTCTTGCAGGGCGATACTGTATTTGATGACCTTAGGCTCGTTAGAGCGAAGCACATCGTTAATATAACCGATCAACTCAGCAGCTTTGCTCGACGATAAAACATCGTTTAACGTAAGGTTGGTGTAGCTTTGTGCATTGAAATGTTTTGAATGGTAAGTACCACCGAAACTTTCGATATAGCGGCCTTGCTCATTGAGGATAAAGACATGATCAGGGAGGGTGTTCAAAATGGCATGAAGCCAATCGTCCCTTTCTTTGTAAATCATGAGGTTAGTTCCTTTATCCAATGTAAGTCGTTGATTATATCTGTTTGTATTGAGTTCACAATCAATACTGATCACAGTTCAAAGTATCAGACTTGACTAATGTTTGTACAAAGGTGAAGGAGAAGCGTTTGGAAGAGTTGAAGTGTCAGGAGCTTGAAGCTAATAAAAAAGGCTTAGCCATTGCTGACTAAGCCTTTTTTACAAAATTACTGCATGAACTGATATTAGTTCATGCCGTACTTTTTAAGTTTTTTGCGAAGAGTACCGCGGTTGATGCCCATCATAGTTGCTGCGCGAGTTTGGTTACCGCGAGTGTACTGCATGATGGTATCTAATAGTGGCTGTTCAACTTCAGCTAGAACTAATTCGTATAGTTCAGTTACTTCCTGGCCGTTTAGTTGAGCTAGGTAGTTTTTAAGAGACGCTTTAACAGAGTCACGTAAAGGCTTCTGAGTAATCTGGTCTTGTGACGTTACTGTAGTTACTGTTAATGCTTCTGAAGTCAGATTTTGTTCGAACATATTCGGTCTAGCTCTTCTCTTAATTATGATGCAACGTTATCAAAATAACCCTCTAATGCCTCAAGCTGCAGCTCAGCTGCATCGATAGCATTGAAGGTACGGCGAAACTCACTCGCTTGTTCATGTTCTTTTAGGTACCAACCAACGTGCTTACGCGCGATACGTGGACCTAAGAACTCTCCATAGAAATCATGCAGAGCGTTCACATGACCAAGCATAATGGTTTTCACTTCCTCACTTGGAAGCTCATCCATTGTGGTGCCGTTTTCCAAATAGTGATGGATTTCCTGGAAAATCCAAGGACGACCTTGGGCAGGGCGTCCAATCATTAAAGCGTCTGCACCGGTGTACTCCAGTACAAACTTCGCTTTCTCCGGGCTATCGATATCACCGTTTGCGATAACCGGAATGGATATAGCGTGTTTAACCGCTTTAATGCTGTCGTATTCGGCCTCACCTTTGTACATACACGCTTTTGTTCTGCCATGCAGTGCAAGAGCCTGTATGCCGCAGTCTTCGGCTAATTTAGCGATGTGAACACAGTTTTTATTTTCTGTGTTCCAGCCAGTACGGGTTTTTAACGTTACAGGAACGTCTACCGCGTCCACTACCGCAGTCAAAATCTCTTTGATGATGTCTGGGTACTGAAGCAGGGCAGAACCCGCCAGCTTCTTATTCACTTTCTTTGCTGGGCAGCCCATGTTGATGTCGATGATTTGCGCACCGTTCTCAACACTGAATTGAGCCGCATCGGCCATAAGCTGTGGATCGGAACCGGCAATCTGTACAGAGCGAATGCCCGATTCGCCCTCATGTACCATGCGCTGTTTCGACTTTGACGTTCCCCATAGTTTCGGGTTAGCAGACATCATTTCACTGACGGCCATTCCCGCACCATAGCGAAGACACAACTCGCGAAACGGTCTATCCGTTACACCAGCCATAGGGGCTACGATTAGATTGTTCTTAAGTTGATAGTTTCCGATTTTCAAAACGTCATCACAGTTCTGTACCAGCAAGGGCGCGCATTTTACGCATTTTTTTACTGCGTGAAAAGACTAATATTTGAGCATTTACAAATTGTTTTTGTAATTTGTATGAAATTCAAACAATTAGCCCTGAAAACCTTGTCTAGCCTTGCTTACGACCGGAGATACGACACCATTCGCTTTGCTCTGCGATTGGATCAATGTGAAGCTCATCACGGTAATAGTTCGCTACGTCTTCTGCTTGAGTGTCTAAAACACCAGACATCGCTAGGTCACCATTTGGTTTAACCAAACCTTTAATGATAGGTGCAAGTTCACGTAATGGACCAGCAAGAATGTTAGCAACAACCACGTCAGCGATTAGGCCTTCAGGTTGGTTTTGAGGAAGGTACACTTCTAATTGGTCAGCAACACCATTACGCTCTGCGTTATCGCGAGAAGCTTGAAGAGCTTGAGGATCAATATCGATCCCGATAACTTTGCCTGCGCCAAGTTTGATCGCTGCGATCGCAAGGATGCCTGAGCCACAACCAAAGTCGATAACTGTTTTACCAGATAGATCTAAACTCTCTAGCCATTCAAGACAAAGTGCTGTTGTAGGGTGAGTGCCCGTACCGAAAGCCAGACCAGGATCAAGCATAACGTTAACTGCGTCTGGTTCAGGGACATCACGCCAACTTGGACAAATCCATAGACGTTCGCCGAACTTCATTGGGTGGAAGTTTTCCATCCATTCGCGTTCCCAGTCTTTGTCTTCTAGCTGTTCTACTTTGTAAGCAAAATCGTCTGCTAGCATGCCGCTTGCTTTGATTTGAGTGATGATGAAGTTTGTATCTGCTTCTGCATCGTACAGTGCCAGAATGTCAGTATCGCCCCATAAGCGAGTCTCGCCAGGTAGAGGTTCGAATACGGGCGTATCCTGCGCGTCTAGGAATGTTACAGACAGCGCACCAGTCTCTTCCATTAGCATGTCGCCGATTTGCTCAGCGTTTTCATTGGTCGCGTTGAGTTTGATTTGAATCCAAGGCATTTGTTTTTGCTCTTAAAGTGAATGAAGTGGCGCAGAGTTTACCAGAACTCTACGATTTGTTTGAGTATAGACTTTATACAAAACAAAAATGCCCACAGATGTGGGCATTTATTATGAGGCTAGCGAGGGCTTATTGTAGGCCTAGCTTCTTCTCTAGGTAGTGAATGTTTGCACCACCGTGCTGGAAGTTCTCATCATTCATGATTGACTCTTGTAGAGTAACGTTAGTCTTGATGCCTTCAATGATCATCTCGCCTAGTGCGTTTTTCATACGTGCAATCGCTACATCACGGTTCTCACCGTAAGTGATCAGCTTACCAATCATTGAATCGTAATGAGGTGGTACTGTGTAGCCTGTGTAAATGTGAGATTCCCAACGAACACCCATGCCGCCTGGCGCGTGGAAGCGTTCAATCTTACCTGGTGAAGGTAGGAAGCGCTCTGGGTCTTCTGCGTTGATACGACATTCAATCGCATGGCCGCGGATCTTGATGTCGTCCTGAGTGAATGACAATGGCTGACCTGCTGCTACGCGTAGCTGTTCTTTAATTAGGTCAACACCGGTAACCATTTCTGTTACTGGGTGCTCAACCTGAATACGAGTGTTCATTTCGATGAAGTAGAACTCACCGTTCTCGTATAGGAATTCGAACGTACCTGCGCCGCGGTAACCGATTTCTAGACATGCACGTGTACAACGTTCACCGATGTACTTACGCATTTCTTCTGTGATACCTGGTGCTGGAGCTTCTTCAACAACCTTCTGGTGACGACGCTGCATAGAACAGTCACGTTCACCTAGGTGGATAGCGCCGCCTTGGCCATCAGCAATTACCTGAACTTCAACGTGACGAGGGTTCTCTAGGAATTTCTCCATGTAAACCATGTCGTTGTTGAATGCCGCTTTTGCTTCTGCACGCGTCATAGCGATAGCTTGAACAAGTTCCGCTTCAGAACGTACAACACGCATACCACGACCACCGCCGCCACCAGAGGCTTTGATGATTACTGGGTAGCCGATACGTTTAGCGTGAGCTTTGTTTTTGTCTTCGTCGTTATCTAGTGGACCGTCAGAGCCTGGTACACAAGGAACACCTGCTTTTTTCATTGCGTTGATTGCTGACACTTTGTCACCCATCATGCGGATGGTGTCTGCTTTAGGACCAACGAAGATGAAACCGCTGCGCTCTACTTGTTCAGCAAAGTCTGCGTTCTCAGATAGGAAGCCGTAACCTGGGTGAATCGCAATTGCACCCGTCACTTCTGCTGCAGAAATGATACGAGGGATGTTTAGGTAGCTGTCGATACCACGAGCAGGACCGATACATACTGTTTCGTCTGCAAGTAGTACGTGCTTAAGATCGCGGTCAGCTGTTGAGTGAACTGCCACAGTCTTAATGCCTAATTCTTTACAAGCGCGAAGGATACGAAGTGCAATTTCACCTCGGTTCGCGATGACTACTTTATCTAGCATAAGGCAAGCCCCGCTTATTCGATTACAACTAGTGGTTGGTCGAATTCAACTGGTTGGCCGTCTTCAACTAGGATTGCAGTTACAACACCTGATTTGTCCGCTTCGATTTGGTTCATCATTTTCATTGCTTCAACGATACATAGTGTGTCGCCAGCATTTACGCTCTGACCAACTTCAACGAATGATTTCGCGTCTGGACTTGGAGAACGGTAGAAAGTACCAACCATTGGAGAAAGAACTTGGTGACCTGCAGGAACTGCTGCTGGTGCTTCTGCTGCCATTGCTGGTGCGTCTGCTACTGGAGCTGCTGCCACTGGCGCAGGTGCTGCTACTGGAGCTGCTGCGTAATGAACTGGTGCTGGAGCAGATGCAGGGCCATTACGGCTGATGCGTACTGACTCTTCACCTTCAGAGATTTCTAGCTCAGCAATGCCAGATTCTTCAACTAACTCGATTAGCTTCTTGATTTTACGAATATCCATCTTTTCTTTCTCTTTTATCTTGTGATTAAGACAACCCCAAAGGGCTGCAGAGTGTTTGGTTTACTTTGCCTGCAATTTCGCGATTGCTGCAGACAGAGCGAATTCATAACCTTGTGCGCCCAAGCCACAAATCACCCCTTCTGCTTTATCAGACAGATAAGAGTGATGACGGAACGGCTCACGAGCGTGAACGTTCGATAGGTGCACTTCGATAAATGGGATGGCTACGCCAAGTAATGCATCACGCAGCGCAACACTGGTATGAGTGAAAGCTGCTGGGTTGATGATGATGAAGTCCACTTTGCCGTACGCAGCGTGGATAGCTTCAATCAGTTCGTACTCACGATTCGATTGCAGGTGTTCAAGTTCCACCCCAGAGTTGTGAGCTTGTTCAGTCAATGCATCAACAATCTGTGCTAGGGTGTTGTTACCGTAATGTGTCGGTTCACGCAGACCTAATAGGTTAAGATTTGGTCCGTTTAGAACTAGAATCCGTGACTTTGCAGACATTATGTTGCTATCTTCCTTTATCGTGAGTGGAACGTTTATATTCCCAAATATACGATAATTCAGCACGATTTTTTTGTTAAAACCGAGCAAATTTTAAAAAATCGACCAAGATTATAGCTAATTCACAGCAATTAGCAGCAATTTACTGGTCTAATCTCCCAATAGCCCCCGCCGTTTCTGTAACCAAGTTAACAAAAACAACATAATTGCCACGTGCTTTTTGTGGTTTATTTTGCGTCCACGCACAAAAAAGCCACCATATGCAATGGTGGCTTTTAGGGCTAGCGTTTAAAACAGGGGCTGGGTGTTATGCCAGTTCTGCCTTCTCTGCAATTAGCTTGTCTACAACACTTGGATCGGCCAGTGTCGAAGTATCACCTAAGTTGCTGGTATCACCCGTTGCAATCTTACGTAGGATGCGGCGCATGATCTTACCAGAGCGAGTTTTCGGTAGAGAGTCAGTCCAGTGCAGTACGTCTGGTGTCGCGATTGGACCAATCTCTTTACGTACCCAGTCTTTCACCTCTTTGTGCAGCTCAGCTGATGGGAACTCGCCATCATTAAGTGTGACGTATGCGTAAATTGCCTGACCTTTGATGTCATGAGGAATACCGACAATCGCCGCTTCCGCAATCTTATCGTGTGCAACCAATGCTGACTCAATCTCCGCGGTACCCATACGGTGACCTGAAACGTTCAGTACGTCATCTACACGACCCGTGATCCAGTAGTAGCCATCTTCGTCACGACGAGCGCCATCACTGGTGAAGTACATGCCTTTGAAGGTAGAGAAGTAGGTTTGCTCAAAGCGCTCGTGGTCGCCGTAAACGGTACGCATCTGACCTGGCCATGAATCAAGGATCACTAAGTTACCTTCTGCTGCGGTCTCTTCAATGATGTTACCCATGTTATCCACTAGTGCTGGTTGTACACCGAAGAATGGGCGAGTTGCTGAGCCTGGTTTCAGGTCTGTTGCACCTGGTAGTGGCGCAATCAAGATACCGCCTGTCTCTGTTTGCCACCAAGTATCAACGATAGGTGAGTTTTCATTACCGATAGTCTTGTAGTACCACTCCCATGCTTCAGGGTTGATAGGTTCACCTACTGAGCCCATTACACGCAGGCTTGAACGAGATGTTCCGGCTACCGCTTCGTTACCTTTTGCCATTAGTGCTCGAATCGCTGTTGGTGCAGTGTAGAGAATGTTTACTTGATGCTTATCAACCACTTCACTCATGCGAGCCGTGCTTGGGTAGTTTGGTACACCTTCGAACAGAATGGTTTTCGCACCGTTCGCCAGTGGGCCGTAAATTAAGTAAGTGTGACCAGTAATCCAACCGACATCCGCCGTACACCAGAACGTTTCACCTTCTTGGTAATCGAACACGTATTTGAAGGTCATGGTCGCGTACACTAGGTAACCACCTGTGGTGTGCAGCACGCCTTTTGGCTTACCTGTTGAGCCTGAAGTGTAAAGAATGAACAGAGGGTCTTCTGCTTTCATCTCTTCTGGTGGACATACGTCAGAAACGACAGCTGTTGCTTCGTGCCACCAAACGTCACGGTGCTCGTGCCAATCAATGTCGCCACCCGTACGTTTTAGAACGACTACTTTGTCGATGGTTTTTACTTCTGGGTTTGTCAGTGCTTCATCAACGTTTTTCTTCAGTGGTACTGCGCGACCACCACGAACGCCTTCGTCAGCGGTGATAACAATTTTTGCGTCTGAGTCGATGATACGACCGGACAGGGCTTCTGGTGAGAAACCACCAAATACTACGGTATGAACCGCACCAATACGCGTACATGCCAGCATTGCGATAGCCGCTTCTGGCACCATTGGCATGTAAAGACAAACCACGTCGCCTTTGTGCACGCCTTGCTCTTTTAGTGCGTTAGAGAACTTACACACTTCTTTGTGCAGTTCATTGAATGTGAGGGTTTTGTCGTCGGCAGGATCATCGCCTTCCCAGATGATCGCGACTTCATCGCCACGCTCGGCAAGGTGACGGTCAATACAGTTTGCAGATACGTTCAGCGTACCGTCTTCGAACCAACGAATGTCGACGTGACCAGTATCGAAAGAGGTGTTTTTAACTTGAGTGAATGGCTTAATCCAATCGACAACTTTACCGTGTTCGCTCCAGAAGCCTTCAGGGTCGCTTACCGACTGCTGATACATGGCTAGGTAAGTGTCATTATCCGCATGCGTATGGTTTTTAATATTTTCTTTTACCGGATAAACGTGGGCTTCGCTCATGGCTTCTCTCCTTGTGCCTTTAATTCTCGACCTTCGTCTTTTGTAGGGCTGTTTCCGTTCTTTAGTCTGTGATTCATCAAGAACGTTGCTGTGCATATAACTGTCAGTCACAGCGCGTATTTCCACAATTAGACTTTAGGATGAGAGTGAGGAATGCGCCGCGATATTGCTGAATTTAAAGCGAATGTGGGAGGTGGATCGAAAGCTGCGTATTGAACCTATTGGGTATAAGGCACGCTCAGGTTTGGTAAATCGCCTTTGGTTAGACGCACATACACCAAAGCAGCGGATTTTGCGTCTTGCAGGGCATCGTGTTTGTCTTGAATCGGTAGCTCGAGGTGCTTACAAATTGCATCAAGACTTAAGTCGAAGTAGGCGTTAGGCAAATGACGTTCGAGCTTGTCGTGATAAATCTGGCTCACTTCGATGAGCGGGTTAGGTAGTGGAAAGCCTAAATGCCTCAGACAAGCGAGGTCGAGGATCTTTTTGTCGTAGCGAATGTGGTAGCCGACCAAAGGACGGTTGCCGATAAAGTCGAGTAACTTGATGAGCGCTTCTTTTTC
Organism: Vibrio sp. HENC-03; assembly: GCF_000305755.2. Classification (NCBI taxonomy): domain Bacteria; kingdom Pseudomonadati; phylum Pseudomonadota; class Gammaproteobacteria; order Vibrionales; family Vibrionaceae; genus Vibrio; species Vibrio sp. HENC-03. The sequence goes on along the minus strand of NZ_JH976132.1, from coordinate 59,709 downwards.
GCTGATACCATCCACCAAATCTTGGTGGCGGATATGGTGAATTTTTACCGAGCCTGAATCGAGTGATTGTGGGGCGCGCAGTCGAACTTCGAACGGTTTGCTGGTGATGATGCGGTTGTCGATGATTTTGGTTGCAGCGATGGTGACCAGCTCGGCTCGATTTGGGTCCAAGCTGGTGGTTTCGCAATCGAGAGAGACAAATTCGCCTTTTTGCGGCGAACAAAACAGTGGCTGATAAGGTGAGCCCTTCAGCTTGTAATGCCAGTATTTCCTTTGTAGCCAATTCATCCCTGTTACCTCTCGTCTTATTTGCCTAAAAGACTCTAATCACGGATTTGATAATGGAAGCCTAAGAACTGCTTAAACTTCTTCACCACGTGTAAGCTGTGGCGTAGCAGGTCTCGTTCAGTCCTGTCTAACTGTTTGATGTCGATGTTGTTTAATGCTTCTTGCTTACTCAATTGCTGGTTCAAACGGATCTTGAAGAACAGCTTCAGCGCCTCATTGAGGTTATCGGCGGTTTCTGGTTCTAAGATACGCTTGTTTCTCAGTGCTTCGATACGTTCGAAGGTGTTCTTCTCTTCAATTGCGTATTCCAATGCCAAGGTGCGAATACCATGCACGATTGGGAAAATGCCACCACGCTTAATATCCAGCCCGTCTTTAGCACTTTTTACGTTACCAAACAGAGTAAGAGGCACGGAAAATTGCAGTGCAGGGCGAGTGAAATCGGACAGAATCAACATACGATCTTCCATGCTGTATCTGAGGTGCTCGGCGACAGGCGTGAGCAACTCTCGATTGCCTGCGACCGCATGAGCATCACTGAAGATGGCTAAATCCATGATTTGTTCAGGCTGCGCTTTAGCAATCCAACCATCGAGCGTTTTAATCCAGTCTTGCTGCGTTCGAACCCACTTCGGATTGTTAACCATGACTTTGCCTGGACAGAGTGGATAGCCCAGTTGCTGCAAGGTGTGGGTGAGGGTTTGCATGACTTCGGAGCAATGTTCCCATTCCAGCCCATCTTGGATGATCAGTGCGTTATCTTGATCGGTTTTGAGGATTTGCTCTCCACGACCTTCCGAGCCAAGCACAATCAGACAGCAGTGATCGTGCAGTGCTGGTGGCACCACAAGCTCAAACGCTTTTTCGATAATTTGTTCGTTTACAGCAGATATCAGCTCCATGATGAAGCGAGTGCGGATGCCGTTGGTCAGCAAGCTATCCACCAACTGACGCTGTCGATTGGAAGCAAGGGCTAACTCTTCCACGCTGGTTGCTCGCGCTATGCTGAGTGTTAGTACGTGTGAGTGAGTGGAGAACGCACTGAGGATTTGCGTCATATCCAGCATACCGACCGCTTGATTGCCTTCGCACACCATTAGACGCTTCATGCGGTTGCGCGTCATGGTGATCATGGCGTTAAACAAGAAGTCACCATCATCCACGTGATAAACAGGGAAGGTCGCAATCTTACTTACTGGCGTATCGAGTGGGTGCTCGTCAAGCATCACGGCGTGGAGCATATTGGTTCGCGTCACTATCGCGTAGGGATGCGCCGATGGATATTGCTCTAGGCGTGGGTCATCTTGGTTGAGTTGAACCAAAGCGGCATCAATGCCATTGTCTTTAAGTGTTTTAGTGACCTGATTAATTGGCATATCGGACGCCAATATCATCGGTGGATGATAGATACTGCTATCGACTTTAGTCAGAATGAATTCCGCGAGGTTTTGTTGCTGTTGAGCCGCTTCAATGAGGGCTTGGCGTTTCGATAGGTTGTTATCGAAGTAGGCAGCGAACTGTCCGTTCTCGTTATACAGCTCAAGAAACACTTCTTTGGGCAGCAAGTACGAGAGGGTATCTTCCAGTGCCACATACTGATGGCGCACGCTTTCTTCAAACAAAGAGCGCACATCAAACATGTCGTCGTTAGCGTAGTGAGCAAACACTTCGTCTTGATCTTTTGAACGCTCTTCCACGGCGCCTTTAATCAGTATGTGCAGATGAGGATTGTCTTGCCCACAAGCTAAGATGACATCTCGCGTTCGGTAGTACGCCACATCAAGAGACGAGCGCAGTCGATTTTGCTGTGCGTCAGTCAGGCGATCGAACGGTGGAGATTGCATATTAAATTTGTCAGGCATGAGAGCACCTAAATTTGGTGGGAACACATTCTAAGTCTGACAAATTTCCCTGCCGAAGCCAGACGACTTTGGTCTAAATCGTCACAATCTAATTTTGCATTTCGAGACCCTGTGCCATTGAGGAAACGGTAAGTTGCCGATTCTTCCCTTTTTCTATTACGCATTGCGATCCATAATTCCGCGTCCCAAACGTTTACGTGGCGGAAGTCGTTAGTTTTTGTCGTTTTTTAGGATGTCAGTGATGTTGAAACCCTCTCCGTATGGCTGGATTTCCCAGTACTTTCTCGGATTCTTTTTTGCGTATGGCGTGTATCTGCCATTTTGGTCGTTGTGGTTTAAAGAGCAGGGCGTTTCTCCAACAGATATTGGTCTGTTAGTGGGTCTAGGTTTAGCGACGCGTTGTGTGGCGAACATGGTGCTTACCCCACGTTTGCATAAAGTCGAACACCTAATGCCTGCATTGCGCTGGTTGAGTTTTGCTGCCCTTATATTTGTTGGTTTCCACTTTTTCACTGGCGGCAACTTCTGGTTAATGGCGCTTGCCACTGTCTTGTTCAACTTGTGTTGTGGTCCTGTAGTGCCTCTGTCTGATGCGATGGCGAACTACTACGCTCGTTTGAAAATGCTCGATTACGGTCGTACCCGTTTGTGGGGCTCGGTTGCATTTATTGCAGGCTCGACTGTGGTGGGCTACTTGGTGGCAGAGTTTGGTTCTGACATGATTTTGTACACGGCGATGGTCGGTGTGTTTGTCTCGCTCTTATTTGCAATGCGTAACACCAATCCAATGCCAGTGACACGCGAAGGTCAACATTCTGAGCGTCCAAAACTCTCAGCGTTACTGACGGATAAACCGGTCGTGAAGTTCCTTGTGCTGATGGCGTTAATCCAAGGCAGCCATGCGGCGTACTACGGTTTTAGTGCGATTCACTGGAAAGCGGCTGGTCACTCAGAAGATGTGATTGGTTACTTGTGGAGCTTGGGCGTGGCAGCTGAAGTTGCTGTGTTTGCTCTGAGTAAGCGTCTATTCGCTGGCTGGTCTTTGCGCACTCTGTTTGTGGTTGCGGCTGGTGGTGTGATGCTACGTTGGGGAATGACTGCGTCTACGACCTCTATTTTGGCGTTGGTGGTAGTGCAAATGCTTCACGGCGTGACGTTTGCAATGGCGCACATTGCTGCCATTCAATACATCCAGAACTCAGCAGAGAACAAGATGGTGGCATTGCAGGCACTATATAACGCAATTCCACTGGGTGCGTTTATCGCGTTGATGACAGTGATCAGTGGTTGGGGCTACGAGCACTGGGGGGCGAATATCTTCTGGTTGATGGCGGCGATGGGCTTTATTGCACTGTTTATCAAAGTTGATCCTCAAAATGATGAAAGTAATGTGGTTGATCTCTCAGCCAATGCGCCTGAAGCACAGAATTAAGCTTCTGTGACAGAGATTAAAAACTAACCTTTGTCTCTGTTGTGAAAGCAGTGTTAAATGAAACCTCTCCCTTATGGAGAGGTTTTTTTATTCCTTGCTTTAAAAACAGCAAGAAAGGCAAGAAAAGTAAGAAAGGATATCGGATGCAAGGATGGCTAGTGATTCCCGTTTCTTTGGCGTATTTGGGAATCCTGTTTTTAATCGCTTGGTACGGTGACAAACAAAAGAGATGGTTAGCGCGTTGGCGACCATGGATCTACAGTTTGTCGATTGCGGTGTACTGTACGTCGTGGACCTTCTACGGCACGGTCGGACAGGCGAGCAACAATCCTTGGTCCTTCTTACCCATCTATATCGCGCCGATCATCGTGTTTACCATCGGCTGGCGCGTCCTCGCTCGGCTGATCTTGATTACCAAGCGCGAGCACATCACCTCCATTGCCGATTTCATTGCCGCCCGCTATGGTAAATCGCAAGGCTTGGCGGTGGTTGTCACCTTAATCGCGGTGGCAGGCATTCTTCCGTATATCGCTTTGCAATTGCGCGGCATCACCATGGGATTGGAGATCATCGCACCGGACTTGGCATCTGATCTCAGTTATCAAAACTACAGCGTATCTTGGTTTGTGGTTGGGGCGATGGCGATCTTCACCATGCTGTTTGGTACGCGTCATATCGATAACACCGAACATCACCGCGGCATGATGATGGCGATTGCGTTTGAATCAGTGCTCAAGTTGGTGGCGTTTTTAGTTGTGGGTGTGTTTATTGTTTGGCTCGCGATGGATACCGAGAGCTTCCACCTCGCTGATATCGCCGCTGAAACCTATGACTCACCCAACATTCCGACCTTGCTGATTCATACCATTCTGACCATGCTGGCGATTGTCTGTTTGCCACGTCAGTTCCACACCATGGTAGTCGAGAATGAACGCGCGCAAGACTTACACGTCGCACGTTGGTTATTCCCGCTGTATCTGATTCTGATGGGTATTTTCGTTCTGCCAATCGCATGGGTAGGGCAAAGTCTGTTGAGTGGCAGCCCTGCCGATACGTACGTGATCAGCGTGCCGATGGCGGTGGGCGCGAATGACATCGCCTTACTGGCATTTTTGGGCGGTACTTCCGCGGCAAGCGGCATGGTCATCGTCTCGACCATTGCTTTAGCGATCATGGTATCTAACGATTTGGTGATGCCGCTGATTCTGCGCCGAATGAAGTTATCAAAACGCAATCATCACCATTTCTCTACGCTGTTATTACGTATACGTCGCGGGCTTATTCTGCTTCTTTTGATTGGTGCATGGGGCTTTTATCAGGCTTTAGATAGTATCCACTCACTCTCTGCGATAGGTTTTCTCTCGTTTGCAGCGATTACCCAGTTCGCTCCCTCTCTGCTTGGCGGTATGTATTGGCGTCAGGGCAACAAGAAAGGCGTGTATGTCGGTCTGCTGGTGGGTTTCACCATTTGGTTGATTACTTTGATGAGCCAAACCGACATGCTGGCGGGTGACGCAAGCAACAACTTGCTGATTTGGTTGATCACTCCGCCTGATTTATTGGCAGGCTTTGGTATTGCTGTTTCCGACTGGGGCATGATCCTCAGCGTGGTGGCGAATACCGCGTGTTTTGTTGCGGTATCACTAGCTACGCGCCCAAGCATAAGTGAACGCTTACAATCGGCGTCATTCGTTGGTACGCCGTTGCCTGAGAGTGAAAACATCAGCTTGTATCAGAGCCGTGTAACGGTCAGTGAACTGGAGATGTTAGCGTCACGATTTGTGGGACGCACGCGAGTGAAATCCGCCTTTCAAACCTATTGGAGTCAGCAACGCGAGGAGCTGCTTCCCAACCAACAAGCTCCCTCTACCTTGATTCGACATACCGAGCGCGTACTTGCCGGTGTGTTTGGTGCCTCTTCAGCTAAGTTAGTACTTACTTCTGCTTTGCAAGGCAGAAATATGCAGCTTGAGGAAGTGGCGACCATCGTTGATGAAGCCTCAGAGCTGTACGATTTCAGTCGTGGCTTATTGCAAGGTGCGATTGAACACATTGGGCAAGGCATCGCAGTGGTCGACAAGCAACTAAGGCTGGTGGCGTGGAACCAACGTTATCTGGAGTTATTTGTTTTCCCGCCGGGTTTGATTCAGGTCGGGCGTCCGATTGCGGATGTGATTCGTCATAATGCTGAGCAAGGTTTATGTGGTCCGGGTGACCCTGAAGACCACGTTCGTCGCCGTGTTTATCACCTTGAGCAAGGGACACGACATACCTCTTCCCGTGTACGTCCTGACGGTCGCGTAATTGAAGTGCAAGGTAACCCGATGCCAGGTGGCGGCTTCGTGATGAGCTTTACCGATATCACCGTGTTCCGCGATGCAGAGCAAGCTCTGAAAGACGCTAATGAGACACTAGAAGAACGCGTTCGTGCCCGTACTCGTGAGTTGGAACAACTGAACAAACAACTGGTAGCAGCAACCCAACGCTCTGAGCATGAGTCGCAGTCCAAGTCGCGTTTCTTAGCTGCGGTAAGCCATGACTTGATGCAGCCGTTGAATGCTGCGCGGCTGTTTGCTTCTTCCTTGTCGGAAGTCGCCAAAGACAGTGAAACCCAAAAGCTGTCGACCCACATTGAGAGTGCATTAGGCGCAGCAGAAGATTTGATTGGTGATTTGCTGGATATTTCGCGTTTGGAGTCAGGCAAGTTGGACGTTAATGTGCATGGTTTTGCGGTCAATGATGTGTTGGCAAACTTGAATGCGGAATTCAGCGCATTGGCGAAACAACAAGGCATTGAGTTCACCATGATCCCATCGTCTTTGATGGTGAAGTCTGACCCGAAATTGCTACGCCGCGTGGTACAGAACTTCCTTACCAATGCGTTCCGATATAGCCCGAATGGCAAAGTGGCGCTAGGTGTGCGTCGCGTACAAGGGCGAGTGCGTATTGATGTATGGGACAACGGCATGGGCATCGAAGAAGAGAAGCAACAAGAGATCTTCGAAGAGTTTAATCGCGGTACTCAAGTTCGTTCTGACCAAGGTTTAGGGTTAGGCTTGGCTATTTCGAAAGGTATTGCTCAAGTGCTGGGGCATGAAATCTCGATGCGTTCTTGGTTTGGTCAAGGCAGCGTGTTCTCGATTACCTTAGATAAAGCAGAGAAGGTGCACATTCCGGCAGTCAAAGCAGTGAAGAGTGCACAATCTGACTTGAGCCATATTCGTGTGCTGTGTGTCGATAATGAGCCGGATATCCTAGTTGGAATGGAGAATCTACTCTCACGCTGGGGCTGTGATATTCGCATTGCGACCGATATCGTTGAGAGTCTGAAAGCGATCGAAGACGATTGGCTGCCGGATGTGATTTTCTCCGATTATCGTTTAGACAATGGTCGAACAGGATTAGAAGTGTTGCAGCAATGCCGCTTGCGTCTGGGTAATCGCTTTGAGGGGGTGATCATCAGTGCCGACCGAACCGATGACATGATGGAAGGCATTAAAGCCAATGGGTTTAGTTTTATCGCCAAACCTGTAAAGCCTTTGAAGCTGCGCTCGGTTCTCAATCGAGTCGCCTAGAAAAAAAGACCTCCGATTGGAGGTCTTTTGCTTTAAGGGGGTGATCGGTCGGTGGCTTATTCTGCAACGCCGCCTTGAGTCAGTTTGGCTGGATCGAGCAATCTTTCTAATGTTGCGCGATCTAAGTCCGTTTCTTCTTCCGCGACATCAATGATAGCGCGACCTTGTTTGTAGGCTTTCTTCGCTACTTCGGCTGCTTTTAGGTAGCCAATCACAGGGTTAAGTGCGGTGACCAGAATCGGGTTCTTCGCCAGTGCCACATCAAGGTTGTCTTGGCGCACTTCAAACGTCGCGATGGCTTTGTCTGCCAAAGCAACGGCGCTGTTCGACAGCAGTTCAATGCTTTCTAGTACATTGTGAGCAATCACTGGCAGCATCACGTTAAGTTGGAAGTTACCCGATTGACCTGCAACGGTAATTGTCGCGTCGTTACCAATCACTTGTGCCGACGCCATGGCCGCTGCTTCTGGAATCACAGGGTTCACTTTGCCCGGCATGATAGAAGAGCCCGGTTGTAAGCCTTGCAGTTCGATTTCACCTAAGCCGGCTAGTGGACCTGAGTTCATCCAACGAAGATCGTTTGCGATCTTCATGATCGCAACTGCTGTTGTTTTGAGCTGTCCCGATAGGGCGACGATCGCATCCTGACTGCTGAGATTGAAGAAGAAGTTTTTGCTTGAAGCAAACTCGATGCGCGTTGATTGGGTTAGGTTATCGGCAAAAAGATCGGCGAAGCGTGGATCGGCGTTGATCCCAGTCCCCACCGCTGTTCCGCCTTGGGCTAACGCTTTCACAGCTGGCAGTGTTTGCTCAATGGCTTGTTTAGCGTGTTCGATTTGGAACTGCCAGCCACCAAGCTCTTGGGCGAAGGTAATTGGCATCGCATCCATGAGGTGCGTACGACCTGTTTTCACTACATCTTTCAGAGCTTGCTGCTTAGTCTCTAGTGTTTCACTTAGGTGGGACAGTGCAGGCAGTAGCTGTTTTTCAATCGCAATTGCCGAGCTAACTTGAATCGCAGTAGGCACTACGTCGTTACTGCTTTGACCCATGTTGACGTGATCATTTGGATTGACCGTTCCGCCTAGGTGCTCAGACGCCAATGTTGCAATCACTTCATTGGCATTCATGTTGGAACTGGTGCCTGACCCGGTTTGGAATACATCGATAGGGAATTGGTTGAGGTGTTTACCATCAATAATTGCTTGCGCGGCATCGGCGATGGCATTGGCAATATCACCTTCTAGCAAGCCAAGTTGAGCATTGGTAAGCGCTGCGGTTTGTTTGATGTGAGCGAGTGCTTGGATAAACCCTGTCGGCATGGTGTGTTTGCTGAAAGCAAAGTTATCGACAGCGCGTTGAGTTTGGGCTTGATACAAAGCGTTGGCTGGGACTTTGACTTCGCCCATGCTGTCCGCTTCGATACGGAATTCCGTGGTCATGGTAGGTTCCTTTTGTTTAATCGAGTGGCGTCTGTATCAGACGTAATTGTTGTTGTAATGAGAGAAATTTCACATCGCCATCCTCAAATTGGTAGTAGTAACGTTTGAGACAAAGTAGCGGAGTGTGAATAGAATCGAGGCAGACTCGGCGGAAGATGCGACTACGAGTAGGGTCTTGAATCGCGTCGAGTAGATGGAAGTAGACTTGGCGCAAATACAGCTCGCACAGCAACAGGTTTTCGTGCTCTGCATCGTGATCGTAGATGGACGACAGCACCATACCCCAATGGATGTAATCATGAATCACATCGGGTTCGAAGCCGCTTGGCGCATACACATGAAGGAATCGGTCTTGCGCTTTAAAAAAGGCGTTGTAGATGGCTTGGCTGCTGTCCATAGTTACCTCGATATTTAGGATAATGATAATTATTATCAATTAATTGTCGATTAGCAACCACAGCTTTTTTGAGGAAATAACACAACAAAAAAAGCCGATACTCGGACTCAGTATCGGCTGAAGTGGGAGAGCTCAATCCCTACAATTAAGCTCGGTATTCTTTCGCGAGATAAGGTCGGCTCAAATGCGCCTTCAAGCCTTATGGAGCAGGTAACTTATTTGTCCGTAAACAGGGTTTCGTATTTCACAAACGCCGTTTGCGTTTCTCCGTAATAGAGTGTGCCTTCAGATTGAATCGCAACACGCAACCAGCTCTCGGCTGATGCAGGCTTAGGCAAAGTGATGGTCCAGTTTTGTCCGGCTTGATCCGCTGGCGTCATGTCAATTGGCTGTGCGTTTTGCTCTTGGCTATCCACGACGGAAACTTTCACCCCTTCCAGTGGATAAGCCGCATGTAAAGACAACTCTAGGCTATCTTGCGTCAGCTTTTCTGAGCGAAACTTCACTTTAAAGTCGCCGTTCTCCATATCACACAAGCCACTGGTATAACGGCAATTCGACTTGCTGGCCAGTTTGTAGCTTTCCCCTTCTTTAGCTGCATGAGGCTTTTCACTCAGAGCCATGTCTGTACCGAAATAAGCGATCAAAGACAGAATTGGGGCGATCAACAGAGCGATAATAAAGTGCTTGTTTTTGAACATGTTGGCTTCCTTGCTACAACTTCATAAGGTTAAATTAACCTAATCTAGCGAATAAAAAAGCCCCAAGCGGGGCTTTTGTGGTTTGCGTTATATTTTAGTGGTCTACCGCACCGCCAGCGCCTGCTGGTACACGTACGTGCTCGACTAGGTCTTTTACTTCTTGTGGTGTTTCTGCCGTTACTTTCGATACAGCGAATGCCACGATGAAGTTGAACACAGCGCCAATTGCACCAAATGCGTTTGGTTCGATGCCTAGGAACCAGTTCTGACCCCAGCTTTGTAGGTAAGTCCAGTCAGCAACAAATAGGATGCCTTTGTGCTGGAATACGTAGAATAGCGTGATACTGATACCTGCAATCATACCTGCGATTGCGCCTTCTTTGTTGATGCTCTTACTGAAGATACCCATCATCAACGCAGGGAAGATGGAGGATGCCGCCAGACCGAAGGCGAGCGCTACCGTACCGGCTGCAAACCCAGGCGGATTCAAGCCTAAGTAACCGGCGACTGCAATGGCAACTGCCATGGAGATTCGGCTCGCGAGCAGCTCTTTCTTCTCGGATATGTTCGGATTTATCACGCCTTTGATTAAGTCATGGGATATCGCGGACGAAATCGCCAGTAGTAGACCTGCAGCCGTCGATAGTGCTGCCGCCAGACCACCTGCTGCGACAAGTGCGATAACCCAGTTAGGTAGCTTAGCAATCTCTGGGTTTGCTAGTACCATGATGTCACGGTCAACTTTCAGTTCATTAGTTGCTGGGTTTGACGTGTACTCAATCAGACCGTCGCCGTTCTTATCATCAAAGCCTAGTAGACCTGTTTTCTCCCAGTTCTTGAACCAGTCAGGACGTTCATCATAAGCAAGGTGCTGACCCGGAGCTGGGTTAACGGTATCCATTAGGTTTAGACGCGCCATAGCAGATACTGCAGGTGCTGTTGTGTAAAGGATAGCGATGAAAACTAGAGCCCAACCTGCTGATGTACGTGCATCACGAACCTTAGGCACGGTAAAGAAACGGATGATTACGTGTGGTAGACCCGCCGTACCGATCATCAGTGACATGGTGTACACGAACATGTTTAGCGTGTCGCCACGGACTTGGGTGGTGTATTCACTAAAACCGAGCTCGGTGACCACTTGGTCGAGCCTATCGAGTAGATAAACATCGGTGCCTTGTATGGTACTACCTAAGCCGATCTGTGGTAGTGGGTTACCTGTTAGTTGCAGAGAGATAAAGATTGCAGGAATAGTGTAAGCAAGAATGAGTACGCAATATTGAGCAATCTGCGTGTAGGTAATGCCTTTCATGCCGCCCATTACGGCGTACATGAATACGATACACATACCGATCAGTAGACCTGTTGAGTAATCCACTTCTAGGAAACGACCAAACGCCACGCCCACGCCTTTCATCTGACCGATAACGTAAGTTACTGATGCGATGATAAGACACACAACCGCTACGATACGTGCTGCGTTAGAGTAGAAACGCTCACCTACGAATTCTGGCACAGTAAACTTACCGAACTTACGTAGGTATGGCGCAAGCAGAAGTGCAAGTAGTACGTAACCGCCTGTCCAGCCCATCAGGAATACCGAACCGCCGTAACCCATGAAGGCAATCAAGCCTGCCATTGAGATGAACGATGCTGCTGACATCCAGTCTGCTGCGGTTGCCATGCCGTTAGCGATAGGGTTGACACCGCCCCCTGCTACATAGAATTCTTTGGTTGAGCCCGCACGAGCCCAAATCGCAATACCGATGTAGAGGACGAACGTCGCGCCAACCACCAGATAGGTAATAGTTTTCAAATCCATCTGAGTTACTCCTTACTCATCTACGCCGAATTCACGGTCGATTTGGCGCATTTTCCACGCGTAGTAGAAAATAATACCTAGGAAGGCATAGATGGAGCCTTGTTGAGCAAACCAGAACCCGAGTTTGTATCCACCTAATTGAAATTGATTAAGTACGTCGACAAATAAAATGCCGCAGCCGAAAGACACTACGAACCAGATGACCATCAGGGTAATCATGAGCTTCACGTTCTTGTCCCAGTAGGCTTTGGCTCTTTCTTCGCTTTCAAATGCCATTGCCGTCTCCTTACGATTGGTATTGTTGTTAAAAAAATGTTTCAGCATGTACATTAGCAAGGCACTGGCAAGAACTCTTTTCAACTTTAGTCGGGACGCTAAAAAGCAAAAACGCCCGTTTTTAGGGCGTTTGAGAGGAGGTGGGAATAAAAGTGTGATGTTAATTTGATGTTAAATTAGCCAAAGGTCTAAGAGTTTTATCAATTAACATAGAAATCTTTTATACCAAGCAGCAAATTATTCAGTGCAACAGCAGCAAGGATAAGCCCCATTACGCGGCTGATGATGGCTGCGCCTACGTTACCAATCACTTTTTGAATCGTGTTTGCACCTAGTAACAAGAATAAGGTCACCAGAAGTACCGCAATCATGACGCCTGCGGTCATTGCTTGGTCGACAAAAGAGTATCGGTTGTTATCGGTGAGCATCACGATAGCCATCATTGCACCCGGCGATGCAATCGAAGGGATCGCAAGAGGGTAAACGGCTAAGTCAGCGAGATCGGAGTGGCTGACGTCTTCGCCCAGTTTTTGCTCTTGTTCTGGCTTGCTCTCACCAAAAATCATCGACAATGCAAACAGCAATAACACTAAGCCACCAGCGGCTTGGAACGCGGGCAACGGGATTTGCATTGCTTCCAGCAACAACTGACCGGCAATAAGAAAGAACAACAACACACCCATTGAAATGGCGATCGCTTTCAACGCGACGAGACGACGCTGTTTTGCCGTGAGGTGTTGAGTTTGTGATAGGTAAACGGGTACTGAACCAATCGGGTCGATGACGGCCCAGAGTACGACGAATTGAGTGACGAGAATACTTAGCAAAGTATGACCTCCCAGAGTTAGCGGTTTAACAGAGGGATGAAAAGGCTGTGTGTGACAGCCTTTTTATTTTAACGTCTGTTGTTCTTTTTGCGTCATATAAATGTGAATTAGATATATTTACTAACACATTACTGCTCGGGTTCCATTTGCTGCAATAGGATGACGGCTTGAGTTCGGTTCTTCACGCCCAGTTTGCGGAAAATTGCCGTCATGTGGGCTTTGATGGTGGCCTCAGAGACATTGAGCTCGTAAGCGATTTGCTTGTTGAGTAAGCCATCGGAAAGCATACCCAACACTTTGTATTGCTGGGGGGTAAGTGCGGCAATTTTCTCTGCCAAGTCATTACAGGCTGCGTTATTGGTGATCAAGCCTTCTGGGAAGTATGGGTCGCCATTAAGAACTTGGTTAAGGGCATTGACCAGCTCGCGCATGTCGCTCGATTTCGGAATAAATCCGAACGCACCGTGGCTCTTCACTTGTGTGACCACACTAGGCTCTTCACTGGCAGATACCACCACCACCGGAAGATCTGGGTATTCAGCACGAAGGTGAATCAAGCCCGACATGCCATTGGCGCCCGGCATCTTGAGATCTAACAACACCAAATCTGGCTCTTCTTCTTTTTCCAGCAACGCGAGTAGAGCGTCCAGCGTATCCGCTTCGAGAAGGTTGGCACCACTCACAGCCATGTGTACCGATTGGAACAAGGCATTGCGGAACAGCGGATGATCATCAGCGATGATAATGGTGTAGGTCGAATCCATGACGTTAAACACTTTTGACTATTTCGTTAATGGAATTATTGTCCACCTTTAAGAATGTGGACAATATTTATCCGCTAAAAGTCTGAACTAAATCGACTTTTATTAGAAAAATTGCATATAAACGCAACTTTCTTGGTTTTATTGAGACAACAAAAAACGCCAGTGAAAAATCACTGGCGTTTGAAAGATTCATCATCAGAATCGGTTGATATGCTCTAAGAAAGGCTCGGCTTGCATAAAGCCCGTCAAACGAGCGTTTGAAACATGTTCGCCATTGGCATCCCAGAACTCAATCGTTGGTAAACCAAGTACATTCATATGTTTAAGCAGCTCGATGTCTTGCACTTGGTTCTTAGTTACGTCCGCTTGCAGAAGAACGAAGTCTTGCAGTTTGGCTTCGACGCTTGGGTCATGGAAGGTGTACTTCTCGAACTCTTTACACGCCACACACCAGTCGGCGTAGAAATCCAGCATCACTGGTTTGCCGGCTTGTTTCGCTTGAGCAAGTGCAGCCTCAAGTTCAGCCACGTTAGCGATACGGGTAAAGCTCACTGTTGCTTGCTGAGTTTGTGTAGTGGTATTACCGCCAAACCAGTAGTTCAGTGCTGGTTGAGCAGAAGCAAACAAACCAAGCACAGCAATGATGCCTACTGCGCTTTGCTTCCAACCGCCAAATTCTAGGCTGTTTTTGATGTGGTATAGCCAACCAAAAGCCGCGATACCCAGTGCTGACCACAATGCCGTAGCCCACATGTCTGGCAAGATGCGCTCAAGTAGGAAGATAGGAGCTGCCAGTAGAATGAAACCGAACAGCGTCTTAACGCGATCCATCCAACCTCCTGCTTTTGGCAGAAGTTTGTTGCCGAATACTGCAACAAGAATGAGTGGAATACCCATACCCATTGCTAGTGCATAGAGCGCGATACCACCTGTCAGTAAGTCACCGCTTTGTGCAACGTAAAGTAGCGCACCAGACAGAGGAGCTGTGGTGCATGGGGAGCACACCAGACCAGAAATCGCACCCATGGCGAATACACCTGCGCTGCTACCACCTTGTTGTTTGTTGCTGAGGTTGTTTAACCACGTTTGTACGCCGCTTGGCAGTTGCAGGTTATAAACGCCAAACATAGACAATGCGAGTGTCACGAACAGCACACTCAAACCAATCAGCACATAAGGGTGTTGCATCGCTGCTTGGAATTGCATGCCCGCAGACGCCACCACAAGGCCCAGTAGGGTATAAGTCAGCGCCATGCCTTGTACGTAGACAAACGACAAGCCTAGCGCGCGGCGTTGGCTCAGTTTGCCACTGCCAAGCACGATGCTGGTCAAAATTGGGTACATCGGCAGCACACATGGTGTAAACGCCAAGCCCACACCAAGCGCCAAGAACAGAAGTGGCGTCCACCAATTATCAGCTAGGTTGGCGGCAAGGCTATCTTGTTGTGTTACTGGAGCCGATGATGTGTCGCTAGAACTAGATGATTGCGCCGCTGGTGGCGTTGCTTTTGGTGCTTGCTCTGCTTTTGGTGTTGTCGTCGCCGCTGTTGAATCTGAGCTCGACGAAGTAAACGCGCTGATAGGAATCACGCGAGTTTCTGGTGGGTAACAGAAGCCTGCTTTCGCACAACCTTGGTATTGCACTACCACGCGTGCACCGTCTTGCCAGTCGTGCATTGGGACGTTAACAAACAGAGGCTGAGTGTAGATATGTACGTCACCAAAGAATTCATCTTTATGCGGCGTTCCGTCTTCCATTTGCAGTTCGCCTAGCGATACTTTCTCACCCGCTACCGATAGGCGTTCTTGATACAGGTAGTAACCATCACGTACCTGCCAATCCAACATTAATTTGCCGTCTTGCTGGTAGTAGTTGAATGGGAAAGCCTGATCTACAGGTACAAAGGTATCGTTGCTGCTGCCAAAAGCGTTGCTTTGACTGTTGTTTAACTGATCATTGCCAAACAGCGCAAAAGAAGGCGCAGAAAAGGTAATAAGCCCTAAGAGTAAGACGGAAAATAATGCACGCATAAAAGGATCAATTCATCTTAGATAGTTGCCGTTAGTGTAACTCAATCAGACCTGCTGGCTAGCCAATAAGTTTCATGGAAGTGAAGATTTGTTAAGCGCTATCCAATGCGACAGACAATAAAAAAGGGAGCCGAAGCTCCCCGAGTAAGACTCTGTTTCTACTAGATCAGTAGACCACCAAATGCGAAGCCAAGTGCTACCGCTGAAGCGATGGTCACCACACCTGGTACGAAGAATGGGTGGTTGAATACGTACTTACCGATACGAGTTGAACCCGTGTCGTCCATCTCAACCGCTGCTAGAAGCGTTGGGTAAGTTGGCAGTACGAATAGCGCACTTACTGCTGCGAAAGACGCAACCGCAGTAAGAGGTGCCACACCGATTGCTAGTGCTGCTGGCATAAGCGCAACGGTAGTTGCACCTTGCGAGTAAAGCAGCATTGAAGCGAAGAATAGAACAAGTGCTAGCATCCATGGGTAGTCTGCTAGTAACGCACCAGCCACTTCTTTAATGCCGTCAACGTGCGCGTTAACGAACGTAGAACCTAGCCATGCCACACCAAGAACACACACACACGCTGTCATACCAGAGCGGAATGTTGCTGCTGCTGGGATTTTGCCAGCGTCGATTTTACAGCTCATTACGATAGCTGCCGCAGCTGCTAGCATAACCGTCATGATTGCTTCGTTACGACCTAGAGCAGGGTTCTCGATAAGGCCAACAGAGCCAGAGATTGCTGCTGCGTAACATACTACGAATGCGATAGCGCCTAGGAAGATGAAAGTTGCTTTCTTCGCTGTTGGTAGGATTTCACGCTTAGATTCTGTGTTTAGCTTGATCAAGCCTTTTGCTAGACGGTCTTGGTATTCAGGATCGTCTTTAAGCTCGCTACCCATGAAGTTCGCTACGAATGCACCGATCATACAAGCGATGAACGTTGTTGGGATACAGATTGCTAGTAGCGTTAGGTAATCAACACCAAATGGGTGAAGCATTGCTGCGAACGCTACAACAGCCGCAGAGATTGGCGACGCTGTGATAGCGATTTGCGATGCTACTACCGCAATTGACAGTGGACGAGAAGGACGAACACCTTGGCCTTTCGCTACTTCTGCAATAACAGGAAGAGTAGAGAATGCCGTGTGACCAGTACCCGCAAGTAGTGTCATTAGGAATGTCACGATAGGTGCGTAAAAGGTGATGCGTTCGGGATGTTTACGCAAAAAGTCTTCCGCAACCTGAACCATCCAGTCCAAACCACCCGCTACCTGCATTGCAGCGATAGCAGTAATTACAGACATGATGATCAGTATTACATCGACAGGGATGAAAGACTGGCTTGTCGGGACACCTAGGATTAAAGACAATGCAATTACCCCAGCACCACCAGCAAAACCAATGCCGATACCACCGATTCTTGCCCCCAAATAAATGAAGAGCAGAACCACGAAGAGTTCGACCATTACCATATTGATACCTCTTTTAGTTTTTAATGATTCTGATTTTTTGAGCACTCAGGAACAGGAGTAAGTGTTCAGAAAATCAGAACCCGAGCGGCTTACGGCAATAAAAAGCGCATAAAAATTGTGGTTAACCGTATTCGAGCCTAAAAAAGGGCCCCGTTAGGGACCCCTTTCACATGCGATTACTCGTAGCGTTTCGCTTTATAAGTCGGATGCATGAAGTTTTCAACCGATAAGATGTCATCTAGCTCTTCTTCAGTTAATAAACCGCGTTCTAGAACTACATCACGTACACTCTTACCTGTTTCTGCACAGATCTTACCAACGATATCGCCTTCGTGGTGGCCGATGTATGGGTTTAGGTAAGTTACGATACCGATAGAGTTGTAAACGTAGTTTTCGCAAACTTCTTTGTTCACAGTGATGCCATCGATACATTTATCGCGTAGGTTCACACATGCGTTGTGTAGTAGAGAGATAGACTCAAACACGCTTTGTGCGATAACTGGTTCCATTACGTTTAGCTGTAGCTGACCGCCTTCTGCTGCGAAAGAAACCGTGTTGTCGTTACCTAGAACTTTGAAGCAAACTTGGTTTACTACTTCTGGGATAACTGGGTTTACTTTAGCTGGCATGATTGAAGAGCCTGCTTGCATTTCTGGTAGGTTCAGTTCGTTAAGACCTGCACGTGGACCAGAAGAAAGTAGACGAAGGTCGTTACAGATCTTCGATAGTTTCACTGCTAGACGTTTCAGCGCACCGTGCGTCATTACGTAAGCACCACAGTCAGAAGTCGCTTCGATCAGGTCTTCTGCTGGTACCACTTCTAGCCCCGTTACTTCTGCTAGATGTTTTACTGCTAGCGCTTGGTAACCTGTTGGTGCGTTTAGACCAGTACCGATTGCTGTTGCACCTAGGTTGATTTCTAGTAGTAGCTTAGACGTGTAATCTAGAGCACGAATTTCTTCGTTTAGTGTTACAGCCCATGCGTGGAACTCTTGACCCACAGTCATAGGAACCGCATCTTGCAGCTGAGTACGACCCATCTTCAAGATGTCTTTGAATTCTTGTGCTTTAAGCTCGAATGCGCCTTTAAGGTATTCGATCGCTTCCATCAACTGATGAACACTGTTGTAAACCGCGATACGGAAACCCGTTGGGTACGCACAGTTTGTTGATTGGCTCTTGTTTACGTGATCGTTCGGGTTGATGAACTCATATTGGCCTTTTTCCTTGCCCATCAGTTCAAGTGCAACGTTCGCGATAACTTCGTTAGTGTTCATGTTCACTGACGTGCCTGCACCGCCTTGGAATACGTCTGAAGGGAACTGATCCATGCACTTACCTGTTTCAAGGATCAAATCACACGCTTCTAGGATGTAGTTAGCAACGTCTTTTGGAATTGCGCCTAGCTCTTTGTTTGCTAGTGCAGCGGCTTTCTTAGTCATTACCATGCCACGTACAAATTCAGGTACGTCAGAGATGGTAGTGCTTGAAATGTTGAAGTTTTCGATAGCGCGAAGTGTGTGGATGCCGTAGTAAGCATCGGCAGGGACATGACGTTGGCCTAATAGATCTTCTTCAATACGAGTGGCTTGGTTTGCTGTCTTTGGAGCATCAGATAGTGTAGCCATAACAGGATCCTTAGATAATAATTCTGATATTTAAGTTATTTATTAGCCATTTCTGCAATCTAGAATCCATTCATCAGAGTTTTTGGCTGGAAAAACCGTCCTGACTTATGTGGCACATCATACTGCACCTAGCGCATAAAAATAGTAAGTGGATCACCTTTTTCGCTTTTGATGCGTCAATATTTTGCAAAGTATGAACGGGATATTAATAACCCTTTATGGGTAGGCGATTTTCCTCGACAAACATGGATATTAAGAGTCCGAAAATAGCACTTTTCAACGACCAATTTTTGTATATGCACCTTTATTCAAAGGGCGTTTTTTGCACAACGCATTCTCCCTAGTATGAACACGCTTTTTTACAACGATTCGTTTGAGCTTAGTAGGCTTTTGCCATTACACTGAAATCAACAAAGGAGGGCGTGTGTTTCCTATCTTATTATTGGCGTTTATTTTCGTCCCGATCATCGAAATCGGCCTATTTATTCAGGTGGGAGGCTTCTTAGGTCTCTGGCCTACGATTGCTTTAGTATTGATTACTGCATTTGTTGGCGCGTCTTTGGTGCGTAGCCAAGGCATCCAGACATTGATGTCAGTGCAAGGCCGCTTAGAGCAAGGTGAGCTTCCGGCTCAACAGATTTTTGAAGGTGTGATGCTGGCAGTTGCAGGCGTATTGCTGTTAACACCAGGTTTCATGACAGACGCATTGGGTATGTTGGTGTTGTTGCCAGCACCGCGAGCTGCGATTGCGAAATACCTAATGAGCAAGATGGTGGTGAAGACCATGAATGGTGGCGGCTTCCAAGGTGGCTTCTCAAATCAAGGTCCATTTGAGCAAGACCCATTCCGTCGTGACCCATTTGATTCTCAATCGGATAATGGCAACACCTTCGAAGGTGAATACGAGCGTAAAGACGACAATGATCGTAACAAGCTCAACTGATTCAATCGGTAAGTAAGAAAAGCAAAAGGGCGCATCAGCGCCCTTTTTAGTATCTGTTATTTGCAGTGCTTACAACGCGCCTTCAAAGCCCATTTGACGCCATGCTTCAAACGCAATAATCGCAACGGCGTTAGAAAGGTTCAGGCTGCGCGCATCCGGCATCATCGGAATGCGAATACGTTGTGCCATTGGCAGGCTATCAATCACGTCTGCTGGCAGGCCACGTGTTTCTGGACCAAACATCAAAACATCGCCTTCTTGGTATTTTGCATCGACGTGATGACCTGTGGTCTTTGTCGTACATGCAAACAGGCGGTAGTTGCCTTGTTTCTCTTTCTCTAAGTATTCCAAGAATGCTTGATAATCTTTATGACGCGTCACGCGAGCCAAATCGTGGTAATCCAAACCTGCGCGGCGGACTTTCTTCTCTTCTAGATCGAAACCCAGTGGCTCAATCAGGTGGAGATTCGCACCACAGTTAGCACATAGGCGAATGATGTTGCCGGTGTTCGGCGCGATTTCTGGTTCGTATAGAGCGATATCAAACATGGTATTGAATTAGATTGGTCAAAACAGGCGAGCAGTATATACCCAAGTCACCATGAGAAGCGAGATTCAACACAATGACGGGTTATAGAAGAGGGCAACCACTTCATTGTGTTGCCCTCATTTAGATAGATTAACTCAGAGCGCGAGTGTAGTTCTCTTCCACTGCGCGCCAGTTGACCACATTCCACCATGCGTCGATGTATTCAGGGCGACGGTTTTGGTAGCTGATGTAGTAAGCGTGCTCCCACACATCCAATGCTAGAACTGGCTCACCTTGTACTGCAGCAACGTCCATCAGAGGATTGTCTTGGTTGCTGGTGGAGGTAATGTGAATCTCACCATCTTTTACGACTAGCCAAGCAAAGCCTGAGCCGAAGGTATTGATAGCCGCTTGGGCAAACTCGTCTTTGAATTTTTCGAAGTCACCAAACTTTTCGTTGATGGCCTCTGCAAGAGCACCTTGAGGCTCACCGCCACCATCTGGTGACATGCAGTTCCAATAAATGATGTGATTGTAGTAACCGCCGCCGTTGTTACGGATAGCTGGGCTGTGTTGAGAAATGCTAGCGAAGATGTCATCGAGGCTTTGGGTCTCGAGAGCGCTGCCTTTTGCGGCAGCCATGAATTTATCGTAATAGGTTTTGTGGTGTTTGCTGTAGTGAACTTCCATGGTTTTCGCATCGATGTAAGGCTCTAACGCATCGTAGCTGTACGGAAGCTCTGGGAAAATGTGCGACATTGTAAATCCTCCTTTATGGAGGACTTACTTTAATGTTAATGAAAATCATTATCAACTTTGATCTTTGTGGGGTTATTTTGCCTCACTGATCAACGGCAGGGTAATGGTAACGCGTAAACCACCCAATGGGCTGCGACTTGCGATAATCGAACCACTGTGCTGACGAATCGCACTTTCGGTGATGGTTAAGCCTAACCCTGTACCACCAGAATGGCGGTCGCGCGCGGTCGACACTCGATAGAATGGACGGAAAATCGCTTCCAACTCTTCCTCAGGTACGCCTTCACCGTTGTCATCCACCACAATGCGTAGCGTATCGAATGAATCCTGAATGTTGATTTTCACTTCGTCTTTGCCGTAGTAAATCGCGTTGCGGATGATGTTCTCTACCGCACTCATCAACAGTTTTGGGTTACCCGAGATACTGCGCTCAGGGAGATCTGAGTAGCTCAGCGTTTTACCCATTTGTTCCGCTTCGAACTGTGCGTCTTTAATGATCTCTTCCCATAAGCTGGCAATCGGCTGAGTTTCACGCGTCATGTGACTGTTCACTTGCATGCGTGACAATTCAAGCAGCTCGGCAATCATCTGTTCTAAGCGTTGAGCTTCAGTATCAATACGAGTCAGCTCTGGGCTTTCACCTTGCTTACGCGTCGCTAATGCACTTGCCATGCGCAGACGAGTGAGGGGAGAGCGCAGCTCGTGAGAAATATCCGAGAGTAAACGCTGCTGACCAGAAATCATTTGATTCACCGCTTCAACCATTTGGTTAAAGCTGGTACCTGCTTGGCGAAACTCTGTGGTGCCTTTTTCCAGATTCGGGTCGATGACAAACTCACCTTTGGCAACGCGTTGTGCCGCGGTTTCCAGTCGTCGAGCTGGTTGGCTCAATGCCCATGCTAGCCACAGCAGTAGCGGTGTACTCACCAACATGACGGCGAGCAGCAATTGCAATGGATGATCGAACAGGCGCAACATGATCGGCGGCGGTTCATTCCATTTAAAACCCACATACATCAGTAAGTCAGAGTTGGCGATCTTGATCGGGACTGGGCCTGCGATCATGTAGCGGCCGTAGAGTTTTTGTTTAGGCTGCGACTGATCTTCAATGCTGGTGACAAAGTTTTGCAGCGCACGCAATTTGAAGTCTTTGTGGTTCGATGTGGTTAAGACATTGCCTTCGTGATCAGAAAAGAAGATACGCGGACGCGGATCATGCTTGCTGCGTCGCTGACCTTCGATGCTGAACAAAATCTTGCCGAGGTTATCTTGCTTGCGATACTTCTTCTCAATGCCGTCGCGTATGTCAATCATACGCTGATAGTGGTCTTGTGGGATGTCGCGTGCTTTCCGTGGGTCAAGGTGTGGCAATGACAGCACTGCCATCAAAACCAAGAACATAGTGAACCAAAAGATGGCAAAGATGCGTCCATACAAGCTGTTTATCTTCGGCAGTTTGAAGCGTGGTGCTCGCATTAATCCTCCTCAATCAACATGTAGCCGCGCCCTCGTAGGGTTTTAATGCGTGGCTTACCGTTGTTTTGGTCTGGCAATTTTTTACGTAGGTTGGAGACGTGCATATCGATCGCACGGTCAAAGGCTGCAAGGCGCTTACCAAGCACATCAAGGCTGAGGGTTTCTTTCGTCAGTACTTGGCCTGGGTTCTGCACAAAGTGCGTTAACAGCGCAAATTCGGTCGTGGTTAAATCCAGTAAGGCTTCTTCACAGTACGCTTCTTGTTTGCCTGGGTAGAGTTTGATTTCTCGATACTCAATGCAATCGCTGTTCTTGGTGTTCTTTTGGGTACTGCTAGTGCGGCGTAATATAGCTCGAATACGTGCTAACAGTTCACGGTCGCTAAAAGGCTTCGGTAGGTAATCATCCGCGCCAAGCTCTAGGCCAATTACGCGATCGATCTCCTCACCTTTGGCGGTGAGCATCAATACTGGTGTCTCCCAGTTTTCACGCAGGCGTTTTAGGGTCTCCATTCCATTGAGTTTTGGCATCATGACGTCAAGCAGTACAAGATCGATCTCACTGTTAATCGCCAATAAGCCTGCTTCACCATCATTGGCTTCACTGACTTCGTACCCTTCAAAGCTCAGCACTTCTTTAAGTAGGCTGGTTAGCTCTGTGTCGTCATCAATCAAAAGAATGTTCGCCATTTGAATACCTATTTATCATTCGTGGTTGCTTTAATATTACATGGTAATGACGAGGAGGAATGAGTGTAAAAATCACTCTTTACGATTCTTTACGGTCTCTATACGTCGCTTTACCTAGTAGGTCGTATTCTACACTCAAGCGCTGTGAGAACAGCTCAGAAGAATCACTAACCTGTGTAAGGAATCGTATTATGAAAACTGCAAAGAAATTAGTACTAGCGGCTGTTGTTCTACCTCTAACTCTAGGTACAGCGAGTGCATTCGCATTCGGCGGTAAAGACCACAAAGGTCATCGCGGTGAGTGTGGTATGGGTATGGACCGCGGCATTATGCGTCAACTAGACCTAACTGATGCACAAAAAGACCAGCTAAAAGAAATGCGTGAAGCGAACAAAGCAGAAATGAAAGCGAAATTCGCCGACGGTCACGAAGCTCGCATGGCTGAGCGTCAAGCACACCACGACAAAGTACAAGCGCTACTATTGGCGGATAACTTCGATGAAGCAGCAGCAAACGACCTAGCGAAAGAAATGGTTGAGAAGCAAACTGAGCGTCGCGTTAAAATGATGGAGAAAAAGCACCAAATGCTGAGTGTTCTGACTCCAGAGCAAAAAACAAAATTTGTTGAGCTACAAAAAGAGCGTCAACAGAAGTGTGGCGAAAAAATGCAAAAACGCATGGAAAAGCACCACAACAGCTAATCGCTGAAAGATAAAGTAAAAGGGGTAGCCAGAGTGCTGCCTCTTTTTGATCTTGGCGATTTCATACTCATTAAATCATTCTCAAGGTATACTCAAAGCACGGTTTGAGTTAACTATTTGATTATGAAACAGCAATACGCACGTTTAGTGACGATGGCAGCTTGGACGGCAACCATCGTGGCGACGCTTCTTTTGATTGTCAAAGTCATCACTTGGTGGGTGACGGGTTCCGTCAGCTTACTTGCCTCTTTAATTGACTCCATGTTGGATATTGCCGCATCGGTAGTGAACCTTATTGTGGTGCGCTACTCCCTGCAACCGGCTGACAGAGAACACACTTTTGGGCACGGCAAAGCCGAGTCTTTGGCCGCGTTGGCACAAGCGATGTTTATCTCCGGTTCTGCGGTATTTTTGATCCTAAACGGTATCGACCGTTTCTTCCGTCCACATGAATTGAATGCTCCTGAACTGGGTGTGTACGTCTCTCTATTTGCTATGGTCGTGACCTTTGGACTTGTGATGTTCCAAAAACATGTCGTGCGAGTGACAGGCAGTCAGGCGATTGCCGCTGACTCATTGCATTACCAAACTGACCTTTATATGAACGGTGCCATTATGGTGGCGCTAGGCTTGAGTTATTTTGGTGTCACCCAAGCCGATGCGGTGTTTGCGATTGGTATTGGTATCTTTATTTTGTACAGCGCGTTCAAGATGGTCAGCGAAGCGATTCAGACATTGCTTGATAGAAAACTACCAGATGAAGAGCTAGAGCAAATTCGTCAAGAGTGTTTGAAGGTCGAAGGCGTCTTAGGTGTACATCAGCTCCGTACTCGCATGTCTGGCCCTACGCGTTTTATCCAATTGCATTTAGAATTGGATGATAACTTGCGTTTGATCGAAGCCCACCACATTGCTGACAAAGTGGAAGATAATCTACTTGAGTTGTTCCCAGAAGCGGATGTGTTGATCCACCAGGATCCGTTGTCGGTGGTGTTTGGCCCAGAGAAAGAGCAAAAAGCACAAGATTGGTAGCGGTCGAAAAATCAGACCAAGCCTGACGACAAATAGACGCTTATTGACTATCTTTCCATCACTACTTGCTAAGAATCGTGATCCTGATGTGAATCAACGAAGTTGCAAAGAGAAACTGTAATACTCTTACATAAGTAGAAAAGTTACATAAAAAAGTGTGTTTTCATTGGTATTCCTTTAGAGGAAATGTAACATAACGCACAGTTCTGGATTATGCAGGTTGCTTGGTAACAAGGGGCCTAAAAGAAAATTAAATAAATTGATTGCCAAAGATCGAGGGTGAGCATGATTAAGAAGATCGGTGTTTTAACAAGTGGCGGTGACGCACCTGGTATGAACGCTGCAGTACGCGGCGTAGTTCGTACAGCACTATCTGAGGGATTGGAAGTTTACGGTGTTTACGATGGCTACCTAGGTCTTTACGAAGACCGCATCGAAAAGCTAGATCGTTCTAGTGTTTCTGATGTGATCAACAAGGGTGGTACATTCCTAGGCTCTGCACGTTTCCCTGAATTCAAGGAAGTGGCAGTACGCGAACAAGCGATTGAGAACCTTAAAAAGCACGGTATCGATGCACTAGTTGTTATTGGTGGTGACGGTTCTTACATGGGTGCTAAGAAACTGACTGAAATGGGTTACCCATGTATCGGTCTACCAGGCACAATCGATAACGACATCGCGGGTACTGATTACACAATCGGTTACCTAACTGCACTAAACACAGTTATCGATGCAATCGACCGTCTACGTGACACGTCTTCTTCTCACCAGCGTATTTCTATCGTAGAAATCATGGGTCGTCACTGTGGTGACCTAACTCTGATGTCTGCAATCGCAGGTGGCTGTGAGTACATCATCACTCCAGAAACTGGTCTAGATAAAGAGAAGCTAATCAGCAACATCCAAGATGGCATCTCTAAAGGTAAGAAGCACGCAATCATCGCGCTAACTGAGCTGATGATGGATGCAAACGAACTAGCGAAAGAGATCGAAGCGGCAACTGGTCGTGAAACTCGCGCAACGGTTCTTGGTCACATCCAACGTGGTGGTCGTCCAACAGCATTCGACCGTGTTCTAGCATCTCGTATGGGTAACTACGCTGTTCACCTACTAATGGAGGGTCACGGCGGCCGTTGTGTTGGTATCGTGAAAGAGCAACTGGTTCACCACGACATCATCGATGCAATCGAGAACATGAAGCGTCCAGTACGCAACGACCTATACCAAGTTGCTGAAGAGCTATTCTAAGCCAGCTTGATAAAGTCAAAATCAAAAAAACCGCGGTTATCCGCGGTTTTTTATTGTCTGAAATTTGCCTGAGCTGAAGTTTGTTTGAGGCAGGCTCTGTGCCGAGTTAAGAACTCGTGTGCTCTGCTAACGTCAGGCGACGCTCGCGCAAGGCAAAGAGATAGCCTAACAACCCGCCTAGTGTGTTACCCAGAGCAATGCCAATAAACAAACCTTCGATGCTATAAAGCTGACTGCCTATCCATGCCGCTGGCAACGTAAAGACGAACAAGCGCATAAAGCTCCACTGGAAGGCGCGCAGCGGTTTGTGCATCGCGTTATAGCCACTCACCAACATCATCACAATCCCTTGGAAGCCGTAGCTGAATGGCACGACTAAGAGGTAATGCCACAGCAAGTCTTTTACCGCTGCTTCTTGAGAGAAAAGCGCAGCAAGAGGAATGCTGAGAGGCACCATCATCAAAAAGATAAAGCCTTGGAAGACCACCGCAAAGCGCATGCTCAGGAACCAGCCAGAGAATGCACGAGCAGGATTATTAGCCCCAAAGTTTTGCGCCATAAACGGGGTGAGTGCAGAGGTCAGCGACATCAGCACCAAAATCAAGATTGACTCAATACGCTGCGCTGCGCCATAAGCCGCGACCGCTGCGGTGCCGTGGCTAGACAAAATCATCATCAAAATCGCGCCCGATAATGGGTTCATTGCGTTCGATAGTGCTGCCGGTGTGCCTATTTTTAAGGTTTGTTGCCAGTCTTGCTTGATGAGCGACCAGTTCGGTGCGGCAAGTAATTTCTCGCGTTTCACCAATACATAGAAAGACCCGCAGAGCGCGCCAAACCAACTGAATGCACTGGCGATAGCTGCGCCCTGAATACCGAGTTCAGGGAAAGGGCCGTAACCAAAGATCAGCAGCGGATCGAGAATGCCGTTGATAAGCCCTGCGAGCATCATGATCTTGGCTGGGGTTTTGGTGTCGCCAGTCGCCCTAATAGCGCTATTGCCTGCCATTGGGATCACCAACAGAGGAATAGTCAAATACCAGACCTGCATGTACTGCTCAATCAGTGGAATCGAGTCTTCTTTTGCTCCGAGTAAGCTAAATAGTGGCTCAATAGTAAAGAAACCCAGCGTCGAGGCGATCGTGACTAAAACAACGGCGAGCAGTAAACCATGGCTGGTAAAACGTGCTGCTTGAGATGCATGCCCTTGACCAAGCAGGCGGCCGATATTGGTCGACAGTCCCATACCAATGCCCATGGTGATGCAGTTCACCGCAAAGGTTACTGGAAAGGTATAACTGATCGCCGCGAGCGCTTCGGTACCTAATAACGAGATGAAGAAGGTATCGACCAAGTTAAACATCAAAATCGCGATCATGCCCATGGTCATGGGTACGGTCATTTTGCGTAAGGTGTCGG
Organism: Vibrio sp. HENC-03; assembly: GCF_000305755.2. Classification (NCBI taxonomy): domain Bacteria; kingdom Pseudomonadati; phylum Pseudomonadota; class Gammaproteobacteria; order Vibrionales; family Vibrionaceae; genus Vibrio; species Vibrio sp. HENC-03. The sequence continues at coordinate 32,399 of NZ_JH976132.1, read as the reverse complement.
GAATGGGGGCGGTCAACAAACCATGTTTGTCTTCGGCCTGGTTGCCCGGCTTATTCTTTTCCAACATTTTTGACGTCTATCTGGTGAGGGAAGGGCAAGGATACAAGAAAGCCATTGCCTCGGCGAGCGAGCATTTCGCACGCAAACCGTTGCTTAGCTGCTGGTTATTTTAACTAAGTCACAAAAATTTCACGTCTACCCCTTGGGATCCTTAGCTTTGCCCTTATATACAGATCACGTGCCCCTGAGCGGGCAATTATCAAATAATCATGGAAATTTTCAGGAGAGACGACCGATGAACATTCGTCCATTACATGACCGAGTTATCGTTGAACGTAAAGAAGTTGAATCTAAGTCAGCTGGTGGCATCGTTTTAACTGGTTCTGCTGCGGAAAAATCGACTCGCGGTGTTGTTCTAGCTGTGGGTAAAGGCCGCATCCTAGAGAACGGCACAGTGCTACCGCTGGACGTTAAAGTTGGTGATACCGTTATCTTCGCTGAAGGTTACGGCACTAAGACTGAGAAGATCGACGGCAAAGAAGTTCTTATCATGTCTGAAAACGACATCATGGCTATTGTCGACTAATAGCAATCGTTGAGTAATTTTTTGCTCTGATTCAAAACGCAATCAAAAACAGAATTTAGAAAGGAAATCAAAGATGGCTGCTAAAGACGTTAAATTTGGTAATGACGCACGAGTTAAAATGCTAGAAGGCGTAAACGTTCTAGCGGACGCAGTGAAAGTAACACTGGGTCCTAAAGGTCGTAACGTAGTTCTAGACAAATCTTTTGGTGCACCAACAATCACTAAAGATGGTGTATCAGTAGCGCGTGAAATTGAGCTGGAAGACAAGTTCCAGAACATGGGCGCACAAATGGTTAAAGAAGTTGCGTCTAAAGCAAATGACGCAGCGGGTGACGGTACAACAACAGCAACCGTACTAGCGCAAGCAATCGTAAATGAAGGTCTAAAAGCAGTAGCAGCGGGTATGAACCCAATGGATCTTAAGCGCGGTATCGACAAAGCAGTTATCGCAGCGGTTGAGCAACTAAAAGAGCTGTCTGTTGAGTGTAACGACACTAAAGCAATCGCACAGGTTGGTACTATCTCTGCAAACTCTGACTCAAGCGTAGGTAACATCATTGCTGAAGCAATGGAAAAAGTTGGCCGTGACGGTGTTATCACTGTTGAAGAAGGTCAAGCGCTACAAGATGAGCTAGACGTTGTAGAAGGTATGCAGTTCGACCGCGGTTACCTATCTCCTTACTTTATCAACAACCAAGAAGCAGGCAGCGTTGATCTAGAAAACCCATTCATCCTTCTGATCGATAAGAAAGTATCGAACATCCGTGAACTTCTTCCAGCACTAGAAGCAGTAGCAAAAGCATCTCGCCCACTACTGATCATCGCTGAAGACGTAGAAGGTGAAGCACTAGCAACACTAGTTGTGAACAACATGCGTGGCATCGTTAAAGTAGCAGCAGTGAAAGCGCCTGGTTTCGGTGACCGTCGTAAAGCAATGCTACAAGACATCGCTATCCTAACTGGCGGTATCGTGATTTCTGAAGAAGTCGGTCTAGAGCTAGAAAAAGTAGCACTAGAAGACCTAGGCCAAGCGAAGCGCGTTGCAATCACAAAAGAAAACACAACCATCATCGATGGCGTGGGTGAAGAAGCAATGATCCAAGGTCGTGTTGCTCAAATCCGTCAGCAAATCGAAGATGCAACTTCAGACTACGACAAAGAGAAACTACAAGAGCGCGTTGCTAAGCTAGCAGGCGGTGTTGCAGTAATCAAAGTTGGTGCAGCAACTGAAGTTGAAATGAAAGAGAAGAAAGACCGCGTAGAAGACGCACTACACGCGACTCGCGCAGCGGTTGAAGAAGGCGTAGTTGCTGGTGGTGGTGTTGCACTAATCCGCGCTGCATCTAAGATTGTTGACTTAGAAGGCGACAACGAAGAGCAAAACGTTGGTATCCGCGTTGCACTACGTGCAATGGAAGCGCCAATCCGTCAAATCACGAAGAACGCAGGTGACGAAGAGTCAGTAGTAGCGAACAACGTGAAAGCGGGTGAAGGTTCTTACGGCTACAACGCAGCAACAGGCGAATACGGCGACATGCTAGAGATGGGTATCCTAGACCCAACTAAAGTAACTCGTAGCGCACTACAATTCGCAGCATCAGTAGCGGGTCTAATGATCACAACTGAAGCGATGGTTACTGACCTACCACAAAAAGACGGCGCAGGTATGCCTGACATGGGTGGTATGGGCGGTATGGGTGGTATGGGCGGCATGATGTAATAGCCAGCCTATCTCTTTGCTCTAAGGCTTGATAACGGCGTCGAGCATGCTCATTTACTAGCGTAAACTGCGCGTGCTCTCCTTGTTCTAAAACCTTATAGCGGTGAGCTAGACTACCGATAAAGTTCGAGAAGCCGAGGCGAATGCCTCGGCTTTTTTGTGTCTGTTACTTTGGGACTGAGCCTTCTGTGTGTGAGTTTGTAGGTTTGTTCTTACTTTTTCTTTTTAATCTGATAGTTAGCGAGTAATTATTACGCTTAATTTTTATCAGGTTAATTGGTTTAAAAATACGCAATTGTGTGGCTATTGTGCGCAAACGGTCAGGGAAAATGCAGAAAAATAAGTTTGATGAATCAATTGCTTTATTCTTCAAGTGGTTAAATATGACTTACAGCTAACATTTATCGAGTTAAAATGGCGCAAAATCTGTACATTACACTATGTTGTAAATAAACAATCCCCCAATGGAGATGAAAATGAAAAAGCTAATGACGTCACTGGCTGTTGCAGCCGCTATTGCTTCACCTGTTGCTCTTGCTGACAGCACGCCAGTTATGTTCTCAACTATCGACAACACTAACGCACCTTCTAACTCTTCTGTTGGCGGTGTTCGTCTTGCGGTTCTTCACGGTCAAGTGAACGAAGTAAAAGGTGTCGATTTCTCTCTACTAGGTATGTCTGAAACAGACCGTACTACTGGTGTGAACTTCGGTCTTTTCTTTGGTGCGTCTAAAGTAAACCAAGAAATGAAGGGTGTTTCTCTAGGTCTATTCAACTGGAACCAAGGTCAAACAACGGGTCTTAACCTAGGTGCGGTAAACGTGACTAACAACGTTGAAGGTCTAAACTGGAGTGCTGTGAACTACTCTGAAGGTTACACAATGGCAGACATCGGTCTGGCAAGTATCTCTAAAAAATCTAACTTCCAGCTAGGTTTCTTCAACATGACTGACCAAATCGACGGTGTTCAAATTGGTCTTCTAAACTGTGCGGACAACGGCTTCTTCAAGTGTTTCCCAATCGTGAACTTCGCTAAATAATTAGCGAGCTTCGCAAAAAGTTAAGTCACCTTCCTAACTTAACGCCAGATACAAAAAGACCCCGGCATGATGTCGGGGTCTTTTTTATTGTGTTTGATTACTTAACTAAACGCGTTGATGTTTTTCGTTGCTGCATTTTCTGGTGCACACCACGGCGCAATGCTTTGACGCGGTTTTCCGCCTTGTCCACACCGAGTAAAACGGTCAGTGCCAATACGGTAATGATGATCGACTGTGATAAGTAACCCAAGCCAATCATCAAGCCTAGCCCCGCCAACACCCAAATGACGGCCGCTGAAGTCACGCCGTGGATTTTACCGTCTTGAGTCATCATCACACCGGCACCTAAAAAGCCGACGCCAGTAATGATCTGACCAAGTACTCGGGCTTGATCTAATGTATTTGGCGAGAGTGATACCGCCATCGACATAAATAGGTAAGTACCTGAGATAACTAAAATTGCGGTACGAATACCAACGGGTTTACCGCGAGTTTGACGCTCAATGCCAATCATCAAACCATTGATGGCACAACAAAGCAGCGCAGCCCAACTAAAAGGGCCAAGATCGAAAAGGTGTTCAAAAGTTGCTTGCATCTTAACCTCCAAATTTGCGGAGTATGCATAGATAAGACCGCCTGATCGAACAAAAGCTTTTGCTCGTAACGACAATCTTTATACGGCAAGCAACTTATTCTAGATGCAGATCCAGTGGTGTTTTACTTGGGCGACCACCAATTTCACGGGTGAGCTTTGGCACTAGGTAGCCAGAAACTCGCGTGATCACACCGCGCATGATTTCTTTGGCTTCTTCATCGGAAACAAAGTAGTGCGCCGCACCTTGGACTTTATCCAAAACGTGCAAGTAGTACGGCAAAATGCCAGCATCGAATAACGCTTCGTTCAGCGCAACCTGTGCTTCAACGCTGTTATTAACGTCTTTCAGCAGTACACCTTGGTTAAGCAGAGTGACACCAGCTTGCTTTAGCTTCGCCATTTGAGCAGCAAACTCAGCATTGATTTCGTTGGCGTGGTTAATGTGCGTCACCAATACGATCTGTAGGCGAGAAGCGCGAAGTAGGTGACATAGTTCATCAGTGATACGTGCAGGGATCACCACAGGCAAACGACTATGAATACGCAGGCGTTTGATGTGTGGGATTTTTGCGATGTGTTCAAGCAGCCAGTGAATTTCATCGTCTTTCGCCATCAAAGGATCGCCACCAGAGAAGATCACTTCATTGAGTTCTGGTTGCTGTGCCATGTACTCCAAGCACTTCGTCCACGCCTGTTTGCCACTCTTATTCTCTTGATATGGGAAGTGGCGGCGAAAGCAGTAACGGCAGTTCACCGCACAACCACCTTTCACAATCATCAATGCGCGATTGCGGTATTTGTGTAGTAATCCAAGAAGTTCGTTGTCTTGCTCTTCCAAAGGATCATTGGAATAACCGTCATGTACCTCAAACTCTTCGCTCAAAGGTAATACTTGGCGCAAAAGTGGATCGTAAGGATTGCCTTTTTCCATCCTATCGACAAAACTTTGCGGTACACGCTGTGCAAACAGCTTACGCGCAGCGAACCCGTCCTGCCACGGTGAAGGATCGATTTCCAACATTTCCAGCAATTTTGCAGGATCGGAGATCCCATTCGCTAACTGTTTGAGCCAGTTTTGCTCAACAGATTCGACTTTTCGGGTTATTATGTGCGGCATTGAATTTAGCTCTAAGAATGTAAGAGGAAAAAATGGCTACAGTTAGCACCAATGAATTTAAAGGCGGCCTTAAGTTAATGCTTGATAACGAGCCTTGTGTAATTCTGGAAAACGAATACGTTAAACCAGGTAAAGGCCAAGCGTTCAACCGCGTTAAAATTCGTAAACTTCTTTCTGGTAAAGTGCTAGAGAAAACATTCAAGTCTGGTGACACTTGTGAAGTGGCAGACGTAATGGATATCGACCTAGATTATCTATATTCAGACGGCGAATTCTACCACTTTATGAACAACGAAACTTTCGAGCAGATCGCTGCTGACTTGAAAGCGGTTGGTGAAAACGCTAAGTGGTTGGTAGAAAACAACACTTGTATGATCACGCTTTGGAACGGTAACCCAATTACTGTTACTCCACCAAACTTCGTTGAACTAGAAGTTACTGACACAGATCCTGGTCTGAAAGGTGATACTCAAGGTACAGGTGGTAAACCAGCAACACTATCAACTGGCGCTGTAGTACGTGTACCACTATTCATCGCAATCGGCGAAGTGATCAAAGTTGACACTCGTACTGGTGAATACGTAGGTCGTGTGAAGTAATTCACCTTAGACTTTCTGATTGAAAAGGTCGCTTCGGCGGCCTTTTTTATTGCCCGCTATTTTCCTCCCTTTGACGCCTCTGTGCAAAACATCGATATTCTCCGCAAATTTCTGATGATTTTGTATTATTCGTAAAAATCTTATTTATTTCATGAATCTTTCGATTATTTCTTAATGTAACAATTTGATACATTAGACCTCGTTGTCAGCGAGTTGCATAGCAATTTGATTTTTATCGATTTAACTCAATGACAATCCAAAAAGGAGAACAAAATGGAAAGCAGAGGCTTAGGACGAGGTTTAAAGGTGGAAGAGAGACGTCAGTTACTACATAAAGGATTGAAAGCAGCCGTATTTGGTATTCCGCTGCTGGCAATAGGCTTAACGATTAACAGCTCAGTGCTGATGACCGATGCGGGTTACAGCTATGTGCATCAGAACAACATTACTGGTGAATTGGACGTATTCACAGAACCGGGCATTCACTTTCGTATGCCGTTTCTGTCCAAGATTACCAAGTATGACCAAGTGATCACCGTGTCATTTGGTAACAGCAAGGGCGAAGATTTTTATCAACGCCTTGATGCGATTCAGGTTCGCTTTGCCGATACCTACATTGGTCAGATCCCAGTGACATTCCGCTTCAAGCTCAGCAATGACCCTGAAGCGGTTAAGAAGATGCATAAAGAGTTCCGCAACAACAGTAACCTAATTGATGCATTGTTGGTGAAGAACGCACGTAACGTGACGGTGATTACCGCGACTCAATACACGGGGGAGGAGTTCTTCCAAGGTGGTTTGAACCAGTTCAAATCCAAATTGGGAGACCAACTGCGTGAAGGTATTTATCTGACTGAGCGTCGTCAGGTAGAAGTGGAAGAGCTAGACCTAGCTCCGGTGGGTGCGAATCAGTCGAACGCGAACCAACTGCAACGCACGAACCAACTGGTTTGGAAGACGGTTCCGGTCGTTGATAACACTGGCCAACCAATCCGTCAGGATAACCCGCTACAGCAATACGGTATTCAAGTGACGCAGGTGACCATCGGTGATCCACAGCCAGAGAAGCAGCTTGATCAATTGCTAGCAGATAAAAAGCGCTTAGTAGCAGACCGTATCCGTGCGATTCAGGAGCAAGAGACCTCCAAAGCACAAGCAGAGACTGAGCAGTTACGTAAAGAGATTCAACGTACCCGTGAAGTACAAGATGCTCAACGTAGTAAAGAGCTCGCGATTATCGCTCAGCAAAAAGAAGTCGAAGTTGCACGTCAGATTGCGGAGCGTGAAATCGTCGAGGTTGAGAAAACCAAGCGATTGGCTGAGGTGGAAAAAGAGAAAGAGCTAGCGATTGCTGAAGCGAACCTAGCGATTCAAAAAGCCAATGCTCTATCAGCGGAATTTGAAGCAAAAGCGATTCTTGAAAAAGGCCGTGCAGAAGCGGAAGTCTTGAAAGCGAAGTACGCAGCACTGGGTGCAAACCGAGAAGTGTACTTGGCAGAGTTGAACCGAGATGTGGCGAACTCGCTGTACAACAACCTGCAAAACTTCCAAGTGCAGATGCCACAAAACTACATCGGTGGTGGTGAAGCGACGGGTCTGAAAACTAACCTCGATGTGATTACTGGCTTTGGCGCGTTGGGCTTAATGGACCAAACTAAGAAGGTCACACAGCAATAAGATCATGGGTGGTCAAAAGCTCAAAAAGCAAAAAGATCATAGGTGACCAAAAGCTCTGGTAGCTGTACAAACTAGAGTAATGCAGAGGCTGATACGTGTTATCAGCCTCTCTTTTTTGTTGGTGAAATGCGGCTGAATATTTGCGCTTTATCTCAATATCACATTGATTTTATGAAGATAAAAAGGCGAGGGCGAAATTTGTGGCTATAGTGAATCAACACCCAACAAGCGCAAGGAAGCACTATGTCGACTCAAGAACAACATCACCCACTCGCTGATTTTGTTGAATACCCTCCACAGGAAATGGCAGCAAGAGCTGTACATAATTTTGAGCAACTCCAGCGCCGTCATTCGATTCGAAGTTTCTCAGAGCGCCCAGTGGCGAAAGAAGTGATTGAGCACTGCATTCGAGCGGCAGGTACAGCTCCGAGTGGGGCAAACCATCAACCTTGGCATTTTGTTGCGATTAACAGTGCAGAAGTGAAAGGGCAGATCCGTCAAGCCGCTGAAGAACTAGAACGCTCTTTCTATGAAGGTCGAGCAGGGCAAGAATGGTTAGATGCACTGAAGCCACTTGGCACGAATGCCAGTAAGCCGTATTTAGAAAAAGCGCCGTGGCTGATCGCGGTGTTTTCGCAAAAGAAAGGCGGTATGAGCAACGATGGGGAACAAACCAACTATTACGTGCACGAGTCAGTCGGGATTGCCACAGGCTTTTTGCTTCAAGCACTGCACAATGCAGGTTTGGGTACGTTGACTCACACGCCAAAGCCGATGAGTTTCTTGAGTAAGATTTGTGGGCGAGACAACGATGTTGACCGTCCGTACATGTTGATTGTGACCGGTTATCCGGAAGAAAACGCAACCATTCCAGAACATGCAATGCACAAAAAGTCACTGGATGAAATCGCGACCTTTATTGAATAGTGCCTGAAACGAATAGCGCTGAAGATAAACATAAATAACAGGCAATAAAAAAGCTGGCGATATGCCAGCTTTTTTCATTTCCGTCCGTATCTTAAATCATGAAGATAAAGATAACGGCTAGTGCAGAGATAAGACCTGCAAACGCGTAACATGCGATCTTACCTACCACACCCGTGTGGAATTTAAGGTCGTGCATGCCGTGGTGTACACGGTGCATCGCATGCCACATTGGCAGTGCTAGCGTACCGATGATGAACAGTGCGCCAATGATGCTAGTCGCGAATTCAGATACGCGCTCGTAGCTCATTGCTTCTGCATCAATGATGCCTAGTGGAACTAGGATACCCAGTACTAGTACCGTGATTGGCGTGATCATCGCAAACCAAGTACCACCGGCACCAAATAGACCCCACCAGATTGGCTCATCAGAACGTTTCGGTGCTGTATTAACACTATAATTCGGTTTCATTACTCAAGCTCCTTACATCACGATGAGAACGATCAGTGAGATGAACGCTACCGCTGCCCACTGAGTCAGAACGATGATCTTCTTATCCACTGGTTTGCCTTTCAGACGAATTGGCATTACCTGTGGCATCATGCTGAAGAAAGTTTGTGCGTGGAATAGGCTACCTAGCAGTGCAACGATGTTGATCGCTACCACGATAGGGTTTGCCATGAACTCCAACCAACCTTGCCAAGCTTCTGGGCCTTTCACTAATGAACCTAGACCGAAAGTCAGGAAAATAGTGAATAGGATCAGAGGAAGCACCGTTGCTTCACGTACCATGTAGAAGCGGTAGAAAGGATGGTTCTTCCACCATGTGCGTTTTATTTCACGAACGTAAGGTTTACGGTTGCTCATCCTTATGCCTCCACTTTTTTTGGTGAACCATCAGGTTTCAACATCGCAATTACGAAGTCCATAGAAGACTCCACTTTGCCTTGGTTTACTGCCGCTGCTGGGTCAACGTTCTTCGGACAAACTTCAGAACAGTAACCTACGAACGTACAACCCCAAGCGCCGTTTTCACCGTTGATCAGCTTCATACGCTCATCTTTACCGTTGTCACGGCTGTCTAGGTTGTAACGGTGTGCCAGAGTCAGTGCTGCAGGACCGATGAACTCAGGGTTCAAACCGAACTGAGGACAGGCTGCGTAGCAAAGACCACAGTTGATACAGCCAGCAAACTGCTTGTATTTCGCCATTTGCTCTGGTGTTTGTAGGTTCGTGCCGTCTTCTGGTTTGCGGTCGTTGCCAATGATGTAAGGTTTGATTGCTTCTAGGCGCTCGATGAACGGCGTCATATCAACGATCAAGTCTTTCTCGATTGGGAAGTTTGCTAGTGGCTCGATAGTTACGCCATTCGGGTAATCACGTAGGAAGCTCTTACAAGCTAGCTTAGGCACGTTGTTTACCATGATGCCGCAAGAACCACAGATCGCCATACGACAAGACCAGCGGTAAGACAGATCTTTATCTAGGTGATCTTTGATGTAGCCAAGTGCGTCAAGTACAGACATGGTTTCATCAAATGGAACTTCGAATGTTTGCGTGTATGGTTCCGCGTCCTTCTCAGGGTCGTAACGCAGAATGTCTACTTTTTGAATGCGGTTTGCTGACATTATGCTTGCTCCTCTGCGCTCTTCGCTTCTGCTTCAGCGGCTTTTTCAGCTGCTGCTGCTTTCTCTGCTGCTTCACCGTATAGACGCGCTTTAGGCTGTGACTTTGTAATCGTCACGTTGCTGTAGTCGATACTTGGTGCTGCATCTTCTTTGAAGAAAGCAAGCGAGTGTTTCAGGAAGTTCACGTCATCACGCTCTGTACAACCATCGTCTAGACGTTGGTGGGCACCACGAGATTCTTTACGCAGGATTGCAGAGTGAACCATCGCTTCTGCTACCTCTAGACCGTAGCCCACTTCAATAGCGTAAAGAAGGTCAGTGTTGAACACTTTGCCTTTGTCTTTGATGCTGATTTTCTTGTAACGCTCTTTCAGCTCAGTGATTTTCTCGATGGTTGCTTGCATCAAGTCTTCTTGGCGGTAGATACCACAACCTGCTTCCATGGTGTGACCCATTTCAGTACGGATATCTGCCCAGTTTTCATCACCTTCTTGGTTCATTAGAGCGGCAATGCGGTCTTCAACTGCTTTCACCTGAGTCGCGATAGACTCTTCGTTCCAGCCTTTGAATTCTGCAGCACGTTTCACCGCTTGTTCACCCGCAACGCGACCAAATACCACGAACTCAGCCAGCGAGTTAGAACCTAGACGGTTTGCACCGTGAAGACCAACAGACGCACATTCGCCAACCGCGAATAGACCTTTAATGCGAGTTTCACATTCGCCGTTAGTCTCAATACCACCCATGGTGTAGTGAACCGTTGGACGAATTGGAATTGGCTCTTTTGCAGGATCAACGTTCACGTAAGCTTTCGCTAGCTCACAAATGAACGGTAGACGCTCTTGTAGATACTCTTCACCTAGGTGGCGAAGGTCTAGATGCACCACATCACCAAGAGGGTGTTTGATGGTGTTGCCTTTCTGTTGTTCGTGCCAGAAAGCTTGAGAAACTTTGTCACGTGGACCAAGTTCCATGTATTTGTTCTTAGGTTGACCCACTGGAGTTTCTGGGCCCATGCCGTAATCTTGTAGGTAACGGTAACCGTCTTTATTGACGATGATACCGCCTTCACCACGACAACCTTCAGTCATTAGGATACCCGTGCCAGGAAGACCTGTTGGGTGGTACTGAACGAATTCCATATCACGTAGAGGAACGCCGTGACGGTAAGCCATCGCCATGCCGTCGCCCGTTACGATACCGCCGTTGGTGTTACAGTGGTAAACGCGACCTGCGCCACCTGTTGCTAGTACGACAGACTTCGCTTTAATCGTAACTAGTTCACCTTCAGACATGTGGATTGCAATCAGACCTTGTACTTCACCTTCATCAACAAGCAAGTCGACAACAAAGTACTCATCAAAGCGCTTGATGTTGTCGTACTTCATCGACGTCTGGAATAGCGTGTGAAGCATGTGGAAGCCAGTTTTATCTGCAGCGAACCAAGTACGTTCAACCTTCATACCACCAAAGCGGCGTACGTTGACTTCACCGTTCTCTTTACGACTCCATGGGCAACCCCACTGCTCCATTTGGATCATTTCGCGAGTCGCGTTCTCTACAAAGTATTCAACAACGTCCTGTTCACATAGCCAGTCACCACCGCCAACAGTGTCGTTGAAGTGGTTGTCTAAGCTATCTTCATCCTTGATAACTGCTGCTGAGCCACCTTCTGCAGCAACCGTATGGGAGCGCATTGGGTAAACTTTAGAAATAAGCGCTACTTCTAAGTCCGGGTTTGCTTCAGCCGCTGCAATAGCAGTACGAAGACCAGCGCCGCCTGCGCCGATGACTGCGATATCTGTGGTGATAGTTTGCACAGTTATCCTCCAGTGTGTGATTGCGGAAATCCGCTTGTTATTGTGAGTGTGAGGGCACCGTTTTTAGGCTATCCCTCAAAAGTAGTAGGGTTAGTGTAGGGGAGCCTTATGGCAGAAAAATTGATGTATTTGGGTTTTTTCTCCGGTAATGCACACGAGAGCATAGAAATTCTAGGTTATGTGACTGCTATCACGGCACGAAACAGTTGAGGGATAAACGTAAAGCTGCTCAATGTTACACAGGTGTTGCACGACATTACCCTCATTGATAATAGGGTAAGTTGTGAGTGTTTTTTGTACTGTAGAACGTGGAATGCTTGCTTCAATTTTGATCGAGTTTTATTCGTATTTAGACCAATACAATTAAGATGAATCCCCCCTCGCCGAGCTAGGCAAAGCGTGACAAAATTGCTATTTTCCTCGCTCACTTATGTATTGAGAGTCTTGTTATGCAAACGACCTGGCAACCTACTGCTTCTATGGAACAACTTCGTCAACGAGCCGCGTTGATCACCGCTATTCGTCAATTCTTTGCCGAGCGACAGGTGATGGAAGTCGACACGCCAGCCATGAGTCACGCCACCGTGACCGACATTCATTTGCATACCTTCCAGACCGAGTTTGTTGGCCCAGGCTATGCCGATGGCAGCAAGCTGTTCTTTATGACCAGTCCTGAATTCCACATGAAGCGCTTACTAGCGGCAGGCAGTGGCTGTATCTACCAAATCAACAAAGCGTTTCGTAATGAAGAGAATGGTCGTCACCACAATCCTGAATTCACCATGTTGGAGTGGTACCGCATCGGCTTTGATCACCACAAGCTGATGGACGAAATGGATGATCTGCTGCAACTGGTATTGAAGTGCGGCGCTGCCGAGCGCATGACTTACCAGCAAGCTTTTATTGATGTACTTGGCGTGTGCCCGTTAGAAGGCTCGATGCAAGAGCTAAAAGTGGTGGCGGCAAAGCTGGGCTTGAGTGACATTGCCGAGCCTGAAGAAGATCGCGATACTTTGCTGCAACTGCTATTTAGCATCGGTGTGGAAGCGAAGATTGGCCAGCAAGTGCCGGCATTTGTTTATGATTTCCCTGCATCGCAAGCCGCATTAGCGAAGATTAATCCACAAGACAATCGCGTTGCTGATCGCTTTGAGGTGTACTTCAAAGGTATTGAGTTGGCGAACGGTTTCCACGAGCTAGATAACCCGAAAGAACAATTGGCGCGCTTTGAACAAGATAATGCTAAGCGTCTTGAAATGGGTTTGAAGCCACAGCCGATCGACTACCACTTGATTGGTGCTTTAGAAGCAGGCTTGCCAGATTGTGCCGGTGTGGCGCTCGGCGTTGATCGCCTGATTATGTTGGCTCTTGGTTGTGACCATATTGACCAAGTGACTGCTTTCCCATTCCCAATTGCTTAAGGATTGACGATGAATCTGACCGCTGCGCGTTTGGTGCTGCTGAGTTACGCGACATTAATTGCTTACCTATCTTTGAGCTCTGGAGAGTTGCAAGATTGGGGGGATATTGCGTACTTAGATAAGATGCAGCACGCGATGGCGTACAGTGGTTTTGGCTTCTTGGGCTGTTTCTGTGTAGCAAGTTGGCGTCAGCGTTGGACGGTGGCACTGGGTATTCTTTTATTCAGCGCTGTGATTGAAGTTTTACAAGGTTATGTAGGACGCCAAACCTCTTGGCACGACTTGATTGCGAACTCGATTGGCATTCTAACTGGTCTGCTATGTTACCGTATTTGGAGCCTCTATCGACCTAGGTTGGTGAAGTCGCTATACTCGATTCGATAATGAAGAGGGAATACGATAACCATGAAAACGCGCGACAAAATCGTTTATGCCGCACTGGAGTTGTTTAACCAACATGGTGAGCGCAATATCACAACTAACCACATTGCTGACCATATTGAAATTAGCCCAGGCAATCTTTACTACCACTTCCGCAACAAACAAGAAATCGTGCGTGAGATTTTCGCGCTTTACTCTGCGGAACTGCTAGAACGCTTTACTCCAATTCAAGGTTCTCAAGAGAGCCTGACCATGCTGAAAAGCTACCTCGATTCAATCTTCACTCTGATGTGGAAGTACCGTTTTTTCTACGCGAACCTGCCAGAAATCCTTTCTCGAGACGAGCAACTGCATGATGAATACATTGATGTTCAAGAGAAGCTGCAAGCCAACCTCATTGCAATCATGCAAGAGTTTGTGTCGCTGAAGCTGTTGAATGTCGACCAAGAGCAGTTGAAATCACTGGTTTGCACGCTGCATCTTATTGCGTGTAGTTGGTTAGCTTACCAATCGGCGATGTCATCAAAGACCGATATTACTGAGCTAATGGTGAAACAAGGCATGTTGCAGATGCTTAACGTGGTGAAACCCGTGGCGACCGAGCAGGGCATGGAACAGTTGCTTTTGCTTGAAGAAGCAGTAAGTCGTCTGCACAGTTAATACTATTTTCCCTCCTTATTCATTTCAGAAAATGAGAGTATGGCTCAACGCTTAAGGTTTAGAGCGCAGCTCTCATTTTCAACTCCTTCCTTGAGTTGACTTGCTGTGCTCATTTCGCACAATAGAACTCATGCTCTTCCATACTTTCTAGTGGAAGATGATTCTCGATAAAGGAACTATCGTTCAATGAATTACGACATTTTTAATGGCGATGCCGACGGCATCATCGCATTGCTGCAATTGCGCTTAGCGGATCCTATCAACGCTGAGTTGGTGACAGGCGTAAAGCGCGACATCAAACTGGTGGAAAAAGTGGGTGTGCAAGCCGGCGATGAGCTGACAGTGTTGGACATTTCAATGGAAAAGAACATGGTAGGTCTAGAGCAAGCTTTGGCTCAAGGCGCGCATGTTTTCTACGCCGATCACCACAAAGCAGGCGAGATTCCTCAGCACGGTAATTTGGACGCGCACATCGATCTCGATGCCAACATGTGTACTGCGTTGATTGTCGATAAACTGCTTGATGGCCGTTTTCATACATGGGCGATCACCGCTGCTTATGGCGATAACTTGATCGCTAAAGCGGATGCATTGGCAGACAAAGCAGGATTTAACCAAGAGCAGAAAGCACAACTAAAAGAGCTTGGCACCTTAATCAACTATAACGGTTATGGCTCTAAAGTAGGCGACCTTCATTTTCACCCTGCGGACTTGTACCAAGCGTTAAAACAATACGTTTCACCATTCGATGCGATTGCAGATAAAGCGTCACCTTACTACCAATTGCAATCGGCTTATCAACAAGATATGGATGCGGCGCAAGCGGTTCCTGCTACTCACGAGAGTGCGAAGCTCAAGCTATTTGAACTGCCAAACAATGCAGCATCACGTCGAATTAGCGGCGTTTATGGCAACTGGCTTGCAAACCAAAACCCAGACTCTGCGCATGCGGTATTAACAGAAAATGCAGACGGTACTTACACGGTTTCTCTTCGCGCGCCACTGAATAACAAGCAGGGAGCTGTGGCAGTGTGTGGACAGTTCCCTACAGGTGGTGGTCGAGAGGCTGCGGCGGGTATCAATGCGCTAAGCAAAGATGATGTTAGTGCCTTTATTGATGCGGTTGAGACCTACTACGCATAGCATTTTCCAAAATAGACATACAACAAAGGAGCCGAGTGGCTCCTTTGTTTTTTGTGTCGTGATAGTGCTGATTAGAACTGCGATGATAAACGGCAGCTACATACGCTTTAACCAAGATTTCGGGTTTTGCGCTTCACTGTTACGGCGAATTTCGAAGTACAGTGAAGGTCTATCTTGACCACCGGTATCACCTGCAAGGGCAATTACTTCTCCGGCCGTTACCTTATCGCCTTCTTTCTTGGTCAATGCTTGGTTGTAACCGTAGAGCGTCATGTCGCCTTTACCATGGTCGAGCAGAACGACTAGACCATAACCGCGTAAGTATTCGGCGAATACAACGGTACCTGGGTAAACGGCTTTGACTTGTTGACCGTAGCTTGCTGAAAGCACCATGCCTTTCCAGTTTACTTGGCCAGTTTGTCTGGTGCCGAAGTTATGCAAGACTCGACCTTTGAGTGGCCAAGGCAGTTTGCCACGTTGTTTCGCAATGCCATCCATCGGTACAGCGTTACGTTTTGCGGCTTTCGCAATTTCCGCTTTTAGGCGGGTTTCGTTGCGTTGCAGTTCTGAAAGGTAACGTTTGTCGTCTTTGATGCTTTTCTGAATCTTGCTTAGCGTGCCTTTACGTTTCGATTGTGTGCTTGCCAATGACGAGCGCTTTTCCGATTGCTGCTTAAGCAAGGTTTCTATCTGTTCTTTTTCCAACTCAAGTTGGTTTTTATTGTGCGCCAACTCTTGAGTGGTTTTAGTAATGGCATCAATCACCTCCGCACGTGCTTTCGCTAAGTGCTGGAAATATTGACTGATGCGATCCTCTTCAACCCCTTCATTGAGCAGATGTCCATTGGCTTTGGCGCGTTCCGTCACGTAGTAGGTTTGAATGAGCTGTTTTAGCTCTTCCTCTTGCGCTTGGCGTTGGCCTTCTTGCAGTGCAATTTTCTCTTCCAACTTATTAATGTTCTGATCGGCTTGCGCTAATTCTGCCTTAGTTTGCTTAATTTCTCTTTCTAGTTTGGAGATACCAAGCTCTTGGTCTTTAAGCGACTTTTGCAGATCGTTAAGTTGTTTTTCTTGAGAAGTGAGCGATTTACGCTGACGGCTGATTTCGCTAGAAACACCTTTTAACTCTTGCTGACTGGCGGCGGAAGAGGTGAGGGGATATGTGGCAGATAAAGCACAAGTTAATAAAATAGCCGAGCGTAGCACTGGGTGATTTTGTTTTCGCACTTGAGAGTTACCTACCACATTATTGTCAAAGGATCAGATGACGATTAAATACCATCTCCATGGATAAAGCTTTGCGATTTGCCATTAAAGCCTTGATCCATATCGAGAGAAGGTTTGTCCGTTTTCGGACGACCAACGATTTTTGCAGGCACACCAGCCACAGTTGTGTGGGGTGGCACTGCTTGCAATACCACAGAACAAGAGCCGATTTTCGCCCCTTGACCGACTTCAATATTGCCAAGAATCTTTGCACCTGCACCGATCATTACGCCTTCGCGAATTTTCGGGTGACGGTCACCGCACTCTTTGCCGGTACCACCAAGGGTGACGTCCTGCAAAATAGACACGTCGTTTTCCACGACAGCCGTTTCACCAATCACGATGCCAGTTGCATGGTCGAGCATGATACCACTACCGATGCGCGCTGCAGGGTGAATATCGACCTGACACGCCACAGAAATCTGATTTTGTAGATATGTCGCAAGAGCGTGACGACCTTGCTTCCACAACCAGTTTGCTACTCGGTAGCCTTGCAGAGCATGGTAGCCCTTTAAGTACAATAATGGCATTGAGTACATAGAAACCGCAGGGTCGCGATTGACCGTGGCACAAATATCACAAGCTGCGCCGTCCGTGATAGTAGGATCGGCAGCAAATGCCTCTTCAACCACTTCACGCACTGCCATAGCAGGCATCGATGCAGTGTTTAATTTGTTGGCCAGAATATAGCTCAATGCGGCACATAGGCTGTCATGCTTAATAATGGTCGCATGATAAAAGCTCGCCAGCATAGGCTCTTGCTCTGACATCTCACGGGCTTCTGAAACGATTTTGTTCCAGACTTTTTGTTTTTCGCAGTGTTTCATTCTCAATATCCTGAGTGGTTCTTCCGTGACCCGACAACTTCTATTCTTCTCAGATGAGGTGCAAAGGGAGCTAGGGTGCTACTTTCCTTCGGCTTTTTTGTCACGAGCAAGTAAATCTTGCGCTGCCAGGCGTGCATCTTTTCCTTGATACAATACTTGATAAATTTGGTCAACAATTGGCATCTCTACGCCCATGCGCTGAGAGAGCATCCAAACTTCTTTGGTGTTGCGGTAGCCTTCCACGACTTGACCGATTTCTTCTTGCGCAGTGTCGACGTCTTTACCTTGACCTAGTGCTAAACCAAAACGGCGGTTACGCGACTGGTTATCGGTACAAGTCAAAACAAGGTCGCCCAAGCCAGCCATGCCCATAAAGGTTTCTGGTTGTGCGCCCAGAGCTGCGCCAAGACGACTCATTTCAGCCAAACCACGTGTAATCAGTGCGGTACGAGCATTGGCACCAAAGCCGATACCATCAGACATACCTGCGCCAATCGCGATAACGTTCTTCACCGCACCGCCAAGTTGCATGCCGATAAAGTCGTTGTTTGCGTAGACTCGGAAAGTTTTGCTGCAGTGAATTTTCTCTTGCAGGTCAGCAACGAAGTCTGCGTCTGGAGAGGCAACAGAGATGGCAGTAGGCATGCCCATCGCAAGCTCTTTAGCAAACGTAGGGCCAGACAGTACCGCTAGTGAATAGCTGTCACCGATGATGTCGAACGCCACTTCTTTTAGTAGACGACCGGTTTCTGGCTCAAGACCTTTGGTTGCCCAACAGATGCGAGAATCTTCACGTAGGAAAGGCTGACAGCTTTTTAGTACGATGCCGAAAACGTGGCTAGGAACCACAACTAACAAGTCACGGCTCGCTTGAACGGCTTTTTCTAAATCCGACTCAATGATCAAGCTCTCTGGGAAATCAATACCAGGTAGGAATTCGTGGTTGGCACGGTCTGCTTCAAGGCGTGCCATGTGCTCTGGCTCGTGACCCCAAAGGATGACGTTCGCGCCGTTGCGAGCAAGGGAGATTGCCAAAGAAGTGCCGTATGAGCCAGCACCGATCACAGTCATTGCGATGTCTTTACCGTAAGCATTGTTTGTATTTGCTTGTGTCATGCTACCGCCTAATTGTCTTTCTACTAGTAGAATCTAGTTCATAATCGCTAGAGTTTACGCTCTCAAGGGGTTAGGAACTAGGAACTTTTATCAGAAATAAAAAATGCACATTGCATCGCAGAGAGGACGCTTTGTGCATTTTCTTCAGGTATGTGACGTGTGCTCATTCTCTATGAAGGACAACACGTCACTTACAAAACGTGAATTACGCTTCAGCTTCGCCTTGTTGAGCTTGCTGTTGTAGGTAGTTCATGAATAGCGCGTCGAAGTTAACTGGCGCTAGGTTCAGTTGAGGGAACGTACCTTTAACCACTAGGCTTGAGATAGTTTCACGAGCGTATGGGAATAGGATGTTCGGGCAGAATGCGCCTAGGCAATGTGCAAGTTGACCTGCTTCCATTTGCTCAGCAGTGAAGATACCACCTTGTTGAACTTCACATAGGAACGCTGTTTCTTCTTCGTTCTTAACAGTAACAGTTAGACGTAGAATTACTTCGTAAACACCTTCACCAAGCTCACGGCTTTGAGTGTCTAGGTCTAGTTTAACGTCTGGGTTCCACTCTTTTTGGAAGATTACTGGAGAGTTAGGCGCTTCGAAAGAAACGTCTTTTAGGAAGATGCGTTGAATTGCAAAGTTTTGTTGTGCGTCTTGTGGTGCTGCTTCAGCCATTTTTAAATCCTTAATAAACATTTGTTGGGTCTAGGATTATCTAAACCCAGAAATATGGTTTGTCCTGAGACTAACTGAGCAAATCTACCTTGACTAGATGAAGCGCTTATTACGTGCAAAGCATCACAACTTAGTGCTTCAACTGCTTTCAATTTGCTCAGTTTATATAAACGAGGCTGGCAAAATTGTTTTACCGCGACCTTATTTCTTACCACGTACTAGTGGAAGGTTCGCTTCGTTCCATGCAATCAAACCGTTTTTCAGTAGACTTACGTTTTCGAAGCCTGCTTTCGCTAGTAGGTTTGCACTTTCTTGAGCGGTTTGACCCGTTTTGCATACCACAATGATTGGGTCTGATTTACGGTTTTCAAGGCTACCAAAGTTACCTGCTTTGATATCAGACGGTAAAATGTGAAGTGCGTCGGTGATATGACCTTGTTTGAACTCATCTTTAGAGCGGATATCCACCACAACGCCGTTTTCACGGTTCATAAGGTGAGTCAATTGGTTTACGTTAATCTCTTTGTATGCGGCTGTCGCTGATTTCACGAGGTTCATGATAAATGCGACAAGAAGACCTACCCAAACCAAAGATAGAATCATGTTCTGTTGGAAAAAATCAATGTACTCTTGCATGTCTTGAGCTCTTGCAATGTTGGCGGAAAAATAAAGCAGGAGTATAGCGGGGTTAGCCGTCTTAGGCGAGAGGGTTAAAATTTTCTAACGAATAATTGAGATCTACGCGCTTGCCCCAAGGCTTTTCTGATGCGCTATTCATGCAATCTTATTATCACTTCCTCCTATCAATTCAATCGGCGTAATTGACTTCACTTCTGGTCGAAAAAGCGCACAATGGGTCACAACAAAAAGTTTTTCACCAAAGTATTTCGGTGGTCGTACAAAGCGTCTTGAAAGTGACTATGCTTGTGGAACACGTTTGCTGACTGAGTCGGATTGCTTGCTAACTTGTAAGATAGCAACAATAAATCGCAAACATTATTTGATCTTAACCTACAGTTTTGGTTAAAAAGTGTAGTAAAATTACGCTAGTTTTGTTTCAAGGTTAGATAGAGCAGCGAAGCTCTACACCGAAAGTTACTTAAATTTGATGAGGTCATCACTATGTCTGCTAAGAAGCCATTGGCTCTAGTTATCCTTGACGGTTACGGTTACCGTGAAGACACAGCAAGTAACGCAATTGCAAATGCTAAAACACCAGTAATGGATGCACTAATTGCGAACAACCCTAACACTCTAATCTCTGCTTCAGGCATGGACGTTGGTCTACCTGACGGTCAAATGGGTAACTCAGAAGTTGGTCACACCAACATCGGTGCAGGTCGCGTTGTATACCAAGATCTAACTCGTATCACTAAGTCTATCGCTGACGGTGAATTCGCTGAAACAGCAGCACTAGTTGAAGCTATCGACTCTGCAGTAAAAGCTGAGAAAGCAGTACACATCATGGGTCTTATGTCTCCTGGTGGCGTTCACTCTCACGAAGACCACATCTACGCAGCGGTTGAAATGGCAGCAGCTCGTGGCGCTGAAAAGATCTACCTACACTGCTTCCTAGACGGCCGTGACACGCCACCACGTAGTGCTGAAAACTCACTACAACGTTTCCAAGACCTATTTGCGAAACTAGGTAAAGGTCGCGTTGCTTCTCTAGTGGGTCGTTACTACGCAATGGACCGTGACAACAACTGGGATCGCGTTCAAGTTGCTTACGATCTTCTAACTCAAGCGAAAGCTGAGTTCACAGCAGAAACGGCAGTTGCAGGTCTAGAAGCGGCTTACGCTCGTGAAGAAAACGACGAATTCGTTAAAGCAACAGCTATCAAAGCGGAAGGTCAAGAAGACGCAATCATGCAAGATGGCGATGCAGTTATCTTCATGAACTACCGTGCTGACCGTGCACGTCAAATCACTCGTGCATTCGTTCCTGCATTTGACGGCTTCGAGCGCGCTGTATTCCCAGCAATCAACTTCGTGATGCTGACTCAATACGCAGCTGATATCCCTCTAGCTATCGCATTCCCACCTGCGTCTCTAGAAAACACTTACGGTGAGTGGCTATCTAAGCAAGGTCAAACTCAGCTACGTATCTCTGAAACAGAGAAATACGCGCACGTAACGTTCTTCTTCAACGGTGGTATTGAGAAAGAATTCGAAGGCGAAGAGCGTCAACTTGTTGCTTCTCCAAAAGTAGCAACTTACGACATGCAGCCAGAAATGAGCTCTCCAGAGCTAACAGAGAAGATGGTTGCGGCTATCAAGTCTGGTAAGTACGACACTATCATCTGTAACTACCCGAACGCAGATATGGTTGGTCACACTGGTGTTTACGAAGCGGCTGAGCAAGCTATCGAAGCACTAGACGAAAGCGTTGGTAAAGTGGTTGAAGCAATCAAAGAAGTTGGCGGTCAAATGCTAATTACTGCGGACCACGGTAACGCAGAGATGATGATCGACCCAGAAACGGGCGGCATCCACACTGCTCACACTAACCTACCAGTACCTCTAATCTACGTAGGTGACAAAGCGGTTGAGTTCAAAGAAGGCGGTAAACTGTCTGACCTTGCACCAACAATGCTTTCTCTAGCAGGTCTAGAAATCCCTGCAGAAATGTCTGGTGAAGTGCTAGTTAAGTAATTAACTGACGATTCAGAATGATAAAAAGCCCGAGCTCGACTCGGGCTTTTTTATGTCTGTAATTCTGTGTTCGGTAAGGCGGTGAGTTACGAAGCTCAACAATTACTAAGGTCAACTGCCCCTCATTGAATCTGAGCTATTGCACTAAGATACCAGTACCAATAACCGCCAGTGCTGCGCCAAACCAAGCGAATCGATTCGGACGTTTCTTGGTGTAAATCCATAACAATGGCAGCAACATGATCGGCGTTGTTGAAGAAAGCAGAGCCACCATCCCGACGTTACCTTCACGCAGGGCATAGAGAATCAACGTCATACCCACCGCCATGGCCAAAAAGCCATTTAATGCAGTAATGCCGAACACTTTCCATGTGATAGTTTGAGTCGCGCGCGCGACTTTTGCACCAATTAACCAGAGTGCGCAATGTGCGACGAAAGCACTGATCATACGAATCGCGGAAGCGGCGACAGGATCGACACTGGTTTGCATAACAGGTTTAGCAATAATGCCGCCCAGTGCCTGACACATAGCGGCAGTTAAACCGAGCCCGACACCAATCCAAACGTTACCTTTTATCTCTTCTAGCGTGTTACTGGCTTGTCCGCGTCGGCCGTAGAAAATCGCCATTACGACACCGCTAAAAACTAAGGCTGCTCCAATCAGCTCCATACCCGTCATGCTTTCGCTAAATAGAAAGTAACCTAAAATGGCAGAGAAAACGGCGTGACAAGAAAACAGTAAACCTGCTTGGCGTGGCCCCATGCGGTTCAAACAAGCGAATAACGCGGTATCGCCAATAAAGATACCAATCAAACCGGACGCCATCATCGGCGTAATGTGTTCCGCCGAGACACTCAGCCAACCACCCGTTATCCACGCCATCGTGGAAAGGATTACTGCGGTACAGCCCATACGCCAACGGCTATAGGCAAACGCACCAAGATGCTGAGCGGGAACAACAGAAATTAAGCTAGAAACAGCCCATAGGAAAGCAGCGCATAGCGCCAGCCATTCATAACCCATGATTGCGAGACATCCTTGTAGAGCAGGGTAAGGTTCTAATATGCATCAATTTATAGAGATGTAAAAGAGCATCTTATCGCTAATAAAAAAGCAGCTCGTTGAGCTGCTTTTGATAGGGCGCGTTACACTTTAAAGCGACTGATGTTCTCACGCATGGTATTGGCGGTATCGTACATCTGGCGTGCGCCTTCACTGCTCTTAAGCGATTGTTCGGCAATCATGTCGGCATCGTCTTTAATGCCTTGTGTGTTGCGGCTGATGTCTTCGCTTACCGCGCGTTGCTCTTCTGCAGCGCTGGCGATTTGCATTGCCATGTCGTTGATCTCAGTGATCGAGTTAGTAATGCTGGTTAAGCTGTCGTGTGCTTGCTGAGCATAATCCACGCTAGTATCTGCCAAACTGGTACTGGTTTGCATGCTATTGACCGCCAGCTTGGTGTTGTTTTGCAGTGTTTCGATCATGGTGCGGATTTCTTCCGTTGAACCATGAGTGCGTTGGCTAAGTACGCGTACTTCATCAGCAACCACAGCAAAGCCGCGACCTTGCTCACCAGCACGAGCCGCTTCAATTGCTGCGTTAAGTGCTAACAAGTTGGTTTGCTCAGCAATGCCTTGGATCGTCGATAGGATTTGGTTGATGCTTTGCGTGTTTGCTTCTAGCTCTGAAATCACGCTGGCAGCATCACTGACTTGTTCAGCCAGTTCGACAATCGCTTCACGGTTTTTCTGGATGACGTTTTGCCCTTCCATACAAGCAGATGCGGAGTTTTGCGAAGCGCTTGCTGTTAGCTCTGCATGACTTGCTACCTCAGCAGCGGTTGCTGACATCTCATGAATGGCTGTAGCAATTTGGTTGACGTCATTTTGCTGATGTTCAACACGGCCCGCAGCCATCGCAGATAGCTCATTTGCTTGATTCGCTTGTTCCGAAAGTTGCTCACTGTTTTCAACAATACTCTTCAACATGGTCTGCATTTGAGCAAGGAACTGGTTCACGTGAGTGGCAAGTTCGCCAATCTCATCCATGCGCTCGATCTTGATGCGTTGAGTAAGATCACCTTCGCCCTGAGAAAGTTCTGAAAGTGCATCAGACAATGTTTGAAGTGGTTGCAGTAGGCGAGTGATGATGTAAGTGCTGATTGCAGCAATAATCAGGTACAACACGATAGAAGCGATAGCCGTAAATGTCACTTGCTCAGAGACAGAAGCAAACGCCATTTGTTTGTCTTGCACAATACCTAATGACCAATCGGTGTTCGGCACTTTAGCCACGTAAATCAGCTTGTCGCCTTGGCTCGGCCATTGAATGGTGTCTAGCTTCGCATCGCCAGCTAGCGTCATCATCGTGCTATGAGTTAAGGCTGGGTTGAGTTCTGTCAGCGGTTTTTGGCTGAGCTTTTCATCTTTGTAAGCCACTAAGTTGTTGTTGCCATCAACTAGGAACGCGAAACCGTCATTATCAAGCTGAATGTTAAGCACTTCAGTGATGATGTCGGTTACCGCCAAGTCTGCAGCAAGCACGCCTTTCTTGCCTTGATTAAAAGCTTTGGCAAAGCTAACTACAATGCTGCCATCGAAGTCTTGGTATGGTTCTGTGATGATCAACCCCGATTTCGCCATTGCATCTTGGTACCAAGGGCGAGTGCGAGGATCGTAGTCAGAAGGCCAAGATTCAGACTTATCACCGTAGGCAATTGAGCCGTCAGAGAAGCCAGCGTAGACCGATAAAAACTTACCAGCTCGCTTGGTCAGTAGCATCTCGCGATCGGCGTTATCAGTGCCAGCGATGATGTTTTCATTCGCGAGCATCATGTCGCTGCGAATCGCTAGCCAATCGCTGATGTAACGGTTGGTCGATTGAGAGATGTTTTGAATTTCTCGATTAAGGGTAGAAGTGGTTTCTTCGCGTAATTGATTGACGGAAACCCAAGCTTGAACGCCACTAACAATGGCGATAATGACTGCAATCGCAATCTGTATTTTTAGTTTGATGGTATTTCTCATTGCCTTACCTTCATAAAACAGACAAAAAGATCAATGTCACGAGCCGTGACTTCAAAGGGTGTGAGACGATTCAAGCACTGAAAGTTACATGAAAGGCTGTAGCTAATTTATCGACGTTTTACGTGAAAATTTGAGATAAATAGCGTGATTTTTATTCAATATGTTGATTATAAAAGTGAATTTTCTAGATTCGAAAATCGATATAGATTTCGCAAATATCGCTGTGGATTGAAAGTGCTTGAAGGAAAGAGTCTGGGGTGGCGTGAACCACCCCGAAGTTAGTGTGTTAGAACAAGATAATCACAGCGCCATAGACAATGAACAGGCCAACCAAGCCGATAATCAACCCGACTTTTGCCATGTCTTTGCTTTCAATTAATCCTGTTGAGTAAGCAAGTGAGTTAGGTGGTGTAGAGACTGGCAAAATCATACCGAGCGATGCCGAGAAGGCGACCACAACCAACAAGCCTTGTAGGCCACCGATAGCAACCAGACTCGGCATAGAAGCCCCAATCGCTGCTGCAATCGGCATCAACAAGTTCGCGGTGGCAGTGTTGGACATAAAGTTTGCCATTAGCCAACACACGACCGATAGCGCAACGACGACCGCAAATGGAGACAGAGACTCATAATCTATTGCGTGAGCGAGGGCTTCTGCCAAGCCAGTTTTATCTAGTGCAATACCAATGGCGATACCACCGGCAACCAGCCATAACACATCCCAGTTGATAAGCTTGAGCTCTTCTTTACCCATGATGCCTGTTAGCGTGAATACGGCGAGTGGAATAATGGCGACGACATAAGTATTCATGCCGTGCACTTTGGTTGTCATCCACAGCAGAATGGTCATGGCGAAGGTCACGTAAACCACGATCGCGCGCCAACTCTTCTTGAACTTGCCATCCAGACGCAGCTTCATTTCTGGTTCGCTAGAAGGGAAGAGTTTTTGCAATAAGAACCAAGCCAGCGTCAATTGCACTAAGACAAAAGGCAAGCCCATCATCATCCAAGATAGGAAATCGATGCTGTTTTCTCCGGTTAAGTATTGCAAGGCAATTGCGTTGGGTGGGGTACCGATTGGCGTCGCGATACCACCCGTGTTAGCGGCGATAGGAATACACAAAACCAGCGCTTTGATCCCTAAGTCTCCTTTTGGTGCTGAGGCAACAATGGGGCCAAGGAGAGCTAGCATCATAACGGTCGTCGCAGTGTTCGACATAAACATCGAGAACACGGCGGTGATCAGCATTAAGCCCAGCATGATGAACTTAGGTTGAGTGCCAAACGGCTTTAGCAGTACACGAGCAAGGTTGTTATCAAGCTCGTATTTAGAGGCAGCAATAGCGAGTGCGAAACCACCCATGAAAAGGATAATGATGGGAGAGGAGAAGGCGGAGAAAATATCGGTGTAAGCAATCAACTCACCCAAATCATGTCCCGCTGGTGGATTGCGAAATAGGTGTAATCCCTTGTCCGATATCATGATCAATTCAAGTGCGATGATAAGAATCGAAGTAGCGAATACTGGAACCGGTTCTAAAACCCAAAGTAGTGCAGCAAGAAGAAAAATAGCCAGAAGACGATGCTGAATTAAAGTGAGATCGTCAATTGGAATGGCATCTATCGGCATCATTAAGACGCCGAGTGGAATCAAAAAACACACCAGTAACTTGACCAGTGTGTCCGCACTCATCTTTGGCATTGGCAGCCCCTTTTATAATCATCCCTCAACGCAGAATAATTGATTGCGCTTTTAGGTACTTAGAGGCAAGTACGAGTTTGAAAAAGAGAGGCGAAATTTCGAACAGAGTTTTGCTTTTTGTCAAAAAAGCCTCCGAAGATTAATAACGTCGGAGGCTAGGGGAAGAGGAAAATCTACTCGAGGATAGATCCCTTATCTTTACTTCGCTGATAAGCCTCTGCATAGCTAGAGAGATCAATAGGTTTTAGTACATTGATGCGAGGGAAAATCCAGTAACCTTCCTCAAAGCTCTCTTGATCATCGGTGTAACCTTGGCGCATGTTTGACTGCTCCAGAACAAGGTGGCGTCCATTTTCTAGAGTACTGATTGTCGTCCATGTGCGTTCTCGCTCTCTCATGTAGCCATACATGTCACTGGTACCTTTAAGAACGTATTGATGCTCTTCAGGTGATGCCCATTGTTGGAAGCTAGTGTATTCCGTTATGAAGTACGGGTTATCTTCTTCGTCATAACTTGTCCAGGTCCAGGATGCTTGGCCACTTTGTGTAAATGTATAACCATAAACGGTATTGATATCCGGCAACCCTGCATTACTCTCGCTGGCCTTCCAACTGTTAACCCAAGCGCCGAGTACATAAGGCATTTCTTGGAGAAAATCATCTTTAAGAGTGCTTTCTTTTTGAGAGAAAGGCGCTAACCAATTGATGGTGCTTTGCTCTTTACTGTCGACACTTACCGTGACCAACGCACTAATTAAACCCTCCTCAGAGCGATGTGGTAAGTATGTCACTTCCCAACCTTCAGAAGCTTTTATCGATAGCTCACCCGACTCAAAGTGCCACGTTCCTAGATTGTCTCCGTCTGAATCTAAAACAGTTGAGTTATCTTCTAACGTCACTTGTTGATGAACTAAGTAATCTTGTGCTTGTTCATCGTAAACTCCTTTCATGCCAGCAATGATAGGCAGTGCCCATGTGCCATTAGGGGCTTCTTTCCAAATCTCATTTTCGTGATTGGTTTTACTCAACACTGCGGTTGAATCCACCTCTGTGGTGGCAGTTAACAATGCTGAACCCGGAACATCAAGAATGTGTTGGTAAGTGAATGTCGTCGCGACTTTGCTTTCAGTGCCTTTGGTTAATTTGGTTAGAGTGATGCCTCTTAGTGTTTGCTTCACCTCCAGCCATGTATCGAGACTTGGTAACACCTCTTTCGCTTCATCTCCGAACAGTTGAACGATGTCTTCTCCAGACATAAAGCTAACGCTTTCAGAGCTGTTCAAGGTAGATATGTAGAGCTTTCCCGTTGGAGTTAGGTTCCAGTGCGAATCCTTGTCTGACGAAAGTTGATAAGGTGTCTGAGAATCACTTAGCCAGGCTTGGTTCTCTTCATCAATGCGAATGACCTCACCATACCCCGCAACCCATCCATTGGCGACTGAACTGTGCAGAAGGTAAGTGCCTTCAAGACCAACAGCATCAAAGCTTGGAGTCACGAGAGGATCATCGATAGTTTGTTGTTTTGCTTCTTCAATAGCTTTAGAAAACTCAGGAATAAGCTCGCCTGA
This sequence comes from Vibrio sp. HENC-03, assembly GCF_000305755.2. Lineage (NCBI taxonomy): Bacteria > Pseudomonadati > Pseudomonadota > Gammaproteobacteria > Vibrionales > Vibrionaceae > Vibrio > Vibrio sp. HENC-03. The sequence continues at coordinate 4,256 of NZ_JH976132.1, read as the reverse complement.
TTCATCCAAAAGTTGATTGTTAGCGAAGTACTCTTCAAGCGCCTTTTCGACCCCTTCTTCTGATGAACTCAGAATATCCAGAATACTGCTTTCTTCCTCTGGCGTATAATCTGGGTTGTCAGCCAGAACTTTGATGATGGCACTTATTTCCAGTAGTTCCTCAACATCGACTTGCGATTCTGCAGCCACTAAAGCTTCGTCATTGGAAAGCTCTTGTCCTGATTGCTGACTTAAAAAGTGCATCGCAGTGCTAATTTGGGTAATAGCTGTTCTGGATGATTCCTCTTGCTGCAGCGTGTTATCGTCTCCTGCTTGCTCTAATAACATGTTAAAAGAGCCCAGTTGACCGATGAGTTCGATGTGTGATTGTTGACCTTCACCTTTCGCTGTTACTTCAACCATCTCAGTCCCCGCCAGCGAGCCTTCGTCATATTCGAAATCTAATGAGTAGTTTCCTGTCTCATTTGCCGTCGTTGTAACGGTTCTATCGCCAATTTTTGCTGTTATTAGCGCATTAGCGATAGGGGCATCGGTTGCAATACCTTGGATGGAGAAGTTAAGTTTCGCGGGTGTGGAGGCCGAAGACGTCGAGTCGTCATCGCTACAACCACTCGCCAAAAAAGCAGTGATCACTGCTAAGCCAACTTTGGTTAATCGCATTTTATATTCCTTGTTAGTGTGTCTTCCTTGTCATGAAGCTTTTGCTCCACTGATGCTTGATTTCCCAAGCAAAAGAGCAACCACTCTAAAAAGCAATTTGGTTTATATCAACCGTATGAATACTTGGTTTGTTGATTATTTGATCTGCGATCTTAACTTTTTTGTAACTTTGTTATTGTGTACATTTGGATAGGGATGGGGTTTAAGATACAAAAAAGCCCCCGCGAGCGGAGGCTTTAAAATCAGTTTGAGCGGAAAAGCTTACTGCTGGTGGGCGTAAGGAGTACCCATTACGGTTGGCTTACCATTTTCCATGCTTTCATCGAATGCGATAGCATCTTTTGCGAACAGGTTGATAACGGTTGAGCCAAGCTTGAAGCGACCCATTTCTTCGCCTTTCTTCAAGATAACTGCTTTATCACCTTCTGCAGGGTAATCCCATTTGTAAACCGAGTTTCCACGTGGTGGCGTGATAGTGCCAGCCCATACTTGTTCGATGCTACCTACGATGGTTGCACCAACCAGTACTTGTGCCATTGGACCAAACTCAGTATCAAAGATACATACCACGCGTTCGTTACGTGCGAATAGGTTTGGCACGTTCTCTGCGGTTAGTGGGTTTACCGAGAATAGGTCACCAGGTACGTAAATCATCTGACGCAACGTGCCGTCACATGGCATGTGTACACGGTGGTAATCACGAGGTGATAGGTACAAGGTTGCGAAAGAACCGTCTTGGAACTCTTCCGCTAGTTTTGCGTCACCGCCAAGTAATTCTTGTGCCGAGAAGTTATGATCTTTAGCTTGGATAAGTTGACCATCTTCAATTGGACCGAATTGGCTTACACACGCGTCCGCAGGGTGAGTGATCACGGCATCGCCTTCAGCAATTGGGCGTGCGCCTTCCTTTAGCTCACGTACAAAGAACTCATTGAAGGTTTTGAAGTGTTTAGGATCGGAGTGCTTCGCCTCATCCATGTTCACGTTGTATTGCTTGATAAACCAGCGAATGATTGCTGTTGTTAGACCGCCAGCCTCAGCTGAAGCCAGTTTGCCCACTAGGCGTGTTAACCCATGTTGTGGGATCCAGTACTGCAGTCCAACTTTAATCTTGTCCATCTTTAATTCCGATACTTCTGTTTGATTCTCGCTTTAGGGCGCGTGATGTTACTGAAATTTAATCTGCTTGTCAGTATTAGGTGATGATTTCTTACACAGTTGCAGTCTTAACTCAGCTACAGATCCGCTTTCTTGCTGCGTGAGTACTGACGGTTTGCTTTGTTTTCACTCATGCTTTCTAGGATGCGATGGTAGTTTTCAAAACGGACTTCACTCACTTCGCCTTTTTCCACGGCTTCTCGCAAGATACAGCCAGGATCGTCGTTGTGCTTACAGTCGCGGAACTTACACCCACCAAGATAAGGACGGAATTCAACGAACGCTTTGGTCACTTCTTCTGCTTCTAAGTGCCACAAACCAAATTCACGTACTCCTGGTGAGTCAATCAGATCGCCACCAGTAGGGATGTGGTACAAGCGAGCAGCCGTTGTAGTGTGTTGACCCAAGCCTGAGTTCTCAGAGATCTCGCCTTCTTCCACTTCTTGCTCAAGTTCTGGCATTAACGCGTTCACTAGACTTGATTTACCTACACCAGATTGCCCAACGAAGATGTTGATACGGTCGCGTAGTTGCTCTTCAAGTTCTGCAATGCCCTCGCCTGATTGTTTACTTACAAACAGTACTTTGTAGCCGATACGTTTGTATTCTTCTAGCCACTCTTCGTACATTGCTCGATCTTCATCAGCAAGCAAGTCGATTTTGTTGAGTACCAATAGCGGGGCAATGTTCAGTGTTTCGGACGCCACTAGGTAGCGGTCGATGATGTTAAGTGAAAGCTCTGGCAAAACCGAAGAAACGATCACCATTTGATCGATGTTCGCGGCGACGGGTTTCAAACCATCATAGTAATCAGGGCGAGTCAGCATGGATGTTCTAGGTTCAACGGCTTCAACAACACCAGAAATACCAGCCATTGACTCAAGACCTTCGCGCCATAGCACGCGATCGCCTGATACCAGTGATTCGATACCACGACGAAGGTTACAACGCTGCACCTCACCGGTTTCTAGATCTTCGATGTCAGCGTGCTGACCGAAACGAGTGATAACGAGACCCTGTTTACTTGCGCCTAGCATGTTCTCATCCCACTGGATAGACTCTTCTTGCTTCTTTAGGCGTTTTTGTTGGTTGCTGCGTACGCGGCGCACCTGACCTTTGGTTAACTTTTTCTTTTTTGCCACAATCTTGTACTTAATGTGAGTTAACTCAACTGATTGAGCACGCTTTCGGCTCAAACTCGTGAGTATCGTGTTTCAAGTATTTTCAGGTATAGTACCTCTTTTATCGATAAACAAATAGGCGGCGTAATCATGTCCTTTAGCGATCAAAACCTGATTTGGGTGGATTTAGAGATGACAGGGCTCGATCCTGAAACGCATAAAATCATCGAAATTGCTTCTATCGTCACGGATAGTGAATTGAATATTTTGGCTGAAGGTCCTGTTCTTGCTGTCCATCAGCCAGAAGAAGAATTGGCTAAGATGGACGACTGGTGTACCAATACACATACGGCAAGTGGTTTGGTTGAGCGTGTTCAAAACAGCCAAATTTCAGAGCAAGATGCTGTTGCGCAGACCATTGAGTTTCTCGAAAAATGGGTACCAAAGGGTGTTTCTCCAATTTGTGGTAACAGCATTGGTCAAGACCGTCGTTTCTTGTACAAGCATATGCCTGAGTTGGAAGAATACTTCCACTACCGCTATTTGGACGTGAGTACGCTAAAAGAACTGACTCGCCGCTGGAAACCAGAAGTGTTAGACGGTTTTTCGAAGCAGGGCACGCATCTGGCACTGGATGATATCCGTGAGTCGATTGCTGAGCTAAAGTACTACCGCGAAACGATCTTTAAGATCTAACTGTTAAGGCTGCGATCCAAATTGTTGTAATTAATGAGCGTTTTGCTTGCTTTTTCATCTGTTGGTAAAAAAATAAAGTTTTTTTGAACGAAGGACTTGCATCACAAAAAAATGCTCTTATAATTCGCAGCCCTGAACGACAGAAACGTTGTTGATGCGACACTAGCTCAGTTGGTAGAGCGCAACCTTGCCAAGGTTGAGGTCACGAGTTCGAACCTCGTGTGTCGCTCCAAATTAAAAGGCCTTTCATCATGCCTTAAATGGTGAGCTATGGACGCGGGATGGAGCAGCTTGGTAGCTCGTCGGGCTCATAACCCGAAGGTCGTCGGTTCAAATCCGGCTCCCGCAACCAATTCTCTTTCGAGAATATGCGACACTAGCTCAGTTGGTAGAGCGCAACCTTGCCAAGGTTGAGGTCACGAGTTCGAACCTCGTGTGTCGCTCCAAATTAAAAGGCTTTCATCATGCCTCAAATGGTGAATTACGGACGCGGGGTGGAGCAGCTTGGTAGCTCGTCGGGCTCATAACCCGAAGGTCGTCGGTTCAAATCCGGCCCCCGCAACCAATTCTCTTTTGAGAATATGCGACACTAGCTCAGTTGGTAGAGCGCAACCTTGCCAA
>NZ_JH976131.1:0-297232 GCF_000305755.2 Vibrio sp. HENC-03 | reverse complement strand
CCGATTAAAATTTCTGTTTGCACTAAAATTTTAGCTCCTCCTTGGAGGGGGGAGTCCATACATCGAGCAGCGAGGAACGAGGTGATTAAGAATCTACTGTCCGTTTGTACTTTAGGTTGAAGTGAAAGACGAAGAGTTGGAGTGCGTTGCTACTCGATCCTTAGTCTCGCTTGAGTTCGCTGCGATGACGAACTCTTTGGAGCTAGAGCTTGTTAAAGTTACCGTCATTCTAAACGAAAAAGCCCAGAAGCATCGTTCTGGGCTTTGGACTCTAAAGAGCGTTATTAAAGAATAAAGCGGCTTAGATCTTCATCTTCAATCGTATCGCCTAGGCGGTCTTTCACGTATGCCGCGTTAATGACGAATTTCTCACCGGCTTTTTCAGTCGCGTCGTAAGAAATCTCATCCATCAGACGCTCCATCACAGTGTGTAGACGACGCGCACCAATGTTCTCAGTGGTTTCGTTTACTGTCCATGCCGCTTCCGCGATTTGTGTGATGCCATCTTCAGTGAATTCTACATCTACGCTCTCTGTTTTCATCAGTGCAATGTACTGCTCTGTCAGAGACGCTTTTGGCTCGGTTAGGATGCGTTTAAAGTCATTGCTGCTTAGCGCTTCAAGTTCTACGCGGATTGGTAGACGACCTTGTAGTTCTGGGATCAGATCAGAAGGTTTCGCTACTTGGAATGCGCCAGATGCCACAAACAAGATGTGGTCTGTTTTTACCATGCCGTGCTTCGTTGATACCGTGCTACCTTCGATTAGCGGCAGTAGGTCACGCTGAACACCTTCACGAGAAACATCAGGACCAGAGCTTTCACCGCGCTTACAAATCTTGTCGATTTCGTCGATGAATACGATGCCGTTGTTCTCTACGTTGAAGATTGCAGACTCTTTCAGCTCTTCTTGGTTAACCAGTTTCGCCGCTTCTTCTTCTGCCAACGCTTTCATTGCGTCTTTGATTTTCAGCTTACGTTTCTTCTTGGTGTCACCGGCTAGGTTTTGGAACATGCCTTGTAGCTGGTTGGTCATTTCTTCCATACCAGGAGGTGCCATGATCTCCACACCCATTTGCGGTGCAGCTACATCGATTTCGATTTCTTTGTCGTCTAGCTGGCCTTCACGCAGTTTCTTGCGGAAGATTTGACGCGTGTTCGATGTGTCTTCTTTTTGCTCAGATTGACCCCAAGCATCGCGAGCTGGTGGAAGTAGAGCATCAAGAATACGCTCTTCCGCTTGCTCTTCTGCACGGAATTTTACTTTTTCCATCGCTTGTTGGTGAGTCATCTTCACTGCAACATCGGTAAGGTCGCGGATGATGGTTTCCACTTCTTTACCCACATAACCCACTTCCGTGAATTTGGTCGCTTCTACTTTAATGAATGGTGCGTTTGCTAGTTTAGCAAGACGACGTGCGATCTCAGTTTTACCTACACCGGTAGGACCAATCATTAGAATATTCTTTGGCGTTACTTCAACACGCAAGCTTTCTTCAAGCTGCATGCGGCGCCAGCGGTTACGCAGTGCAATCGCAACCGAACGTTTTGCTTTGTCTTGACCAATAATGTGGCGGTTCAGTTCATGAACGATTTCGCGAGGAGTCATTTCAGACATATTTTTTCCTTACTTCGTTACGATTGCTCTTAAGCCGTTGGCTTAGGAAGCTCTACTGTAGATTCTAGTTCTTCTACAGTGTGGTGATGGTTGGTGAATACACAGATGTCGCCAGCAATGTTCAATGCTTTTTCCGCAATTTCACGCGCGTCTAGGTCTGTGTTTTCTAATAGGGCTGTTGCTGCAGCTTGTGCGTACGCGCCGCCAGAGCCAATGGCGATCAGGTCATTTTCTGGCTGCACCACATCACCGTTACCCGTGATGATCAAAGAAGCGGTTTCGTCTGCTACTGCTAGAAGGGCTTCTAGTTTGCGAAGTGCGCGGTCGCTACGCCAATCTTTTGCTAGCTCCACAGCGGCCTTTGTTAAATGGCCTTGGTGCATTTGCAGCTTGCTTTCGAAGCGCTCGAATAAGGTGAAGGCATCTGCTGTACCGCCAGCGAAGCCTGCAAGCACTTGGTTGTTGTATAGGCGGCGAACTTTGCGCGCGTTGCCTTTCATTACGGTATTGCCTAGCGACACTTGGCCATCACCCGCGATGACGACTTTATTGTTTCGACGTACAGATACAATGGTAGTCACAGTCGACCTCTTAATTATTTCTCTTTGGATTTAATTAAGTATATGGGGCAAATGAATTGTGGATTCAAGGGGAAGTTGTTTTTCGATGATAGACAGTGTGTTTTGTCTTTTTGAACAAGAATGAGAGCGATGGCGTTGGGGGAGATAAGGCGTGCTAGTGGCGTGTTATCTGTGTCACTCCCTAGAGTGAAGCATAATCGAGTAGGGAATCTCGCTTTTCTGCCCTTTAGCTAAAAGAAAAGACCAACCGATCGCTCGGTTGGTCTCCGTATTTCATCGAACTGTGAGAATTATAGATTCTCTTTCCAAATAGCACATGGCTCGATCTTCGCGCGTTGCAGTTTGTGACGATCTTTTTCTGCATCTCGTTTGAACTTGTATGGACCAAGAACAACGCGATACCAAGAGCTGCCTTCTTTCTTAATGACTCGGCTCGTCATGCCCTGGAAGGCGATAGCCAGCTTACGTTCTTCGGCTTGGCTTTGCTTTTTGTAAGCGCCACACTGCATCACGTAAGGTACTTTGGATACTTGAATTTCTTTCGCAACGACTTCCACTTCACGCTGCGGTAAAGATTCCACGTACTCCCACTTTTCTTCTGGTGGAGGTGGGATGTCTTTCTTCGCTTTTGGCTTGCTGGTGGTGTTCGTTACGGGCTTTTCAACCACAACAGTTTGCTCAGGTTCTGGATCGGAGCTTAACAAATACAGTCCATAGCCAAAGCCGCCCACGAGCAAGATTGCTAGTAGACCACTACGCCAAGGTTTTTTTCTTGAAGGTTGTTTTTTTGTAGACTTTTTCGGAGCGCCGCGTCCGCGTCTTACATAATCTCTATTTGCCACGGTTACTTCAGGTCATCAAGGATTCTGGCAAATATGTTAATCCAGAACGCAATGAGAAAACACCCTATTCGAACATTCTTGTTAGCTACGTACAGGAAAGTAGGCATAAAAAAGCGATGCCGGAAGCATCGCTTTGATGTTTATTTGCGGATTAACGCAATGGCGGTGGCGCTGCGCTGCCACGAACAACCAACTTAGTCTCTAGTAAACGAGAGCCGGAATGAACGTCATGGCCTTTCAATAGCTCAAGCATCATCAACATGGCTTGACGACCGATCTCATAACGAGGTTGGGAGATAGTCGTTAACGGTGGATCGCAGTATTGTGCGAACTGAATGTCATCAAAGCCCACGATCGATAAATCTTGAGGAATACGTAAGCCTAAACGTTTCGCTTCTTGAATGGCACCAATCGCCATGGTATCACAGTGACAGAAGAGTGCGGTTGGTGGCTCCGGTAACTCAAGAAGTTTACGGACTGCTTGCACGCCGCCTTCAAAAGAGAAGTCAGCGATTACGCTGTATTGTTCTTCTTTATTAATGCCTGCGCGACGAAGTGCTTGCTGGTAACCCTGTTGGCGGAACTGACAAAGTACCGCAGTGTCAGGACCGGAGATTTGAGCAATACGCTTATGGCCAAGTTGAGTCAGGTAATTTACAGCCTCGAACGCAGAAGTAAGGTTATCGATGTGCACCGTTGGCAATTCAAGTTCTGGTGCGAACTCACACGCCATCACCATAGGTGGTAGGTTTTTCTGTTCCGGCTTGCTGACATCAAAAGGCAGGTCGGTTCCGAGAAGCAGCATGCCATCAGCTTGCTTGGTGAAGACTAAGTTTACAAATGAGCTTTCACGCTTTTTCTGCTGACCGCTATCACCAAGTAGAACAAGGTAACCGTGTTCCATTGCTGCGTCTTCAATGCCGCGAATAATCTCAGAGAAGTACGGGTCGCAAATGTCTGGGACGATAGTGACAATGGTCTTTGATTCATTTCTGCGTAAGTTACGAGCTAATGAATTCGGTGAATAACCAGCTTCTAGTACGGCATCTTCCACTCTCTTTCTTGTCGATGAAGAGACTTTTTCTGGATTCATCAATGCTCGCGATACCGTAGCAGTAGATACCCCTGCAAGCTGGGCAACATCCTTCATTGTCGCCATAGTTTTTACCCTCTTAAAATAATTGCCAAGATGACGTTCATCATTTTTCTAATTGAAGTCTATGTGACTGATCCACTTTAGACTTTACTAATTTGAATAGTCTATTCATTTCTAAAGGGAAAGTTACGGTCTGTTTAACAAAAATTGCAATCCTAATGAGAACTCCATCACATTAAAAGGTAATTCATTACATAGTTAAACGTTTGCTAGCTGAGATCCTGTGGTTCTATGTCTAAATTCCAGCGAACTTTCTTGGCATTTGGCAACAACTCAATAGCAGGTTTGGCACTGGTTAATAACTTTTGCATCAATGAGCGATGTTGAGTTTGCAGTAAAAGCTGCCAACGATACTTGCCGGCACGTTTAGCCAAAGGTGATGGTGTTGGGCCTAATACCATACAAGAGTCATCGAATAGCGGATGTGATTCCAGAGTAAAACGAACCTGGCGTAAAAAGTCTTCAACTACTTCGCTTTGGTTGGCCTCTGCCTTAAACAAGGTTAAGAAACTATAGGGTGGAAGCTGGGCCAGTTTGCGCTCTTCCAACGCTGTCATAGCAAAGTGACGATAGTCTTTCTGAAGCAGGGCTTGCAGTAAGCTGTGTTCAGGATGATGAGTTTGAAGAATCACTTCACCGGGTTTGCTTGCACGACCTGCACGGCCCGCAACTTGAATAAATAGCTGAGCGAGCCTTTCGGAGGCGCGGAAGTCGCTGCTATATAGAGAGCCATCGACATCCAATAGTGCAACAAGGGTGACATTAGGGAAGTGGTGGCCTTTCGCCAACATCTGGGTCCCTATCAGAATTTGGTATTCACCTTTACGAATTGACTCGAGTGCATCTTCCAAACTGCCTTTACGGCGAGTACTGTCTCTATCAATACGAATTGCTTTGTATTCAGGGAACAGATCTGCCAGTTGCAGTTCAAGCTGTTCAGTGCCCACGCCAACAGTTACTAGCTGAGTAGAGCCACAGCCCTGACATTGATGAATTACCGGTTGTTGTGAACCGCAGTGATGGCAGCGAATCTCATTGCTGTATTGATGGAACGTATAGTAAGCATCACACCGCTTACATTCTGCAATCCAACCACACTCATGGCACATTAAGGCAGGAGAGAAGCCGCGACGGTTTAGGAACAACATCACTTGGTTGCCAGCTTTAAGGTGTTTACGCATTTCAGCAATCAAAGGCGCAGACAACCCACTGTCTAAATAAAGCCCTTTAACATCGAGTACTTTGTTGGTGGTAGGTACCGCAGAGCCAGCACGTTGAGTCAACGTTAAGTGATGGTATTTGCCCGATAGCGCATTATGCAGCGTTTCTAAAGCTGGGGTCGCTGAGCCAAGAACAATAGGCACTTGCTCCTTGTGTGCGCGCATGACTGCGACATCACGGGCGTGGTAGCGCAAACTGTCTTGCTGCTTATATGAGGAGTCGTGTTCTTCATCGACAATAATGATGCCCAGATCCGCAAAGGGAGTGAGCAGGGCAGAGCGGGTACCAATAATAATACCGGCTGCTTTATCTCGTGCAGATAGCCAAGCATTAAGACGCTCGGTGTCATTTAACCCAGAATGGATGACATCAACAGGCACATTGAATCGATGTTTAAAGCGGTTGATGGTCTGCGGAGTTAAGCCAATTTCGGGTACTAAAACCAAAGCTTGTTTGCCTTGCTCAAGAACTGCCTTGATTAGGTTCAAGTAAACTTCTGTTTTACCAGAGCCCGTCACACCCTCTAATAAATAGCAGGCAAAACCGGTTTGGCTGTTTACGCTCGCAATAGCAAGCGCTTGCTCATGGTTGAGTTTTGGTTTTTCGACGTCACGTTCAACCTGAGTGCTCCACTTAGTTACCGTTGGCTTTTTCTCTATGCGTTCAACCCAGCCTTTCTCTTCCAAAGACTTAAGTACAGCAGAACCTATCTCTGTATCAATAAACTCTTGGTGTGGGATGGCACCGTTGACCAACATCTGCAAAGCGCGTTGTTGTTTGACCGCACGCCCAAGTCCCTGCATTAACTTGTCTTTGCCCGATGCGGTGATTTGCCACTCTTGTAATGTGGCGAAATCCGCGGGCTTACCCTTTCGCAGAGCCGCTGGCATAGCATTGTGCAAAGTGTCCCCAAGAGGGTACTGATAAAATTGGCTACACCATATTAGTAAAGAATAAAGTTTTTCAGGCCAAACAGGTTGGGCATCCAAGACGGCTTTAATTGGTTTTAGTTGTTCTTTCGGAAAATCAGAATGATTGACCATCGCTGTGACAATGCCAACCAAGGTTTGTCGGCCGAAAGGAACAGAAACTCGCCCTCCAATCACTGGAAACAGGTGCCCAGGAATGACATAGTCAAACTGCTTGTCTAGAGGGACCGGTAGTGCCACTCGGGCGATGGATGGACGCATAGAATCTTTACTATATAAAAGAGGGAAGAGAGGTATAGTCTATTAAAACGCAGTGAAAAATTCGAGCGTTGCGCATTTTTGGGAAAGTGATTACTCTCAGTACTAAAGTACTGGTGAAAAAAGTGGCGAAAAAGTTGCCAAATGTGTTGATCCCAGCTTAGCGATTCATTAGTATACTGCGCCTTGAGATATGGCTTCGGCAAATAGTCGATGCGGTATCGCATTTTATTATTAATTACGTGTGGTGTGCGGCTTAGATTCGTATAGCGACACGGCCTACAATTGAGGTTATCCCATGAAAGCTGGTATCCACCCAGAATACAAAGCAGTAACTGCTACTTGTTCTTGCGGCAACTCTTTCGAGTTCAACTCTACTCTAGGTAAAGATTCTATCCACCTAGACGTATGTGACAAGTGTCACCCATTCTACACTGGTAAGCAACGTATCGTTGATACAGGCGGCCGTGTTGATCGCTTCAACAAGCGTTTCGGTGCACTATCAAGCGGTAAGAAATAATAGCAGACGCTATTACGATTACAGTTTAAAAAAGGACGCTTCGGCGTCCTTTTTGTTTATTGCTAGCGCAAAAGTAGGGGAGAATCGAGCGGCTAAAATTTGTTCGATTATTTTTCACTCGGCTATTGCATCCTAAAGTGTGATCTGTATAATGCAGCGCACTGGTTAAGCCAGTTGTGAACCAATGAGCAGTGAGGAGCGAGTAAATCTTCGGATTTGCGAGGTAATGTAGACTCAGCTTATGTTCGCGGTTAATACAATTAGCTATCTTTTCTTCGGAAAAACTATCCCCAGACGTGACTCTGGCATATAGGGATAGTTAATCGAAAATTAACTGACAATGTGTCCTAATCTTGGACGCTACGGTTTCACATAAATCAATCGGCATTCTCTCGTCTTGACGAGTCTGAGTGGCGATATTGTTTGTGTAATTTTTAATATTGGAGCTCTGTCTCATGCAGAACCAACGTATCCGTATCCGCCTAAAAGCTTTCGATTACAAACTAATCGATGCTTCTACAGCGGAAATCGTTGAAACAGCTAAGCGCACTGGCGCACAGGTTCGTGGTCCAATCCCACTACCTACTCGTAAAGAGCGTTTCACAGTTCTTATCTCTCCACACGTTAACAAGAAAGCACGTGACCAGTACGAAATTCGTACTCACAAGCGTCTAATCGACATCGTTGAGCCAACAGACAAAACTGTTGATGCTCTAATGCGTCTAGACCTTGCTGCGGGCGTTGACGTTCAAATTAGCCTAGGTTAAGGGAGATTAGAAGAATGATTGGTCTAATCGGTCGTAAAGTGGGCATGACCCGCGTATTTACTGAAGACGGCGTTTCTATCCCAGTAACAGTTGTTGAAGTTGAAGCAAACCGTGTATCTCAAGTTAAAACTCTTGAGACAGATGGCTACGCTGCAATCCAGGTAACTGCTGGTTCTAAGAAAGCTAACCGCGTAAACAAAGCTGAAGCAGGTCACTTTGCTAAAGCTGGCGTTGAAGCTGGTCGTGGTCTTTGGGAATTCCGTTTGGAAAACGGTGAAGAGTTTGCAGTTGGCGCTGAGCTAACAGTTGAACTATTCAACGAAACTAAGAAAGTAGACGTTACTGGTACATCTAAAGGTAAAGGTTTCCAAGGCGCTGTTAAGCGTTGGAACTTCCGTACTCAAGATATGACTCACGGTAACTCATTGTCTCACCGTGCACCGGGTTCAATTGGCCAATGTCAAACTCCAGGTCGCGTATTTAAAGGCAAGAAAATGGCAGGTCACATGGGTGCTGAGCGTGTAACGACTCAAAACCTAGAGATCGTACGTGTTGACGCTGAGCGCAATCTGCTTCTTATCAAAGGTGCAGTACCAGGCTCAACAGGTGGCAACGTGATCGTTAAACCAGCTGTTAAAGCATAACGTCTCAGGAGTAAGTAATGGAACTAATGGTTAAAGGTGCTGATGCACTAACTGTTTCCGAAACTACTTTCGGACGTGAGTTTAACGAAGCTCTTGTACACCAAGTAGTTGTTGCATTTGCAGCAGGTGCTCGTCAAGGTACTCGTGCTCAAAAAACACGTTCAGAAGTTTCTGGCGGTGGCGCTAAGCCATGGCGTCAAAAAGGTACTGGCCGTGCGCGTGCTGGTACAATCCGTAGCCCAATCTGGCGTACAGGTGGTGTTACTTTTGCTGCGAAACCACAAGATCACAGCCAAAAAGTAAACAAAAAAATGTACCGCGGTGCTATGAAGAGCATTCTTTCTGAGCTAGTTCGTCAAGAGCGTCTAATCGTTGTTGATAACTTCTCAGTTGAAGCGCCAAAGACTAAAGAGCTAGTTGCTAAGCTTAAAGAGCTTGAGCTAACTGACGCTCTAATCGTGACTAGCGAAGTAGATGAGAATCTATTCCTAGCTGCTCGTAACCTATACAAAGTTGACGCACGTGACGTTGCTGGTATCGATCCAGTTTCACTAATCGCGTTCGACAAAGTTGTAATGACTGCAGAAGCAGTTAAGCAAGTTGAGGAGATGCTAGCATGATCACTGAAGAGCGTATCCTAAAAGTTCTACGTGCTCCGCACATCTCTGAAAAAGCAACTATGGCAGCTGAGAAAGCGAACACTATCGTTTTCAAAGTAGCTAAAGATGCAACTAAAAAAGAGATCAAAGCAGCTGTAGAAAAGCTTTTTGAAGTTGAAGTTAAGTCTGTAAATACTCTTATCACTAAGGGTAAGACCAAACGTCAAGGTCTACGCCAAGGTCGCCGCAGCGACGTTAAGAAAGCGTACGTTACTTTGAAAGAAGGTCAAGATCTTGACTTCGTTGGCGGCGCGGAATAACAGGAGTAGTTAAGAATGGCTATTGTTAAATGTAAGCCGACTTCCCCTGGTCGTCGTCACGTTGTTAAAGTTGTTAACGCTGACCTACACAAGGGCAAGCCATACGCACCTCTTCTAGAGAAAAACTCTAAGAACGGTGGTCGTAACAACAACGGTCGTATCACAGTACGTCACATCGGCGGTGGTCACAAGCACCACTACCGTGTAGTTGACTTCAAACGTACTAAAGATGGCATCCCAGCGAAAGTTGAGCGTCTAGAATACGATCCAAACCGTAGCGCAAACATTGCTCTAGTTCTTTACAAAGACGGTGAGCGTCGCTACATCCTAGCACCTAAAGGTGTTAACGCGGGTGATGTTATCCAATCTGGTGTTGATGCACCGATTAAAGCGGGTAACACTCTACCAATGCGTAACATCCCAGTAGGTTCAACTGTACACAACGTTGAACTAAAACCTGGTAAAGGTGGTCAGCTAGCTCGTTCGGCTGGTGCTTACGCTCAAATCGTTGCTCGCGACGGTGCGTACGTAACTATCCGTCTACGTTCTGGCGAAATGCGCAAAGTTCTTTCTGAAGGCCGTGCAACAATCGGTGAAGTTGGTAACTCTGAGCACATGCTACGTGAACTTGGTAAAGCTGGTGCTTCACGCTGGCGCGGCGTACGTCCAACCGTACGTGGTGTAGTAATGAACCCGGTTGACCACCCACACGGTGGTGGTGAAGGTCGTACTTCTGGTGGCCGTCACCCAGTATCTCCTTGGGGTATGCCTACTAAAGGCTTCAAGACTCGTAAGAACAAACGCACTGACAAGTACATCGTACGTCGTCGTAACAAGTAATCTATATAAAGAGGAATCGCCATGCCACGTTCTCTCAAGAAAGGTCCTTTTATTGACCTACACTTGCTGAAGAAGGTAGAGAAAGCGGTGGAAAGCGGAGACAAAAAGCCTATTAAGACTTGGTCCCGTCGTTCAATGATCATCCCTACGATGATCGGTTTGACCATCGCTGTCCATAATGGTCGTCAGCACGTACCAGTTTTCGTTACCGAAGAAATGATCGGTCACAAACTAGGTGAATTCGCACCAACACGTACTTACCGCGGTCACGCTGCGGATAAGAAAGCTAAGAAGCGTTAAGGAGTAAATAATGGAAGCTATTGCTAAACATAACTTTGCTCGCATTTCGCCTCAGAAAGCTCGCTTAGTTGCGGATCTAATTCGTGGTAAATCTGTTGACCAAGCTCTAGAAATTCTAACGTTCAGCAACAAAAAAGCTGCTGCTCTAGTTAAGAAAGTTCTAGAGTCTGCTATCGCTAACGCGGAGCACAACGAAGGTGCAGATATTGACGATCTGAATGTCGCAAAAATCTTTGTAGATGAAGGCCCAACCATGAAGCGTATTATGCCTCGTGCTAAAGGTCGTGCGGATCGTATCTTGAAGCGTTCAAGCCACATCACTGTTGTTGTAGCAGATCGCTAGAGACTAGGAGAGTAAGCAATGGGTCAAAAAGTACATCCTAATGGTATTCGTCTTGGCATCGTTAAGCCTTGGAATGCTACATGGTTTGCTAACACCAAAGATTTCGCTGACAACCTAGACGGCGACTTCAAGGTACGTCAGTTCCTAACTAAGGAACTACAAAAAGCATCTCTTTCACGTATCGTTATCGAGCGTCCTGCTAAGAGCATCCGTGTGACTATTCACACTGCTCGTCCAGGCGTTGTAATCGGTAAGAAAGGTGAAGACGTTGAGAAACTACGTGCAGCTGTAGCTAAAATTGCAGGTGTACCAGCTCAAATTAACATCGCTGAAGTACGCAAGCCTGAGCTTGATGCACAGCTTGTTGGTGACAGCATCGCGTCTCAACTAGAGCGTCGTGTTATGTTCCGTCGTGCTATGAAGCGCGCGGTACAAAACGCAATGCGTCTAGGTGCTAAAGGCATCAAAGTGGAAGTAAGCGGTCGTCTAGGCGGCGCTGAAATCGCACGTTCTGAGTGGTACCGTGAAGGTCGTGTACCTCTACACACTCTACGTGCAGACATTGATTACGCAACTTCTTCGGCTCACACTCAATACGGTGTGATCGGCATTAAAACTTGGATCTTCAAAGGTGAGATCCTAGGTGGTATGCCAGCAGCTAACGCTGTAGAGCCTAAAGGCGACAAGCCTAAGAAGCAGCGTAAAGGCCGTAAGTAAGGAGTCGACAGATGCTACAACCTAAACGTACTAAGTTCCGTAAGGTTCAGACAGGTCGTAACCGTGGTCTAGCTAAAGGTACTGATGTAAGCTTCGGCGAATTCGGTCTTAAAGCTGTTGGCCGTGGTCGTCTAACTGCTCGTCAAATTGAAGCGGCACGTCGTGCAATGACACGTCACGTTAAGCGTCAAGGTAAAATCTGGATCCGTGTGTTCCCAGACAAACCAATCACAGAAAAACCACTTGAAGTTCGTCAAGGTAAGGGTAAAGGTAACGTTGAGTACTGGGTAGCCCAAATCCAACCTGGTAAGGTTATGTACGAAATGGGTGGTGTACCTGAAGAATTGGCTCGTGAAGCGTTCCGCCTAGCGGCTCGTAAACTGCCATTCAAAACTACATTTGTAACTAAGCAGGTGATGTGATGAAAGCACAAGATCTACGCGAGAAAAGCGTTGAAGAGCTTAACGCTGAGCTATTGAATTTGCTACGCGAACAGTTCAACTTGCGCATGCAAGCTGCAACTGGTCAGCTACAGCAAACTCATACTCTGAAAGCTGTACGCCGTGATATCGCACGTGTGAAAACTGTTTTGACTGAGAAGGCAGGCGCATAATGAGCGAAGTAAAACGTACTCAACAAGGTCGTGTTGTTAGCGACAAGATGGACAAGTCTATCGTAGTTGCTATCGAGCGCATGGTTAAACACCCAATTTACGGTAAATTCGTAAAGCGCACGACTAAAGTACACGCACATGACGAGAACAACGAGTGTGGCCTAGGCGACACAGTTGAAATCGCTGAGTGTCGTCCACTGTCTAAGACTAAGTCTTGGACATTGGTAAAAGTCCTAGAAAAAGCGAAGATCTAATCTTCTTTATTCTATGATTAAAAACGGCTCCAAAAATAATTTTTGGAGCCGTTTATTTTTTGACTACCCAATCTGAAAAAAGGGTGGTACAATTCGCGTCCCTTTTAAAGAGGCAGCCCGACCCGAGAGGGTCTAGTTTTTTTATTATTTAGCGGAGCACTAACATGATCCAAATGCAAAGTATGCTGGACGCAGCTGATAACTCAGGCGCACGCAGCGTAATGTGTATTAAGGTTCTGGGTGGCTCTCACCGCCGTTATGCACATATCGGTGACGTTATCAAAGTTACTGTTAAGGAAGCAATTCCTCGCGGTAAAGTTAAAAAAGGTGACGTTCTGAAGGCGGTGGTAGTGCGCACCCGTAAAGGCGTACGTCGTCCTGACGGTTCTGTCATTCGCTTCGACCGAAATGCTTGTGTATTGTTGAACGACAACACTGAGCAACCAATCGGTACACGTATCTTTGGTCCTGTGACACGCGAACTTCGTGGCGATAAGTTCATGAAGATCGTTTCACTGGCTCCAGAAGTTCTGTAAGGAGCACGTAGAAATGGCAGCTAAAATCCGTCGTAATGACGAAGTAATCGTTCTTGCTGGTAAAGACAAAGGCAAGAAAGGTAAAGTAACTAAGGTCCTAGCAACTGGTAAAGTTATCGTTGAAGGTATCAACCTTGTTAAGAAACACCAGAAACCTGTTCCTGCACTAGGTATCCAAGGCGGTATCGTAGAGCAAGAAGCAGCTATCGATGTTTCTAACGTGGCGATCTTTAACGCAGCTACTGGTAAAGCTGACCGTATCGGTTTCCGTTTTGAAGATGGTAAGAAAGTTCGTTTCTTTAAGTCTAACAACGAAATCGTTTCTAACTAATAGAAGTAATTTGGAGTTCTACTATGGCGAAACTGCATGATTACTACAAGTCGTCTGTAGTCGCTGAACTGACCAAACAGTTTAGCTACACAAGCGTCATGCAAGTCCCTAGAATCGAGAAAATCACCCTAAACATGGGTGTTGGTGAAGCAATCAACGATAAGAAACTGCTAGAAAACGCAGCTGCTGATATGGCAACGATCTCTGGTCAAAAGCCACTTATCACTAAAGCTCGTAAATCTGTTGCAGGTTTCAAAATCCGTGAAGGCTACCCTATCGGTTGTAAAGTAACCTTGCGTGGCGAACGTATGTGGGATTTTCTTGAGCGTTTGATTAACATCGCTCTTCCACGAGTACGTGACTTCCGTGGTGTTAGCGCTAAGTCTTTTGACGGTCGCGGTAACTACAGCATGGGCGTTCGCGAGCAAATCATCTTCCCGGAAATCGACTTTGATAAAGTTGATCGAGTACGCGGTCTAGACATCACTATTACGACGTCTGCTGGTACTGATGAGGAAGGCCGTGCTCTGCTGGCTGCCTTTAACTTCCCATTCCGTAAGTAAGGTGAAGGGTTACTGTTATGGCTAAAAATTCAATGAAAGCACGTGAAGCAAAGCGTGCGAAGCTAGTAGCTAAGTTCGCTGAAAAGCGTGCAGCGCTAAAAGCTATCATCAGCGATGTAAACGCATCTGAAGAAGATCGTTGGAATGCGGTTCTTACACTGCAATCTCTTCCACGTGATTCAAGTGCATCACGTCAGCGCAACCGTTGTAACCAAACTGGTCGTCCACACGGTTACCTACGTAAGTTCGGTCTAAGCCGTATTAAGGTTCGTGAAGCTTGCATGAAAGGCGAGATTCCGGGTCTTCGTAAGGCTAGCTGGTAATTGCCACTTAATCATTTGGAGTAAATCATATGAGCATGCAAGATCCGATTTCGGATATGCTGACCCGTGTTCGTAACGGTCAGGCAGCAAACAAAGTTGCTGTTAAAATGCCTTCTTCAAAGCTTAAAGTTGCAATTGCTGCACTACTAAAAGCTGAAGGTTACATCGTTGACTTCGCTGTTGAAGGCGAAGCAAAACCTGAGCTAGAAGTTACACTTAAGTACTTCCAAGCTAAACCAGTAATCGAGCAACTTAAACGTGTTTCTCGTCCAGGTCTACGCGTTTACAAGAAGAAAGATGATCTTCCTTCTGTAATGGGTGGTCTTGGTATTGCTATCGTTTCTACTTCCAAGGGTCTTATGTCAGACCGCGCTGCACGTAAAGCAGGTCTTGGTGGTGAAATCATCTGCTACGTAGCTTAATAGGAGTAGAATATGTCTCGTGTTGCTAAAGCACCTGTCGCTATTCCAGCTGGCGTAGAGGTGAAACTAAACGGCCAAGAAATCACTGTAAAAGGTGCTAAGGGCGAACTATCACGCGTTCTTAACAGCGCTGTGGTTATCGCTCAGGAAGAAAACAACCTAACCTTCGGTCCTAAAGAAGGTGCTGCTAACGCATGGGCACAAGCTGGTACAGCTCGCGCTCTAGTTAACAACATGGTTGTTGGTGTTACTGAAGGCTTTACTAAGAAGCTAACTCTTAAAGGTGTTGGTTACCGTGCTGCTATCAAAGGCAACGCTGTAGGTCTAACACTAGGCTTCTCTCACCCAGTTGAGCACGAGTTGCCAGCGGGTATTAAAGCTGAATGTCCAAGCCAAACTGAAATCATCATCACTGGTTGTGATAAGCAACTAGTTGGTCAAGTTGCGGCTGACATTCGTTCTTACCGTCAACCTGAGCCTTACAAAGGTAAAGGTGTTCGTTACGCAGATGAAAATGTGCGTACTAAAGAAGCTAAGAAGAAGTAAGGTAACACTATGGATAAGAAAGCATCTCGCATCCGTCGTGCTACACGCGCACGTCGTAAGATTGCAGAACTGGGTGCGACTCGCCTAGTTGTACACCGTACTCCTCGTCACGTGTACGCACAGGTTATCGCGGCTAATGGCTCTGAGGTTATCGCAGCAGCTTCTACTGTAGAAAAAGCGATCCGTGAGCAAGTGAAATACACTGGTAACGTTGATGCAGCTAAAGCAGTAGGTAAAGCTGTTGCTGAGCGCGCTCTTGAAAAAGGCGTAACTGCAGTTGCATTTGATCGTTCTGGTTTCCAATACCACGGTCGAGTAGCGGCGCTAGCAGAATCTGCTCGCGAAGCTGGTCTGAAATTCTAAGGTAGGGTTGGAAGATGGCTAAAGAACAACAAGTTCAAGCGAATGATTTGCAAGAAAAGCTAATCGCAGTTAACCGTGTTTCTAAAACGGTTAAAGGCGGTCGAATCATGAGCTTCACTGCACTAACAGTAGTTGGTGACGGTAACGGTCGTGTAGGTTTCGGTTACGGCAAAGCTCGTGAAGTACCTGCAGCGATTCAAAAAGCAATGGAAAAAGCGCGTCGTAACATGACTACTATCGCGCTAAACGAAGGCACTCTTCACCACCCAGTGAAAGGTCGCCATTCGGGCTCTAAAGTTTACATGCAGCCTGCTGCAGAAGGTACTGGTGTTATCGCAGGTGGTGCGATGCGTGCAGTACTAGAAGTTGCTGGCGTACACAACGTACTATCTAAAGCATACGGTTCTACGAACCCTATCAATATCGTTCGTGCAACGATCGATGCACTAGGTAGCATGAAGTCGCCAGAAATGGTTGCTGCTAAACGTGGTCTAACTGTTGAAGCTATTTCGGAGTAAGAACACCATGGCAACTATTAAAGTAACTCAAACTAAAAGCTCAATTGGCCGCCTACCAAAGCACAAAGCTACTTTGCGTGGTCTAGGTCTTCGTAAAATCAACCACACAGTAGAACTTGAAGATACTCCGTGCGTACGCGGTATGATCAACAAGGTTTACTACATGGTTAAAGTTGAGGAGTAATCAGAAATGCGTTTGAATACTCTTGCACCGGCTGCTGGCTCTAAGCATGCTCCTAAGCGTGTAGGTCGTGGTATCGGTTCTGGCCTAGGTAAAACTGGTGGCCGTGGTCACAAAGGTCAAAAATCACGTTCTGGCGGTAAAGTTCGTCCAGGTTTCGAAGGCGGTCAGATGCCTCTGAAACAACGTCTACCAAAATTCGGTTTCACTTCTCGTAAGAGCCTAGTGTCTGCTGAAGTTCGTCTAGGTGAACTAGCGAAAGTTTCTGGTGACGTGGTTGATCTAAACAGCCTTAAAGCTGCTAACATCATCACTAAGAACATCGAATTCGTAAAAGTTGTTCTATCTGGTGAAATCGATAAAGCAGTGACTGTTAAAGGTCTACGTGTGACTAAAGGCGCTAAAGCTGCAATCGAAGCTGCAGGCGGTAAAATCGAGGAATAATCTCGAGGAACGAGGTACAGATGGCTAAGAAACCAGGACAAGATTTTCGTAGTGCTCAGAGCGGCTTAAGTGAACTAAAGTCGCGCTTATTATTCGTAATTGGTGCACTTTTAGTATTCCGAGCCGGCTCATTTGTGCCGATTCCTGGTATTGACGCTGCTGTACTTGCCGATTTGTTCGAACAGCAAAAAGGTACCATCGTTGAAATGTTTAACATGTTCTCCGGTGGTGCTCTTGAGCGTGCATCTATATTAGCATTGGGCATCATGCCGTATATTTCGGCATCTATTGTTGTCCAATTGCTAACTGTAGTTCATCCAGCGTTAGCGGAACTCAAGAAAGAGGGTGAAGCAGGCCGTCGTAAGATCAGCCAATATACACGCTACGGCACGCTTGTACTTGCAACATTCCAAGCTATTGGTATTGCAACTGGCTTACCAAACATGGTCGACAATCTGGTTGTAATGAACCAAACCATGTTTACGCTAATTGCTACCGTAAG
Organism: Vibrio sp. HENC-03; assembly: GCF_000305755.2. Lineage (NCBI taxonomy): Bacteria > Pseudomonadati > Pseudomonadota > Gammaproteobacteria > Vibrionales > Vibrionaceae > Vibrio > Vibrio sp. HENC-03. The sequence goes on along the minus strand of NZ_JH976131.1, from coordinate 279,983 downwards.
TTTAGTAACCGGTACCATGTTCCTAATGTGGTTAGGTGAACAAATTACAGAGCGAGGAATCGGTAATGGTATTTCCATTCTGATTTTTGCAGGTATTGTTGCTGGATTGCCTTCTGCAATCGGTCAAACAATCGAGCAAGCGCGTCAAGGTGAATTGCATGTACTTCTTCTACTGTTAATCGCGGTATTAGCTTTCGCAGTAATTTACTTCGTTGTTTTCATGGAACGTGGTCAACGCCGAATCGTCGTTAACTACGCTAAGCGTCAACAAGGTCGTAAAGTATTTGCTGCACAAAGCTCGCATCTGCCACTTAAAATTAATATGGCAGGTGTTATTCCAGCGATTTTTGCATCAAGTATTATCCTGTTCCCAGGAACACTGGCTCAGTGGTTTGGTCAGAACGGTGAGAGCAGCGCGTTCGGTTGGTTAACTGACGTGTCTTTGGCTCTTAGCCCAGGTCAGCCTCTGTATGTAATGCTTTATGCAGCAGCGATTATCTTCTTCTGTTTCTTTTACACGGCGTTGGTTTTCAACCCGCGTGAAACAGCGGATAACTTGAAGAAGTCCGGTGCATTCGTACCCGGTATCCGCCCAGGTGAGCAGACAGCGAAGTACATCGATAAAGTAATGACACGTTTAACCCTTGCGGGCGCACTGTACATTACCTTTATCTGTCTGATTCCCGAGTTCATGATGGTCGCGTGGAACGTACGTTTCTACTTCGGCGGTACATCACTACTTATCGTAGTTGTTGTTATCATGGACTTTATGGCACAGGTACAGACTCATCTGATGTCTCAACAGTATGATTCTGTGTTGAAGAAAGCGAATCTGAAAGGCTACGGTCGTTAATACGGCGGTAGACTCAGTTTCAATTACGGAGTTTAGCAATGAAAGTTCGTGCTTCCGTTAAAAAAATCTGCCGTAACTGTAAAGTAATCAAGCGTAACGGTGTCGTTCGCGTGATTTGCAGTGAGCCAAAGCACAAACAGCGCCAAGGCTAATTAGCAGAAATTTTTACTTGAAAACGAAGGTTAGGTCGAGTATATTCCTCGGCCTACCTTTTGCGTGCAAAAGAAGTAGTACTCCGCAGCGTATCCATAACGGGCTTTGCTGCGGCTAATTCTTTTATAGAAACACTTAGGAGTGAATAATGGCCCGTATAGCAGGCATTAACATTCCTGATCAAAAACATGCTGTGATTGCACTTACGTCAATCTACGGCATCGGTAAAACTCGCTCTCAAGCTATCCTAGCTGAAGTGGGTATTGCTGAAGATGTTAAGATCAGTGAACTAACTGAAGAGCAGATCGATCAACTGCGTGATGGTGTAGCTAAGTACACTGTAGAAGGTGATCTACGTCGTGAAGTATCTATGAACATCAAGCGTCTTATGGACCTTGGCTGTTACCGTGGTCTTCGTCATCGTCGCAGTCTACCACTACGTGGACAGCGTACTAAAACCAATGCTCGCACCCGTAAGGGTCCGCGTAAGCCGATCAAGAAATAATCGGGAAGGTAGAGTACAATGGCTAAACAACCAACTCGCGCTCGTAAGCGCGTACGCAAGCAAGTTGCAGATGGCGTTGCGCACATCCATGCTTCTTTCAATAACACAATCGTAACCATTACTGACCGTCAAGGTAATGCTCTAGCTTGGGCTACTGCAGGTGGTTCTGGTTTCCGTGGTTCTCGTAAGTCTACTCCGTTCGCTGCACAGGTTGCTGCTGAGCGTTGTGCTGAAATGGCTAAAGAATACGGTCTAAAGAACTTGGAAGTTATGGTTAAGGGTCCAGGTCCAGGTCGTGAATCTACTGTTCGCGCACTGAACGCTGCTGGTTTCCGCATCACAAACATCGTTGATGCTACACCAATCCCTCATAACGGTTGTCGTCCACCTAAGAAACGTCGCGTATAACGTTTTTTAGATTACTGGAGAAAGATCATGGCAAGATATTTGGGTCCTAAGCTGAAGCTTAGCCGTCGTGAAGGCACTGACTTATTCCTTAAGTCTGGTGTTCGCGCGATCGATACCAAGTGTAAAATTGATAACGCACCAGGTGTACACGGCGCTCGTCGCGGTCGTCTATCTGAGTATGGCGTTCAGCTTCGTGAGAAGCAAAAAGTTCGTCGTATGTACGGCGTTCTAGAAAAACAATTCCGTAACTACTACAAAGAAGCTGCACGTCTTAAAGGCAACACAGGTGAGAACCTACTTCAGCTTCTTGAAGGTCGTCTTGATAACGTAGTTTACCGCATGGGCTTTGGCGCAACTCGCGCAGAAGCACGTCAGCTAGTTAGCCACAAAGCTATCCTAGTTAACGGTAAAGTTGTAAACGTTCCTTCTTTCAAAGTAGCGGCTAATGACGTTGTTTCTATCCGCGAGAAAGCTAAACAGCAAGCTCGTATCAAAGCAGCTCTAGAAGTTGCTGAACAACGTGAAAAACCAACTTGGATTGAAGTAGATGGTGGCAAGATGGAAGGTACATTCAAGCGTATGCCTGAGCGTTCTGATCTATCAGCTGACATCAACGAACAATTGATCGTCGAGCTTTACTCTAAGTAAGGTTTAAACTAAAGAGAGGACACAATGCAGGGTTCTGTAACAGAATTTCTTAAGCCACGTCTAGTTGACATCGAACAAATCAGCTCGACTCACGCAAAAGTAACTCTTGAGCCATTAGAGCGTGGCTTTGGTCATACTCTGGGTAATGCACTTCGCCGCATCCTTCTATCTTCTATGCCAGGTTGTGCTGTAACAGAAGTAGAAATTGAAGGCGTACTTCATGAGTACAGCACGAAAGAAGGCGTTCAAGAAGATATTCTTGAAATTCTTCTAAACCTTAAAGGTTTGGCTGTGCGCGTTGCCGAAGGCAAAGATGAAGTGTTCATTACTTTGAACAAATCAGGCTCGGGCCCTGTGGTTGCAGGTGACATCACCCATGATGGTGATGTAGAGATCGCTAACCCTGAACACGTAATTTGTCACCTAACGGATGACAACGCTGAGATCGCAATGCGTATCAAAGTTGAACGTGGTCGTGGTTATGTTCCAGCTTCTGCGCGTATCCATAACGAAGAAGACGAGCGTCCAATCGGTCGCCTACTAGTAGATGCTACTTACAGCCCTGTAGACAAAATTGCCTACGCTGTAGAAGCAGCTCGTGTAGAACAGCGCACCGATCTAGACAAGCTTGTTATCGATATGGAAACAAACGGTACTCTAGAACCTGAGGAAGCAATCCGTCGTGCAGCTACTATCCTAGCTGAGCAATTGGATGCGTTCGTAGATCTTCGTGATGTACGTGTACCTGAGGAGAAGGAAGAGAAGCCAGAATTCGATCCGATCCTACTGCGTCCTGTAGACGATCTTGAACTAACAGTTCGCTCTGCTAACTGTCTGAAAGCAGAAGCGATTCACTACATCGGTGATCTAGTACAACGTACTGAGGTTGAGCTACTTAAAACGCCTAACCTTGGTAAAAAATCTCTTACTGAGATTAAAGACGTACTTGCGTCACGTGGTCTGTCTCTGGGCATGCGCCTAGAAAACTGGCCACCTGCATCAATCGCTGAAGATTAATCGATACTAGTTAGAAGGATTAGGTCATGCGCCATCGTAAGAGTGGTCGTCAACTCAACCGCAACAGCTCACATCGTAAAGCGATGTTCAGCAACATGGCTAGCTCTCTAGTACGTCATGAAGTTATCAAGACTACTTTGCCAAAAGCAAAAGAGCTACGTCGCGTAGTTGAGCCTTTGATTACACTAGCTAAGACTGACAGTGTTGCTAACCGTCGTCTAGCATTTGCACGTACTCGTGATAACGAAGTAGTTGCAAAACTGTTTAACGAACTAGGTCCACGTTTTGCTGCTCGTCAGGGCGGTTACACTCGTATCCTAAAAGCTGGCTTCCGTGCTGGTGATAAAGCTCCAATGGCTTACATTGAGCTTGTAGATCGCCCAGCTGCTGAAGAAGCTGCTGAGTAATCTCAGTTCGTAAGAACAAAAAAAGCCGAGCATTAGCTCGGCTTTTTTGTATCTGTTGTATTTGAAAGGGAAAACACATTCAGTTTTCCGTCTCCCCTCTCAAAGCTAATCTTCGATAATCGAATGTTGAGTCTTAATTTATGTTTAGGCGAGACGTCTAGCTGCCTGAACCCCACAATCCGCTTAACGAATTCAGCAAGCCTTCACTTGCGCCTTGGTCACCTAGATAGCCAAGTATCACCGGCGCAAACTGACTGATCATCGATGGGTCTAGTCCTAATTTATCAAAAGTACTTTGTACTGCACTTAAACTTTCAATATTACCTAATAAGCTTTGCGCGCCATCTAGACTCGACATGCCTGGAATTAGGGATTTCAGCTCGCTGCTGTTTTGGTCTGATAACTGACTTTGTGCAAGTGCTAACAAGGCTCCCGTACCACCTGCAGCTTGCTCGGTTGAGACGGGCAATTGGCTAGTGAGTAAATCGGTGAGCGGAGATGATTCCGCATTCATGCCTTGGCTGACCATGTCCATTAACCCTTCTTGGCTTTCTTTATCGGTTACTGCATCAAGAAAAGCGTGCGCTGTACCAATACTCATTGAGAGCAGCGTTAAGGTGAGGAGTGTCTTACGCATAATACCTCCGTGTGGCTTGCGATTATTATTGTTTATTCACTACTTAAGATAACAGAGACATTAAGGTTGTTGAGCTTAAGTCTGTTTATTTTAGACAAAAAAAGCGGCGCTAGTGAGCGCCGCTTTGAATTTGTATTGAGGAGAGTCTCAATTACAGGATGTCTAGTAGTTCTACTTCGAATACTAGAGCAGCAAATGGAGGGATAGCAGCACCTGCGCCACGCTCACCGTATGCTAGATCTTGTGGGATGTATAGTTTCCACTTAGAACCAACCGGCATTAGTTGAAGAGCTTCAACCCAACCTTTGATTACGCCAGTTACTGGGAACTCAGCAGGTTGACCGCGAGATACAGAGCTGTCGAATACAGTGCCGTCAGTTAGCTCACCATGGTAGTGAACACGTACTTGAGATGCAGCAGTTGGGATTTCACCAGTACCTTCAGTGATGATTTCGTACTGAAGACCAGACTCAAGAACGTTTACTTCTGGACGTAGAGCGTTGTCTTTTAGGAACGCTTCGCCGTCAGCCGCTGCAGCTTTAGCTGCTTCTTGACGAACTGCTTCTGCACGAGTGTGTAGCTCTTGCAGTGCGTTGTTGATTTCGTCGATTTCGATAGAAGGCATGTCACCAGTTAGTGCCGTTGCAATACCAGCAGCGATAGCGTCAACGCTAAGACCTTCTAGACCAGAACCAGCAAGTTGCTGACCCATTTGCAGACCAATACCGTAGCTTGCTTTTTGTTCTGCAGTTTCAAATTTAATTTCAGACATGAATGTCGCTCTTATTAGGAGTGATAAAGGCACAGGATATCAGGTTCGAGGCTAGGTTTAAATGATTGCGCTCGAATGTCTCTATGATGAGTAGAGGGTGTGACTTATCTCTTACTCCAAGTGAAATTTCTGCTAATTTACGCCAAATTACATTTTACTTTGGCGAAAAACATATACTCTCCGCGCTGGTATTTTTATACTGACATCAGAAGTATTAAGGGACTCATCAGAATGAATCGTCGCAGAAAGAAAAAGCAGCAAGTCGACCATGTCGAATTGATGAAACAAAAGCTCGCTGCTATCGATTGGAAGCAGCCATTCAATAAAGAGAAGTGGCAGGAAAGATTACAGCCTGTGACTCAGTTTTGGCATCGTCTTCCAAAACTACATCAACGTGCACTTATGGTATTAGTGCCAGTGGTGTTGGTGCTTTTGATCATCCCAGTACCAAAAGATACAGAAGTGCTACTTGAAGACACCCAAGTAGAGAATCAACGTGTTGCGATTCAGTTGAACGCGCAAAGCTTAAGTGAGCAGCGTTCTGCACAAAACTCAGAGCCTAAATCTGAGCAGTGGAAAGAATACACGGTGAAGAATGGCGATACCTTGGCTCAAGTATTCCGCAGTAACCAACTACCGATGGCAGACTTAAACGCCTTAGTTAAAATTGAAGGCAGCGACAAGCCTTTGAGTCGAATTAAGCAAGGTCAATTGGTACGCTTTAAGCTTGCTGACGATGGCAAATTAGATATGCTTCAGCTAGAGAAAAGTGGTGAGTCGGTGATGTTCTTCCGTCTATCTGATGGCACATTTGGTCGCAACAAATAAGGTTAGATAACCATTATTCTTAAGGCGCGATGATCAGCGCCTTTTTTATGGCTGTTGATCTGTTAACGTCTAATTTGTTTTCCTGCGAGTGGTTTTATTTTATTCCATGGTAAGAGCGGTAATACGATCATTATTATCCCTATAGCAGTCAGCCAATCTGGTATTTCATCAAACCACCATATCCCAAAGAGCGTGACAAACACTAAGCCTGAGTATTCAGCTAAGGCTATCTCTCCCGCCGGCGCTTTTTGATAAGCCAATACTGCCAAACCGTTATGACTTAAGATGCAAACCGCACTCGCAACAACCAATGCCAGTTCTTGCCACGTTATAGGTTGCCAGTAAAACCCAGCCAGTACTGCAGAGATTGGTAACGAGAACAGCGTAGTCCACCAAAGTGTGGTAACGACAGATTGTTCGCTCGGTAGTTTTCTTACTAATATATTGAACATCGCCAGTGTGCTCGCCGTGCCGAGTGCAAATAGTGCTGCCCAATGAAAGTGATCCGGCCGTAATACCACTAAGACACCAAGGAACCCGAAGCAAGTTAGTAGAATTTTGCTCAGAGGTGGGTGCTCGTTAAGAAACAATATCGATAGTGGCAGCATTAGAATAGGGGCGGCGTAAAAAACCGCGTTGGCAGTTGCCAGAGGGAGGTGAGTCACCGCAACCATCATACAACCACTGCCAATCAATATCAGGTGCGCACGTAAAATCGTTATAGGCGCTTGCTTCAGGCTACGTTTATCCGGTTGTTGTCTGAGATAGAAAGGTAAGATGAGCAGCAGTGAAGCCAGTTGGCGAACAAACATATATTGGAACGGGCTAATGCCGCCTTCAATCAGTTTGACGGCGACATCGGAGAGTGATGCCGCCAAATTTCCGATCACCAGTAAGAATAGTGCCAGGTGGTGAGGCGACATTTAGCTTACTCGGCGCATATCGACATGAGGGATACCATCTTCAAGGTAGCTTTCAGAAATGACTTCAAAGCCATGGCTCGCATAGAAAGCCATCAGATGTTCTTGTGCTCCGATATCGATGGTTTGGCCTGTCCAAAGTTGTTGGCAATGTTGTAAAGCTTGCTCAAGCAGTTCATGTCCAAGACCACCACCGCGAGCGCTTTGTTTGGTGACCACACGGCCGATACTCACATTGTCGTAAGTGGTGCCAGCAGGCAATAGACGAGCGCAGGCAACCAGTTCATCGCCTTTGTAGCCCAATAGGTGAAAAACGCCTTCCAGTGTATCTTTGCCGTCCAGCTCTGGATAAGGACAGGTTTGCTCCACCACAAAGACATCAACGCGCAGGCGCAGCATCTCGTAGAGTTGTGTCGTTGTCAGTTGAGAGAAAGGTAGGGCAGTCCAGTTGATCATTTCCAATATCCATTAATAAGCGAATGCAGCTGACTTTACGTCGTTTTCTGCTATTACTCATTAACAATGGTTAATTTTCACTGGTCTTCATGACAAATCTGGCGATAATGTGCCCTCTTTTTCATCCCACCTGAGGATATTTCCCTGTGAGCAAACAAACTTTTGACCAAGTAGGGCTTACTCCAGCGCTACTAGAGACGCTTGAATCATTGAACTACACCCATATGACGCCAATTCAAGCGTTGAGCTTACCTGCGATTTTGAATCAGCGTGATGTGATTGGTCAGGGTAAAACTGGCTCAGGTAAAACGGCAGCGTTTGGTCTTGGCGTACTATCCAACCTAAACGTAAAACGCTTCCGTGTACAATCTTTAGTGCTTTGTCCGACGCGTGAACTGGCTGATCAGGTGGCAAAAGAAATTCGTACTTTGGGCCGTAGTATTCACAACATCAAAGTGCTTACGCTCTGTGGTGGAATGCCAATGGGACCGCAAATTGGTTCACTAGAACATGGCGCTCATATTCTGGTAGGTACGCCAGGTCGTATCCTTGATCACCTAGAGAAAGGCCGCATTAACCTAGAAGAGCTAAACACACTAGTTCTGGATGAAGCGGACCGTATGCTAGATATGGGCTTCCAAGATGTACTGGATGCGATCATTGAAGCCGCGCCAAAGCAGCGTCAAACTTTACTATTCAGTGCAACGTTCCCTGAGAAAATCGAACAGATTGCTCAACGTATTATGCAATCGCCAGAGATGATCAAAGTAGAATCCACTCACGATACGTCGAGCATTGCGCAGTACTTTTACAATGTAGAAGGTTCAGAAGCGCGTGATGAAGCTCTGGCTAACCTACTACTGACACATCAACCAGAATCGGCTGTGGTGTTCTGTAATACGAAGAAAGAAGTACAGAATGTAGCAGATGAACTGCATCACAAAGGATTCAGTGTTATCGATCTTCATGGGGATCTAGAGCAACGCGAACGTGATCAAGCCTTGGTTCAGTTTGCTAACAAGAGTGTGTCTATCCTTGTTGCAACAGATGTGGCGGCACGCGGCTTGGACGTTGACAACCTAGATGCGGTATTTAACTTCGAATTGTCTCGTGACCCAGAAGTCCACGTTCACCGTATTGGTCGTACCGGTCGTGCTGGCAGCAAAGGCTTAGCATTCAGCTTCTTTGGTGAAAAAGACGGCCTGCGTGTGGCTCGTATCGAAGAGTATCTAGACATGGACGTGGTACCAGCAACATTGCCAGCGAAATCAACCCAGCAGCCATACCAAGCGAAGATGGTGACGATTAACATTGATGGCGGCAAGAAGCAGAAAGTGCGCGCAGGCGACATTCTGGGTTGCTTAACGGGTAAAAATGGCATCACAGGCGCGCAAGTGGGTAAGATTCACCTGTTCCCAATGCGTGCTTATGTTGCGGTAGAAAAGTCAGTGGCGAAGAAAGCGCTACAAACTATCAGTAACGGCAAGATGAAAGGTCGTCAGTTCCGTGCCCGTTTATTGAAGTAATATAAGCAATACAGCAAAAAACGGCTAACGATTTAGCCGTTTTTTTGTTTTTGTACACTGCTATAGCTTTAAACCTTCCATAACAGCTGCGGGTAGTTGTTGTTTGAAGTCGTCGATCAGTGCGACTTTATCTTCTGATAGTTCGAGCAGTTCGCCACGAAGGTGGAACATGCAGGCGCTAAATTTCTCATTAAAGTTTGGCAGCATTGAGGTCACGCCTGACGAAGCCGCTTGAAGTGCAACGAGCGTCGGCTCAATCACTTGGCTCTGGTAGGTCTCATCTTCCATGATAACTGCCGGAGAGTAGCCTTGGATTTCTTCCATTACGGGTTCTACGTGTGTCGTTATGAGTGTTGCTGCTTTATTGTTTGCGGCATCACCGGCGGCGGCTTTCAGTTTTCCAAACATAATCTTTTCCCTTAACTCATGATGAAACACTCGCCCGCCATGTGAGGCGAGTGATATGAAATTTGGCTATGCAGGGTGTGGTATATCCTTATGCATATCCAGATGGGATTTGAGATTTTTGCTTATACTTCAAACAAATAGCGTTAGTTAATAATAAGAGTGTGATTACTGAAAGTGATTGTTTTTTGTCAATATTATTTTAGTTTTACTATTCGTGATGCTGCTTCAAGCGGGTTTTTATTCGACTTAAACTGATCGCGGTAATCCCCAAGTAAGCGGCAATCTGGCTATCAGTAATACGCTGTTCTAAGTCTGGGTAATGCTGACAAAACAGTTGGTAACGCTCTTCTGGTGAGTAGAGCAACATAAAGCGTTCTTTGTTTTCTTTATGCATTAATTGCGCTTCGAGCAGCTTTAAGTAGATAGGGTGCTTTTCTTCACGCCATTGGTGTAGCACTTCAATCGGCAAGCAAAACAGATGACAAGGTGTCAGCGTTTCTAATAAGTACGGCGAGGGCTGATTCTTAATAAGCCCTTCAAAGCCAATCACCCAATCCTTTTCCCAGTAGAACTCTTTACTGAATTCCTTCCCTTTGTCGGTCAGATAACTGGCATGGCATAAACCCTCCAACACAAAGTAGATGTGCGAACTGGATTCACCTTGGTGATTGAGAATATGACGTGTCGGCAACTCTAGCTGTTGCCCATGTTCAATTAGCTGATTCGCTTCATCTTCGAGGAAGCCATGATTGATTAAGTCAGAAAAAAGATCGCTGTGCATGTGATAACTCAGAAACGGTTTTTCTCATTCTAACGGTTTTTACTGATAACAAAAAAGCGGCTCATGAGAGCCGCTTGAAATCACTGCCAAACTTACCTTATTTATTCAGGTCGATTTGGTAAATCGCGAAACCAACTTCGTCAGTTGCGACACGTTTCATCGGGTATTGCCCTTTCTCTTTGATGAACTGCGCAGCTTTATCACTTGGTGAGGTTTCAAAACGAACATCAAGTTTGTTATCCGATTTGATTGGTGCGAATGACCAGTTGTTATCCGCGCTTGGTGTCACTTCGCCTTGCTCTTTACTGATGCGAGAGATGTAAGCGGCCACTACTGAGCGGTTCTCATCTGGAGAATCAAACGCGATGAAGTCCGGACCAGTGCCTGGGAAGGTTGCGCTGTAAGCACGGTAGTTGTTGGTTGCGATGATGAAGTCTTGTTTTGGCTCAACTGGCTTACCGTTGTAAGTCAGGTTAACGATACGCTGTGAATCTGGGTTGATCACTTTACAATCCGCATCGTACTTCGGTGATTGAGTCACATCGATTTGGTAGTTCACACCATCAATCACATCGAAGTTGTAAGTACGGAAGCTATCCCAGTTGATCAAAGATTGAGGTTTGGTGCTGTTAACATCAATATGATTGAACTGACCTGCACTACACTCTAGCCATTCATGAACTTCTTTGCCTTTAACCTTCATCGCTACAAGCGTATTCGGGTATAGGTAAAGGTCTGCGGCATTACGGAAAGTCAGCTGACCTGACTCGACTTCGGTGAAACCATTTGGATCGTCTTTACGTCCGCCCACTTTAAATGGTGCAGCTGCGCTTAATACTGGGATGCCTTCAAGGTCTGGGTCGCCTTGGATAAAGCGTTCCACGTAATCTTTCTGCGCTAGGTTTACGATTTGAATCGTTGGATCATCTTGTACAAGCGCTAGGAAGCTGTACATCACATCATTTGCTTGACCAATTGGCTGGTTGACGAATTCACGTGTGCCTTTATGGTCATCAACAAGTGCATCCACGATGCCTTTATCGGCTTCTGCCAAAGATTTCTTGTTAGCTTTATCGAAGATAGGGCGCGCTTCAGATTGACCTTCAACCACTTGCCACTTGCCATCTTTTTCTTTCAGCATCAAGTCCATTACGCCAACGTGGCTACCCCAGCGACCTGGCATTACTGCGGTTACGCCATTAATTGTGCCTTTTGCGTTGTCGACACCTTGCAGCTTGGCAAAATCTTTACCCGGGAATACCGCGTGAGAGTGACCAAATGCAATCGCATCAATGCCTTCAACTTCTGTGAGGTAGTAAACCGAGTTTTCAGCGCCTAGCTTGTATGGGTCAGTCGAAATACCAGAGTGTGGAATCGCCACAATCACGTCTGCGCCTTCTTTTTTCATCTGAGGAACCAGCTTTTTCGCTGTCTCAGTGATGTCTTCAGCGAAGACTTTACCTTCTAGATTCTTCTTATCCCATACCATGATTTGTGGCGGGACGAAGCCGATGTAACCCACTTTGATTTCGTGGCTTTGACCATCAGTGTCTTTGAACGTGTGCGTTTTAATTAGATAAGGTTTGAAGTAGTGCTCACCTGTCTTCTTGTCGAAAACGTTAGCACTAACATAAGGGAAGTTTGCACCGTCGATAGAGTTTTTCAGGAACTTAAGGCCGTAGTTGAATTCGTGGTTACCAATGTTACCCACATCGTAATCCAACTGGTTCATCGCTTTGTATACCGGGTGGATTTCGCCAGCGTTAATCCCTTTCGCTGCCATGTAATCGCCCATCGGGCTGCCTTGAATCAAGTCGCCATTGTCGACCAAAACACTGTTCACTGCTTCTTCACGCGCTTGCTTAACCAGTGTCGCCGAACGACTAAGACCGATTTGCTGAGAAGGCTGATCTTTGTAGTAGTCGTAATCCATCACATTGGTGTGAATGTCGGTGGTTTCGATAATACGTAGCTTGATGGTGTCCGCCATCGCTGGGCCAGCAAGCGTCAACATACCGCTTAAAACTGCGACGGATACGGGATTAACTGCCATTTTCATGAGGTGCTCCAATTAAATGGGATAGAGGGGTCGTACAGCGTAATGTAACAAATATTAGTGCAAGCTCAGGCTAAGATGCAGAAAACTGTGAACATTAGGCAATTAAATGCGGAGGAAAGTGTCAGACTGATGCCTTTTTCACCATTTTGAATGAGACCTAACAAAAGCTTCTTAGCAGTTTTTTGAATAAAAAATGAAATTTTAGAATTTCCGGTAATATAAACCCACCGCCATAATGCCATCCATAACGATATCAATGGATGATGAGCAAGCACATGGCAGTTAACGATTCAGTAACGAATTTCCCAATCAATAAGCCTCGGCTGGTTTCGGATAACCAAGCTGCCGATCTTCCGCGTTTCAGTAAGCAATCTCTTCAGCCAGGTGAAGTTGCCCTTGTTGGTGCCGGCCCGGGTGACCCTGAGCTATTAACACTGAAAGCACTCAACTGCCTACAACAAGCTGACGTCGTGCTTTATGACTACCTGGTGTCTGACGAGATTATGGCGTTGATTCCAAGCGAAACCATTTTGGTGTGCGTGGGTAAACGTGCCGGGCACCACAGTGTGCCACAAGAGAAGACAAATCAACTGTTGGTGGACTTTGCTAAGCAAGGTTACAAAGTGGTGCGCATAAAAGGTGGCGATCCATTTGTGTTTGGCCGCGGTGGTGAAGAGCTGGAAGTTTTGGCTGATGCTGGTGTGCGTTTCCAAGTGGTTCCGGGCATTACTGCAGCAGCAGGTGCGACCGCTTATGCAGGTATCCCGCTGACGCATCGAGATTACGCGCAGTCAGCGCTGTTTGTTACGGGTCATCTGAAAGAAGAAAGTGACGACATGGACTGGTCGACGCTCGCGCGTGGGAATCAGACTTTAGTGATCTACATGGGACTGATGAAATCACACTATATTCAGAATCAGCTCATCAAACATGGTAGGGCAGCCTCAACCCCTATCGCCATCATCGAGCGCGGTACGCAAATCCAGCAAAAAGTTTTCACCGGAGAACTTTCTCAACTATCTGAATTATCTAAAGAAGCTCAAGCTCCGTCTTTGATTGTTGTCGGCGAAGTTGTGCGTCTGTCTCAAAAGTTGGACTGGTTTTTGTCTAGTACTGAATTCAACAAAAGTGCTATTGCCAGCTCCATATAATTTCAGACCAAAGATTAGGGACGTAATGAGCCTTCAAGCTTAAAAAGGAAAGACAAAACATGGACCAACAACGTTTAACTCACCTTAAACAACTCGAAGCGGAGAGTATTCATATCATCCGCGAAGTTGCTGCTGAGTTCGATAACCCAGTCATGATGTATTCGATTGGTAAAGATTCATCAGTCATGTTGCATCTTGCGCGTAAAGCCTTCTACCCAGGCAAAATTCCATTCCCACTACTGCACGTAGATACGGATTGGAAATTCCGCGAGATGATCGAGTTTCGTGATCGTACCGCTGAGAAATACGGCTTTGAGCTTTTGGTTCATAAGAACCCAGAAGGTCTAGCAATGGGTTGTAGCCCATTTGTGCACGGCTCTTCAAAGCATACTGACATCATGAAGACTCAAGGTTTGAAGCAGGCTCTGAACAAGTACGGTTTTGATGCGGCATTCGGTGGTGCGCGTCGTGATGAAGAGAAGTCACGTGCAAAAGAGCGCGTTTACTCATTCCGCGATAAGAACCATACCTGGGATCCAAAAAACCAACGTCCGGAGCTTTGGAAAACATACAACGGTCAAGTAAACAAAGGGGAGAGCATTCGTGTGTTCCCACTTTCAAACTGGACTGAGCTGGATATCTGGCAATACATCTACCTAGAAAACATCGAGATCGTGCCTCTGTACCTTGCAGACAAGCGACCGGTTGTTGAGCGTGATGGCATGCTGATCATGGTAGACGATGACCGCATGGAGCTAGAACCAGGTGAAGTGATTGAAGAGAAGAGTGTACGTTTCCGTACTTTGGGTTGTTACCCGCTGACTGGCGCGATTGAGTCTGAAGCAAACACGCTAACAGGCATCATCGAAGAAATGCTGGTGGCAACCTCAAGTGAGCGCCAAGGTCGGGCGATCGACCACGATCAGTCAGGATCGATGGAGCTTAAGAAACGTCAAGGTTACTTCTAAAGGATCTAAGGAAAGATAATGAACAGTGCAGTTGAAGCTCAATTAGCCGAGCTTGGTATTGAAGGCTATTTAAAACAACACCAGTACAAGTCGTTACTTAGATTCCTGACTTGTGGCTCGGTAGATGACGGTAAAAGTACCCTAATCGGTCGCTTACTCCACGACTCAAAACAAATTTATGAAGATCAGCTAGCAGCAGTTCACTCGGATAGCCAACGCGTAGGCACCACGGGTGAAAAGCCAGACTTGGCATTGCTGGTAGATGGTCTACAAGCAGAACGCGAGCAAGGCATCACCATTGATGTGGCTTACCGTTACTTCTCGACGCAGAAACGTAAGTTCATCATTGCTGACACGCCAGGGCATGAGCAGTACACACGTAACATGGCAACAGGCGCATCGACCTGTGATTTGGCTGTGATTTTGGTTGATGCACGTAAAGGTGTGTTGGACCAAACGCGTCGTCACTCATTCATTTCTAACCTACTAGGTTTGAAACACTTCGTTGTTGCTATCAACAAAATGGACTTGGTGGATTACTCACAAGAACGTTTTGAAGAGATTCGCGATGAGTACCTGCAGTTCTCAGAAAACCTAGCGGGTGAGACGGATATCCAAATCATTCCGTTGTCAGCGCTAGAAGGCGACAACGTGGTAGAGAAAGGACAGAACCTAAGCTGGTTTGAAGGTCCGTCTCTGCTTGAGCTACTTGAGACAGTGGATGTTGACCACGAGAAAGGCGAAGGTGACTTTCGTTTCCCTGTTCAGTATGTAAACCGTCCTAACCTCGACTTCCGCGGCTTTGCTGGCACGATTTCATCGGGTTCGGTGGAAGTAGGCGATGCGATTAAGGCGCTGCCATCAGGCAAAACCTCAACTGTTGCACGTATCGTGACTTTTGATGGCGATGTACAGGAAGCACAAGCAGGTCTGGCTGTGACGTTGACGCTGAATGACGAAATCGACATTAGTCGTGGTGATTTGCTGGTGCTAGAAAATGCGCAAGTGGAATCAACTAACCACTTGTTGGCTGACGTAGTGTGGATGACAGAGCAACCGCTGCAACCTGGTCGTGATTACGACATTAAGATTGCTGGTAAGAAGACGGTTGGTCATGTTGAAGCGATTCGTCACCAATACGACATCAATAACCTTTCGACTCACGGTGCAGCTGAATTGCCGCTCAATGGCATTGGTTTGTGTGAGTGGTCGCTGAACGAATCTGTCGCGCTGGATAACTATCAAGACTGTGCAGATACCGGCGGCTTCATCATCATCGATCGTCTAACCAATGTAACGGTTGGTGCGGGCATGGTGAAAGAAAGCCTAGCGGCTGTTGAGCGTGGTCTTGCGGATGTTTCAGCGTTCGAGCTTGAACTCAATGCTTTGGTTCGTAAGCACTTCCCGCATTGGGAAGCTAAAGACCTGAGCCAGTTATTGAAGAAGTAATTGGCTCACCTAGCCTGACGGGATTGCGAAACCCGTCAGGTTGATTTCCCCCGAATCCAGAATGCTCCGGAAGCCCAAGAAACCGAGCATTCTGGCGTTCTTTTTCGCTTGCTTTGCTTTTTTGTCTGGTTACTCGTTTGTCACTCCGTGCAGCTAAGTTTGCACGAGTCGTTGTTGTGCCCGTATTGGGTTTATTGGTAAGGATTGGCTATGTGGGAACAAGGATTTGTATTAGCGATTTTGCTTGGCATTATCACTTGTTTACTCGTAACCAAAATTAAACCAAGTTACGTATTTGCAGGAGCTGCTTTCATCGCCTTTATGGCGGGGATGATTGAGCTCAATACCATTGCGGCAAACTTTACTAATTCTTCACTTCTGACCCTAGTGCTGCTGATCCTCGCATCGAGCGCATTAGAAAAAACCTTATTGATCAGCTGGGTCAGTCGCAGTATTTCTGAAGGTCACCTTGGTAGTGTGATTGCCAAGTTGGGCTTTTCTACCGCTTTACTTTCCTCTTTCACTAATAACACGGCGGTTGTGGTGTCATTGATTGGTGCGATTAAACGCAACCAACAACATGCGCCTTCTAAGCTTTTGATTCCGCTTTCTTATGCCGCGATTTTTGGTGGCACGCTGACTCTGATTGGAACCTCGACCAACTTAATTATCAACAGCTTTGTTGAAGATGCCGGCCTACCAAGCTTGAGCTTCTTTACTCCAACCATGATTGGCTTAGCGGTGTTGGTGGGCGGTGTGCTTATCCTCATCCCGCTGAGCTATCTATTACCCAATTACGATGACCAAAACCAAGAGGACTTACCTTACTTCTTAGAGTCTCGTGTTGAGCCCGGTTCACCTTTGGTCGGTCGTACCATTACCGAAAATAACCTACGTGCCCTGAGAAAATTGTTCCTTGCTGAAGTGATTCGCGATGGTGTGACGGTTTCTTCTGTTGGTCCTGATTTTGTTCTGAATGCTAAAGACCGATTGCTGTTTTGTGGTGATGTAGAAAGCGTGGCTACATTACAAGAGATCCCCGGATTAACGCTGTTTGGTCATCAACATCTCAATGGTCAGAATTTCATTGAAGTGGTAGTCAGTTCATCGGCGACCTTCTGTCACAAAACCCTTAAAGAGAGCCGTTTCCGTGACCGATTTGATGCGGTAGTCGTAGCTATCCGTCGTGGTCATGAGCGTCTTGAAGGTGGCTTAGGCAATATCACATTAGCCGCGGGTGACACATTGGTCTTGGTTCCCGGCAAACGATTTGAGGCAGAGCGACGTGCGCACCGAAAAGAGTTTGTTTTAGTCAACGATCTGGATTCCAGCGCGCGCTTGGACTCGAATAAATCCGCTCTAGTTCTGTTTGGTTTTGCGGCAGTGATTGGCTGTGCGTTGTTGGAGCTCGTACCGATTATCAAAGGTCTGGCAGCTTATCTGATTGCGCTACTTGCTTTTGGCGTGATTCAGCTGTCTGAGCTTCGTCGTCGTTTCCCAATTGATATCGTGGTGATTGTCGGCTCAGCATTATCTATTGCACAGCTGATGATTTCGTCCGGTTTATCGGTACGAATGGGCGACATGTTTATTGAGGCATTTAACGGGTGGGGTGTGTTTGGTGCGTTGGTTGCCACTTACATCATGACTCTGGTGTTAACCGAGCTTGTCACTAACAACGCTGCGGCAGCGCTGTCTTTCCCTATTGGCTATAGCATGGCGGTAGGTTATGGCGTTGATCCAATGCCTTTTATTATGGCGGTGCTGTTTGGTGCCAGTGCCAGTTTTATTTCTCCTTACGGGTACCAAACCAACTTACTGGTATACAGCGTAGGGAATTACAAATTGACCGATTATGTGCGAATTGGCGTGCCGATTTCTATCGTGTATTCAGTACTAGTACTGACGCTGATTCCGGTCTTCTTTCCGTTTTAATCTGTAAATTTACAAGGATACGTTATGACTGCCGAAACTCCGGTAAAAGATGAAAACATCGTTTGGCATCAGCACTCGGTTGATAAACAGTTTCGTGCTGGATTAAAAAAACAGAAGCCTGCGGTACTTTGGTTTACTGGGCTATCTGGCGCAGGCAAATCAACGGTGGCTGGTGCATTGGAAAATCGCTTAGCCGAACTGGGTTACCACACCTATTTGCTTGACGGCGACAATGTGCGTCATGGCTTGTGCAGCGACTTAGGCTTTTCTGAGCAAGACCGTCGCGAGAACATTCGTCGCATTGGTGAACTGGCGAAGCTGATGGCAGACGCGGGTTTGATTGTTCTGTCTGCGTTCATTTCTCCTCATCGTGCAGAGCGTCAATTGGTGCGTGATCTACTGCCCGAGGGGGAGTTTATTGAAGTGTTCGTCAATGCGTCTTTAGAAGTGTGTGAAGACCGTGACCCGAAAGGCTTGTACAAGAAAGCACGCGCAGGAGAAATCCCGAATTTCACTGGTATTGACTCTGAATACCAAGCACCAGCAAACCCAGAAATTGATTTGCCAGCGGGCGAAAAGAGTGTCGAAGAGCTGGTGGAGTTATGTTTAATCGACCTTAAACAACGTGATGTGATCCGATAAAAAAGCATTTGGATCATGGGTGGCCAAAAAGTCACTGAGCAGTTAAAAGAGCTTTTGGATCATAGGTAACCAAAAGCTCTTTTTTATGTACTAAACGGTGTGGTTTACTGTGGGTTTTGCTTCGCTATGAACGCTAAATCTTTGATTTAGAAGCGCAAGCATCTGGTCATAGTATTGATTGTTAGGCTTGTTACCAAGCAGCTTACACAATTCATTACCTGTCGGAGTAAAGCGGTAGTAAAGCAGACGCACGCCCTTTGTATTCACCTGTAAGGACAAATTCTTACCTTGGTAGCTGAGCATCAGAGGCGTTTCAATACCAATTTCGCCAGACTCTAATTCAGTACTGTGTAGCAGCCCCAATTCAATCAACACTAACAAACTTGAATAAGGAAGCTGGAAGCTACCCATGTTGAGATTGCTGGTGGTATCACGTTTGCCAAAACTGAATATTCCGCCATGCGCTTTGTAGCCAATCAACAGTTTTCTACTTGAATCACCACCAAAACTGCAAGCTAACGTCGCGGCACGTTGCAGAGTTTGGGCTTCTCTCGGCGACATGTCTTTCAACACTTTAAGTGCTTTCATCGAAGTTGAACCGGGGTTGGTGACTTCGCGCTTCATAACTTGAGCCCAGAGTTTTTGCATCGAGCTGTTGTGGATGTCCTGAGCCATATCGAAAAAGCGATACAGCCAGTCTTGGTCAGGTTCACCTGCGGTCTCATCTCGACATGAACTGTGCGCCAGTTTGAGGATCTGCTCTAAGTTTTTCTGTCTTTGTTCTTGGCGGCGTTGTTCTCTTAATTGAGCTCGCTCAAGTGCGGTTTTGGCTGGAGGATCACTTTGCAACAATGCGTCTAACCCGTAGATTTGGGCGATACTTTGAACACGGCTCGCACTGTCTTTAATGTAACCAGACTTCTTTTCATGGTGAGTATGTTTTTGTTGTGTGGGTTCGTGTTCGATAACAACAGGTTGCTTTGTTGGTTCTGCCATTTCATTTCCTACCAAGACTGGCGATTAGCGCTTGCTTAAATTTACACCTTTCCTGTTTTCTCGACCAGAGAGGCATGTCTTGAAATTGACAGAATAAAGGCTATTCAAAATGATAATGAGTTGTTAAAATTGTTATCGTTATTTTGGAGGGGTGATGAAATATTCAGACGTAAGCAAACTGAGAAAGCACCTGTCGATAGCGCTACTTTTGGTTTTATATGTTGGTGTATTAGCGTATTTGTCGCGCTACATTGTTTAACTAACAGAAAGAAAAAAGGCGCCGAATCGACGCCTTGGTGTATTTACTTAATCAGCTATACGAGCTCATTGAGCTACAAACTACATGTCATCGTAGGCTTCAATTGCTGAGCCATCAATCACGTAGGCCGTTTCTGCCAGTTCATGTTCTATGGTCTCGGTCTTTAATGTCCCCACGACATAAATGACATCCCACAACTCTTGTACTGGCGCTCCTTTCGGAAACTTCACGTAGATGATCTGGTTTGGCGGCGGTGGTGGAACGTGGATACAAGCGCCAAAATATGGCACCAGCAAAAATTCCGTCACTGTATTCGCATCACCTTCTAATGGGATCACAAAGCCAGGGATTTTTACCTTGCTGCCGTTCAGTTCTGGACGAACATTACCAATCTTTGACTGTAATGCCGCGCCACCCGTGTGGTCAGTCGCAGGCATACCTACGCTGTCGAACATCTTGCGCTCATTCTCAGGGACTAGATCAATCCAGTCGAGTTTCAACGGCTCATCACTTGCCAATACTGGCGCAGTGAACGAAATCAGTAGCAAGCAGCTAGCGAGTATCTTTTTCCACATCTTTACTAAATCCTAATTGTCATTCCATCACTGAGCGATTGTCGGTAAGCACGGAATGCAGGGATGAAGCCAATCACAATGCCTGCGCACTGCACAAAGCCAAGCAACATCCATTCATACGGCGACAGTGCCGTTAATGTTAGGTGTATACCATAACTTTGTTGGATTATCGGTTGCAAGAGGGCAAGCATAGAATACAAACCCGCGACCCCAACAATGATGCCTGCAAATGTCAGTAAGCTTGCTTCGCTGATCAGCAAAGAGAACACGTGTTTTGGTCTTGCCCCCATTGCTCGTAGGATGGCCATTTCTCGGCGACGTTCTTGTAAGCTAGTGAGTAGACTGCTCAGCATCCCCAATAAACCTGCGACCACGACAAACCCTGATACCGCCATTAGCGCTTGCTCAGCAATAGACATCATTCCCCACAATTCGTGTAGGGCGACACCCGGCATGATGGCGCTAAGCGGCTCTTGCGGATAGGTGTTAATTTGTCGTTGTAAGGCGAAGGTTTGAATGCGCGATTTCAAGCCAATCAACATCGCAGTAATTTGCTTAGGCTGGAAGTCTCTTGCCTTGAGCTCTTCTGCGCTCGGTGTTGGACCAAGACGAGCGCCACTTTCCCAACCGACATGTATCGCTTCAATTGCTTCCAATGAGACGTGGACGGTTTTGTCGACGGGTGTGCCTGTTGGAGCAAGAATGCCGACGACTTTAAACGGCAAGTTGTCATGGCGGCTGAAGCCTACATCGCTGATGCCATGGGCAATGATGATCTCACTACCGATTTTATACCCCAGCTTTTTGGCGACATCAGAACCTAGTACTGTTTCGAATAAACCGTTGAATTCTCGACCTTCTGAGAAGGTTAGTGGTTGCTTACTTCCGTACTTGTAATGTTCGAAATAGCTGTGATTGGTCCCCATGACTCGGAAGCCTTTATGGGAGTCACCCAATGAAATAGGAATCGCCCAGTCAACGGCTCGGTGATTGGCAAATTCTTCATAGCTTTTCCAGTCAATGTTGTTGGTTGCGTTGCCGATTCTGAAAACCGAGTACAGTAGCAGGTTTACCTGCCCTGAACGCCCGCCGACAATTAAATCAGTACCAGAAATGGTGTTGGCAAAACTGTCTTTGGCTTGGGTTCGGATACGTTCTACACCCAATAATAGGACAACAGAAATCGCGACGGTCATGATGGTAAGAATCGCCGTCGCTTTGCGGTTCATCAGGCTTTTCCAAGCGAGCTTTACTACGGCACTCATGATGCGGCTCCTGGGGTTTGCGCTTGATTGATTTCAGGCAAGTTTAGTGTTCTGTGGAAGAGAGATTCCAGAGTTGGATCATGGCTAACAAAAACCAATGTAGCGTTGGCAAGATTGGCTTGTTCCATCAATAACTCAATAAACGCTTTGCGGTTGTCATGATCCAAGGCTGAAGTTGGCTCGTCAGCAATCACCAGTTCAGGTTGGCCGATCAGTGCACGGGCAGCTGCAACGCGTTGTTGCTGGCCAATACTCAGCTCAGAGACTGGCTTATTGTGCAGTGCTTTCGGAAGATGCAAACGTTCTAGCAGTGATGTTGCTTGCTCTTCAAGCGTTGCTGTCGAAGCGCTTGGTGCAACGCGATCTCGGCGAATTTTGCTGAATTGGCATGGGATTAGGACGTTTTCGATCACATTCAAGTAAGGCAACAAATTGAATTGTTGGAAGATATAGCCAATGTGATCGGCACGAAATTTGTCTCTTTGACTTGCTCTTAAGCTTGCAAGATCGGTATCAAGTACAGACAGAGAACCCGATGTAAGCGTATTGATTCCAGTTAGTAGGGCAAGCAGAGTCGATTTACCACAGCCGCTAGGGCCTTTGATAAAGACATGCTCACCTTGAGCGATGTGTAAGTGTGGAATATTAATGGTCGCGTTTTCAGAGCCGGGCCAGACAAACTGGGCGTTAGCAAGCTCAACAACGTTTGACGTGGTTTCAGTCATAATAAATTACCAAAGCAATGGCGTGTGAGTAAGTACTCACACGCCATGTGAGTTATTTAATTGCGATCTTTGTGTTGCCTTTGTTCAACGTTGTCGCTGACTGAGTGGTGTCAGTGAATAGATTTGCGCTGATTGATTCTGTCGCTGGGAACTGCTTGAACCAAGTTGTATCAATGCTGTTTAGGTCTGCGACTGAATCACAGTGGTAACGGTATTCAACAGTAAACTCACCGTGGCCGCCGTGTTCATGATCGTGGCCTTCATGGTCGTGACCTTCGTGATCGTGGTGCTCATGGCCGTCATGGTCATCATGCGCATGCTCATCATGATCATGGCCTTTGTGTTCGTGATCATGGTCGTGGTCATGTTTGTCATGATCGTGACCTTCGTGGTCATGCTTATCGTGGTCGTGGCCTTCATGATCATGGTGGTCATGACCCTCGTGAGAATCTTGGCCTAGTGTGTGAGAGACATGAACATCTTCAATCACACATTTTGCTTGTTGGTTGATAGCAAATAGCTTGTCTGTATCTTTTAGCGCAGCAATCGCTTGTTTAAGTGCTTGCTCTTGCTCTGCATTTTCTGGTGCGTGTTCAAAGCCCACTACGTCAGCGCCCGGAGAAGTGATTTCAATCAATAGGTCTTTACCGTCTTGAGCAATATTGAATTCTACGTGACCGTGAACGTGCGCTTCGTGCTGACGGTATTCTTCTGCGTGAGCAGTTGCTGTTAGTGATAGGCCGATAACAAGAGCTAGAGCGTGTTTAGATGGCATTTTCTTTTTCCTAATTTGCTTAATTATTTTGCTGTGGTTGCTGAATTAAATCATGAGGTTAGCAACCAGTTTTGTTTCTAGTATGGGGACTTCTTAAGTTTAAGCAAATATCGGCGGCGCACGTGCTGTGTAGCGCACATCACTGACATTTAAGTGCTTTTCGATAACGTCAGAATGCGTTGAACGTTGATACGTTGGAGCGAGAATTTCTGGTAGAGCCTTAACCAGACCATGATGAGCTCCTGCAAACATTTGACAGTGATGGTGACTATGATGTTCTGGAATTAGGTCAAGTTCATGGGCAATGGTAGCGAAATTCCATACGATCAGTAACGCAACACTGAGCAAGACAACAGTGCGACGCCAATGATGTGTGGTTGCTAGCCAGCGATAGTGCATCTTAAAGCCCGAAATGATACTTGGTGTTATAATATAACATCCATTTTCTCTAAAAGTTCACTCTTTTGTTAGTGCAGAGCAAATTATCTTTGGTGAAAGAAGTGCTTATGAGAAGAGTAATCTGGGAGAGATAAGGAAGTCGCTCCCTGCCAAGTGTGGCAAGGAGCGTAAAACAGCTAGATGTTTTGTTTGATAAGTCCAAGTACTTGCGTGATTTCATCAGGAGTTAGCGCGCCTTCTTTGATGAACAACACTTTACCTTGTTTATCTTGCACAATGATTGCAGAGCTTTCTTCTTTTAGAGCCCAAGAGCTTGCCACTACACCGTTTTCATCCAGAACCATAGAAGACCAAGGAAATTCTTGTTTGCTGTCTTGTGCTGAAGATTTCACAAACGAGCCTGTTCCCCAAACGGCATCATCTTGATTGATGATGGTTGTGGTTTGGTAAGCGTCTGCTGGGAATTTTGCGTCAGTCAGTGCGACCATCAATGGTGCATTCATTTCTTTTGAGCTGCTGCGTCCTGCAATAGCCTGAATAACTCGGACCTTACCTAGCATCTGTTGAGTTGCCCAAGGTTGGTAAGCCACACCTTCACCTTGCAGTACGATTTCACCATAAGCATCAACTTTTGCTGCGGGTACACTCTCTCCAAGAGACAGGTTGTGAGCAAGCGCTAGACCCGGAGTAAGAGCAAGGAAAAGAGGGAGGAGAGTCTTAGTTTTCATATTGTTATGTTCCATATGGGTTGTGAGACTTCCCAAGTATATACTTACAGTGCATAAAAATGTAGAACCGTTCATAACAATTATTTAACGTATGATGTCTAATATTGTTGCGTTAACGTTGAAATTTGATAGAATGAACCACGTCGCAAATTGCGCATAAAGGTTGCCAAGGAAAGAGCAATCAGTGTTTTCTCAAAAGGATGTTGAGGTTGGTTATGCTACGTGAGTTTGCTGTTTACCGTCCACGTCAGGTGGCGCGTTTCGTAAAGACTTTATTCAAAGGTCAGTTTTCAATTGCAGGTGTGGGTGAGTTCCGTTTTGATAACGGCAAAGTACTATTACCTGACGTTAAAAATCCCAAACAACTCTCTGTATTTAGAGAAGTAAACCAAGCGATATTATCGCTCCCGGTATAATGACAAGATTTGTAAAAGAGCGACTTTCGTCGCTCTTTTTCGTTTCGGATTAACCTTGAAGGCTCGGTGGGAAGCAAACACCTGTGCCGCCCAACCCACAATAACCGTTTGGATTTTTTGCTAGGTATTGCTGATGGTAGGTTTCTGCAAAGTAATAAGGGCCCGCCGCTTGGATTTCCGTCGTGATTGCCGCTCGCTGATCTTCTTTCAACGCTTGTTGATATTGGATTTTCGATTTTTCTGCCGCATCTTGTTGTTCTGGCAAGTAGGTATAAATCGCAGAACGGTACTGAGTTCCTAAATCGTTACCCTGGCGCATCCCTTGCGTAGGATCGTGTCTTTCCCAAAACGTGGCCAGTAATTGCTCCAGAGAAATAATGCGCTCGTCGAACACGACGCGAACCACTTCGGTATGGCCAGTTTTGCCTGTACAAACTTCATCGTAAGTGGGATTTTGCGTGTAGCCACCTGCGTAACCGACGGATGTTGATACGACGCCTTCAAGTTGCCAAAACAGACGTTCAGCGCCCCAAAAGCAGCCCATTCCGAATAAAATTTGTTGTTGGTGAGATTCTGGCTGAGCCGTTAAACTCGATTGATTTACAAAATGAGTGTCATCGATTTGCATTGATGCCTCTCGACCAGGCAGTGCATCTTCTATACTGATCATTGTCTGTTTGTTGAGCATGGTATTTGTCCTTCAATACGTGTCTTAATTTTGCGAATTATTTTATTCAGTCTGAATATGATGTTGTGATGACATAGACCGTAGTAAACCTATTAATATTACAGACTTAGCCTTTAATTGGCGTTATTATTGTTTACGTTTATTTAACCTCGTCCAGCTAAAAAGCATGATAAGAAAAGCTACCCCGATAATTGCTAGCCTCCTTGCCTTTTCTCATAGCGCTTACGCCGATGTTTCCCTGACGATCAAGGGCATCGATGGCGCGCTAGAAGATAATGTGAACGCTTATTTGTCTTCAATTCCTGAAGACGACTACTCTACGTCTTTGCGCTTTCAGGCGCGATTGGAACAAAGTATCACTGAAGCGTTGAATGCGCTCGGCTATTATCATGCGAAAATTTCATACACTATTACGAAAGATAATGATGAACTGATCGTCAACGTCAAACCTGGCGAGCCGGTCAGAATAAAAGAGATGGACGTGGTGATTTCGGGTGAAGCCGAGAAAGACGAAGAGTTCACGAATCTCATCAACAAATCACGATTGAAAGAAGGTCGTATCCTTAACCAAGGCGAATACGACGCTCTGAAATCAGGAATTCGCAACTTAGCGCTGCAACGCGGCTACTTTAATGGCGACTTTAAGCTGAGCCGCCTAGAAATTGTCCCCGAGCTAAACGAAGCGAATGTCCGCCTGCACTATGACAGTGGTATTCGCTATCACTTTGGTACGGTTGAAATTCTGGGCAGTCAGATCTGGGAAGATCGCGTGGACTCTCTGCGTCCATTTAAAACTGGTGAGCCTTACTTGGTCTCTGAAGTTGGCGAATACAACCAAAACCTATCTAACACCGATTGGTTCTCTTCGGTGTTTGTCGAGCCTGATCTCACCAAGTTAGATGATGGTCGAGACCTACCAATCAAAGTCTCTCTTGCTCCTGCTGCGAAAAACCAATTGGAGACGGGTATTGGTTACTCTACCGATACAGGTGTGCGCGGTACGCTGAAATGGAAAAAACCATGGGTGAGCGCACGTGGCCACAGTTTTGATACCGCCCTTTCTCTATCGCAACCTGAACAAACCATTACAGCGGGTTACAAAATCCCACTTGATGATGTATTGCATGAGTACTACCAACTTCAGTTCGGTTTGAAGCACCTCGATAACCGCGATACGGAGAGTTTGGAATCGAATCTTGCGGTAGAGCGTCACTGGATCACCGATGGTGGTTGGCACAAGACTTTGTACGTTCGTCACTTGTACGAAAACTTCTCGCAAGGTTTGCAAGAAGATGGTGTGCAATTTGTTCTGCCGGGTGCGTCGTTTTCTCGAACACGAACTCGTGGCGGCAACATGCCGATGTGGGGTGATAAGCAGAGCGTGACCGTTGAATACGGCGACCCTGCATTGCTGTCTGAAACGCGCGTTCTTCGTCTTCTTGGACGTACGTCTTGGATTCGTGGGATTGGTCAGAACCATCGTGGTTTATTCCGCCTAGAGGGTGGCGCCAACATCACCGATGAATTTGAGAAGCTATCGCCATCGCTGCGTTTCTTCGCCGGTGGTGACAACAACATTCGTGGTTATGGTTATGAGTCTATCTCGCCAAAAGACTCGAGTGGCGCATTGACCGGTGCAAAGTACATGGTGACAAGTACGCTTGAGTACCAATATCGCGTAACTGGTAACTGGTGGGGCGCAGTCTTCTACGATATCGGTGACGCATTTAATGAAACCCCAGTCTGGAAATCGGGCGCGGGTGTGGGCATTCGCTGGGCATCTCCAGTTGGTCCGGTCAGCTTTGACTTTGCTTGGGGTCTCGACACTGAGCCAGATCCTGAATTCCGCATCCACTTCTCATTGGGGCCAGAGCTATGATGAAAACAACCTTGAAGTGGACGAAATGGTTCTCAATCGGTCTGCTGAGTCTAATTCTTTTGCTGGCGATTTTCGTCGGCACCATTTTATTTACGCATCCAGGTTTAAAGCTGGCGCTTTGGGGCGCAGAGAAAGCTTTGCCACAACTTAAAGTTGAGCAAATTCAAGGTTCATTGTTCCCTCGATTTGCTTTACGCAACGTCAGCTTTGTTGACGAGTCGCTGAATATTGATGCAAAGGTTGAGAGCTTAACGCTCGCGATCAACTTCCGTTGTTTCTTTGATCCGAAAGTGTGTGTGGATGAGCTGGCTCTGCAAGGTGTGAACTTCCAAATGCCGGAACTGCCTCCTGCAAGTGAAGAGCCGGAAGAAGAAACCCCGCCGCTGCGTTCCATCAGCACTCCAGTGCCGATCTTCGTTAATAAAGTCAGTTTTAACGACATCAACCTAAACATCTTAGGAAACAAAATTGACTGGCAAGATTTCTCAACGGCGTTGTCGATGCAGGGTGACCGTTTAGTCATTGCACCAACGGCATTGAAAGCCATCAATGTGGCTCTTGCACCAAGTGAAGAGGCGACAGAAGAGCAATCTACACAAGCACCAGAGGCCAAAGCTTCAGCCGAGAAAGGCGAGTCACAAACCAAGGTGGCTCAACAGTCAGCAAATACGGCATCTGAAGCGACAGGAAAAACGCAATCATCAGAACAAGCGGAACAAGCCTCAACTCAAGAGGTTGCTGCAAAACAACAAGATAAGACACAGCCCCAAGCGACGACAGAAGCTGAGCCTGAAGGTATTGTTTTACCAGAGGTATGGATTCCACTGACCATCGACGCGCAGCGTCTTGATATTCATGACTTTAAATTGTCTGGTGACACGCCGGTTATCGTTCATAACTTAGGACTAGAAGCAACGGCAGGCGGTGATAAAGTCGATGTTAAAACGCTTGAGCTTGATATGCCGGAAGTGGAAGGTCAGCTAAGTACACAAGTGACATTATCGGCTGATTACCCAATTCAAGCGCAGATTGATGCCTTGGTTAAACAAGCGGACGTGAAAGGCCAGAAGTTATCGTTATCTGCGTCTGGTTCTGTGGGGGATTTGTCATTACAAGCAACGCTTTCTGATCTGGTTCAAGCCAAGATTGAAGGTCAAGTGCAACCGCTTAAACCTGAGTTGCCATTTGATATCAAACTGAAAGATGTCGAAGCACAATGGCCATTAAGTGGAAAAAGTGACTATCAAGTCTCTGTGCCGAGTTTAGAAACAAAAGGCTCACTAGATGGCTACACCGTTGCGCTAGAAACGAAGGCATCGGGTAAAGATATCCCAGCAGTCGATGTGGCGCTGAACGGCAAAGGTACGCTTGAGCAGATTGATTTAGACAGCATTGTAATCAAAACGCTAGGTGGTGAGTTAGCGGGTAAGGTCATGGCTAACTGGGTGGCGCCAATCAACTGGCAAGCCGATCTGAACCTGAAGAACATTCAACCAGGTTTACAGTGGCCAGAAGCCGAAGGTGATATCAGCGGTAGTCTATCGACTTCAGGCTCATTAACCGATCAAGGTGGCTGGCAAGTGAGTCTGCCTAAACTGGACATCGACGGTATTCTACGTGGCTACCCATTAAATATTGAAGGCCAATTAGATGCCGCGGACAAGACTGGCAAAGGCGAAGACATTCAACTGAACACTCAAGGTTTAGCCTTGTCGCATGGCCCTAACTCATTGCGAGCGAAAGGTAAGATCGACAAGCAAATCTTAATGGATGTTGAGGTTAATTTCCCTGATTTCGCGAAAAGCGTGCCGGATCTTGGCGGTAATATGAATGGTAATATCGCACTTCGCGGTAGCCTGAAACAGCCAGACATCAACTTAGATCTCGCGCTTAACCAAGTGAATTGGCAACAACAAGCGAAGGTCGAAACGATTACCCTGAAGGGCGATGTGACACCTCTGCCTGCGCCGAAAGCCGATGTGAGTTTGATTGCGAAAAACATCACTTACAATGACATCAAAATCGACAGTGCCGATCTTGAAGTGACGGGCGATGAGAAGCTGCATCAACTGACGTTGGATGTGGTATCAGACATCGTTTCAAGCAGCTTAGAAATTGAAGGTACGTTTAAGCAGAAGCCTGAAATGATCTGGGATGGTGCCTTACGCCGACTTACTCTAAGTACGCCACAAGGCCCTTGGGCGCTGCAGAAGTCGACAGCAGTGAAAGTGAACATCGACAAACAAGTGGCTGATGTTCAAGCGCACTGTTGGTTGCAAGCAAACTCAAAAGTGTGTCTAACGGAAGACATCAGCGTTGGTAAGAGCGGCGAAGCGAAGTTAGCCATCACCAACTTTGATTTTGACCAAATCAAGCAATTCTTACCGCCAGAAACCAAACTACAAGGTTCGGTGAATGCGAACGCGTTTGCGAAATGGGCGCCAGACATGAAACCGGAAGTCACGGTGAATGTGGATATGCCAAAAGGTCAGGTTGAGCAAACGCTAGAGCAACCAATCAAGGTCGGGTGGGAAAGCGTGAGCCTCAAAGCAAAATTGGCTCAGGATAAGTTAGATGCCGAGTGGCTACTTGACGTCACAGACAACGGTGATTTATCCGGTAAGGTATCGTTGAATGACGTTTCTTCAGAAAAGCCAACTATCGACGGTAAAGTGTCGCTATCGACGTTCCATCTTGATTTCTTAGCCCCGCTGATTGGTGAATACAGCTTGTTCAAAGCGAACATGAATACGGATCTGGCTCTTTCGGGTGATGTGATGCATCCGAAGGTCAACGGCCAATTCTTGATTGACCAAATGAAGCTGCAAGGTGAAGTGACGCCAATCGATATCAACTCTGGCCAAGTCGCGATCAACTTTAAAGGTCACCAAGCGGATTTAGACGCTGGCATTATTACGCCGGATGGCAAGTTGGAAATTAACGGTGATGCAGATTGGCGCGATCTAGAAAACTGGCACACCAAAGCTCGTGTGTTTGCTAAAGAGCTAAAAGTTGATATGCCGCCGATGGTGCGAATCAAGGTTGAGCCAGATATGACAATTGATGTCACACCGAAGCTTGCTAAGGTAGAAGGTAATATCAATCTACCATGGGGTCGTATTTTGGTGGATGAATTGCCGCCAAGCGCAGTTGGTGTCTCGAGCGATACGGTTATTTTGAACAAAGACATGCAGCCGGTCGATGGTGAGCCAGCGCTGCCGTTTAATGTCGAAACCGACATCAACATTAAGATTGGCGATGACTTCCAGTTATCTGCATTTGGCCTAAAAGGCGACTTGCAAGGTAACTTGAACGTGACGCAAAAAGACAAAGGTCCATTCATTGTCGGTGAAGTGAATATCGTCGACGGTTCATACCGCTCATTCGGCCAAGACTTGGTGATTGAAGAAGGTAAGATCATGATGAATGGTCCGGCGGATCAGCCTTACGTGTCGATAAAAGCGATTCGTAACCCTGACAACACGCAAGATGATGTGACGGCAGGTGTTCGAGTGACGGGACCTGCTAGTGACCCAACAGTAGAGATCTTCTCGGATCCTGCAATGCCACAAGCAAACGCGCTGTCTTACCTATTACGTGGTCAAGATATCGATGCGGAGTCGGGCGGTAACGCGATGACCACAACCTTGATCGGTCTCAGCTTGGCGAAGAGCGGTAAAGTCGTCGGTGAAATCGGTGAAGCCTTTGGTGTACAAGACCTGCAATTGGATACGGCAGGTTCGGGTGATGACTCTCAGGTGACGGTGAGTGGTTACATTCTGCCGGGTCTTCAAGTCAAATACGGCGTGGGTATCTTTACCTCTTTAGGCGAGTTCACTGTTCGTTATCGTTTGATGAAAGATTTGTACTTAGAAGCGGTATCCGGTGTCGATAGTGCGGTTGATCTGCTTTACCAATTTGAATTCAACTAAGCTTAGCTTTTAAACATAACTAAGGAGTGGTTATGCAGCATTTGGTTTTTGTGTATGGCACCTTGCGCAAAGGAGAGCACAACCATCACTTTTTGAGTACTGCCGAATTTCTTGGGCATCATCAAACCGATGCCCAGTTCGCGCTTTATGACTTGGGGCCTTACCCCGCTTTGTCGACGGGGCAGCAAGTCATCCAAGGCGAAGTTTACTTGATTGATAATGACACCTTGGTTGAGCTAGAT
Organism: Vibrio sp. HENC-03; assembly: GCF_000305755.2. Taxonomy (NCBI): domain Bacteria; kingdom Pseudomonadati; phylum Pseudomonadota; class Gammaproteobacteria; order Vibrionales; family Vibrionaceae; genus Vibrio; species Vibrio sp. HENC-03. Next base: position 248,581 of record NZ_JH976131.1, on the reverse strand, counting down.
AAGCTGGAAGATGTGCCGGTCGAGTATCGAAGAGAAACCATTACGACGCCATTTGGCCAAGCTTGGATCTACTTATATCAAGACACAGAACAACTTACGGAAGAGATAGCATCTGGCGATTGGTGCCAACGGGTGTGAACTATACTTAGACCAGTAACGTATGCATTGATGATATATACAACAAAGACTTGGGAGGTCTGCGATGAAATATCTTTCACCAATCATACTGCTGCTACTGGTCGGTTGTTCAAATACCGCGCCACCTAGTGGCAACGACAGCATGGAATGGAAGCAATATGGTATGCAGCGTGCAGAAGCGGGCGATACCAAACTGTCTATGCAAGAGTTCAATAAAGACGATGAGCTATACATGGCTTACAGTAATGGTTACGAAAGTGGTCGAGCTAATTACTGCGCTCAAGACGCTTTTACACTCGGTGAAAGTAGGCGTTACTACCGTGGTATCTGTGATGACCTAGACGACCGATTCCGTCGTGAATACGAGTTGGGTCGCACAGCGAAGGGCAGTAAACGTTACTAGCAAGCAATCAGTAAGGAGTGATTATGAGATTATTCGTGGTCGGCGCTATGTTACTTTTCCTCAACGCTTGTGCTCAGACAACATTACCAACCTCTGTGAGCGTGACAGACTGGCAGGCTTTCGGTAAGCAATCAGCGTTAGACGGAGCGATTGAGTTATCGGAAGAGCGCATCGCCAAGTTAGATGACACTAATCGTGCTACTCCTGAACTCATCACGGCATACAAAACTGGCTATCAAGAAGGTAAACAAGAATACTGCGAGCAAAGTGCTTACATTCTTGGCGTACAAGGCGCGCCTTACTTTGGCATCTGCGATGACGTTGATCCATTTTTTCAAAACGATTATGAATCAGGCAGGCTATCGACGGCTGGTGGTTACTAACGATATATCGTGAATACAAAAAAGAGCTGCCTGTGTGCAGCTCTTTCTCTTTTTAACGTTCGCAGTTACTTGCTTTGCGCACGCTCGTAAGATTCTAGGATTTCTGCTTTCGCTGCAGCAACATCTGCCCAGCCATCCACTTTCACCCATTTACCTGCTTCAAGCTCTTTGTAACGCTCAAAAAACTGTGTGATTTGGGCTTTGAGTAGCTCTGGAATATCGTCCACATCTTGAATGCCTTCGTACTCTTTCGAGATTTTAGAATGCGGCACAGCGAAGACTTTCGCATCTTCACCCGATTCATCCGTCATCTTCAATACGCCAACTGGGCGACAACGAATCACAGAACCTGGCATCAATGGATAAGGAGTAGGAACCAGTACGTCAACTGGGTCACCATCTAGAGAAAGGGTGTCGTTCACGTAGCCGTAGTTACATGGGTAGAACATTGGCGCAGACATGAAACGGTCGACAAATACAGCACCAGTGTCTTTATCTACTTCGTATTTGATTGGATCCGCGTTAGCAGGGATTTCGATAACGACATAGATATCGTCAGGCAGTGATTTACCTGCTGGTACGTTGTTTAAGCTCATTTGAATATTCCTTTTCATTGAGGATTAAGCGTTTAGAGGCTTAATCTGGCTAACATTTACGCAGTTCACTTTAACGACAAAAACGCGGCAGGTAAACACCTGCCGCGTTGGACAAAGGTCTGAAATTAGTCTTCTTCGCGATTCAGCTCAAGAAACTCTTCGACTTTGTTGACCATGTTCTTTGAACCCACAAAGAAAGGCACACGCTGGTGCAGTTCGGTCGGTTTCAAATCCATAATGCGGTTTACACCGTCAGACGCCAGACCGCCAGCTTGCTCAATTAAGAATGCCATTGGGTTGCACTCGTACAACAAGCGCAGCTTGCCTTGAGGGTGGCTTTGCGTACTTGGGTATAAGTAGATGCCGCCTTTAAGCAGGTTACGATGGAAGTCAGCCACCAGTGAGCCGATGTAGCGAGATGTGTATGGGCGACCATCTTCAGGCACATTCTCCTGGCAGTACTTGATGTACTTCTTCACGCCCTGCGGGAAGCGGATGTAGTTACCTTCGTTGATCGAGTAGATCTTGCCATCTTCTGGGATCATCATGTTTTCATGAGAAAGACAGAAGCTGCCAATCGATGGGTCGTAAGTGAAGCCGTTTACGCCATTACCCGTGGTGTAAACCAACATAGTAGATGAGCCGTAAATCACGTAGCCCGCCGCCACTTGTTTGTGACCAGGCTGTAGGAAGTCTTCTTCTGTTGGCGGGGTACCAATAGGAGAAACTCGACGGTAAATAGAGAAAATCGTACCGACTGATACGTTCACATCGATGTTTGATGAGCCATCGAGTGGGTCCATTAGTACAACGTACTTTGCGTTTTGGTTGAGTTCTTTGTTGAACGCAACTGCTTCATCTTCTTCTTCACTTGCAACGCCACACACTTGGTCACGTGCTTCAAGTGCTGCTTTGAACTTGTCGTTCGCGTATACATCAAGCTTTTGCTGATCTTCGCCTTGTACGTTTTCCGTACCTACAGCGCCGGTGATATCACCAAGACCTGCCGCGTTGATTTCGCGGTTAACAATTTTGGCAGCTAAACGAATGGAAGCTAAGAGAGATGAAAGATCACCGCTAGCGTGGGGGAAATCCGCTTGTTTCTCAACAATGAATTCGCCTAGGGTGCGCAGTCCTGACATGGTTTATCCTTACATTTTTCATTTCGTTGGGGGTGTCGCGCAATGGGTCATCTCTTTATGGATGTTAAACGATTGCGCTAGATGTAAGTTTATGACGCGGATCTTATTAATGGTAATGAAGTAACCGACTGAGATCTCAATTTATTTGTCTTATTGCATAAGAAGTCTGTCACTTGGTTAATGCTTGGTCAGTCAGTACTAAGCCCTGTCAGATTTGTGAAAGAGACTGCACGAACAGGGCGAAAGGCACTCGCTTTTCTGGTGGTTATCACGATAATGAAAGGATTAAAGAAAGCATTACAAGGTTAAGTTTATGCACATTCATATCTTGGGTATCTGCGGCACGTTTATGGGCGGTGCGGCAATTTTAGCGCGTCAGCTAGGTCATAAAGTGACGGGTTCGGATGCCAACGTTTATCCACCAATGAGCACCCTGTTGGAGTCTCAAGGTATTGAAATTATTGAAGGCTTTGACCCTTCTCAACTTGACCCTCAACCTGATCTTGTGGTGATTGGTAACGCAATGAGCCGTGGTAATCCATGTGTTGAGCATGTGTTGAATACCAATATGCGTTACACCTCTGGCCCACAGTGGTTACAAGAGTTCTTATTGCACGATCGCTGGGTTCTGGCGGTATCGGGTACCCATGGCAAAACCACCACTTCAAGCATGCTGGCTTGGATCTTAGAAGACTGTGGCTACCAGCCTGGTTTCCTTGTCGGTGGTGTGTTGGGTAACTTTGGTGTGTCGGCACGCTTGGGTGAAAGTATGTTTTTCGTCGTTGAAGCGGACGAATACGACAGTGCTTTTTTCGATAAACGATCTAAGTTTGTTCATTACCATCCACGTACATTGATCATGAACAACCTTGAATTTGATCATGCAGACATCTTCGACGATCTTGAAGCGATTAAGCGTCAATTCCACCACTTAGTGCGTACTGTTCCTGGGAACGGTTTGATCCTTGCACCGAAGCAAGATCAGTCGTTGCAAGACGTGATCGAGCGTGGTTGTTGGACAGAAAAGCAGTTCTCTGGTGTGGATGGTGATTGGCAAGCACACAAACTGGTTGTTGATGGCTCAAAATTTGAAGTGTCGTTGCAAGGTGAGAAAGTAGGTGTCGTAGATTGGGACCTTGTTGGTGACCACAACGTGGATAACGCTCTTATGGCCATTGCAGCTGCACGTCATGTTGGTGTTGCGCCGGAACTGGCTTGTCAGGCTCTCGGTCGTTTTATCAATACCAAACGTCGCTTAGAGCTGAAAGGTGAAAAGCAGGGCGTGACGGTTTACGACGATTTTGCTCATCATCCAACGGCGATTGAACTGACATTGGGTGGTTTACGTAACAAGGTGGGCGAAAAACGTATCCTTGCCGTTTTAGAGCCTCGCTCTGCGACCATGAAGCGCGGTGTTCATAAGAATACGCTGGCAGCTTCTCTGCACAGTGCTGATGAGGTGTTCCTCTTCCAACCAGATAACATTGATTGGTCGGTACAAGAGATTGCCGACCAGTGTAAACAACCTGCTTTTGTGGATGCAGAGATGGACAGCTTTGTCGCAAAAATCGTAGAGCAAGCGCAGCCGGGTGACCAAATCCTCGTAATGAGTAATGGTGGCTTTGGTGGTATCCACGGCAAGCTTCTAGAACAACTGAAACAAAAAGCTTGATGACATCTATGCAGCAAAAAGTAACCCCTAAAAAAGCCATCACATTAGCATTAACGGGCGCCTCTGGTGCCCCGTATGGGCTTCGTCTTCTTGAATGTTTGGTTGCCGCGGACTACCACGTGTATGTGCTGATCTCTTCGGCTGCGCGAGTGGTAATGGCGACTGAACATGACCTGAAACTACCAAGCGGCCCTGAAGCGGCGCAAAAGGCGTTAGTTGAGCATCTCAACTGCAATCCAGATAACATCACTGTTTGTGGTAAAGACGATTGGTTCTCGCCCGTGGCTTCTGGCTCTGCGGCACCAAAACAAATGGTGGTGTGTCCATGTTCCGCGGGCAGTGTCGCGGCCATTGCACACGGCATGTCGGATAACTTGATTGAACGTGCTGCAGACGTGGTGATGAAAGAACGCGGACAGCTTTTACTTGTGGTGCGTGAAACGCCATTCTCGACGCTGCATCTGGAAAACATGCACAAGCTCTCGCAAATGGGCGTCACCATTATGCCGGCAGCACCGGGCTTCTATCATCAGCCTAAGAGTATTGAAGACTTGGTTGACTTTATGGTGGCAAGAATTCTCGATCACCTTGGGATTGAGCAAGGCTTGGTGCCACGTTGGGGTTATGACCAACGTTGATTGTGTAATCAATAAAAGACCTTTACAATCCATCCAACTCATCGGGGAGCAAATCCATCAGGTATTGATGTTATCAATGCCAAGGGGCGCTGAGACCTAATTGTTTAACATTGTTGAGCAGACAGGGACCCGTATTACCTGAACCAGATAATGCTGGCGTAGGAATTGAGTCTGGATATTGGAAGTCCTAAATACCGCCTCAACCCTGTGCCGCTCAACTCATGTTAATAATGCAAATGGAGAGCGAGCAGTGAAAACCACTCTTAGTCTGATTGCCCTTGCAACCATCACTTCTACTTCAGCGTTTGCCGCTGAAAACACCCTAACTGTCTACACTTATGACTCTTTCGCTGCTGATTGGGGACCGGGTCCTAAAGTCGAAAAAGCGTTCGAAGCCAAATGCGGTTGTGACGTTAATTTCGTTGCGCTGGATGACGGTGTTTCAATCCTTAACCGCCTTCGTTTGGAAGGAAGCAACAGCAAAGCGGATATCGTGTTAGGTTTGGATAATAACCTGATGGCGGAAGCGAAAAAGACTGGGCTTCTGGCTGAGCACAACGTTGATACATCGAATACGACCTTGCCTAACGGTTGGGACGATAAGACCTTCGTACCGTACGATTACGGCTACTTCGCGTTTGTGTACAACAAGGAGAAGTTGGCGAACCCTCCAAAGAGTATGAAAGAGTTGGTGGAAGAGCGTGATGATCTGAAAGTGATTTACCAAGACCCTCGCACTTCGACGCCGGGACAAGGTTTGATGTTGTGGATGAAGTCTATCTACGGTGATTATGCGACTCAAGCGTGGAAGCAACTGGCGACTAAAACGGTTACGGTTACAAAAGGTTGGTCAGAAGCTTACTCGATGTTTTTGAACGGTGAGTCCGATCTCGTGCTGTCTTACACGACTTCTCCCGCGTACCATTTGATTGCAGAAGATGACGCGAAATACGCAAGCGCAGATTTTGCCGAAGGGCACTACATGCAAGTGGAAGTGGCGGCTAAGGTGAAAGGCTCAAAGAATGCTGAGCTAGCAGATGAGTTCATGAACTTTATTTTGAGTGATGAGTTCCAATCTGCGATGCCAACTGGTAACTGGATGTTCCCAGTGACTGGCGTTGAGTTGCCAAAAGGTTTTGAAACTCTGAGCGTACCAAGTAAACCACTGAGCTTTAGTGCAGACGAAGTAGCGAAAATGCGCAAGACTTGGATTCGCGAGTGGCAAAGCGCATTGACGTTCTAATATAGGTTCTACTTTTGAATTCTGTTCCGAAAATAGGGTTAGGGGTCGCGATGATTATCGCGACCTTTGTTGTTTCTGCCCTTGGTGCTTTGATTGTCCAAGCGCCTTCACTTGATGTGTCTATGGTGTGGGGAGACCCATACTATCAGCACGTCACCAAATTCAGCTTCTACCAAGCTTTCCTTTCGACACTATTGAGTGTTGGCTTTGCTATTCCTGTAGCTCATGCACTTTCTCGACGTGAGTTCTTTGGGAAGTCTCTATTGCTCAAGTTGTTTGCGTCTACCTTAGTTTTACCTGTGCTGGTCGGTGTATTTGGCTTATTGGCGATTTACGGTAACAGCGGCTTATTGGCTCAATGGCTAAAAAGTATCGACGCTGAGCTGCCGTTTTCCATCTATGGTTTGAACGGAATTTTACTTGCGCATTTGTTCTTCAATATGCCTTATGCAGCGCGGCTCCTTTTGCAGGCATTAGAGTCGATACCTGCAGAACAACATAAACTGTGTGCACACCTTGGAATGAGTCATTGGGACAAGTTTCGTTGGGTGGAATGGCCACGCCTAAGACAGCAATTGCCACACGTAAGCGGCTTGGTGTTTATGCTTTGCTTTACCAGTTTTGCCACCGTGATGGCATTAGGCGGCGGACCGAAATCGACCACCATTGAACTCGCTATTTATCAGGCGATTAAGTTCGATTTTGATCTGCAAGCAGGGGCGCTTTTGGCACTGTGGCAAATGCTACTATGTGGCTTGTTAGCAATTGGCGTACAGAAGTTGACGAAGCCAGTCTCAGTAAGCGCTGGCAGCACATCGGTACAGCAATATTTAACGAAGGATCATAGGTGGTCAAAAGCTTGGGATAGCTTTTGGATCATAGGTGCCTTTTTACTAGTCATACCGCCGCTTGTGATGGTGGTGTTTAGTGGGATCAACCAGCAAGTTTGGTCGGTACTGACCGATGAGCGTTTTTGGTCAGCACTGTTTAATTCACTCAAAGTTGCGCTACTGGCGAGCTCTCTTGCCGTTGCTGCAGGCGTATCGATTTTGCTGACCAGTCGACGTTGGCGATTGCTGTATAAAAATACTCGTGCCGATCAAATTGAGCTTATCGGAACCATCATTTTAGTGACGCCAGGTTTGGTGATTAGCACTGGACTGTTTTTACTGCTGCGTTCGTTTACTGATGTATTCAGCTTAGCGTTTTTTGTCGTGATTTTGGTTAATGGCTTGATGGCATTGCCTTACGTCATCAAGACTTTATCTCAACCTATGTTGCACATTGAGCAGCAATATCAGTACGTGTGTGCCAGCTTGGGCATGCGTGGTTGGCAACGATTTAAAGTCGTGGAGTGGCAAGCACTGCGTAAGCCGTTTGCACATGCTTTTGCTATTAGTTTTATGTTTGCGATTGGTGACTTAAGTGCGATCGCCTTATTTGGCGGACAAGAATTTAGAACCTTGCCGTTGTACCTATTCCAACTGCTCGGCAGTTATCAGATGGATGCAGCAGCGGTTGTGTCGGTTACTTTGTTGTTACTCAGCGTAGGCTGCTTTGCTGTGATTGAAAAAGTATTAAAAACAAAGGGGAAAGCATAATGTTAGTGTTGGATGATGTTCAGTACACCTATCAACGTGAGCTGTTTCGCTTTGATTTAGAGATTAAGCGCGGACAAATCGTGTCGCTGATGGGACCGAGCGGTGCAGGTAAATCAACGTTGCTCGCTTTGGTCGCTGGATTCATTAATCCTGACCTAGGCGATATTTTGGTTGATGGCACATCTATCGTGAGTAAAGAGCCTTATCAGCGCCCGTTTTCAATGCTGTTCCAAGAACACAATCTGTTTGCTCACCTGTCAGTAAGGGACAACATTGGTCTAGGGTTGCATCCGGGGTTAAAGCTTACGGCAGACCAAAAGCTTCTTGTGGAGCAAGCCGCCAAGCAGGTCGGGGTTGCTGAGTATTTAGATCGTTTACCTGAACACCTTTCTGGCGGTCAGCGTCAGCGTGTGGCACTTGCACGTTGCTTTGTTCAGCCGCATTCAATGTGGCTACTTGATGAACCTTTCTCTGCTCTTGATCCCGTGCTGCGCGAAGAGATGCTGACACTGGTGAAACAGCTTGCTACTGATCGTGGTATTACCGTGTTAATGGTGACGCACCACTTGAGCGATGCAAGAGCGATTGCGAGTCATTTTGCTTTTGTCGCTGGTGGTCAGGTCGAAGCGTCAGGTGACATTGATGAATTGGCAGTATCGCATTCTAGCGATGTTTTAACAGCGTTTGTGCGAGCGGCAGGGTAGAGCACCGTTTATCTTTGATGAATTAGGCTTAAGAAAAACAAAAGGTTGATGCGAGCATCAACCTTTTTTTATTTTGGGAGTTTGAATGAGCACGTTAGCCTTGTGGCTTCACTACCATCACATTGATTGGTGAGTTCTCTACCACTTTGCTCGCTACAGAGCCCAACATCACTTTGTTGATCTTTGAGCGTTTGTGGCTTGGCATGATGATAAGATCGGCACCTAAGCGCTCAGCGTAATCAAGGATGGTTGCATACGCTTTGCCTTCTGCAACGTGTACTTTGTAAATCACTTCATCATCGATGTGCTGGTCAGCAAACGTTTTGAGTTGTTGCTTCACGTCTTGCTTCATCTTCGCAGCCGCATCTTTTGGGAAGTAAGTTGCGACCATCGACATATGAATGCCAGGCAGTACAGTCAGTAAGTGAACTTCCGCGTTGGCTTGTTTTGCTTGCCAAACAGCCAGCTCAACAGCTCGGTCAGAGAAGCCTTGGTCATTTAGATCAACCGGAACAAGAATTTGTTTATACATTCAGTGTCTCTCATCATGGCCCCTTGTCCTCGGGGCCTAATCGGTTATGCGCTCAACTGTTCCCTACGAGCACGACGTTTTTGGTTCATGGCAAGTACCAGCAAGATCATTAAGCAAGGCACAAATACCCATTCTTTCATTGGGCGCTCTGCGTCTTGAACAATCCATTTGATCTCCCAGTCGAAGTCGACGCCAGACGATTCTGCCGGACTACCAAACTCAACCATGTCTACGATCATTTTGCCGTCGTTCTCGGTTAGCATTAGGCCCATAGAAGAGATGCGCTCTTCTGCAGTTTTTGCTTTATCTTCGAACGGAAGACGTACCGTTTTCTCTACGTAGTCACCTTCTAGGTTTTCACCTGCGACTCGTAGCTCAATGGATTCTCCTACATTTAGCCCTTCCGTGATTTGAGCTATCTCAACCCCAGGGGAAAGAACTTTTGCAGGGTAGATCATGTCCCACCAGAATCCTGGACGGAAGAAAGAGAACGTCAGTACAAGCAACAAGATGGTTTCCCACCACTTGTTACGTGTAAACCACCAACCTTGCGTCGCTGCTGAGAAGATCAACATCGCAATGATTGAGGAGATTACAGTGAGAGCAAGGTGCCACCAAGTGTCGATACCCATCAACAAGAGTTGAGTGTTGAAGACGAACATGAATGGCAGAATTGCGGTTCGAATATCGTAGGTAAAGCCTTGAATACCCGTTCGAATTGGGTCGGACTTAGCAATAGCTGCCGCTGCAAAGGCTGCCAGACCTACCGGAGGCGTATCATCAGCTAGAATACCGAAATAGAACACGAACAAGTGCACCGCGATCAGTGGGATGATCAAGCCATGAGCTGCACCCAGAGTTACGATAACTGGAGCCATCAGAGTTGATACCACGATGTAGTTTGCCGTCGTTGGCAGACCCATACCAAGGATCAAGCTGATCACTGCAGTAAACAACAGCATTAGGATGATGCTACCGCCAGAGATGAACTCGACGAAGTCTGTCATCACCAGGCCAATACCGGTTAGTGTTACTACACCAACTACCGTACCGGCAGCAGCCGTTGCCACACCGATGCCGATCATGTTGCGCGCACCAGATACCAAGCTCTCTGCTAGGTCGACAAAGCCATCTTTCGTTTGCTCAACCAAGTCACCTTGTTTGGATAGCAAAGCAATCAATGGGCGTTGCGTCAGCAAGATAAAGATCATGAACACGGTTGCCCAGAATGCTGATAGACCCGGAGAGAAGCGCTCAACGGTTAAACACCAAACCAGCACAACGATTGGTAGCAGGTAGTGAAGGCCAGATTTAATTGTTGGGCCCGGATCTGGTACTTCGGTTAGCTCAGCATCAATTTCAATCGCGCCATCTTTGACGTGATTCGCTGAAATCTTCACAAGACCGACATAAGCAATCAGTAAAGCTACAGTAACGATAGGTGTTGCTGCATCGCCGAAGACGTCTTTTGTCCAACCCACGCCGTAGTAAACCAAAGCACTAATCACGCACAAGCCGAGGATGGTGCCAGTGAATGACAACAGGCTTTGTAGCATGGTTGGGTTATGGCGACGAGGAAGACCAGTCATACCGGCTTTACATGCTTCAAGGTGGACAATGTAAATCAAGGCGATGTAGGAGATAAGCGCAGGAAGTAGGGCTGCTTTAATTACCTCTACGTAAGAGATACCAACGTATTCCACCATTAGGAAGGCCGCTGCACCCATAATAGGTGGTGTAAGCTGACCGTTAGTTGAAGCTGCAACTTCTACCGCACCGGCTTTTGTGCCAGGGAAACCAACTCGCTTCATCAGCGGAATGGTAAAGGTACCCGTCGTTACTACGTTGGCAATTGATGAGCCAGAAACCAAACCCGATAGACCAGACGCAACAACTGCCGCTTTTGCAGGACCACCCTTCATATGACCAAGCAATGAGAAAGCCACTTTAATGAAGTAAGCGCCAGCCCCAGCACGTTCAAGCATCGCACCGAAGAGTACGAACAAGAATACAAAAGACGTTGATACACCAAGTGCAACACCAAATACACCCTCAGTCGTTAACCATAGATGCGACATCGCTTTGTTTAAGCTAGCGCCTTTATGGGCAATGACGTCTGGCATATATGGGCCAGCAAAGGTGTAAGTTAAGAATACCGCTGCAACCACCATGAGCGGTGGACCTAATGCACGGCGGGTTGCTTCAAGTAGCAAGACCATACCAGTAACCGAAACGACGATATCTACTGTTGTAGGTGCTCCGGAACGTCCTGCTAACTCGGTATAGAAAATATAAATGTAAGCCGCAGCAAAGCTACCCGCGAGTGCTAATACCCAGTCGATGAGTGGGATACGATCACGCGGAGAGTTCTTCATTGCTGGGTAAGCAGTGAAAGCGAGAAAAGTGGCAAAAGTTAGATGAATTGCTCGCGCTTCAGTGTCGTTGAGTACGCCAAAATTAAAAATAAATGGTAGCGGAGAGGCATACCATAATTGAAATAGCGACCAGCACAGCGGAACGAACCATAAGATTCGACCTTGCATGCCCATTGGGCTACGCGCACCTGTATCTGCCTGAGCCACCATCTCTTGCACATCTTGTGACGGAGTGTTGTTCGTCGCCATGTACTTTTTCCTTATTATTGATGGTCCTGTCTGTATTGCGTATCGAGAACCGCCTTCGCTATAACAGTGTAGTGAATAGAGCGAAGTTTGCTTTCGAGTGAATCGCTACAATCCTTCAACCCATTGATTCATAGGTATGGAAAAGTGCGTTTTCTTTTTCTTAGGTGTGTGAGCGCGACTTCCGGAAGAAATCGGCAAAATTGAACAAAGTATGCTGGTTGAAGGTGCTCGACCAGCATACTCAATCAGACAGAAAACCATCCTTTTCTGTCTGAGCTTGAAGTTAGTAGTTGCTTACTTAAGCAGACCTACTTCTTTGTAGTATTTTTCTGCACCTGGGTGAAGAGGGATAGAAAGGCCAGCTTTCACCATGTCTTCTTTCTTCAGGTTTGCAAATGCAGGGTGTAGACGCTTGAAGGTATCGAAGTTTTCGAATACCGCTTTTGCAACGTTGTAAGCCACGTCATCTGAAACGTCAGAAGTCGTTACCATTGTTGCCGCAACACCAAAGCTGTTTACGTCTTTGTCTGTACCACGGTACATGCCAGCAGGCACTGTGCTGAACGCATAGTAGGGGTTATTAGCAACGATCTTCTCGATTTCTGGACCAGTTGCTGGAACTAGCTTCGCATCACAAGAGGTTGTTGCTTCTTTGATTGAACCGTTCGGGTGACCAACCATGTAGATAAACGCGTCGATCTTGTTATCACATAGTGCTTGAGAACGTTCTGAACCTTTTAGTTCTGATGCAAGTTTAAAGCTGTCGTTAGTCCAGCCCATTGCGTCCATCACTACGCCCATTGTCGCGCGGTCACCAGAACCAGGGTTACCGATGTTTACACGCTTACCTTTAAGGTCTTGAACGTTTTCGATGCCAGAGTCTGCACGTGCGATGATGTTAAAAGGTTCGGTATGAAGAGAGAACATTGCACGTAGTTTTTTGTACGGGCCTTGTTCAGCAAACTTACTCGTACCGTTGTAGCCATGGTACTGCCAATCCGATTGCACGATACCAAAGTCTAGCTCGCCAGCACGGATTGTGTTGACGTTGTAAATTGAGCCACCAGTCGATTCTACTGAACAACGGATGTTGTGATCTTTACGACCTTTATTCACCAATTTACAAATAGCACCACCAGTAGGGTAGTAAACACCTGTAACAGAGCCAGTACCGATAGTAATAAACTCTTGAGCGTTAACTGCGCCTGCGCCCATAACTGCTGCAGCGATAGCGCCTACTTTAAGAAGTTTGTTAAATGCCATGAATTTCCCTTCCTTATATTCATTATTAACCCGGAAATAACCAAAAATCACTTCAGGAGTTTCCTATTTGGAAACGGCATCTTTTCCAATCCAATCGTTTGAAAAAGCGAGCGAATCATAACAAAAAATTGGCAGAAAATTATCCGATTGTTAAAAACTATAGCGAATAAGTCTAAAGTGTGCGTTGGTGTGTGGGGATGAATTCGTAGACTAATTCTTTTTAGAACAATTACTTATCTTGCATGTTGGCGAGGGTATTAAAAAAACCAATAGCGTGATGTAAATCACAAATAGGATGGGTGAAAAATAAGCTAAAAAATCAAAAAATTTACATTTTTCATGGGCTACAAAACTCAACTAATTTCATAGCCCACAAACAGTTACTTAGCCTGTGTACTCGAAAAGCTCACACACAGATTTGAACAATTGTTCTGTAGAAACTGGCATTGTCGGGGTAATGAAGATGGTGTCATCACCAGCAACCACACCTAAGATGCCTTCTGATTTGCCTAATGAGTCCAGTAGGCGAGCAATCAATTGAGCGGCACCTGGGCCGGTGTGGATAACGACAAGAGCTGCGTTATGGTCGATATCCAACACCAACTCACGCAAAGAGCTGCTAACTGTTGGTACGCCTAACTCTGCTGGTAGGCAGTAAACCATTTCCATTTTTGCGTTACGTGTACGTACGGCACCAAACTTAGTCAACATGCGAGAAACTTTGGATTGGTTGATACTTTCAAAACCTTGTTGTTTTAGTGCATCAACGATCTCACCCTGTGAGCCAAAGCTCTCTTCTTTTAATAAGGCTTTAAAAGCGCGAACTAAGTTATCTTGTTTTTCTGAATTGCGCATAGTCGTTATGATTCTCTTATCAAGGGTCAGCAATTTTGCATATTCTCGCATAGATATTCAGGCAGTGCCAAAAAGTCACGACATTATGTTAATTCCATCACTGTAAACCCTAAACAGGATAGGGTTCTTTAAGTATGAAATTGTTGACCTATTTATTGCACTGAATTTCTTGTCATTTCAACAGAATAAACGAATAATCAAGCCTTTGTTTGTAGCACGGTAACAGCGAGTTGCGCGAGGTCGCAAAGCTGGCGTTAATTGATTGTAATCAAGTTGTGATTCCGATAGCTTTGTTTCAGCTGGTTACAAAATACCCTACGAATACGTTTATAAGAGAAATACTCTCAAGGAGAACTACATGAAAGTAGCCGTTATTGGTGCCGCTGGCGGCATCGGTCAAGCTCTGGCCCTTCTACTTAAGAACCGTCTTCCTGCAGGTTCAGATTTAGCCCTATACGATATTGCTCCAGTAACTCCTGGTGTGGCTGCAGATCTTAGCCACATCCCAACTCCGGTTTCTATTAAAGGTTACGCTGGCGAAGATCCAACACCTGCACTTGAAGGTGCGGATGTTGTTCTAATTTCAGCTGGTGTAGCTCGTAAACCTGGTATGGATCGCGCGGATCTGTTCAACGTAAACGCTGGCATTGTTAAGTCGCTGGCGGAAAAGATCGCAGTTGTATGTCCAACAGCATGTGTTGGTATCATCACTAACCCAGTGAATACAACAGTGCCAATCGCAGCTGAAGTGTTGAAAAAAGCAGGCGTTTACGACAAGCGCAAACTGTTTGGTGTAACAACGCTGGACGTTATCCGCTCAGAAACCTTCGTGGCTGAACTAAAAGATAAAGATCCAGGTGACGTTCGCGTTCCTGTTATCGGTGGTCACTCTGGTGTGACAATTCTTCCTCTTCTATCTCAAGTAGAAGGTGTTGAGTTCACTGCTGAAGAAGTTGAAGCGCTAACGAAGCGTATCCAGAATGCGGGTACAGAAGTAGTAGAAGCGAAAGCGGGTGGCGGTAGTGCAACTCTATCTATGGGCCAAGCTGCATGTCGCTTTGGCTTAGCGCTAGTACGTGCTCTTCAAGGTGAAGAAGGCGTAGTGGAGTGTGCTTATGTAGACGGTGGCAGCGAACATGCACCATACTTCGCACAACCTGTGAAGCTAGGTAAAGACGGCGTAGAAGAAGTTCTAAGCTACGGTGCGCTAAGTGACTACGAGACGTCAGCATTAGATGGCATGCTAGAAACACTAAATGGCGATATCAACATTGGTGTTGAATTTGCGAAATAAGCGTATTTTTATATAGGTTATATAAAGAAGACAATTTAAATTGAAAGCCGATCTGATGATCGGCTTTTTTGATCCTTTCACCTTATCTCGCGTAACAGAGTCTGAATCGGGTAACTTTGTGAAGGAGAGGGTGATGGAAGCAAATCGAATCCGTAAAGGTATGGTCGTTGAGTGTCAGCAAGGTGTCGGTACGATTCTAGTCATCGACCAAGAGGCAGAGACAGTGCTGCTTGCTAAGCAAGGTTCAGAAGAGCAGCTTGCAGTTAGCTTCGATGAAATAGAAGACAATCCACAGCTTCACGACAGTTGTGACCGTTATTACTAACGAAACATCGCTTGAGCGCCAAACATAATGAAAAGGAAGAGTAGCACTCTTCCTTTTTTCATCAGGGTCTTCTTTTACTAGCTTAGCTGGTACGCTTAACTGCCATGTGGGCTAGAGTAATCAGCGCTTGCTTGTAATCAGATTCTGGAAGGATTGCGAGTTCTGCAATCGCTTTATCTGCTTCATCCATCGCTTTTTGCGTGGTGTATTCCAGCGAGCCAGCTTCCTGCATTACCGCTAGAATGTCTTCTAGTCGATCCATGCCATTGGCCTTCTCAATCGCTTCACGAATCATCTGCGCATTCTCTGGCGTGGTATTGCGCATTGCATGAAGTAGAGGAAGCGTTGGTTTGCCTTCAGCCAAATCATCACCAACATTCTTACCCATATCCTCACCGTCAGACGTGTAATCCATCACGTCGTCGATCAGTTGGAATGCTGTGCCCAAATATTTACCGTAGTTCTGGAATGCGACTTCTACTTCTTCCGGCGCATCGTTAAGAATCGCACCAATCTGTGTAGCGGATTCAAACAAACGTGCGGTCTTAGAGTAGATGACCTGCATGTAGCTTTCTTCTGTCGTGTCAGGATCATTACAGTTCATCAACTGCTGAACCTCACCCTCTGCGATCACATTAACTGCGTCGCTCATCAGTTTAAGGATCTTCATTGATCCTAGCTCAGTCATCATTTGGAATGAGCGAGTATAAATAAAGTCCCCAACTAACACGCTAGCGGCATTACCAAACGCAGCGTTTGCTGTCGCTTTACCGCGGCGCATGTCTGATTCGTCTACCACATCATCGTGCAACAAAGTTGCCGTATGGATGAACTCGATAAACGCAGCTGCCATTGTATGGCCGTTACCTTGGTAACCAAGAGCACGTGCTGACAATATCGCCAGAAGTGGTCTTAAGCGTTTGCCTCCACCACTCACGATATAGAAACCGAGTTGGTTGATTAAAGAGACATCAGAATTTAGTTGGGCTTGAATTGTTTCATTCACTTTTGCCATGTCATCGGCAGTAAGCGCTTGGATAGTTTTAAAATCCATCGTATATCCGGCTGAAGTTAGACCCTGCAAGGCTTATTCGATTTATATAATTGTCGAATAATACACTAAAAAACGTTGATTAATACATTACTAAAGGGCATGATTGCCGCACTTTTCTTTGGCGATTAGCTTTTCGCCAATTTTTTCAAAATATGGCTTGTCATAGGGGCATCTCTTCTGTAGAATCTGCGCCCTATTGATGATTAGTTTAGCGCACACCCTCATGAAAAGGCTGTGCGGAAAAAGCGGAGTAAAATATGTACGCTGTTTTCCAATCTGGTGGTAAACAACACCGTGTAAGCGAAGGTCAAACTCTTCGTTTAGAGAAATTAGACGTTGAAACGGGCGCAACTGTTGAATTTGATAAAGTTCTTCTTGTTGCTAACGGCGAAGAAATCCAAGTTGGCGCACCTCTTGTAGAGGGCGGCAAAGTTGTTGCTGAAGTAGTACAACACGGTCGTGGCGATAAAGTTAAAATCGTTAAGTTCCGTCGTCGTAAGCACTCTCGTAAGCAACAGGGTCACCGTCAGTGGTTCACTGAAGTGAAGATCACTGGTATCAACGCTTAATCTATTAGGAGAGTTTAACAATGGCACACAAAAAAGCTGGTGGTTCTACTCGTAACGGCCGCGATTCAGAAAGCAAACGTCTAGGTGTTAAACGTTTCGGTGGTGAATCTGTTCTTGCAGGTAACATCATCGTTCGTCAACGTGGTACTAAGTTCCACGCTGGTAACAACGTAGGTATCGGTAAAGACCACACTCTATTCGCTCTTACTGAAGGTAAGGTGAAGTTCGAGGTTAAAGGTCCTAAGAACCGTAAGTTTGTAAGCATCGAAGCTGAGTAATTTTACCTTTTAGGTTAATTACTAAAGCTTTATAGCTGAATTCAAAAGCCCTGCCGATTCGGCGGGGTTTTTTATTTGTAGCAGTCGACATATTCAAGTTTCTCGTTTTATCCCTGAGGGGTTGGAATCTGGGAGCTTAGATCTGTCATCTGCTAAAATTGTTTGATGGCAAATCAGATTTAATCCACGCACGAAGTAGTCGGAGTAAAAGATGAAGTTCGTAGATGAAGCGGTAGTTAAAGTTCAGGCTGGTGACGGCGGTAGCGGCGTTGTAAGTTTCTGGCGTGAAAAATTCATCACTAAAGGTGGCCCAGATGGTGGCGACGGTGGTGATGGTGGTGATGTATACATCCAAGCCGATGAAAACCTAAATACCCTGATCGATTACCGTTTCCAACGCTTTTACGAAGCAGAACGCGGTGAAAACGGTCGCGGAGGTAACTGTACTGGTAAACGTGGTAAAGACATCACACTTCGCGTACCAGTAGGTACTCGCGCGGTTGATATCCACACTAACGAAATCGTTGCAGAAGTAGCAGAACACGGTAAGAAAGTGATGGTCGCGAAAGGCGGCTGGCACGGTCTTGGTAACACGCGTTTTAAATCTTCAGTAAACCGCGCTCCTCGTCAGAGAACGCTAGGTACTAAAGGTGAAATCCGTGAAATCCGTCTAGAGTTATTGCTATTGGCTGACGTTGGTATGCTTGGTCTACCTAACGCAGGTAAATCAACCTTTATCCGCGCAGTATCAGCAGCAAAACCAAAAGTAGCAGATTACCCATTTACAACGCTAATCCCAAGCTTGGGTGTTGTGAGTGTGGTTCCTGAGAAGAGCTTTGTGGTTGCAGACATCCCTGGTCTAATCGAAGGCGCAGCTGACGGTGCTGGTCTAGGTATTCGCTTCCTTAAGCACCTAGAGCGTTGCCGCGTACTGCTACACATGATTGATATCATGCCTATCGATCAGTCAGATCCAATTCAAAATGCCCTAACCATCATTGATGAACTGGAGCAATACAGTGAGAAACTAGCAGGTAAACCTCGTTGGCTAGTCTTCAACAAAACGGATCTGATGCCAGAAGAAGAAGCGAATGAAAAGATCCAAGAGATCTTGGACGCTCTAGGTTGGGAAGACGAGTTCTTTAAGATCTCAGCGATCAACCGTAACGGTACAAAAGAGCTTTGCTACAAGTTAGCAGACTTTATGGAAAACCTACCTCGCGAAGAGGAAGAAGTTGCTGAAGAAGATAAAGTGAACTTCATGTGGGATGATTACCATAAAGACGCAATCGCTGGTAAAGACGTTATCACTGAAGAAGATGACGACGATTGGGATGATTGGGACGATGAAGAAGACGACGGTCACGTTGTTTACGTCCGCGACTAATCGCTAGCTAATTCATTAAGCCGCAATGTTTATTGCGGCTTTTTTTGTATCTAAATCATGTTTAGACGATGTGATTTGCGGCACAATAATAAGCTTAACGGACTTAGGAAGTATTTATGACATCGGAAGTTATACCGTCTTGTGCAACGACGGCATCCAATCAAAGGGCCATTTCTCGGCTCGTTGCCCAAGCAGGGCAAATGCTCTTAGCCCACGGGGCTGAAAGTACGCTTGTGAGTGACATCATGCAGCGCATCGGTATTGCCTGTGGTGTCAGTGAAGTGGCAGTGGCATTATCTGCAAATGCTTTGGTTGTCACTACAGTCAAAGACGATCATTGCATTACAACGACCAGAAGTTGCGCCGATCGCGGGATCAACATGCGAGTGATCACCCAGATCCAACGAATTTGTATCATGATGGAGCGCGGCTTACTCGATGTGAGAATGGCGCAGAAGAAACTCAATACCATTAGCCCTGAGCGCTATAACCGTTGGTTGGTGGTGTTCATGATCGGCCTTTCTTGTGCGGCCTTCAGTCATTTAGCGGGTGGAGATTTAGGTGTGTTTGTCATGACGTTTCTTGCTTCCGCAGGCGGCATGACCGTTCGACAAGAAATTGGCCATCGCCACTTTAATCCTCTTCTCAACTTCGCTGCCACGGCGTTTGTGACCACACTAATTTCTGCTCAAGCGGTGATTTTTGACATTGGTAATCTGCCAACCGTTGCGATGGCATCATCGGTATTGATGCTAGTGCCCGGCTTCCCGCTGATTAACTCGGTTGCCGATATGCTGAAAGGCCATATCAACATGGGCATTGCACGATTTACCATGGCGAGCTTATTAACCTTAGCAACTTGCCTCGGCATTGTTGCGGCAATGGAAGTCACGGGGATTTGGGGGTGGATGAGCTAATGAGCGTATTTGAACTCATCTTAGGGCTGTTGAACGATATGTTCTTCGCCGCTATTCCTGCCGTTGGTTTTGCTATGGTGTTTAATGTGCCGCAGAAAGCACTCAAATACTGCGCTGTAGGTGGTGCGATTGGTCATGGCAGTCGCTACCTAATGATGCACTTTGGCTTGCCAATTGAATGGGCAACGTTTTTTGCAGCGACGTTAGTCGGTTTGATCGGTGTGCATTGGTCCCATCGTTTTCTTGCTCACCCTAAAGTCTTCACTGTGGCTGCTTTGATTCCTATGGTTCCGGGCGTATTCGCATATAAGGCCATGATCGCCATGGTAGAGATAAACCACTTAGGTTACTCACCTGAACTTATTGCGACGTGCATGGAAAACTTTCTTAAGGCGATGTTTATTATTGCTGGCTTAGCGGTTGGCTTGGCGGTTCCGGGGCTGTTATTCTATCGCCGCAGACCCATAGTATAAGGATCCAATATGATCATCAGCATGATTGCCGCGATGGCAGACAACCGAATCATCGGTAAAGACAACCAGATGCCTTGGCACCTTCCTGCCGATTTTGCATGGTTTAAGCGTTGCACCATGGGCAAGCCAGTTGTTATGGGGCGTAAAACCTATGAGTCTATTGGGCGTCCATTACCTGGTCGTTTGAACATTGTCATCAGCCGTGATGCTTCACTTTCCATTGAAGGTGTTACAACGGTCACGTCAATTGAGCAAGCACTTGAGGTTGCTGGTGAAGTGGAAGAAGTCATGATTATTGGTGGCGGAGCGATTTATGCCGCGTGCCTCCCCATGGCTAACAAGCTGTATGTTACTCATATTGAAGCTGAAATTGATGGAGATACTCAGTTCCCCGATTGGGGAACTGAGTTCAAAGAAACGTACTCTGAAGCGTACCAAGCGGATGAGAAAAACGCTTACAACATGCGTTTTACTGTCCTCGAAAAGTAATCGGATAGAATGAGAAAAGCACCGCAAATGCGGTGCTTTTTGTTTTCTAGTCCGGCAATCAGAACCGTTAACTGAGAGCGTCTTGAGTGAAGACTTGCTTGTCTTCCCAACGAATCATGGTGAGTGAACCACCCCAAACGCAGCCAGTATCAAGACCAATGATGCTTTCATCTATATGACCTTGTAGTGCTGCCCAGTGCCCAAATAGCACTGCTTTTTCTAGTGGGACTCGTTGTGGGAGCTTAAACCAAGGCACGAGTTCATCTTCAGACACTTCTTGCGGTGGTAGTTTGCAATCCATATCCAAGCGACCATCAGTAAAGCAAAAACGCATGCGAGTAAACGCATTGATGGTGTAGCGATAACGATCGAGACCCGACAAGGATTCATTCCAAAGATCGGGTTGGTTGCTGTACATGTTTTCTAGCAACCAAGGTAGCTTTTCACTTTGAATGATGCTTTCAACTTCACGTGCACACGCTCTTGCAGTATCAAGATCCCACAATGGAGAGATGCCAGCGTGACACATAACGAACTCGTCATGCTCGGCCATAAGAGGTTGCTGAGCCAACCAAGTAAGCAGCTCTCGTTTATCCGGAGCGGAAAAAATAGGTGCAGTCTTATCCTTGTCTTTGACTTTTTTCAGTCCGTGCGACACCGCCATTAGGTGTAGGTCATGATTACCAAGTACCACTTTGGCACTGTCACCCAGAGACTTAACAAAACGTAATGTTTCTAGAGATTTAGGTCCGCGAGCGACGAGATCTCCCGCTAGCCAAAGCTGGTCGTGCTGTGAAGAGAAATTAACCTGTTCTAGTAACTGCTGAAGCTCATCAAAACAGCCCTGAATATCACCAACAATATAAGTCGCCACTGAATCTCCTGATTAATTTAAGACGTTTGGAACCGCTAAACGGAATGGATCAATCTCGGTGATAAATTGCTGTCCTTTTTCATCCAACAACATGTAGTGTCCTTGCATAACGCCAACCGGTGTTTCAAGCGCAGTTCCGCTGCTGTAAGTGTATTCGTCGTTACCCGGAATAAAAGGCTGTTGACCAACCACACCTTCACCTTCGACCGTCATTTGTTTACCGTTTGAGTCGGTGATTAACCAGCGACGGCTAACTAATTGGACAGTTTGTTGGCTGAGGTTTTTTATTGTGATGATATAAGCGAAGACGTATCGCTGCAGTTCTGGGTTGGACTGTTCTTCAATGTATTTGGTATGAACTTGGATTTTGATGCAAGGTTGAATGACGTCCATGTGCACTCCTCGAGAAACGTTGTATCCCAATAATAATAAGCCAAACCGGCAAGGGTTTGGCTTATCGTTTGAGTTCTTATTGCTGCGGGTTGTCCGCGAGCCAGTTCGCCATGGCGACGAACTGTTGTAGCGTTAGGTTCTCTGGACGCATGCTAGGGTTGATACCCAGTTCTTCAAGTACTTCAGTACTTAGTAGCGACTTGTAGCAATTACGTACAGTCTTACGGCGTTGGTTAAAACCTTCGCGACATACACGCTCCAACAAACGTAGATCTTTTGCTGGGTGTGGCAGCTCTTCGTAAGGAACCAAGCGTACTACGGCTGAGTCTACTTTCGGTGGCGGAACAAATGCCGTTGGC
Source organism: Vibrio sp. HENC-03 (assembly GCF_000305755.2). Taxonomy (NCBI): domain Bacteria; kingdom Pseudomonadati; phylum Pseudomonadota; class Gammaproteobacteria; order Vibrionales; family Vibrionaceae; genus Vibrio; species Vibrio sp. HENC-03. Next base: position 226,375 of record NZ_JH976131.1, on the reverse strand, counting down.
GGTACTTCTAGTACTGGCACCACTTTACAGTAGTACTGCGCCATAACCGTTAGACGGCCGTATGCTTTGCTACCAGGGCCTGCCGCTAAGCGATTTACCACTTCTTTTTGAAGCATAAAGTGCATGTCTTGAATGTCTTTATGGAATTCAAATAGGTGGAACATCAATGGTGTAGAGATGTTGTATGGCAAGTTACCGAAGATACGTAGCTTGTTGTTTGGCTTCACTAACTGCGTGAAGTCAAAGCGCATTGCATCGCCTTCATGAATCGTAAGTTTGTCTGCCAATTCAGGGTGGTTACGTAGACGTTCTGCTAAGTCACGGTCCAATTCGATTACCGTGAACTTGTCGACTTCGCGGCCAACAGGCTCGGTGATTGCACCTAGACCAGGGCCGATTTCAACCAGGTTTTGCCCTGGTCTTGGGTTAATTGCTGATACGATGCCATCAATAATGTATGGGTCGTTCAGGAAGTTTTGACCAAAACGTTTACGCGCTTTGTGTCCTAAATGGACATCATTTCTCATTGTTTCTTCTCTACCAATTCTATCGCATGCGTGAGCGCTGTTCGGAAGCTCCCTGTATCCGCTTGACCTGTCCCTGCCAGTTCTAATGCAGTACCGTGATCCACCGATGTTCTAATAAAAGGTAGACCAAGAGTAATGTTTACTGAACGACCAAAGCCTTTGTATTTTAAAACTGGCAATACTTGATCGTGGTACATGCCTAAAACAGCATCAGCATCGTTTAAATACTTTTCATTGAAAATGGTGTCTGCCGGTAATGGACCGATCAGATTGATTCCTTTTTCTTGTCGAATCTTTTCCAATGTTGGAGTGATGGTCTCGATCTCTTCGCGACCCAAACAGCCATCTTCTCCCGCATGTGGATTTAGCCCGCAAACATAGATGTTTGGTTGGGAGATGGCAAATTTTTCTACAAGATCTTTATGAAGAATATCGATGATTTTTTCTAATCGCTCTTCCGTGACGGCTTTAGATACGTAAGCCAAAGGAATATGCGTTGTTACTAGAGCAACTCGCAGCCCTTCGGTGGCTAGCATCATCACGACCAACGGTGTGTTGGACTTCTCGGCGAAGAATTCAGTATGCCCACTGAACGCAACACCAGAGCGATTGATCACCCCCTTATGTACAGGGCCGGTGACAATAGCATCAAATTCATCATTCATACAGCCCAAAGCGGCCCTTTCTAGTGTTTTTAACACGTAGTGGCCGTTGGCTTCATTGAGTTGACCCGTGATGACATTTTCTGCCATTTCGATATGGTCAACGATCAAGGTGCCTGCTTTTTGTGCCTTTGGCGCTTCTTCTGGATTGTAATCAGTCAGTTGAACATCAATGCCAAGCAAGTTGGCACGTTCCAACAGCATATTTTTGTCTGCGCAGACAACGATTTGATGAGCCCAGTCTTCCTTAGACAGAGCCAGTACCAAATCCGGGCCGATACCCGCAGGTTCCCCTGCGGTCACGACGATTCTGCGAATCGAATTAGTTGCCATCATTGTCATCCACGATTTCAACGAATGCGCTTGCGCGTAGCTCTTGCATCCATGCGCCAGCTTCTTCATTAAACTTACGGTTAAATAGAATGCGGTAAGCTTTGTTCTTCATTGCTGAGTCTGTACGGTCGACTTGGCGACGGTCTAGAACTTCAACAATGTGCCAACCGTGTACCGTTTTGAAAGGTTCACTGATTGAGCCTACAGGTAGCGTTTCTACTTGGTGCTTAAATTCTGGTACGTATAAATCAGGTGTTTGGTAACCTAGCTCACCATTTTGAGCCGCTGAACCTGGATCTTGGCTGTACTGTGTTGCCAGTTGAGCAAAGGTTGCTTCACCTGCTTTGATGCGACGAATGAACTCGTTTAGTTCTTTCTTCGCACCGTCGTCACTCAAGATAACGGTTGGTTTGATCAGAATGTGGCGAGCATTTACCTCTGTTACCGCTACGGTCTCAAGACCTTTCACATCCTCTACTTTTAGGATGTGGAAGCCGATGCCGCTGCGGAATGGGCCAATAATGCTGCCTTTGTTTTGCATCTTGATTTGGTCTGCAAAGATGGTTGGCATTTCTTCTTTACGCATCCAACCCCAATCACCACCTTGTAGTGCTTTAGGACCTTTTGAGTAGGTGTATGCCATTTCAGAGAAGTCTGCACCGTCTTTTAGTTTCTTAACCAATGCATTGGCTTCTGCTTCGACTTCTGACTTGTCTTTATCGTCAGAGAAACGAAGTTGGATGTGGCCAATCTTGTATTGAACTGTAGCGTTAGTTTCGGTCGCTAATTGGTCGGCAAGGCTATCGACTTCAGCTGGCAAAATGTTGATACGACGACGAACGAGTGCATTACGCGCTTCAGAAGCCGCAATCTCTTTACGAATCTGCTCACGGAATTCTGGGTAGCTTAGACCTTCTGCTTGAACAGACGCAGCTAACTGCTCCACGCTTTGATTGTTGTTGCGAGCAATTTCTGCGATCGCTTGGTTCAGGCGGTTGTCATCAATACGAACACCGATACGCTCCGCCTCTTGGCCTTGCAATGTGTCGATGATCAGTTTCTCTACCACTTGGTCTTTCAGCACACTTGCCGAAGGGAGACTCTTGCCACTTTGGCGAGCATTAGCTTGCAGCGTTTTCATCGCGGTATTGATGTCGCTTTGTAGAATTACACCATCGTTAACGATGACTGCAACCTTATCAAGCTCTACTGGCGCTGCTGTTACACCACAAGATAGTAGGGTGGTGAATAAGAGTGATTTCCAAATTTTCATTAAAAATTCCGTCAGTAATGGTGTTTAAGCGTCTTGTTATAGGTAAGACGCTTAATTCAATTAATTGTTCAAATAGAATGGACGACCGTATTTAATCGCGTTGTCTGAGCCATCAAGCTCTTTCGCGGCCGAATCTGCGCGTTGGTTGGTTGCAAAGCCTTGAATACCGAAGTTCACACTGATGTTGTTCTCGTATTCTGGTGATGCACCATCACTGCCGATTGCTCTGTCATCCCAACCCAGTAGTTGGTTCGAGTAAGTCAGACCAAAGTACCAACAATCTGATTGGTAACGAACGCTAGCAAGCCATTCCATATCAATGTTTTCATTCAGATCGTAGTAGTACTGGCCACTTGCAGACCAGTTCGGGTTGAACTCGTATGCCGCCACGATACCTGCTTGTGAAATACCTTTACGAGTGATCGTATCTAGGTTTTCGACAATGATCGTATCTTCAATGTATTCGCGCGTTACATAACGGTAGTTACCTTGAATAAAGCCGCCATTAAATTGGTATTCCAACGTGCTGTTTGCAAGCTGCATCGAGCTCAAGTCGATGTCGTACTGGATACCGCCGTGGTAGAACAGGTAATCGTTGTAGTTGAAGTCAGTCTCAACCGCCCACGATGAGTAGTTTGATGTTTCATCCGGCAAGCTTGGGTTGTTACTGATCTTCGTCTTCTTATCAAAGTAATAGATCTGACCAAACGAGACGTTCAAGCGCTCTTTGTAGTCATCATCGAAAAAGCGAGTACTTGCACCGTAGCTTAACTGGTTTGCTGAAGCAATTTTGTCGATGCCACTGTATTTACGACTGCGGAATAGACCGTAATAGTCGGTTTGCAGCAAGGTGGTATCGTAGTTGTAAATGTTGCTCTGATCTTCATCAGGAACATACAAGTACTGTAACTGTGGTTCTAACGTCTGTGTGTAACCTTCGATCCAGCTAGTATCACGCTCTAAGTACATGCGAGCGTGCGTGCGGAACTCTGGGATCACACGTGACACGTTTTCATCCAGTGTGTTACGCAAGTCTGTATCAGTTAGGCCAGTAAGGTCTTGAGAGTAGTAAGTCGATAAGATGCGTGCTTCTGTCGTCCAATCTGCCCACGAGTTTGACAGCGGGATGGTAATACCTGGCTCAACGTGAACACGAGTTGCGTTTGGTTTTGCAGCGTCATCGGTGTCGAAGCGGCTCACTTGGCTCTTCACATCAAAGTTGACGTAGTTGCCCCAAAGCGGCGTGTAGTAGTTAAGATCAAGCTGAGGAAGCAAGCGGTATGGTTGGTTGTCTTCTTGGAGCAGGATTTGGAAATCACGTACTCGGAGTGACGCATCCCAGAAATCAGAACGGTATTGAACTTCACCTTCTTGTAGCAATTGACCATCTTCGCGGTTACCAATATCAGAGTCGAGATCTCGGAAGTAGTCGATGTCACTCACCTTGGAGTAATCAAGGCTGACAACCCATTGTTTATTGATAATACCATCGTGTTTGAATTGGTAACCCCAGCGCGATTCGTCTTGGTAACGTTTATCGCTGCCCATGTATTCGCCTTTGAGCTCACCGTCACCCCAACCATTGGTTAAGTATCGGAAGTCAGTATCTAGCTTAGTACCACGCTTTTGCATGTACAGAGGCGTAATCGTCATGTCGTATTGAGGGGCGATGTTCCAGTAGAACGGAATTTCAACTTCCAGACCATCGCTTGAACCGTACGACATAGAAGGGAAGAGGAAACCTGTTTTACGCGTATCGCCAATTGGCATCGTCAAGTAAGGCACGTAGAACACTGGTACATCCAACACCTCAAAACGAGGGTGGTGCAGAGTTGCCGTTTCTTCGTCTTGATCAACATCGATTCCTGATGCCACTAATCGCCAAGAGTTATCACCTTGTGGGCAAGAGGTAATGGAACCATCTTCTAGTTCGTAAACAGATTGGCCCGTGCGTGCAATGTACGCAGCTGTACCGCGACCTTGTTGGCAGAGGAATTGGTAATCGGTGTTTTCTAGCGAGAAAGTATCTTGATTAATGTCGTTGGTGACGCGATCTGAGCGTGCTTTTACTTTGCCATCGTTGAAGGTTACGTTACCTTCAGCGACAACAACATTGTCTTGTTGGTGAAGCGTTACGCTATCCGCGGTGATTTTCTTCGGACCTTGCGTGACTTCTACGTTGCCAGAGTACTGAGCTTTGTCACCATTGATGGCTTGTAAGCGGTCTGCTTGTACTACGACTTCGGAGTTAAGCGCGTCCTCCTCACCACTTGTTTCGACCAAACATTGATCTGTGGTGGGCATTTCCTGCACACTATCATTGATATTCGCTTCAGCTTGAGTGGTGGGTACAAACAAGGCGGTGCTGATAGAGGCCGCTAAACATGTGCGGGAGAAATGTTGCATTGAATTGAACTTTCCTGTGTCACTACTACTCGATGGCTATAGGGCTTGTTGTACCCTCGCTTTATAGCCAAATGAATCAACTATAGTTTGCAATTATCCCAGAGCATGGATTCGCTGTGGCATAATGCCGATATAAAATAGCTGCAAAGATAAGCAGGCGAAATAGCCTGATCATAAAAAAACTAATTCCATTATCATAAAGGAAATCGTTGCGTCCGGCACTATAAGACCGCCGTCGTCGATAAAAATTCATTGATAGAGAACACATAATGCATATTTTTGGCAAAATTTTGGGTGCCTTTTTTGGCTTGTTACTCGGTGGTCCATTCGGTTTGTTGTTTGGCCTATTTATCGGTCACCAATTCGATAAAGCACGTCGTTTAAGCCAAGCGGGGTTTTCTACCGGAGGCTTTGGTAAAGGTCCAAGCCAAGCCCAGCGCCAAGAAGAATTTTTTAAGGCTGCATTCGCAGTTATGGGACATGTGGCAAAAGCCAAAGGTCAAGTGACCAAAGAAGAGATTCAACTTGCGTCTGCAATGATGGACCGCATGAGTTTGCATGGAGATCAACGTCGTGCAGCACAAGAAGCGTTCCGTGATGGTAAAGAGAGTGATTTCCCACTTGAAGATGTATTGGTTCGCGTGAAAATCTCTTCAGCAGGGCGTTTTGACTTGTTGCAGTTCTTTTTGGAACTACAAATCTCAGCGGCGTTTGCTGATGGTTCCATCCACCCGAGTGAGCGCAGTGTATTACACAAAATTGCCCGTGGTTTAGGGTTCTCTTCTGAACAACTAGAACGTCGCCTGAACATGCAAGAAGCGGCGTTCCGTTTTCAAAGCCAAGGTGGTTTCCATGGTCAGCAACAAGGGCAATATCAATCTTCAGGAGCAGGTTGGCAGCAAGCTTCACAAGCGGATCAACTGGCGGATGCCTACAAAATCCTTGATGTCTCTTCAGATGCGGACGGCAAAACTGTCAAACGTGCTTACCGTAAATTAATGAATGAGCATCACCCAGATAAATTGATGGCAAAAGGTTTGCCACCAGAGATGATGAACGTCGCGAAAGAGAAGTCTCAAGAGATTCAAAACGCTTACGATCTTATTAAGAAAGTCAAAGGCTTTAAGTAGTCGGACGTTTTCTATCAGGTATTGGATTTAAAAAAGGGCACAGAGTGCCCTTTTTTCATGTCTTAGTCTTTGAGTTACCGATGTCTTTAGCTTTTGACCTATCATGATCCTAATGCTAATTGACCTCAAATTCCCCAGTTTAGTTGGCTTGATTCAAGTCCCAATCGTATTCGTATTTCACTTTGCCAGAGAAATTTTTGTATTGCGGGGCATATTGAGCAATGTGGTTGAATACTCGCTTCTCACCGCCAAAGTCATTGGCAAACCAATCATAAATGGAAGAAAGCTGTGCCGTGTTACCTTGGATAGATACGCCTTTGCTGCTGTTAATAAATGTTTTAGCTGCACCATCCAGTAGAGCTTGCGTGTTGTCAGCTGTGAATGCTTGAGACTGCAGATTAGGGCATCCTAAGCTGGCACAGTTAACCGCGTAATGTGTTCTCGGGTCATTCCAAATTGGACGTAAAATGCGATGTTCAATATCGTTTAAAGTCAGATCCTTCCCGTTGATCACGACCACATCATCCCCCCAAGGGCCAAAGCTAAATAGCCCGCCAAGTTTGGTAATCGACTCGACAGGATAGTTATCTAGGATTAAGTCTACAGTGATGGCGTTGTAAAGGTTTACCCAGTAGGCGTATTGCTCTGCTTGGTTGTATTGTAGAGGGTCGAGTTTTGCCAAACGCTGGATGTATTGTTTCAGCTTAGTTTTATCGGCCGAGGTGACTTGGCTGTAACGAAACAAGGTATTCTCGCCTTGTTCAACTAAGTAAGTATCGAGCAATTGCTGCCAATCTTGATGAGAGATTTGACTTTGATTGGCTTGATTCGATTGTTTCCAATACGGCCATAAGTCGGATTTAGGTGCGGCAAATGTCGAGAAAGAAACGAGCGCACACAAGAGTAATAACAGACGCTTCATAGAGATACCTTTGGGTTAAAACCTTATTGATATTGTAGACCTGCATAAGGCGAAGTTTCTTTCTTGAGGCAATGAAAATAAAAGAAAAAAGGCTGGCATAAGCCAACCTTTTGTTTGTTTAAATTGCGATTTTAATTAGCTTAAGAAGCTTGGGATATTCGCTTCGTACTCGGCAATCTTATCTTCGTGTTGAAGGGTAAGGCCGATATTGTCCAAACCGTTTAGCAGGCAGTGACGACGGAATGAGTCGATTTCAAAGCTGTACTCTTTGCCGTTAGCACGAACGACATTGGCTTCTAGGTCTACTTCCACTTCTGCGCCTTCATTCGCCTCAACGAACTGGAAGATTTCATCCACTTCTTGCTCCGTCAAACGAACTGGCACCATTTGGTTGTTGATCGAGTTGCCGTAAAAAATATCGGCAAAGCTTGGTGCGATCATCGCTTTGATGCCGTAATCCGCTAGTGCCCACGGTGCGTGCTCACGAGAAGAACCACAACCGAAGTTTTCACGCGCTAGCAGTATAGATGCACCTTGGTAGCGAGGAGCGTTCATCACGAACTCTGGGTTCGGTTGTTCGCCAGCATCATCTAGGAAGCGCCAGTCATGGAATAGGTGCTTACCAAACCCTAGGCGAGAGACCTTTTGTAGGAACTGCTTTGGAATGATGGCATCAGTATCAACGTTCGCTGCATCTAGAGGAACAACTAAGCCTGTGTGTTGTTTAAAACCTGACATCTGTTCTCTCCTTAACCTAATCCAACTCACGAATATCAACAAAGTGACCAGCAATTGCTGCTGCCGCTGCCATAGCAGGGCTAACCAAGTGGGTACGACCATCACGACCTTGGCGACCTTCAAAGTTACGGTTTGAAGTAGACGCACAACGTTCATGTGGACCCAAACGGTCGTTGTTCATTGCTAGACACATTGAACAACCTGGTAGGCGCCACTCAAACCCCGCTTCTTTAAAGATAACGTCCAAGCCTTCCGCTTCTGCTTGCGCTTTTACTTGCTCAGAGCCAGGAACGATTAGCGCTTGAACGTGAGACGCGACTTTGCGACCTTTCGCTACTTCAGCGGCTGCGCGCATGTCTTCGATACGTGAGTTAGTACAAGAACCAACGAAGACTTTATCGACGTTGTAATCAGAAAGTGCTTTGCCCGCTTCTAGACCCATGTAAGCCAATGCTTTTTCTGCCGAGGCTTTTTCTACTGGATCGGCAAAACTTTCTGGTGCTGGGATCGGTTGGTCTACTGCGATAACTTGGCCTGGGTTAGTACCCCAAGTGACTTGTGGTTTAATGTCTGCTGCTTTTAGCGTCACAACCGCATCAAACTGAGCGTCATCGTCAGTTTTTAATGTCTTCCAGTATTCTACTGCTGCATCAAAATCGGCCCCTTGGGGTGAGAATTTACGGCCTTTGATGTATTCGAATGTGGTTTCATCTGGTGCAATCAAACCGGCTTTCGCACCTAGCTCAATTGCCATGTTACATACGGTCATACGGCCTTCCATTGAAAGGTCGGTGATCGCCTCACCACAGAATTCAACCACGTAGCCTGTACCGCCAGCTGCTGTAGTTTCACCGATGATCGCTAGCACGATATCTTTCGCTGTGATCCCCGGCGCCACTTTGCCTTTCACTTCGATCTTCATCGTTTTAGCGCGCGCTTGTTTTAGCGTTTGAGTCGCTAATACGTGCTCAACTTCTGATGTACCAATACCAAAAGCTAGAGAGCCGAATGCACCGTGTGTAGCCGTGTGCGAGTCACCACAAACGATGGTCATACCCGGTAGGGTAATACCAAGCTCTGGGCCCATAACGTGCACAATACCTTGGTATTTATGGTTGATGTCGTAAAGCGTAACGCCAAACTCTTCACAGTTTTTCGATAGCGTTTCCATCTGGATACGAGCCATCTCACCGGATGCGTTGATGTCTTTGGTGGTTGTCGAAACGTTGTGGTCCATCGTAGCAAAAGTTTTGCTGACCTGACGCACTTTACGACCTTTTTCACGCAAGCCGTCAAATGCTTGCGGAGACGTCACTTCGTGTACCAAGTGACGGTCGATGTATAAGATTGGGTTTTCCCCTTCTGCTGCGACGGCAACGTGTGCGTCGTAGACTTTTTCGTATAGTGTTTTGCCCATTGTTTGCTATCTCGTGTATAGCTCCCGACAACGGCTCATCAGGAGCAAATAATTATTATCAAATCGTGCGGTATTAAGAGTTTAAGATGTACTCAGCGATCTTATCGCCCATCTCAGACGTCGAAAGTGCTGGGTTGTCACCAGCAAGGTCGCCTGTTAGCTCACCCGCTGATAGTGCTTTTGAAACGGCCGTTTCGATGTCTTGTGCCGCCGTTTCTTCACCTAGGCTGTAACGCAACATCAGTGCAGCAGATAGGATTTGTGCCACTGGGTTAGCGATGTTCTTACCTGCGATATCTGGTGCACTGCCGCCTGCTGGTTCGTACAGACCGAATTTGCTTTCGTTTAGGCTCGCTGAAGGCAGCATACCCATAGAGCCAGTGATCATCGCGCACTCATCAGAAATGATGTCGCCGAAGATGTTTGAACAAAGCATCACGTCGAACTGTGCTGGGTCTTTGATAAGCTGCATGGTTGCGTTATCAATGTACATGTGTGACAGCTCGACATCTGGGTAGTCTTTTGCGATTTCTTCGACCACTTCACGCCATAGGATAGAGCTTTGTAGAACGTTCGCTTTGTCGATAGAGCACACTTTCTTACGACGTAGGCGAGCAGACTCAAAAGCGATTTTTGCAATACGTTCGATTTCGTAACGGTGGTACACCTCAGTGTCGAACGCTTTCTCTGTTGGACCTTCACCTTCACGACCTTTTGGTTGGCCGAAGTAGATGCCGCCCGTCAGTTCACGAACAACAACGATATCAAAACCACGACCGGAAATGTCCGCACGTAGTGGTGAGAAAGCTTCAAGGCCTGAGTGGATTTGCGCTGGGCGTAGGTTACAGAATAATTGGAAGTGTTTACGTAGCGGCAGTAGGGCACCGCGCTCAGGTTGGTCGTTTGGTGGTAAGTGTTCCCACTTAGGGCCGCCAACTGAGCCGAATAGGACTGCATCAGACTCTTCACACGCTTTTACTGTGCTTTCTGGAAGTGGGCAACCGTGATTATCAATCGCAATGCCGCCCACATCATGCTCGTCACGCTCAAACGCAATGCCGTGTTTCTTCTCGATTGCATCTAGCACCTTGTGTGCTTGCGCCATTACTTCTGGGCCGATGCCGTCGCCTGGTAAAACGGCTATTTTGTATGATTTGTCTGTCATGGTAATCCTTTAAGTTTTCTAAATTTTTGAGCTTGTCTAAAACGAATTTTTTTTGAGCCTGAGTTGTGAGGCTCAAGCTCCAATGAATTAATCATTAAACCGTCGCAATTCTCTTTTGCTTCATCTCTTCAATCTTATCGGCACGATGAATGCTGTTGATAACGTGTAATAGCGCTTGGCCAGATGCTTCTACGATATCGGTAGAAACGCCGGTACCGTGGTACTTACGGCCTTTGTAGTTAGCGATGATGTCTGCTTGACCAAGACCGTCTTCACCTTCGCCTTTTGCGGTTAGGTCAAACTTGTCTAGGACGATTTCGTAACCTGTCACGCGGTAGATACATTGGTATAGCGCATCAACCGGACCATTACCGACGGCAGCTTCACACATTTCTTCATCGCCACATTGCATTTTGACGCTGGTGGTTGCCATTACGCTGCCAGATTGAACGCTTAGGTAGTTCAACTTGTAGAAGTCGTCTTCTTCACGCAAATTCGAGAAGTGCATTAGTGCTTCTAGGTCGTAGTCGAACACCTGACCTTTGCGGTCAGCAAGCTTCAAGAAGTCTTCGTACAGCGCATCTAGGTTGTACTCTTCTTCTTTGTAGCCCATTGCGTCCATGTGACTCTTAACCGCAGCACGGCCACTGCGACTGGTTAGGTTCAATGCTTGGTTCTTAAGGCCAATTGACTCAGGCGTCATGATCTCGTAAGTGTTCTTGTTCTTCAGCATGCCATCTTGGTGAATACCTGAAGAGTGGCTGAACGCGTTGGCACCAACGATCGCTTTGTTGCTCTGGATTGGCATGTTACATAGCTGGCTGACCAACTTGCTGGTACGGTGGATTTCGTCATGTTTTAGACCCGTATGCACGCCCATGAACTCTTGGCGAGTTTTTAGGATCATCGCGATTTCTTCTAGAGAACAGTTACCTGCACGCTCACCGATACCGTTAATGGTACCTTCTACTTGTCGAGCGCCTGCTTGAACCGCAGCGATAGAGTTCGCAACAGACATGCCCAAGTCATCGTGACAGTGAACAGATATGATCGCTTTGTCGATGTTTGGTACACGGTTGAATAGGGTCTCAATGATGCCGCCAAATTCACTTGGTACCGTGTAGCCAACGGTGTCTGGAATATTGATGGTGCTTGCGCCAGCATCAATGGCCGCTTCAACCATGCGACATAGGTTGTCGATTGGCGTGCGACCTGCGTCTTCACAAGAAAACTCAACGTCGTCCGTGTAATTACGTGCGTGTCTTACGGCTTTCACGCCCATTTCTACAACATCGTCGTAGCTACGGCGCAATTTGTCTTGAACGTGGACGGTAGAGGTAGAAATGAAGGTGTGGATTCGGAATGCATCTGCGACTTTTAGCGCTTCAGCTGCAGCATCGATATCTTTCGCAACGGCACGCGAAAGGGCACAAACTCGGCTGTTTTTAATGTGTTTTGCAATAGTTTGTACGGACTCGAAATCACCAGGAGAAGAAACCGGAAAACCCGCTTCTATAACATCAACGCCTAGCCTCTCCAGCGCATAGGCAATTTGCAGTTTTTCTTTAACCGTCAAGCTTGCTGACAACGCTTGTTCGCCATCACGCAATGTGGTGTCGAATATAATGACCTGATCGTTCATGTTTGCTTCCTTCATGATTTCTGCACTTTTCGTGCAATTTAATCGTTTACTTCCGGTATTTAGATATAAAAAAACCCGCATTTGCATGCGGGTTTCTTAGAAAATGGTGTGGTTATTTTTCTTCCACAGCCTACCCGCGCGAGTTGGTCACGATCAGGAGGAGGCTAAGCAGGATAGAAAAACGTGCTGACATAGTTGTTAAGCATTCCACAAAATTAAGTTAACAAATTAGTACCGCACTCAATGGAACACGTCAACCCTAAAGTCGATTTTTTATTCATATCGGATGAGTGGATTTCTGTTAATAGCTTTTAGGGGGACTCAAGCTCTGGCGGTTATTCGCAGCGTGAATCGTTTTTAGTTTGCTCAGAGGAGGAGATTTTTCAGTCTCATAATAGCTTTTAAATGCAGGTGTTTATTGCGCTTTGATACTAAATGTAACCGTTTGTTTTGCTGCACTTTAGTTACGTAACATTTCTTGATTGTTTTCGATCGATCTCTTGTTATTAGCTGGGTGAATGCATTACGGCTAGCGGTGAGATATTTAAAATGGAGGGCAAATTAATCAAGGATGGTGAGTTATGTTTTATAAATCCCGAGTTGCATTGGCGATCAGTAGTACTTTGGTTCTTTCTGCCTGTGGTGGTGACGATTCCAATCAGCCAAAGGTTACCGACAATGTGTTAACCGTTAAGGTGATAGATGGCTACATTCAAAATGCAAAAGTATGGTTAGAAAGAAAAGACAGCGTTAACTACATTTTGGAAGACGGAGAGCTAAGTGGTACCACTGATGAAACAGGTGCGGTGTCTCTGGATCTGACTCAAATCGATGACATTAATGACTACCAACTCATCACCTTTGCTGAAGCAGGTGTCGCGATCGACTTAGATCATGGTAAACCCATTGCTGAAGATCTGTTGATGGTCGCTTATCAGGGCAAGGTTGTTACGCCATTAACGACATTGGTTGAAGCTAAAATGCGTATGGGTGTTACCAATACTAGTGAAGTGGATGCTTATCAGCAGGCAGTAAGCGAGGTTGCACAAGCTCTTGGGGTAAGTGAAGCATCGGTGGTTTCTGACTATATTGCATCTCAAACAGAAGAGGCGAAGAAAGTACAAAAAAGTGCGGTCTCTTTAGTTGCTTCTGGCGCTATGCCTGCCTCCGTTCAAGAGCTTGAACAAGCCCAAAATATTATCGCAGATTCTGAGCAAGTGAACCTTTTGGTCGAGAATGCTAGTGATGATCATATCGTGATTAAAGATCCTGAAACGAATGAGCTGATGCTGGTTTCCACTCATGACAGCGATGGCGATCTTATTATTGATGCGCTTGATGCCTTCCCTAATGATGATACTGAATGGTACGACACCGACGGTGATAAAGTTGGGGATAATCAAGACGTTTTCCCTCTCGACCCAAGTGAGAGCAAAGATACGGATAAAGACGCTGTTGGCGATAATGCTGATGCTTTCCCTAACGATCCATCAGAAACGACAGACAGTGATAAAGATGGTGTCGGTGATAACAGCGATGCCTTCCCAAATGATGCCTCAGAGTCTAAAGACAGCGATAAAGACGGTGTCGGCAACAATAGTGATGCTTTCCCAACTGACGCATCAGAATCGAAAGACAGCGATAAAGATGGCGTTGGTGACAATAGCGATGTTTTCCCAACTGATGCATCAGAATCTAAAGACAGCGATAAAGACGGTGTCGGCAACAATAGTGATGCTTTCCCAACTGATGCATCAGAATCTAAAGACAGCGATAAAGATGGCATTGGTGACAATAGCGATGTTTTCCCAACTGATGCGACAGAATCTAAAGACAGCGATAAAGATGGCGTGGGCGACAACAGCGATGCTTTCCCAAATGATGCATCAGAATCTAAAGACAGTGATAAGGACGGTGTCGGTGACAACAATGATGCCTTCCCAAGTGATGCTTCAGAATCGAAAGACAGTGATAAAGATGGTGTAGGCGACAATGCTGATGCTTTGCCAAACGACCCGACGGAAACACTCGATACCGATGGGGATGGAATAGGTAACAATGCTGACACCGATGATGATGGTGACGGTTACTTAGATGCTGAAGATAACCAACCACTTGAAGCCCTCAACATACCGAATACGTTAGCGCAATGTGTTGCTTCTTTACCTGAGAATCAGTTCTCTACAGTGGGGATTGATGAAAGGCGAGACAGTAAACTTTATTCCATTACGCGAGAAGTGAACAATGGCGACACCCAACAGTTTTCTCAAACCGAAATCTTACTTGGCCAGCAATCAGGGTTACCTAATGGATTACTGTCGGATCGAACTTTCCATGTTACCCAAGTGACACCGGATTTTGGTGGTGCTGTCAGCGAATGGGATCCGATTGCAGAGTTAGAGTATACCGACGCGGTAAGCGGTATGTATTACGGCTTCCATGATACCTACTACCGCTGGTGGGGTTTTGTCCCTACGATTCAGCAAGAGCACGACGTGGTACTCAATACTCCACTCGTTGTTGATTACACTCGCATCCATAAATGGAACACCGATGCCGAGTCTCCAACCTTTAATCAAGATGCCACCACTTTGTTCTACAAAGGAAAAGATATTTTAAATGTGGATGGCACTCTAGTTGAAGTGTGTATTTCAGGACATGAGGGCAACTATGCCTTTGCAGACAACGATGGCAGCAACGAGCCTGCGCCTGTATATATTTCAGAGACAACGACAAACTACACCGCTGGCCAAAATCTTGTGGTGAAAAGTGAACGTTCATACATGGAGTATGCAGACGAGGCAAAAGTGACGCCTGTCTGGGGATGGAGTAACTACGTCAAGCAATTGGAAGGCTTTACCATCAATAATCAAGCTTATGGTAAAGACCCGATCCTCTCTAGAGTCCCAGAAGGTGAGTTCGCGACTTTCGAGCAATGTTTGGCATCTCTAGAAGAGGGTGAATATGTCGCAGAGGTTGGCGATATCAACACCTACCGAATGCAGCGCTCTCGCTTCAATGAGTTTGATGAGTATGTTGAGCAGGAGGCGAATTACGAGTGGCACCTGTTAGTGAATGAAAACTATCAGTGGAATGACATGAATGTTCGTCTGGAGCAATTGTTTGCGACGTTACTCGATAGTTCTGCTTGGTTTAAAGAGCACTATCACACTAGTCAAAACGGAGATTGGCTGGGCGTAGAAGGGTATGAGCCGAATAGTGACGTTGATATAAAATGGGGCTCTCGAACGACTAAGCAATTAGCGTGGGGTGAAAATGCTTATTATCGAATTCCTAATGTCACGTACAGTCAATTCTCAATCCATGATCCTTCAACTCAGTATGGCGGCGATAGTGATGACGACCAGCTCGTCGATTGGCGCACTGGTAACGTGATGTACAGCCAAACCTACGCGGGCAAGAAAACGATTAATTACGATGTGGACGGCCAGCAATATCAGGCTGAGGTATGCCAACAGTTTAGCTACAGCACATCGGAATACTTCGATGAATCAGGCACAAAGTTAAACGATATGACCGAGTGGCAACGTCAGACCGATAGCTACGATAGCAAGGGTATCGTACAGCGAGAGCGAAGCAATAACATCTGGTCAACAGAAGTGTGGAATCGAACATCCACCAATCATTAATAAGTCTGAATGCGGTTACTTCGGTAGCCGCTTTTTTATAGAACGAGTTGTTTCTTGGGTGAACAAGAAAGCGGAACATGGGTGAGATGACTTTTTATACCGCACGCTTTGCGAGGTATCACACAAAGGGGGCAATTGGTTGGCATAATTCCATCAGAGCGTTTTATAGTAGAGCGGATGCATTTATAGAGTTTCAAAGTAAATAGGTCAGGGATTAATGGATTTAGCAAAACAATTTGGACGTTCTGCGCTGGCAATCGCTGTGGTTTCTTTATCTGGGTGCCAACTGTTGCAGTTTGGTTCTCAGCCCCATACGGTTTCTTCTGTGATGATGGATGATCATGCTGAAAGCGTTATGGTGATCAATCAACAGATGGATCAGTACCTGAGTGAAGATGGACGAGCATCATTTCTGAATCAGATGCTGGTGGCGTTGGAGTCTGACAATCGTAACAAGTTCAAAGGCAAAGACCCCGATACATATTCATGGTGGAAGATCCGAGTTCAGCCTAACCAATGGAAAGAGGCGGAAGTCAGTCGCCCAATCGTCGACGGAGTGGACACCTCTAAAACACTAGAGTTTATGGATGTGTCATACCGCTCTAAAGCCAACCTGAATTTACGCTCAAAGCCAAGCTTAGACGGAGAAAAGCTTGGGGAGCTAAATAAGGATGAAGAGTTTAATGCGATTGCAAAAGTTGAGGGTGAGCCTTGGTTGTTAGTCGAGCAAAAGGGCATGGTTCGAGGTTATGTTCATAAGGACTATGCGCGTATCAACGAGGTCAATCACGATATTCTCTCTATTAAGCCAAACCCTTTATTGTGTGGTGATGAACCTGCGCCTGTGGAGCCGGCCGAAAGTGAGCTGTTCGGTAACTACACTTGCCGTGATTTGAGTTATGAGCTGACGAAAGACGGCCATATTACCGCGGGTTCACTCAGAGCATGCCGTAAAAAAAGAAAAGTTTGGTATATCGATGTTCCGATGGCGAGCTCGAACCAATCTTAAATCACTTCCTCCTCTCAATGATCAAGCTCGGTTGATAATGTATTTGTCACCGAGCTTTTTAGTTCCGTCTAATCATTGTTTATTTCTCTCTTTCTCCTAAGCCATCACGTGTCATTAATTGTCCAAATTCTCGTCATGTAGCTGTCACTTTCTGCGCCTACTTTTCATAAAAGGGCGTTGTCAAAGTATAGGGAAGTCACATGCGAGCTTTAGAGACAATTTCACAGCCAATGGCAAGCATCGCTAAATTTGATTTGGCGTTTTCTAGTGTGTGCTTACAGCACCGCTTTAACCAACAAGTCGCAAATATCAGTAAAGGCGTCTCCCACAGTGGGGATGGGCACCTTTACTTGGTGCTAGGTTTGCTGGCTTGGTTCCTTGATAAGCAGCATGGGCAATGGTTTTTACTCGCAGGGCTTACCGCATTTGCGTTTGAACTGCCAATCTATTGGATGCTTAAGAACAGTTTTAAGCGTCGTCGTCCTGAAGAATTGAGTGCGCTTCTACCTGCATTTATCACGCCGTCTGATCGCTATAGCTTACCCTCTGGTCACACCGCTGCCGGTTTTGTTATGGCGACCATCATCAATCACTTTTACCCAGAGCTTGGAACTTTCGCCTTTGTATGGGCGAGCTTAATTGGCACGTCACGAATTTTGCTCGGCGTGCATTTCTTTACGGACATCATTATTGGCGCCTTGTTGGGCAGCCTTTGTGGTTCTTTAGCAATTGCTATAGTAGGAGGCTAGTGGATGAAAATCCTTTACGGTGTTCAAGGTACGGGGAATGGTCACATCGCTCGGGCAAGAGCCATGAGTGAAGCATTCAAAGAGCACGATGTGCAGGTCGATTTTCTTTTTTCAGGACGTGAGCCAGAAAAGTACTTTTCTATGGAAGCATTTGGGGACTATCAAACGCGTCGCGGATTCACTTTTGTGACGGAAAAAGGATCGGTGAACTACACCAAAACCGCTTTGAACAATAATCTCATTCAGTTTTTTAAAGAAGTGAAGCAGCTTGATCTTTCTTCTTATGATTTAGTCATCAATGACTTTGAACCCGTTTCGGCTTGGGCGGCTCGTAAGCAAAACAAACCTTGTATTGGGATCAGTCATCAAAATGCATTTCGCTATCCGGTTCCATTAAAAGGTGCGAGTTGGTTTGATAAATCGGTGATTGAACACTTTGCTCCTTCGCAACATCACTTAGGCTTGCATTGGTACCACTTTGATCAGCCCATCCTTCCTCCTATTGTTCATACACTAGACCATGCCTCAGGCAGTGAAGATTTTGTTTTGGTTTACCTGCCGTTTGAATCAATTGAAGACATCAGTGATTTGCTATTTCATTTTAATCAACAATCTTTCGTCTGCTACCACCCAAACGTGATTGAGTGTGAGCGTATCGAAAACATTGAATTGCGTCCGTTGTGTCACACCAATTTCCAATATCATTTGCAGCGTTGTAGTGGCGTGATTGCCAACGGTGGGTTTGAGCTTCCCTCAGAGGCCCTGTCGCTTGGTAAGAAGTTACTGCTTAAACCACTGGCGGGACAATTTGAGCAACAGAGTAATGTCGCCACGTTAGAAGATCTTGGTTTAGCGACTTCTATGGATAATCTGGATATTTCGATCGTACGTCAGTGGTTGAAGGAGCAACATGCCGAAAGCGTAAAGTATCCCGATGTAGCCAAAGCCATCGCAAGTTGGGTATTACAGGGTGCATGGGACGCGCCGGAGAAGCTTTCTGAACAACTTTGGGAACAAGTGGATTTTCCAAGTTATGTAGCCAATATTTAACTCTCACCCCATATTTCTCTTGCAGTCATTCATGACCTGATTGGCTGCATTTTTATGCCCTCAAAATCATTTCTATTCACTGCGATTTTGCTGCCTCTTTAACTGATTTGTGTGTTTTGTGAACGGAACTATTGATGCTGGTTTTTGAAGTGAAATGGAAATAATAATCCCCGCAAATGGATTGTATAACCCCTGTAGATTGTCATTAACGTGCTAAATAGGTTGTCAGAAATCTCTGATTTAGTTGTTTTATACTTTTTTATGTTTTTCTTAACGTTATGATAAATATAGATTAAATACCTAATTGGCTAAAATTTAATGATTAAATATCAATCTAGTTGCGAAACCTTGATTGATTAGTTGATAGTACAGTTCAAGCCGGAAACATCCGGACGATAAATATAATACAAATTCGGTTTTCTATTCCTTCAAAAATGATTTGAATCCAGCCACGGTCGTTTGTGCGCAAAGGGATTCTATTCGTTAAGAATTCATTGAACCAAGTTGACGATTACATAAGAGGCGCACTCCATGTTAGATAAAAAAGACGCGATGAGCGCAATTGCTAGCTACCGTATGGAAAGCACATTGCGTGGTGTAGATTTAAACCTATTGACTGTATTTGATGCTGTGATGCAAGAGCAAAATATCACTCGTGCAGCACACAACCTAGGCATGTCTCAACCAGCGGTAAGTAACGCGGTTGCTCGCCTAAAAGTAATGTTTAATGATGAGCTATTCATGCGTCAGGGTCGTGGTATTCAGCCAACTCAACGCGCTCGTCAGCTGTTTGGCCCAATTCGCCAAGCACTACAGCTTATCCGCAACGAACTACCAAGCTCAGTATTCCAACCTGAGTCTTCAACTCGTCTATTTAAGCTAGCGATTTGTAGCCCATGTGACATGCGTTTTGCACCTCGCATCATGGCGAACGTCAATGAGCAAGCGCCAAGCGTACAGCTTCACCTAGATGCGGAATTTGATCGTCTTCTTTCTGAGCGCATGCGCTACCAAGAAATCGACTTTGTAATCGACTACGCTCGTTTCGATGACCAAGGTTTCTCAAGCACTGAAATCTTCAAAGATGAGCTAGTTGTGATTGCATCTAAGACACACCCTCGCATCCAAGGTGGTGTATCTGCAGAGCAACTGATCAACGAGAAACACGCGAAACTATCACGTGTACATGGCCAACGTAGCTTCTCTGAGCAAGCTTACCGTGAGCTTGATTGCCAAGCGGCATACGAAGGTTCAAGCCTAAGCAACCTACTATACGTAGTAAGCCAGTCTGAGCTTGTGACTATCGCACCACGTTGGATGGCTGAAAACGCAGTAAACAGCGATCAGCTACAAATCCTAGATTTCCCATTTGAAAACAAAGAAATCAGCGGCTACCTAAGCTGGCACGAATCAAGTGAGAAAGACAAAGGCCACATCTGGCTACGTGATCAACTAATGATCACTTGTGGTGAAGTTGTAGCGCTTAAATAAGCCTAACTTTTAGCCTGACTAACTGGTCAGACTGGATTTGTAATCATCAATTTTTACAATTCCTTGGCCCCGAGAGATTGCCGTCTCTCGGGGTCTTTTTATATCCGCTAAATAACAGCTGAAACAGCGACTTAAGTTGATTAAACCTTCATCAGTTAAACATGAGCTATGCTCTCATTAGTGATAGTGCTCTCTTAATAATGATAAGTTTGATAATGGTCAGTTGCGTTTTTAAGCGTCGAGGTTACACTTGTGCGCTCAAATAGCTTACGCCTGTAAGCCAAAAGGTAATGTAAAGAATGGCCAAGTTAGATTTTCATATCGTTAAACGTATTCGTGAACAAATTGCGAAGGGTGGTACTCGTGTTGCGCTCAAACATAAAGTAGGCGACGCATGGCAAGGTATTACTTGGGAGCAATTTGGTCAGCAAGTGGATGCTTTGTCGCTTGCACTTTTGGCTCAAGGATTGGGCGTTCAAGATAAGATCGGTATTTTCTCAAACAACATGCCGCAGTGGACTATCGCTGACTTTGCAGCGTTGCAGTTACGTGGTGTAACCGTTCCGATCTACCCAACCAACACAGCAGCACAGTCTGCTTACATCATCGATAATGCAGACGTAAAAGTGCTGTTTGTCGGTGAGCAACCTCAATTTGACGCAGCTGTCAGCATCTTTGACGAATGCCAGCAGCTAGAACTGATCGTTGCGATGTCGGATGACATTGAACTCGGCGAACACGCGTTTGCAATGACGTGGGATGATTTCATTGCCAAAGGTGATGATAGTCAGCAGCCCGAGTTAACTTCTCGTTTAGAGCAAGCGCAAGAAGAAGACCTTCTCACGTTGATTTATACCTCTGGTACAACGGGTCAACCAAAAGGCGTGATGTTAGATTACGCGAACATTTCGGCTCAGCTTGAAGGCCACGATGAGCGTTTAAGTTTGACTGAAGATGACGTGTCTTTGTGTTTCCTTCCGTTATCACATGTATTTGAGCGTGCTTGGACGTTCTACGTGCTCTACAAAGGCGCGACGAACTGCTACCTACAAGACACCATGCAAGTACGTGATGCTCTGAGTGAAGTACGCCCTACAGTAATGAGTGCGGTACCTCGCTTCTACGAAAAAATCTTCTCAGCAATTCATGAGAAAGTATCACGAGCACCTGTTCACCGTAAGATTATGTTCACTTGGGCCGTAAACATGGGCGCGAAGATGGCGGCTTGTCATCAAGAAGGCCGTAAACCTTCGTTGATGCTGCGTAAGTCATACGCTCTGGCGGACAAACTGGTTCTGAGCAAGCTACGTGCATTACTTGGTGGCCGCATTAACTTCATGCCATGTGGTGGCGCGAAGTTGGATGAGACCATTGGTCGTTTCTTCCATGCGATTGGCATCAACGTGAAGCTTGGTTACGGTATGACAGAAACCACGGCTACGGTTTCTTGTTGGGATGACCAGTGTTTTGATCCAAGCTCCATCGGTATGGCGATGCCAGGTGCACAAGTTAAGATCGGCGAAAACAACGAGATCTTGGTGCGTGGCCCAATGGTGATGCGTGGCTACTACAAAATGCCGGAAGAAACCGAGAAGACATTCGACGAGCACGGCTTCTTGAAGACGGGTGATGCAGGTTACATTGATGAAAATGGCAACCTGTTCATTACTGACCGTATTAAAGAGCTGATGAAGACCTCAAACGGTAAGTACATTGCTCCTCAAGTTGTCGAAGGTGCGATCGGTAAGGACCACTTCATCGAGCAAATTGCGGTTATTGCCGATACACGTAAGTTTGTATCAGCGCTTATTGTTCCGTGTTATGACTCGCTAGAAGAGTACGCGAAAGAGCTGAACATCAAGTATCACGATCGTGTGGAATTGATCAAACACCACCAAATCGTTGAGATGCTTGAAAAGCGCGTAAATGACCTGCAAAAAGAACTGGCTAAGTTTGAACAAGTTAAGAAATTCAAACTGTTACCAAAAGCGTTCTCGATGGATGATGGTGAGTTGACCCCAACGCAAAAACTTCGTCGTAAAGTCATTAATGACAAATACCAAGATGAAATCGAAGAAATGTACAACGAAAAGTCAGATAAAAAGTAACTTAAGCTGACTTAGATTTCAGATTGATGAAATTATCCCCAGTTGCCTAATATTGTGCTGCTGGGGATTTTTTATGACTGTCTTTCACACTTCTTTCCCCTTGATAAAGAGAAATAATCACTCGAAGTAGCTATTTTGAGTGAAATTATTCACTTTATTTTCTTCTTCTTTCTTTTATTGATTCCAAATTGAACGCGCTTGATAGCGTCAAACCCTACCTTTGTTCTGATTTACAGCATCTTGTTTAAAATTTGATTCAACTCTCATTAGACCCGTTGATAATAAAACGTTACATTTGTTGTGTTACCTTGCGTTTTGTTATGACAGACGCAAGACATAGCTGAAAAAGTGGAAGTATTTCTATTAGGCTACGAATAAGACCTAGACTATGTAAAACCAGACCAAACCGTTGGCCTTACGGTGAGGAAAACTGGTAAGGAGAGCAATTATGACAGCAATGTTGTCAGGCGCAGAGATGGTTGTGCAATCTCTGGTCGAAGAGAGCGTAGAACAAATCTTTGGTTACCCAGGTGGTTCCGTTTTAGATATCTACGATGCCCTGCACGCCAAAACAGACCAAATCAAACACGTATTAGTGAGACACGAGCAAGCTGCTACGCATATGGCAGATGGTTATGCTCGAGCAACGGGTAAGCCGGGTGTGGTACTAGTATGTTCGGGTCCAGGTGCAACCAACACCATCACAGGTATTGCTACGGCGTACATGGACTCAATCCCAATGATCGTTATCTCTGGTAACGTACCAAACAATCTCATCGGTAATGATGCATTCCAAGAGTGTGACATCGTGGGTGTATCTCGCCCAGTGGTGAAACACAGCTTCTTAGTTAAGAAAGCGGAAGACATTCCAGAGACGATCAAAAAAGCGTTTTATATCTCGACGACTGGCCGACCAGGTCCAGTTGTGATTGATTTGCCAAAGGATATCCTTAATCCGCAAATCAAGCTCCCTTACGAGTATCCGGAAAGCATCTCAATGCGTTCCTACAAGCCAACGACGTCTGGCCACAAAGGTCAAATCAAGAAAGCACTTAAAGCCTTGCTTGAGGCGAAGAAGCCTGTTTTGTACATCGGTGGCGGTGCCGTTATTTCTGGTGCCCACGAGCATATTCAAGCATTGTCAGACGAATTGAATCTACCCGTTGTGAGCACTTTGATGGGCTTGGGGGCATTCCCGGGCACTCACAAAAACTCTCTAGGTATGCTCGGGATGCACGGCACATACGAAGCCAATATGGCGATGCATGAAGCTGACCTTATCTTCGGTATTGGTGTTCGTTTTGATGACCGTACAACCAACAACCTTGAGAAGTACTGTCCTAACGCGAAAGTCATGCACATCGACATCGACCCTTCTTCAATCTCTAAAAACGTGAAAGTGGATCTGCCTATTGTAGGCTCAGCCGATAAAGTGCTAGCGACCATGGTTGGCTTGCTGAATGAGCAAAGCAGTAGCAATGACCAAGAAGCAATTGCTCAATGGTGGGACGACATTCAAGTTTGGCGTGAACGTAACTGTCTTGCATACGAAACGTCGCCTGAACGTATCAAACCTCAACAGGTTATTGAAACACTGCATAAACTGACCAACGGTGATGCTTATGTGGCGTCGGATGTAGGCCAGCACCAAATGTTCGCTGCGCTTTACTACCCATTTAATAAGCCACGCCGTTGGATTAACTCTGGTGGTCTCGGCACGATGGGCTTTGGTCTGCCTGCTGGTATGGGCGTGAAGTTCGCGATGCCAGAAGAAGAAGTGGTGGTGGTAACTGGTGACGGCAGTATTCAGATGAACATCCAAGAACTGTCGACAGCAATGCAATACGACATTCCAGTGAAGATCATCAACTTGAACAACCGATTCTTAGGCATGGTAAAACAGTGGCAAGACATTATTTACCAAGGCCGTCACTCTAACTCATACATGAGTTCTGTTCCTGATTTTGCAGCGATTGCAGAAGCTTATGGTCACGTCGGTATTCGCATTGAAACGCCAGATCAGCTTGAAGCGGGTCTACAAAAAGCGTTAGACATGAAAGATCGTCTGGTGTTTGTTGACATCAACGTAGACGAAACCGAACACGTATACCCAATGCAGATCAAAGGCGAGGGTATGGACAAGATGTGGCTAAGCAAAACGGAGCGTACTTAATATGAGACACATTATTTCTTTGTTAATGGAAAACCAACCTGGTGCGCTGTCTCGAGTTGTTGGTCTGTTTTCTCAGCGTGGTTACAACATCGAGTCTCTGAACGTTTCACCAACCGATGATGAGACGCTATCGCGCTTAAACATCACGACGAACTCGGATGAAATGCAGCTTGAGCAGATCCAAAAGCAACTGCACAAACTGATTGATGTATTGAAAGTGCAAGAAGTGACAGAGTTTGATCACATCGAACGTGAGTTGATGATGGTGAAGGTTAAAGCGAGCGGTTTTGCGCGTGCAGAAGTAAAACGCACAGCGGATATCTTCCGTGGTCAGATTGTTGATGTCACGGCTGCTCAGTATACGGTTCAACTTGCAGGTACGAGTGAAAAGCTGGATGCGTTTATCCAAGCAATCTCTGAAGTTACCGAAGTTGTTGAAGTCGCTCGAAGTGGTGTGGTCGGTGTGGCACGAGGAGAGCGTTGTCTCAAACCGTAATTACACTGAATGCATTTAAGAAAAGCCATCGTTCATCGATGGCTTTTTGTTTAGAAAATAACAATTAATGATATAATTGCTGCTTTCGTAAACAAATTGGGTAGTAGGACGCGTGAAAGTAAGGAAGTTAGTCAGCGCTTTGCTGGCAACCACGCTATTTTTTAGCGCGCTCATCTCTATCTACTACTACCAGAAATACCAGACTCTGTTAGCGGCTAATGTAGAAAATACAGCGAAAGAAGCCCTTCATCAGCTGGCTTACTCAGAGCGTGAATACAACAACGTTCAAGACCAAATTTCTTCCATCAGTGACCTGCTTGGTCATAGCCAAAGCCTTTACGACTACCTGCGCCACCCAAACCCAAAGAATCTCGCCATTTTAGAAGAGGTGTGGAGTTCTGTTGCGGTTAACCAGAAATGGTATCGACAGATTCGCTTCCTTAACGTCAATGGGCAAGAGAATGTCAGAATCAACTACGACTTTAAAACTGGCACCGCAGCTGCCGCTCGTACTCTGCAAGACAAATCCGATCGCGAGTATTTCCAATATGCTCAGAATTTAAAAAATGACCAAATCGGCTCTTGGGGAATTGAACTCGAGCAAGAGAACGGCAATCTCGTTTACCCGTACAGCCCTTCTGTTCGCATTATGATGCCAGTGGCTATGAATGACATTCGTGAAGGCTATTTGATCCTCAATATCGACGTAAAATACCTTTCTTCTCGTTTGAATTATTCCCCAGTCAGAGATTTCAACATCGAGCTGATAAACCAATCGGGTTATTACGCAGCAAGCTCTCACAGCGACAAGCTGTACGGCGATATTATCCCAGATCGTGCTCGCTTTAACTTTGGTTTGCTCCATCCTGATATCTGGCAAAACATCGGCTCACAGAAGATGGGCTATAAGTATGATGGTAAACACCTGATTGCCTTCAACACGATTGAATTTGTGCCAGGTGAGCCTCTCCATTTACTCATTGACCTCTCTCAAGAACAATTGTTGGAGCGAGCTGACCGAGATATCGATGACTTAGTCCAAGAAGCCTTCTTTGTGCTGAGTTTAATGTTGGTGTTTGCTCTGCCTATCACTTCGTTGGCACTGCATTATCGTCGTCATAGCATTGAATCTAAACTTGCCCGTGCTGCATTGGATGGCATGACGGCGGTGATGATTTCGGACACGTCACATCGAATCATGATGGTGAACCAAGAGTTTGAAAACATGATGGGCTATAGCTCTTCGCGATTGCGTGGTTGGAATGCACATAACCTAATCTTCATTCCTGAAGACATCGAAGAGATTCTGGCGATTTGGAATAAGCTTGGTATCGAGCAAGTGTGGGAAGGGGAAGTACGTTGTCGCACTAAGCTCAACCACGTATTTACCGCTATCATGCGCATTCAGGCCATCATGGCGAAGTCTGGCAAAGTTAGCTATTACATTACTTCGCTGGTGGATATTTCTGAGCGTAAAGAGCTAGAAGAGAAACTGCGAAACTTGAGTGAGAAAGACGGCTTAACCAGCTTATGGAATCGTCGTAAGTTTGAAGAGCAGCTCGCGCAATATGCCAATATGGTTGAACGTTATCCGGATACGCCAACGACTTGCCTTGCACTGTTTGATATCGACCATTTCAAACGCATTAATGATGAAATGGGCCATGATGAGGGTGATAAAGTGATTTGCGGCGTGGCAGACACGTTGTCGAATGGGGTAAGAAATACCGATTTTGTTGCTCGTGTCGGCGGAGAAGAGTTTGCCGTGATCATGCCACATACGACGACGCAAGAAGCGGAAGTAGTATTGAATCGACTTCGAGTTGCCGTAGAGTTAAACAGTGAAAAAGCAGTGACAGTGAGTGTGGGTTACAGTGATCTCACTGGAGACCGAACACGCAGCTATAAATGTGCGGATATCGCCCTGTACGAATCAAAGAGTGCAGGGCGTAACCGAGTGTCGATTTGTCACAGTTTCGATGACATTGCTTAGAGACTGTTGCGATAAACAGATAGGCTGAGGCTTTTCTACAAAACAAAAAATCGGGATAACCCCGATTTTTTCTATTCGCTGCTGAACCGAATTAAGCGGTTTCTAGCTCTAACGCTGTTTCGATGCGTTGCATTGAGCTCAACAAGTGCTTATCAAGTAAGTCCATTGCTTCTTCGCTGTTCTTCGCAAGAACAAGCTTCATGATCATCTCATGCTCATCAATGTTGAACAGTGCGTCTTGTTCTGAGTTTAACGTTTGCATTGCAAAGTAACGGTAACGCTTGATCTGGTTAATCAGGTCACTAAAGAACTCAAACATGTTCTTTGAATCCGCGCCTTCAAGCAGAGAAACATGGAACTGGTGATGACGCTCTTCCCACTCTTGCCAGCAGAAAGTTTCATCAAAGTTCAGACGAGATAGCTTGTGGTAAGAAGTCAGTACATCCAACTCCCAGCTTTCATCACCCGCCAAGATTGCTTTCTTAAGCAATACAGAAGAAACCACACGAAGGCTTTCGTATAGATCGTTCAATTCTTTTTTGCACACGGGTGCAACCCAACAGCCTTTTTGTGGCTCAAGCTTTACATACTTGCTCCAAGACAGTTGCACAAGGGCTTCGCGGATAGGTGATGCACCAACGTTGTATTTCTCTTTCAGGTCAGCAACCACAAGCTTTTGGCCTGGTTTTAGAGCACCTGTCAGGATGTCCTGGCAGATCATTTTTGCAACTTTATCGGTTAGGGTAGGACTAGACACAAGCAACCTCATGAAATTTTATTATCGTGACGACAACTAAACAGTACGTAGTTCGGTTGTGGTTGATAATACAGCGTACTGATTATGAGGGCAAGATAAAATATATAAAAAAAGAGGGCCGAAGCCCTCTTTTTTATTGAACTGATGATTGAATACGTCAGTCTTATAGAACGTGTACAGAAGCCGTGTTCGTTGTACCTGAAGCTACTAGAGCACCAGAAACCATAACAACGATGTCGCCTTTGTTACCTAGACCAGATTCTAGAGCAAGTTCTTTACCTGCTACGTAGAACGCGTCTGTGTTCGCGATAGAGTCAACAACTACTGGAGTAACACCTTTAGTTAGAACTAGCTGTGCAGCAGTCTTAGTGTTAGTAGTTAGTGCTAGGATGTTTGCAGTTGGGAAGTACTTACGTACTGAACGTGCAGACTTACCACCTTCAGTTGCAACAACGATAAGTGGAGCAGCTAGTTTCTCAGCTGTGTCTACTGCGCCTTTACATACTGCTTCAGTGATGCGTAGACGTGGGCTGTCTAGACGAGAACCTAGCTCAGCTTTTAGAGCTGAATCAGTACGGTTCGCGATTTGAGCCATGATAGTTACTGCTTCAACTGGGTACTTACCTTTAGCAGTTTCACCAGAAAGCATTACTGCGTCAGTACCGTCCATTACCGCGTTAGCAACGTCGCCTGCTTCCGCACGAGTAGGACGTGGGTTGTTGATCATAGAATCAAGCATTTGAGTTGCAGTGATAACCATCTTACGTGCACGGTTACACTTCTCGATCATCATTTTCTGAGCGAAGATTACTTCTTCAGCTGGGATTTCAACACCTAGGTCACCACGAGCAACCATGATGCCGTCAGAAAGCTCTAGGATCTCGTCGAAGTTATCAACACCTTCTTGGTTTTCGATCTTAGAGATGATGTGGATGTTCTCGCCGCCGTTTGCAGCAAGTACTTCACGGATTTCTTGAACGTCAGAAGCTTTACGGATGAAAGAAGCAGCTACGAAGTCAACGCCTTGCTCACAACCGAATTTAAGGTCGTTCTTATCTTTTTCAGATAGTGCAGGTAGGTTTACAGAAACACCAGGAAGGTTAACACCTTTGTTTTCGCCTAGAGCACCGTTGTTAAGAACTTTACACTTAACTTCAGTTTCAGAAGTTGCAAGCACTTCCATTTCGATTAGACCGTCGTCTACTAGGATAGTGTTACCAACGTTTAGGTCGTTAGCAAAACCAGCGTAAGTTACTGCAACTTTGTCTTTGTTACCTACAACTGAGATGTCAGTTGTGAAAGTGAATTCTTGACCAGCTACTAGATCAACGTCGTTGCCGTCTTCTAGTTTGATAGTGCGGATTTCTGGACCTTTAGTGTCTAGAAGGATTGCAAGTTGTTTGCCTGTAGCTTCCATTACTTGGCGGAAGTTCGCGATACGAGTGCCGTGCTCTGCGTAGTCACCGTGAGAGAAGTTAAGACGCATAACGTTCATGCCAGCGTTTACTAGTTCAGTTAGCTTCTCTACAGATTCAGTTTTAGGGCCAATCGTACATACGATTTTGGTCTTTTTCATGGAAGATACTCTCCGGTAAGTATAGTTACAATTTGAAAGTCGGTTGTTTACTCTGAAGTTAGGGCGCTTTGATGACATTTAGTGCCTGCCACCCACCGATTTTCCGCCACATTATTGGAACTTCAGATTCTGAAAGTCTTTCACCAAGTTTAGTCATTTTATGACTAAAAGATCGGCGATTATGGTTACCTTTTTGTGACTAATCCCACTTTATATGCAGAAAGTTGCAAAAAAATAACCGTCAATTCTGTAATTTTTTTTCTTTTCGGTGGCGAATTCTACCACCGAATGAATCCAATATCACTGTTTAAGAATTGTCTTAGGACAAGGTTTTATCGAGAAATATTAATTTTTTGGATCGAAATAAATGGACTTGAAAGTTTCGTTTTGACTATAATAAATTTCAAACCGAAACTTAAAATCAAAATTTAAATGTCGAAACGAAACACTCAATTAAGAAGACACGCCATTTCTAACCTAGTAAATGAGCTTGGGGAAGTTAGCGTAGATGAGCTAGCGCAGAAATTTGAAACCTCAGAGGTCACGATTAGAAAGGATTTAGCTTCTTTAGAGAAAAACGGACAACTTTTGCGCCGTTACGGTGGTGCAATTGCGATTCCAACGGAAGTTATCCATGAAGAAATGAGTCCGAATGTTTCGAGTCGAAAGTTAAGTCTGGCAAAAGCAGCGGCATCACTGATCCGAGAACATAACCGAATTGTGATCGACAGTGGCAGTACAACGGCTGCGCTGATTCAACAATTAAACGACAAACGAGGCTTGGTTGTTATGACCAACTCGTTGCATGTCGCCAATGCACTTAACGAATTAGAGAGCGAACCAACCCTGTTAATGACAGGCGGAACTTGGGATACGCACTCAGAATCCTTCCAGGGCAAAGTAGCCGAATCTGTATTAAGAGCTTACGACTTTGACCAGTTATTTATTGGTGCTGATGGCATCGATTTAGAACGCGGTACCACCACGTTTAACGAATTAGTTGGCTTAAGTAAGGTCATGGCAGAAGTGTCTCG
The DNA here is from genome assembly GCF_000305755.2 of Vibrio sp. HENC-03. Classification (NCBI taxonomy): domain Bacteria; kingdom Pseudomonadati; phylum Pseudomonadota; class Gammaproteobacteria; order Vibrionales; family Vibrionaceae; genus Vibrio; species Vibrio sp. HENC-03. The sequence goes on along the minus strand of NZ_JH976131.1, from coordinate 196,074 downwards.
TGAAGTCATCGTCATGATTGAGTCAGAAAAAGTAGGACGCAAGATCCCGAACTTAGAACTCGCTTGGGACCAAATTAATGTGTTGGTTACTGATGCAGAGTTACAGCCAGAACACAAAATACAGATTGAACAACATGGCGTTAAAGTCATTTGCGCCTAATCTAATAATGTAAACAGTTTCATATTTCACTTCCCTCTGGATAAAGGCCTTTGCTTGCTGCCTCTATTTGAAATCATGGTCAGGGAAGAACAAAACTACAAACGGAGATAAACACATGTGTGGAATCGTAGGTGCAGTAGCACAACGAGATGTTGCAGAAATTTTAGTTGAAGGCCTACGTCGCTTGGAATACCGCGGTTACGACTCTGCGGGCGTTGCGATTGTTGATGGTGAGACAAACCTAACGCGTATTCGTCGTCTAGGTAAGGTACAAGAGCTGGCAGACGCAGTAGACGAAGCAAAAGTGATCGGTGGTACTGGTATTGCGCACACTCGTTGGGCAACACACGGTGAACCTTCAGAAGTGAACGCACACCCACACATGTCTGGTGACATTGCAGTGGTGCACAATGGCATCATCGAAAACCACGAAGAGCTACGTGAACTGCTTCAATCTCGTGGTTACGTATTTGAATCTCAAACGGATACTGAAGTTATCGCTCACATGGTTGAGTGGGAACTTCGCACTTCAGAAACGCTACTAGAAGCGGTACAGAAGACAGCAAAACAATTGGATGGCGCATACGGCACGGTAGCGTTGGATCGTAAAGATCCTTCACGCATCGTCGTAGCACGTTCAGGCAGCCCAATCGTCATTGGTTTTGGTGTGGGTGAAAACTTCCTTGCTTCTGACCAACTTGCGCTTCTTAACGTGACACGTCGTTTCATGTACCTAGAAGAAGGTGACGTGGCAGAAATCACTCGTCGTGACGTGACTGTATTTGATGCAACAGGTGAGCGCGTAGAACGCGAAATCACAGAATCAAACGCGGAACACGACGCAGGCGATAAAGGCCAATACCGTCACTTCATGCAGAAAGAAATTTACGAGCAACCAACTGCGCTGATCAACACAATGGAAGGTCGTATCACGGCTGATTCTGTTGTTACTGAGGCAATCGGTGTTAACGCGGCAGAAATCCTAAGCAAAGTGGAACACGTACAGATCGTTGCCTGTGGTACGTCTTACAATGCAGGTATGACAGCACGTTACTGGTTCGAAGACATTGCAGGCGTAAGCTGTGACGTAGAAATCGCTTCTGAATTCCGTTACCGCAAGTTTGTGACGCGTCCAAACAGCCTATTGATCACGCTTTCTCAGTCTGGTGAAACTGCCGATACGCTAGCAGCACTTCGCCTAGCAAAAGAGAAAGGTTACATGGCGGCAATGACCATCTGTAACGTAGCGGGTTCTTCTTTGGTTCGTGAATCTGATTTCGCATTTATGACCCGTGCAGGTGTGGAAATCGGCGTGGCATCAACTAAAGCGTTCACGACTCAGCTTTCTGCGCTACTGATGCTGGTAACTGCTCTTGGTAAGCAACAAAACCGCATCAGCAAAGAGAAAGAAAAAGAGATCGTAGAAGCGCTTCACGCTCTACCGAAGCAAATCAACGCAGCGTTGTCTTTCGAAAAAGAAATCGAAGCACTAGCACCAGATTTTGCTGATAAGCACCACACTCTATTCTTAGGTCGTGGCGAGTTCTACCCAATCGCGATGGAAGCATCTCTAAAACTGAAAGAGATCTCTTACATTCACGCAGAAGCGTACGCAGCGGGTGAGCTGAAACACGGTCCTCTAGCGTTGATCGATGCAGATATGCCAGTTGTGGTTGTTGCGCCAAGCAACGATCTTCTAGAGAAACTGAAATCAAACGTTGAAGAAGTGCGTGCGCGTGGTGGTCTACTTTACGTATTCGCAGATGCTGATGCAGGCTTCGAAGGCGATGAGACCATGAAGATCATCACTATGCCACACGTTAGTGAAATCACGGCGGCGATCTACTACACCATCCCAATGCAGCTACTGTCTTACTACGTAGCGTTGATCAAAGGTACGGACGTAGACCAACCTCGTAACCTAGCGAAAGCGGTAACGGTAGAGTAAGCAACGCAAGGTGTGATTGAGATTACACTTGTTTATGTTGCGCTATGTAAGTAGCGAGAACCTAAAGCGAAGTCACATGACTTCGCTTTTTTTATGTCTGTAGACATGGTTATGATGCGCAATACGTTGACATTCAATTGTTTACTTTCTGACACGCCGAGCGGTGAGCATCACTATCGTAAGCCCAACGGATGTGGTTTCCATTGAACTGAAAAGGTCACTATGAAAATCAAACTCTTGGCTTTATGTATCGCGTCCTCGATTTACCATCCATCAGTGATGGCAGAGGAAGAAACACAAACAGAAGAGCGCAAAAGCCAAACAGTATTCATCGATGAAAGCGATGACTGGTTACAACTCAAATCTGGTGAAGTGATCAAAGGGGAACTGACTGGCACGATCAAGGAAGAAACCAACTCGTTCGATCAAGAAGTTGAATTCGATAGTGATGATCTTGGCGATCAAGAGATCGAACTGGAAGACATTGCGGTGTTAGAAACGGCAAGTTTCTTTACCATCCGGACTTCTAGTGGCGATATCTACGATGGCTATTTGTCGATCCGCGAAGACAAGTTATACCTCAACAATGGTGGTGAAGAGATCGCATTCCCTGTGACAGAAGTCGTGTCGATCTATCGTGGTTCAGAGACAGATTCAGACCACTGGACGACTGAGATCTTTTTGGGATTAGACATCAGCAAAGGCAACACTGATGAGTTCTCACTCCTTGGTGAAGTAGAAGCGGAAAGGAATACCGTGGGCTCGCGGACTAAACTGAAAGCCAAGCACGAAAACTCCAAGACCAATGATGAGACTACAGCGAATAACAGTTCGTTTGATGGCTCCTACGATATTTACCTAAGTAACCGACTCTTCTTTAGGCCACTTAAGCTCTCGCTGCTCAGGGATGAGTTCCAAAACATTGATTATCAAGTTAATGCCTCGATGCAGATGGGTTATTTCATCATTGCTAATTCACAGACAGAATGGGATGTCTCCATCGGTCCCGGTTACCAGTACACCGATTTTAAAACGGTAGAAGAAGGGGAATCTGGCGATGCGACCAGTAACACCTTAACCTTCGAATCTAACTTTGAGTATGAACTGACCGATGACATCGATTTCAGTCATACCTATAACCTCAACTGGGCGAGCAACGATGCTGGTGGTACTCGGCATACCAACGAGCTCGGTTTTGATATCGATCTTGTCGATGATCTAGATCTGAGCATTAAAGCGATTTGGGATCATGTTTCGGATACCAAAGCCGATGCGGAAGGTGTGGTGCCAGAGAAAGACGACTATAAGTTCCATTTTGGTCTGACTTACGAGCTGTAGTTTGGGTGGTTATCGGTAATCAATCGCTATTTTGGTTTATGACAAAAATGTCATTTTCGAGATAGGTTGGTGTCAGGTGTGTTGTTGAATAATGAAGCCATTGAAAACAAACACACTCAAAGGTCATCAACATGAAAGTACTGAAAACCGCTCTCCTTGTAACAACAATGGCAATCACTAGCGCATCAGCATTCGCTCAACCGACTTTCACTGGTGGAAAATACATTAGCCGTGAAGAAATGAAGACCATTTCTGTTGAGCCAACGGCAACCTCGGATGCGGCTTATCAACAAGCGTTAGCTGAACTAAACTCTTTAAAAGACATGTCGTCTCATGAGCTTAATAAAGAGTTGAACATCGTAACTTTCGATGTCGCGAGAAACAGCACGCACCTGCAGGACGGTGGTTTTGTTACGGTACAAGAGCGCATGAACGAGCAGGGACAGTTGGAATATCTGGGTACTGTGAACGTGAAAGTGAACTACGCACAGCGCGACAGTAATCGATAAAAACATTGAATGAAAAGAGTATGATGCAATTTGTGTCGTACTCTTTTTGCGATCGTCAATGCTGAGCACATCCCGTTGAGATAGAGGGCTGAAATTGAAACTACTGATTGTAGAAGATGAAGTTAAAGCAGGGGAATACTTGCAAAAAGGGCTAGTGGAATCGGGCTATGTTGTTGATTGGGTTCGCGACGGTGTAGATGGCTTATATCACGCAACCAGTGAACCTTATGATCTTATTCTTCTCGATATCATGCTGCCCAAACTCGACGGTTGGCAAGTGCTCAACACGCTGCGCAGTAGTGACATTCACACCCCAGTTATCATGCTTACTGCCAAAGAGCAGATAGAAGATCGCGTGCGTGGCTTTGAGTTAGGAGCCAACGACTACGTGGTAAAACCTTATGCGTTTGCTGAGCTGCTGGCACGCATTCAGAATGTCTTTCGTCATTATACTTCTTCTCGTGTACAGACCTCTTCTCAGACACTGCAAATTGCGGATCTAGAGCTCGACATGATGAAGCGAGTGGCAACGCGAGGCGGGCAAAGTATTACGCTAACGGCAAAGGAGTACGCGCTGCTTGAGCTTTTGATGCGCAAAGAAGGTCAGGTGTTATCACGGACCACGATTGCGTCATTGGTGTGGGACATGAACTTTGATAGCGATACGAACGTCATTGATGTCGCCATCAAACGACTGCGCAATAAAGTCGACAAGCCATTTGAAACGCCTCTGATTCATACCATCAGAGGGATGGGGTATAAGCTGGAAGCGCCAGATGTTTAAACGCCCAGCCAACCTATCCATGCAAAACAAACTCGTGCTGATGTTTGTCGGCACGACGCTGGTGGTGTACCTCGCTTTAGCCTTTATTCTCTATTACACCATCGAGCGCCATTTCTTTACTCAAGACTATAACGAAATGGTCAGCAAATATAATGCGATAGAGAAGACCATGATGGTTTCTCCTGAGTCGGCTTATCTGCTTATCGACAACAGCTCCGCTTACATGTGGGCGTTTGAGGAGGGAGAGCAGACCTACAAAAACTCAACGCTTTCTATTCCTAACAAACTGTCTCTCACCTTGAGTTCACCGCAGATTTTGAATCAAAACAATGCGATTGAATGGCATGAAGATTCTTTGGATATTCGAGCCTTCGCCTTTAAAGCCAAAGATGTCACTGTGGTGATAGGCACCAGCATTAACCACCATATACTGTTCCTCAACAAACTGGGGTGGATTCTATTCTGGTCGTTGGGCTTCGCGTTTTTAGCTTCTGCTCTGTATAGCCGAACCATTGTAAATCGAGGTTTGAGGCCGATCCTTACCTTAAACAAACACATCCAACATATTACCCCTGAACAGTTAGATATTCGTATTGACCCTGAGACGTTGCCGATCGAGCTAAGAGAATTAGCGATAAAGCACAATGCGATGTTGGATCGATTACAAACTGGCTTTCATCGTTTGAGTGAGTTCTCCTCTGATATTGCTCATGAGCTTAAAACGCCGCTGACTAACATCACCACTCAAAACCAAGTAATCCTTGGTGCTGCCCGCAGTTCTGAGGAGTATCAAGAAGCGATTGCTTCTACTTTGGAAGAGCTTGAACGGATAACCAAAACCATCAATGACTTACTGTATATCGCCAAAGCAGAAAACAAACTGATCCATCGACACAACGAGCGCTTCGCAGCTCATGAACAAGTGGCTCATTTGATCGAGTACTTCGAAATACTGGCGGAAGATTCAGCGCTGGCCATTACCACTTCAGGTGAGGCGATGCTGTATATGGACCGAAACATGTTTGAGCGCGCAATCAGTAACTTATTGTCCAACGCGATTCGCCATGCGTATGACGAGACGACGATTTCGGTTGATATTGAGCAGGTTGGTGAACTTGTGAAGATAACCGTCAGCAACGTTGGTGAGGCTATTCCCAAGCAAAACCTGCCGTATCTGTTTGACCGCTTTTATCGGGTCGACAAGTCTCGCCAACATTCAGGTAGCGTGGGAGCCGGGCTGGGTTTGTCGATCACTCAATCGATTGTTCACGCCTACGATGGAAGCATCAGCGTCACTTCAGAAGATGGCCAAACCCAGTTTTGTTTGATACTACCAGCGGCTAAAGCTGACTCAGCAGTGGAATCACTTCCTCAAGAGACGCTTTAATGATGACTTTGTCTTCGAGCTCTGGCAGAGGTGGAAGTAAATCCGGAATCATGACAGCTTGGCATTTTGCAGCGAGTGCGGCTTTGATGCCGTTGTTCGAATCTTCCAATACTAAGCACTGCTTGGCGTCCACACCTAAGTGGCGATAAGCCATTTGATAGCAATCAGGGTTTGGTTTGCCACGTTCTACATCTTCGGCGGTAATCACTAAATCGAACTGTGCAAGGTACTCGCTGCCTGAGAAATTGTGTTTCACCTCCGGAAGGTGAGAAGAAGTGACAATCGCGGTTAATAAGCCATGTTGTTTGATGGCATAAAACAGTGCGTCGAATCCGGGTTTGAGTGCAATGCCTTGATTTCTTAGATTATGGAAGTGTTCATCTCGCACGGCTTTATAGCGCGGCATATCGATGGCATCTTGAAAATGCTCGGCGAGTATTCTTTCACATTCAGGGTCTTGGACACCGATAAACTGTTGGTAGAAATCATCGGTGATGGTTAAGCCTTGCTCGGTCGCGGCGTATTGCCAACTTTGCTTGTAGATGGATTCGGTATCGAAAATCAGTCCATCCATATCAAAAAGTACAGCTTTTAACATTGGGTAGGGCTCCTACGTTTTTGGGTGTAGAGCGGCTGACATTGTTATCTTGTTATACCCAAGCAACCTCGAATCCTTTTGAAGGTAGCTTGGGTATAAAATGTGGCGTTAGAATGGGCTCTCTTTGCCGAGTTCATTGCAGATCTCGACAATCGCAAGCGAAAGCCCTGACTTAATGATTTGTTGTTGACGTTGCAGTTGTAGCTGATAAAACTCAAGGTCGATGTCGTCATCTGGTTCGTTGACTTCCAGTTGCACCATGCCCATCTTCTTCACCAAATGCAGCTTTTTGATTGGATCTAGAATATTAGGGTCAGTGAACTCGTAGTCAGAAGCGTCGCTATTGAGATGGTTTTTGAGCTTAATGATGTCTTCGATGTCGTGGTAAATATCATCGGGAAGCACACCCAAGCCAAACAATAACTTCAAACGAACAGACAGATCGCCCAGCGGTCCCGAGTCTTGTAACAGCGGACCGACAACCGATTGAACAGCGAAGTTATCTTTACGAAAAATTCTTTGCACTAACCCGTCGATCGAATCGTTAAAAACGTCGACTGCTGCAATGAAAAAGCCTCGTACCGATGGTGCGCTGTTTAATCGCTCAATGATCTCGGTTTCGTTGATGTTATCTGCCATATACTGAATACATTTCTAATTATTAGCTATTCCAACTCTTCAATGGAGATGGATATAGAAGGGGAGCCAAGCTCCCCTAGGTAAATCAAAGTTGGTTGTAAAGTGTCTCGATTTGAGTCACTTCAGCACTGTTTTCTGCAAGACCTGTGTATGTCGCTAGCGTCTTCTTCACACCCACTTCTTTTAATGAGTTTTGTAGCTCTACGGCTTGTGGGTCAGTGTCGTTAGTGTACTTCAACGCAGCGGCAATGCCTTTCAAAAGTGTTTTATTTTCAGTGCCATACTCAATTGTACCGAGTAAAGGCTTCACTAATCTATCGTTTGCACCTAATTTACGAATTGGTTGACGACCTACGCGATCAACCTCATCCACTAAGTATGGGTTGGCAAAGCGTCCTAGAATCTTCTCGATGTAAGCATTGTGCATGTCACGGTCGAAACCGTAACGTTTGATCAGCACTTCACCACTCTCTTGCATCGCCTGTTTTACTTCAGCATGAATACTTGGGTCTTCAATCGCTTCACGAATAGTACGATGGCCTTTCAAGCAACCTAGGTAAGCGGTAATGCAGTGACCTGTATTGAGTGTGAACAGCTTGCGTTCTACAAATGCCATTAGGTTGTTGGTTTTTTCCATGCCTGCGATATCAGGGATTTCGCCCTTGAATTGCTGTTCATCCACAATCCATTCGCTAAAGCTTTCTACCGTCACTTCTAGTGGATCATCGTTCGCCGCTTCTGCTGGTGGTACGATGCGGTCTACCGCTGAATCGACAAAGCCAACCAACTCGTCTGCTTTTGCGTGCAATGATTCATCCAAGTGTTTGTACACTTCACCTTTTAGGTGTGTGGTACCGCGAACCATGTTTTCACACGCGATGATGTTCAGTGGTTTATCGTTACCTGCTGCAAAGCGTTTAGCAATGCCGGTAGCGATGGTTTTTGCAATGATGTCCAGTACGTTAGGGCCAACCGCTGTTGTTACCAAGTCGGTTTTTACAATGCGGTCGATGACATCTTCACTGGCTGAGTTAACCGCGGTAACGTGAGTTACTGTGTCTATTTGGCACTCAGTACCGACCACTTTTACTTTATATTCTTGCTTGTGACTCAGCTGATCGACGAGTGGTGCATCAACGTCTGCAAATGTCACCTCGACTTCTGCGTCTGCTAATAGTTTACCGATGAAGCCACGACCAATGTTACCTGCGCCAAAATGAACTGCGTTTTTCATAATTCTCACCTACCAATGTCTGAAATGTTGACTAAACGAATTTAGGGTGAGGCCAACCGCATAGGGGGTGACAGCTGACCTCGGTTTGCTCAGGAGCAAATTAAAGGGAGTGATTAAGCCGCTTGCTGGCCGCCAAGGATGTTCAGAATCTCTTCCACATCGTTGGTGCTAGTTAGCTTCTCAATTGCCTCCGGCTCATCGAGCGCGTTTGTAATGGTGGTAATCACCTGGATGTGCTCATCGTTCTTAGCGGCAATGCCGATAACCAGTTTCGCTACATCATCGTCGTCTTCAGTAAATTGGATACCCGATGGGTATTGGCAGATTACAATGCCGGTTTTCTTCACGCGGTCTTTCGCTTCTACCGTACCGTGAGGTACTGCGATAGATTCGCCTAGGTAAGTTGGAACCAACGCTTCACGCTCAAACATCGCGTCTACGTATTCTGGTTCTGCGTAGCCAAGTTCAACCAATTTGTTGCCTGCAAAGCGAATGGCTTCTTCTTTGTTGGCTGCTTTCAAACCTAGGTGAATGTTCTCACGCTGGATTTGGAATACCGATGGTTGTTGTGGCTCAAAGCTGTCGTCGTTTGCCGCCATGACTGACACTTTTACCATCTGGTCGTCATTGGCTGCGGATTGGTTTTGTGCTGCTAGTAGTTTGGTGACTAGCTGGTTGTACATTTCGCTATCTAGGAAGTTAGTCAATGAAATGTGGTGTGCGTTTGGAGCATGCTTACGTGCACGATCCGTTAAGTCTTTATGAGTAATCACGATATCTGCACTCTCTGGTAAGCTGTTAATGGCAAGGTTGGTTACGTGGATGTTCAGACCTGCGTCTTGAACCTTTTTGCGTAGCATGCTCGCGCCCATTGCACTCGAGCCCATGCCCGCATCACAAGCGACAATGATGCTTTGTACTGTCGCTAGGTCTACGTCACCTTTGCTTTGGCTGTTTACCACCGCATCGTTTTTAGATGCAGATTTCATGTCTTTCATTTGTGATGTTGCTTTTTCTAGTGCTGCTTCATCACCGTCTTCTTCTGTTGACGTTTGAGTCTTCATTAGCAGTGCTGCTACCGCGAATGACACGCCTGTTGCTGCTGCGATAGATGCTAGTACACCAACGATTGAGCCTTTCTGAGTCATCAACAAGATTGCAAAGATTGAACCCGGTGATGCTGGAGAAACGATACCTGCGTTAAAGATAGTTAGAACGAATACGCCAGTCATACCGCCTGCGATAGCCGCAAGGATTAGGCGAGGGTTCATTAGGATGTATGGGAAGTAAATCTCGTGGATACCGCCGAAGAAGTGGATGACTGATGCACCACCTGCCGTTTGACGAGCCGTACCTTTACCAAACACCATGTAAGCTAGCAGGATACCTAGACCAGGACCTGGGTTTGCTTCGATTAGGAAGAAGATCGATTGACCTGTCTCAGACGCTTGTTGGATACCTAGCGGAGAGAAGATACCGTGGTTGATCGCGTTGTTTAGGAACAGGATCTTCGCAGGTTCAACGAAGATTGAAGTTAGTGGTAGTAGGTGAGCAGAAACTAGGAAGTTAACGCCGGCCGCCAAACCACCAGAAAGAATTTTTACGAATGGACCGATAAAGATGAAAGCAAGGATCGCACATAGCATACCGATGATGCCCGCAGAGAAGTTGTTAACCAACATCTCGAAGCCACTTTTTACTTTACCATCGATGTAGTTATCGAATTTCTTGATAGCCCAGCCGCCCATTGGGCCGACCATCATTGCACCCATAAACATTGGGATGTCTGTGCCGACAATCACACCCATTGTTGTGATTGCACCGACTACCGCACCACGATCGCCACCAACTAATTTACCACCGGTGTAACCGATAAGTAGTGGCAGCAAGTAGGTAATCATTGGGCCAACCATAGAGGCTAACGTTTCGTTTGGTAGCCATCCAGTTGGGATAAATAGAGCAGTGATAAAGCCCCACGCGATAAACGCGCCGATGTTTGGCATTACCATGTTTGACAGAAAACGACCAAAATTTTGTATCTTGATCTTGGCATCTGGTGATATCATAACAATTCCCCGTTCGATGTTCTGATGAATCTTGTTGTAGTAAACGGTTCGCCAAAACCGTTTGTTTGATTGCTTAGTACCCAATCAATTTACCACACATTTTCCAATTGGAACTGACAACGGGTTTTTCGTGATCTACGCCCGCATTTCTTAGGCTGAGAAACGGTTTTTAAGTGACCAAGTTCAACTTATTAACTTGTAACTTAATAACAAAAAGCCACTTTCAAATCTGTCAATAAAAATCTTAGTGATCAATTCGATCTTCTGACAAATTTAAAATCAAAATACTTTGTGACTTTGATCACTTTTTATTTCTTTTGAAATTCAAATTAAATACCAGTAACGATCAATGTCACATTCTGTGCTGGTTTGGTCTGGATATAAAATGTGATCTAAGTCGATTTTGGTGTTTTGTGAAAGTTTGTGACGGAATTGGCGTGATCAATGTCATTGCGACTCTTCGATAGAATGTATTTATAAGAGTCTTTTCGGCGTACTTCACGAAGTGCTCTTATCTAATTGATAGAAAAGTAAAAGAGAGTCGCTACACCGCTTTTATTGACTCACAACTCCCTTCTTACTCACTGCTCTTACTTATGGTTGCTATTAGCATGGTAGGTGAGGTATTCATGAGTTTGCTCGCGTCCCATATACCTTGCCAACGTCTTTTCTTGAACATCGCGCAAATCCACCGTAATCAACCCATCTAGAGCGTTATTGAATGCAGGGTCGACATTGAAGCACACCAGTTTGCCATTGAGGCTTAAGTACTGACGCAGTAAAACGGGCACACCTTTCCCTTCATCGATTCTGGCAATTACGCGTGATAGTAACTGTAAATCTCCCAGAGCAGTAAGCATGCTGGTGTTCCAGTCACGGTGGTGCTCAGGAAGTGGGTTAGAAGGTGTGACGTACTCTGCGCAGTTGCTATCGTAGTGGTGCAGTGTCATTGATTGAGCCAGCAGTTGGCGTGCAGTATCGCTATAGTCGTTGCTAATGCTTACCGGACCAAATAGGTGAGTGTAATCTGGGTTTTTATGCACGAAGGTTGCGATGCCTTTCCACAGCAGCAGCAGCGCGCTCATGCTCTTTTGATATTGCTGCGCAATCACTGAGCGCCCCATCTCGATGGATTTACCCATTTGGTCGATAAAGCGTTGGTCATAGTTAAACAACGTTCGTGAATATAGACCTGCTACGCCGCGCTTTTCAATCAGTTGATCAACCAGACCTAAACGATACGCGCCTACCAAGCATTGGTTTTCTCTGTCCCACACAAACAGATGCAGGTAATCATGATCGAAATGGTCAATGTCTATTGCTAGTCCCGTCCCTTCGCCAACCTGTCGAAAATTGAGCTCACGTAGGCGACCGATTTCATGCAGTATAGAAGGGATATTCTGCGACTCCGTGCAGTAAACATCGAACTCACCACTTGTTAGCAGCTTGGACTCTTTTGGTAAGTTGTTCAGCTCTTCAAGCAATTCGCCTACGGGTAACCCTGCCGCTATTGGAGAGAGCCGTTCTGATGAGGAAGAGGGTTTCACCGATTGGGTCTCTCGATTGAGCAAGTAAGTGTTGAGCCGTAAATAGTTCACCACTTGATCATCGCTAAGTGTGTTGAGCTCTTTGAATTTGATTGCTTGGCCAAAAGATAAATCGATGGTTTGCGCCTGTTTGTTCAGCAGTTCTCGCCCGAGCAGTAGGGTACGCAAAAGTGGATGGATTTTCCCTGCCATATAGAAGCGTTTCGAGTTCTGACCACTGATGAATACTGGAACTGTCGTTGCTTTGTTTTTGCGGATCAGGCTACTTACGCTTCGACTCCACGATTTGTCTTCCAAGCGTTGCTGTTTGGCATCGACTAACTGGGAAACCTCACCGGCAGGAAATACAAGCAATAAGCCGCCACTTGCGAGGTGTTTATTGGCCGCTCTCAGGGCTTTCATATTCGATTTGACGGCGTCTTTGCCTTCAAATACATCGACACCAATAAAGAGCTGATCTAACTCCGGCACGGTTTTAAGATATTGATTGGCTAGGATTTGGATATCGTCTCTAACCATCAACAGTAATTCAGCCAAGATCACGCCTTCCACACAACCAAGCGGGTGGTTCGCCACAATGACGGTAGCACCTTGTTTAGGAACTGAGTCGAGTGAACCATGAGCAATGCGATAGTCGATACCTAAGATATCCAGCGTGAAGCGAAGAAAAGTTTTGGTATCGGCATTAACGGGGCGCTGGGCGTAGAACTTATCAAGTTGGTTTAAACCGGTTGCCCATTCAGCAACGTTTTCACCAATGCCAAACGGCGTTTTACGTGGGAGACGAAAAGGGGTCGAACTATCCATATTTACCTCAGCGTACAAGTTGCTGATTGGATAGTAGAAATTACAGATGACAGTTAAGAGGCAAAAGCATGAGCCTTTGGTGACAAACCAATGAAGCTTTATTGACCAAAGGCGTTGAGGCGAGAGTTACTAATGGTAGCTTTAGGTTTTATCCCCAGCGAACATTAAGAAACTCAGTGAGTTCAGTGTTTCACCAAGGCTTTCGAGAGAGCTCAATACCTGCTTGGTTGGCTCGTTGTCTAACAGAATACGCCCATCAAAGCCCTTGCCTTCGCAATGTTCCTCAGTACAAGCAACCGCTGATTCGTCTAGAACTGCGTTTTCGACAACTTGTTCTTCACTCATCTCTTCAGAGGAAATCTCGTCAGCACTCAAACAAGACGCAGAGACGAGTAGGGCACTGAGCAACACCATCAACTTTGTTTTTAACATAGTAATGAAACTCGAAAATAAAACACTGTTCGATTTTATGCTATTGCGCTTATCATTTCGAGCGATATGACAAAAACTTAGCTTTCAGTCGCTATTTTCCTGCGGTATCTGGGCTATGTTATCTAGATAACAAATTGATTGGTTTAACGAAATTAGGAGGATGAATGGAGCGGATTTCCAATAAGTCATCACTGTGGCTAGGGCTGTGCTTAATCATCGGGTTAGGAGTGTTGGGCTTTTTCATTCAACAGACCGCGGTAAAATACAAAGCCTATGAACGCGTCGTGACGGTAAAGGGCTTATCTGAGCGTGAGTACCCAGCAGATACGGTGATTTGGCCAATTCAATTTACGGTTGCGAGTAATGATATGCCGACGATGTTTGATGAGATTGATCAGCAAACTAAGCTGGTGCTCGATTTTCTGGCTGCTAAAGGGCTGGATGAATCAAACTTTTCTCTTTCCTCTCCTGCTGTAACAGACCGCAAAGCGCAGCAATACGGCAATGAACAGGACATTGAGTATCGTTACTTAGCCAATCGAACGGTGACGGTCTACAGCCAGAATATTGATGTCGTCAGAGCGGCGATCAATGAAATTGGTGAGCTAGGTAAACAGGGCGTTTTGCTTAACCAAGACCCTTATGCAAATCGTGTTGAGTACAGCTTTACTAAGCTCAATGACATCAAGCCAGATATGATTGAGGAAGCGACCAAGAACGCTCGTGAAGTGGCAGAGAAGTTCGCCAAAGATTCGCAAAGCTCGCTTGGTAAAATCAAGCGTGCGACGCAAGGCCAGTTCTCTATTTACGATCGTGATAGCAACACGCCGTATATTAAAAAAGTACGCGTTGTCTCAACTGTTCAGTATTACTTGTCAGATTAACTCTATTTCTTGCTAACCCTGAATAACAGTAGAAGCCAGTCATTTGATTGGCTTTTTTAATGTTCAATTAATTGCATTTTAATTGCCGCTCTTTTTCTGATTTGTGCAAGTGATCTTTTATAAAACTAAGTTCTTATTTGTTTGGCGATGAAGTTGATAAAAGTCAATTCAGAGAAGGAGTTAGAGGCGTAATTTTGACCGCACTGATTAGCTAGAAGGAATTACTAGAATGGCATTTAAACATTACCTCAGAGAGTTACTGGGTTTGACCATCGTGGTCTCTGTGGTGTTCGGGGTTTTGAGTATCTTATTGGATTTCTGCGCCCTTGCGGCACTGTGCGAGCATCAAGAAAATATCGCGCATATCTTCTTCCACGAATCGTTTTACTTCGTCGCGTTTCTGATCCCGCCTTATTTCTTGTGGAAAGTCATTAATCGCCCTGACTTAGTCGCAGCGACAGAGGATTACCAAGTCAGCAAGCTTGAGTTAGAGCGCCCTTAGCTCTAAACAAACCTCAGTTCTAAACTACCTCTAAAGTTAGTGTTGGGTCGTTGGTATTGGATGGAATCTCTGTCTTCCTGATACAACAAAGGCCCGTAGATTTCTCTACGAGCCTTCTGAATTTGGTGGCCCCTCCCAGACTTGAACTGGGGACCAATCGATTATGAGTCGACTGCTCTAACCACTGAGCTAAGGGGCCTTAATAGGTCAACGATTATAGGGGAAGCGTTGCAAGGTGTCTAGCCACTAGGTAGGGCAATTGCGCTTAGTTTTTATTCACTTAGCTTCACGGATAATAAAAAAGGTGACCGTTGGTCACCTTTTTTGATTTTAATCGCTTCGATTACTCGTCTAGGAAGCTGCGCAGTGTTTCTGAGCGGCTTGGGTGACGTAGTTTACGCAGTGCTTTCGCTTCGATCTGACGAATACGTTCACGAGTAACGTCGAACTGCTTACCAACTTCTTCTAGAGTGTGGTCAGTGTTCATGTCGATACCAAAGCGCATACGAAGAACTTTTGCTTCACGTGGCGTTAGGCCTGCAAGTACGTCTTTGGTTGCCATTTTCAGGCTTGTCGCAGTTGCAGAATCTAGCGGTAGTTCTAGCGTAGTATCTTCGATGAAATCACCTAGATGCGAATCTTCGTCGTCACCGATTGGTGTCTCCATAGAGATTGGCTCTTTAGCGATTTTCAGTACTTTACGAATCTTGTCTTCTGGCATCTGCATGCGCTCTGCCAGTTCTTCCGGTAGCGGCTCACGACCCATCTCTTGCAGCATTTGGCGAGAGATACGGTTTAGCTTGTTGATCGTTTCGATCATGTGTACCGGAATACGAATTGTACGTGCTTGGTCCGCGATTGAACGAGTGATTGCCTGACGGATCCACCACGTTGCGTAAGTCGAGAACTTGTAACCACGACGGTATTCGAACTTATCTACCGCTTTCATCAGACCGATGTTACCTTCTTGGATTAGATCTAAGAACTGTAGACCACGGTTGGTGTATTTCTTCGCGATAGAAATTACTAGACGTAAGTTCGCTTCAACCATCTCTTTCTTCGCACGGCGAGCTTTTGCTTCACCGATAGACATGCGACGGCTGATGTCTTTAATGTTTTGAACGTTTAGAGAAGTCTCTTCTTCAATCATTTTTAGTTTAGTGATTGAACGACGGATTTCTTCTTCGCTACGTTTGATTTTTTCAGCGTATGGCTTGTCAGATGATAGGATTTCATCCAACCATGCTTCGCTTGATTCGTTGCCTGTGAACAGTGCAATGAATGATTTCTTCGGCATTTTGCCGTATTCAACAGCAGCCTTCATGATCAAACGTTCTTGAGTACGAACGCGATCCATCGCCGTGCGCAGTTCATTCACTAGGTGATCAAACTGTTTTGGCGTTAGACGGAATTCTTTGAATACGTCTAGCATCAACTCGTTAGCTACTGTTGCTTTCGGGCTCTCGTAACCGTGCTCGTTGATTGCAAGCTGAAGGTTTTGGTACGTGCTGCGTAGCTGGTTGAATTTCTCAAGCGCTAGCTCTGGGTCGATACCAACATCTTCTTCAGCATCATCTGAATCGTCATCGCTTTCTTCGTCTTCATCAACGTCTTCTTCGTCTTCTTCTTCTAGCTGAGATTCAGTCAGTTCAGAACCGATGTGCGTTGCTGTTGGTGCAGCTGTATCTTCTGCATCAGGGTCAACAAATCCAGAGATTAGGTCTGTTAGACGAAGTTCTTCTGCTTGAACTTTGTCAAATTGCTCAAGAATGTATGGGATAGTGCCAGGGTATTCAGCAACAGACGATTGAACTTGGTTAATACCTTCTTCAATACGTTTTGCGATGTCGATTTCGCCTTCGCGAGTCAGCAGCTCTACAGTACCCATTTCACGCATGTACATACGTACTGGGTCTGTTGTACGACCAATTTCACTTTCTACGCTAGAAAGTGCTGCTGCTGCAGCTTCTGCTGCATCTTCATCGGTAATGTTTGTGTCATCGTTCAGTGCTAGATCATCGGCATCAGGGGCAGTTTCTACTACCTTGATACCCATATCGTTGATCATCTGAATGATGTCTTCTACCTGTTCTGAATCTACGATTTCAGCAGGCAGGTGGTCATTTACTTCGGCGTAGGTCAGATAGCCTTGTTCCTTGCCTTTAATAACAAGTAACTTTAGCTGTGACTGCGGATTTTGATCCATAGACGGTATCCAACTTCGTAATCTGGTGAAGGAATTAGTATGCGAAATGCAAACCACTTACTATAACAAATTAAATTGTTGCTGACTAATTAATCAGGGTTACGCTTTCAAGTCTCTCATGATTAAATCTTGAAGCTCCCTTTTTTCTTCGGTTGATAAACCGACACTTCTTGCTTTGGCCTGCAGGTTTTCAATTTGTCTTTCTACGCACTGGGCAATAATTTTATCCAGTGAGTCAAAAAATACTTCTTCTTGATTGTCTTCATCGAGGGGGATATCCCAGCTCGCAAGACGAGACAGAAGGGTCTCATTTTGGCTGTTGCGCCAATGCTCTAATAATTGGCCTGTGTTGATATGGGGATGTGCCTGACATTTATCAAGTACATCAACAAATAAACTTAGTCCTGGTATTGATAAATCTCTTACCGAAGACAAATCAGGTACCATTTGAGCATAGCTCGGATTTTGGATAAGTAGAGCGATAACCTCACGCATTGGAGTTCGTTTAATCTCTTTATGCGGTTGAGGTCGAGTATCAGTGTTTTTTCTGCGAGTCTGACGTAAGTTGTTGTCAAACCCTGTACGCTCATCCAAAAGTTTTTCAAGTAACTCCTGAAAGTATGGGTCAGGAATTTTGTCTATCAAGGCACTCGCGTAGGCACGTAGTGCGGATTTACCTTCATTGTTGCCCAAGTTGATTTGATGCAGTTCAATCAGGTTATCGAAAAGATAGCTCGAAAGCGGTGTCGCTTGTTCAATTTGTTGTTCGAAGGCTTGTTTGCCGTATTTGCGAACGTAGCTGTCCGGGTCTTCACCATCAGGCAAGAACAAGAACTTCAATGTGTTACCTGTTTTTAGGTATTGAAGTGCGTTCTCTAATGCGCGCCATGCGGCTTCTTTACCTGCTCGGTCACCGTCATAACAACACACAACGGTGTTGGTTTGTCGGAATAGCATTTGAATGTGGTCACCGGTCGTTGACGTGCCCAATGAAGCGACAGAGTAATCTACGCCATATTGCGCCAAAGCCACCACATCCATGTAACCTTCAACCACTAAAATTCGTGGTGGTTCACGATATGCCTGTAAAACTTCATAAAGGCCATAAAGCTCTTTACCTTTATGGAAGATAGGCGTTTCTGGTGAGTTTAGGTATTTCGGAGTACCGTCGCCAAGGACGCGACCACCAAACCCAATCACCCGACCACGACGATCACGAATCGGAAACATGATACGACCACGGAAGCGGTCATAACGGTTACCTTTGTCGTTCTCGATCAACATGCCGCCAGTTACCAGCATGTCTTGGTTGTCTTTGTTCTGGCCGAAGTTTTTGCGGACCAAATCCCATTCATCAGCTACGTAGCCGATGCCAAACTTCTGTACGATTTCGCCAGATAGACCGCGATCTTTCAGGTACTCAATCGCCACTTTGCTTGCTGGCTGCTTGAGTTGGTTACGATAGAATTGAGCAATGCTGCCCATCAAATCGTAAAGACTGCGTTTTTCACTGCTGCTTGCTTGAGGGCCAGATTTAAACTGACCACCGCCACCACTGCGCTGTTCGCGTGGTACGTCCAAACCAAGGTAAGACGCCAGTTCTTCAATCGCTTCGACAAACTCTAAACGTTCGAACTCCATAATGAAGTCGATGGCATTGCCGTGCGCGCCACAACCAAAGCAGTGATAAAACTGTTTTTCTTGGCTAACACTGAAAGAAGGGGTCTTTTCGTTATGGAAAGGGCAGCAAGCACCGTAGTTTTTGCCTTTTTTCTTAAGTTTTACGCGCGCGTCGATGATATCGACAATATCGAGTCGAGCTAGGAGGTCATCAATAAAACTGCGAGGGATGTGTCCAGCCATAAAACCTAACAAAAAAAGAAAATCATGATTGGTGTGAATGGGTTACAGAGAAAAGCATGTGTACGGCTTTTTGTTATTCCATTCTGCCAGATACAAACAAGCCGTGCGTTCCAAAGGATAGCACGGCTTGCTGCAATTGGGTGGGGTATTAAGCCAATTTAGCGCGAACTAGACCGCTTACTTTACCCATATCTGCACGCCCTTGAATTTGCGGTTTCAGAACACCCATTACTTTGCCCATGTCTTGCATGCCAGCTGCACCAGATTCCGCAATTGCACTCTCGATAAGAGTAGCAACCTCTTCGTCTGTCAGTGGTTGAGGCATAAAGTCCTCAAGAACCGTAATTTCAGCTTGTTCCGCATCAGCTAGATCTTGACGACCCGCTGCTTCAAATTGCGTTACAGAGTCGCGACGTTGTTTAACCATCTTAGTCAATACAGCAAGAATGTCGTCGTCGCCCAGAGTGATCTGTTCGTCAACTTCACGTTGCTTAATTGCTGATAGAGCTAAACGAATAGTACCAAGGCGCAATTTGTCCTTGGCTTTCATCGCTAATTTTTGCTCTTCTTTGAGTTTATCAATCAGAGCCATAACTAAATTCCTTTCCGGAGCTCAGTTATTAGTACAGGCGAACGCGACGAGCGTTTTCGCGAGCAAGCTTCTTAGCGTGACGCTTTTGAGCTGCTGCTTTAGCGCGTTTGCGAACTGTAGTTGGTTTTTCGTAGTGCTCACGACGACGCACTTCAGAAAGGATACCTGCTTTTTCGCAAGAGCGCTTGAAACGACGTAGAGCAACGTCGAACGGTTCGTTTTCACGTACTTTAACTACTGGCATATGCCTTTCACCTCAGGGGTTATTCGTTAACGCTGGATTTCAGTAAACCAAATCACAATTGTTTGGTCTATTACCAGCTTGATCAAAAATGGTGCGGAATTTTAATCCGATCACATAAGCTTTGTAAAGCCTTTTATCGCTTATTGTCTGTACAAAATTTGTTTGAAGCACCAAGGCAAGGTAATATGACGCCCAAATTTCCTTTATATAGAAAGCCCACTGAGAAAACCATGCGCATTATCGGTATTGAAACCTCATGTGACGAGACTGGCATCGCGATTTACGACGATGAAAAAGGTCTGCTATCACACCAGCTTTACAGCCAAGTAAAACTTCACGCGGATTACGGTGGCGTGGTGCCTGAGTTGGCTTCACGTGACCACGTTAAGAAAACCATTCCTCTTATTAAAGAAGCGCTAAAAGAAGCAAACCTAACCCCAAAAGACATCGATGGTGTGGCGTACACGGCAGGCCCTGGTCTTGTTGGTGCTTTGCTTGTTGGTGCAACGATTGGTCGCAGTATCGCTTACGCTTGGGGCGTGCCTGCGGTACCTGTTCACCATATGGAAGGTCACCTTCTTGCGCCTATGTTAGAAGATAACCCACCACCGTTCCCGTTTGTGGCGGTATTGGTATCAGGTGGCCACTCAATGATGGTGGAAGTGAAAGGCATCGGCGAGTACAAAATCCTAGGCGAATCGATTGATGACGCAGCGGGTGAAGCGTTTGATAAAACCGCTAAGCTAATGGGCTTGGATTACCCAGGTGGTCCACTGCTGTCTAAACTGGCAGAAAAAGGCACTCCGGGTCGCTTTAAGTTCCCACGTCCAATGACCAACGTGCCAGGTTTGGACATGAGCTTCTCTGGTCTAAAGACTTTTACGGCCAATACTATCGCGGCAAACGGTGATGATGAGCAAACACGCGCGGACATCGCTTTAGCATTCGAAGAAGCCGTATGTGCAACACTCGCAATCAAATGTAAGCGTGCACTAGAGCAAACAGGCATGAAGCGCATCGTTATTGCTGGCGGTGTAAGTGCTAACCGTCGTTTGCGTGCTGAGCTTGAGAAACTGGCGAAGAAAGTCGGTGGTGAAGTTTACTACCCACGTACGGAATTCTGTACCGACAACGGTGCGATGATCGCCTATGCTGGTATGCAACGCCTGAAGAATGGCGAAGTGTCAGACATGGCCGTAGAAGCGCGTCCACGTTGGCCAATTGACCAACTGACGCCAATCGCGTAAGCAAACTTCAGCTGAAGGTTTGAAATAGATTCATGACAATAAAGGTCTCTGCTCATCAGAGGCCTTTATTTTTAGCTAACGAATTGAAAGGCTTCGTGTAATTAATGTGAAAGTCTGACTGATGCGAGCAGTTCTATATTGTTTTGGTGATAGGATGATGCGCAAGAATAAGAAATGGATATAACAATGAATAAGTTTGAAATTGAAGGCCAAGAACTTGCTTACTTAGACAAGGGCGAAGGTCCTGTGCTTCTGTTTGGTCACAGCTACCTTTGGGATTGCCAAATGTGGGCTCCACAAATTGAAGTGTTGAGCCAATCGTACCGTTGTATTGTGCCAGACCTTTGGGGGCATGGTGAGTCAGATGCTGCGCCAGCTTCAACCCGTTCTTTGGTGGATTACGCTCAGCACATGCTGGCATTGATGGATCATTTGGAGATCGAACAGTTCTCTATTGTTGGTTTGTCTGTCGGTGGCATGTGGGGTGCAGAGCTGACTTCTCAAGCGCCACAGCGTGTGAAGTCATTGGTGTTGATGGATACCTTCATTGGGCTTGAGCCTGAAGTGACGCACAAGAAGTACTTTGCGATGTTAGATACCATCAGCCAAGTGCAAGCCGTGCCAGCGCCAATTGTTGAGGCCGTTACTCCGCTGTTTTTTGCCAATAATGCCGAGCAAGTGAACCCTGAGTTAGTCGCTTCATTCAAACAAAGTCTGGAAGCTCTGCAAGGTGAGCGTGCAGTCGAAGTTGCTCGTATTGGACGTATGGTGTTTGGCCGTCGTGATGTGATTGAAGATTCTGAGATGTTTGCACTGCCAACGTTGATTGCGGTCGGTCGTGAGGATAAGCCACGTCCAGTGTTTGAATCTTACTTAATGAATGATTGCATTACGGGCAGCGAGTTAGTGGAGATTCCTGAAGCGGGACATATCAGCTCTTTAGAACAGCCAGAGTTCGTTAACCAAATGCTGTTGAATTTCCTCAACAAAGTACATGCATAAAATCTTGAACAGCATGATTCAAATACAAAAAACTCGGCATTAAGCCGAGTTTTTTTCTATCAGTTTCTTCTCGCCAATCTTGGGCTCTTCACCGGACAATAATCGGCGGATGTTTTGATGGTGCTTAAAGACGATTAAACAACACAACATGGCCACGGGCAGAGTGTATTGGGGTTTGAACATCCAAGTATAAAAAGGAGTAACCAGAACCGTCACCAAGGCAGCCAAGGAAGAGTAACGGAATAAAGCCGCCACAGAGAGCCAAGTGAGCATCACCAGCCCAGTTAAATCCAAACCAATCGGCGCAATTGCGCCCAGTGCCGTTGCAACGCCTTTGCCACCTTTAAAGTGAAAGAAGATCGGATACATATGGCCAAGACAGGCCGCGATGGCGATAACACCAAGGATGATTGGGTCGATACCAAGGAAGTAGCCGCCCCACACTGGAATGGTGCCTTTGAGCATATCGCAAAGCAATACGGCAATCGCTGCCCCTTTACCACCAATACGTAATACGTTGGTGGCGCCTGGGTTATTCGAGCCAACTTTGCGTGGATCTGGCAGTCTCAGCAAACGACAAATTAGAACCGCACTGGAGATCGAACCCAGCAAATAGGCGGCCATTGTCATTATTAGTGCCAGTGCGTCCATAGAAGTCCTTGATGGATTGGAATTTAATGCTCAGTTCCTGAGTAATTGCTATCATACCGCGATTCGGCTGCGAGCAAAAATACTCTCTGCGATAGAGCTTGCATTATGGGATTTCTTGTATATAAAGAGTCTTCGCAGTTTATACCCAAGCGACTTTTTGCCACCAATTGACGTGGTTAAAGGCCGCAACAGGTTGCTTGGGTATAGAATAGTACGATCAAAATGCCCAAATCGGGTATCCGACCTCTGTAATAGAAGGACATAAGATGGCTCTGGATAAAGTTTTTATTGAACAGTTAGAAGTGATCACCACCATCGGCGTTTACGATTGGGAACAGCAAATCAAGCAGAAGCTGGTTCTGGACATCGAAATGGCGCACGATAACAAGCCGGCGGGCAAGAGTGATGATGTTCAAGATGCGTTGGATTACTCACAAGTG
Source organism: Vibrio sp. HENC-03 (assembly GCF_000305755.2). Taxonomy (NCBI): domain Bacteria; kingdom Pseudomonadati; phylum Pseudomonadota; class Gammaproteobacteria; order Vibrionales; family Vibrionaceae; genus Vibrio; species Vibrio sp. HENC-03. The sequence continues at coordinate 172,994 of NZ_JH976131.1, read as the reverse complement.
AGCGAAGCGGTATTAAATCACATCGAAAATGGTCGCTTCTTGTTGGTTGAGCGCGTGGCAGAAGAAGTCGCAGAGCTTATCATGCAACGTTTCTCTGTTCCTTGGGTGAAGATCCGTTTAGCGAAACCTGGTGCTGTTCCTCAAGCACGCGCTGTTGGCGTTGTGATTGAGCGAGGTCAGGCATGATCAAAACGTATATCGGTGTAGGGACCAATATTGACCGAGAACATCACGCACTTGTGGCTTATCAAGAGCTGCAAAAGCTTGGATGTGATCTGAGTGTTTCGCCGATATACGAATGCGAGCCAATCGGCTTTAGCAGTCAAAACTTCTACAACTTCGTGATTAGTTTTTCCACGGAGTTATCACTCGAAGAGTTGAGTCACCGCTTACGCGAGATTGAATTTCAGTGGGGGCGTGAAGAAAACGCGCAGAAGTATCAGGATCGAACCTTAGATCTCGATATAGTCTTGTTCGGTGAGTGCATTTCGCAGCAAAAACCTGAGCTACCTCGCAGTGATATCTACAAATATCCTTTTGTAACAAAGCCCCTGTATGATCTCGAACCTCAATTGGTGATCCCCGGCGATGGCAGAACAATCGCAGATATTTGGCAGGCGATGCAGCCCGTCGATTCACTCAAACCAGTTTCCTTTTCACTTTAATCTTGAGTTGTTTACATGAGTTACTTTGAAGCCTTTATTCTGGCTCTGATTCAGGGTCTGACAGAGTTTTTGCCAATTTCCAGCTCTGCTCACTTGATCCTGCCTTCAGCCATTCTTGGTTGGGAAGACCAAGGCTTGGCATTTGATGTTGCCGTTCACGTTGGTACGCTAATGGCAGTGGTGATCTATTTCCGTCAAGAAGTGATCACGCTTTTCCAAGCACTGTTCGCCTCGATCTTTAAAGGTGATCGCAGCAAAGAAGCTAAACTGGCGTGGATGATCGTGATTGCAACGATCCCGGCGTGTGTATTTGGCCTACTGATGAAAGACATCATCGAAGTTTACCTGCGCAGTGCTTACGTGATCGCAACCACCACGATCATCTTTGGTCTGCTGCTTTGGTGGGTAGATAAGAATGCAGAGCTAGTGGCGGATGAGTACCAAACTGGCTGGAAGAAAGCCTTGTTCATTGGTATTGCTCAAGCGTTGGCGATGATTCCTGGTACGTCACGCTCAGGTGCAACCATTACTGCTGCACTTTACCTAGGCTTCACTCGTGAAGCGGCCGCGCGTTTCTCATTCCTAATGTCTATCCCAATCATTACTTTAGCGGGTGGCTACCTAGGTATGAAGTTGGTGACAAGTGGTGAACCAGTACACATTGGCTTCCTGCTAACGGGTATTGTGACGTCATTTATCAGTGCCTACATCTGTATTCACTTCTTCTTGAAGATGATTTCACGTATGGGTATGACACCATTCGTAATTTACCGTCTGATTCTAGGTTTTGGCCTGTTTGCGTTCTTGCTAATGGCTTAAACCCAATCCGAATGAAAACGCCCGCTTGGTTAAGCGGGCGTTTTTGTTTGTCTCTCTTTTCTTTTGAGTCGCTTACTTACCTAATGCGACTTTAACCGCTTCTGCACGACGTTTCTCTTGCTCATCACGAATTGCAGGGCCTTTGAAACCGTCTTTGATAATGGCTTGCACATCAACCGATGCCGCGGCTTGATAAGCGCGCATAAACAGTTCTGCTTGCGGGTATGGTTGGTCTTCTAGGCCCTTTCGGCCTGCATGATCGGCTTGGCAGCAAATTAAGATATCTTGCAGACGCTCAGCCTTGCGCCACACATCAAACTTGTTGAGGATCTTGATGATGGTTTGTGGTTTAAGCTCGGCTGCTCGATGGATGTTAGAGTGTTGCTCGCACACCATTAATGCCAAGTCGCGGAACTCATTTGGCACTCGTACGCGATCGCACAGCTTCTTGATAAGCTTTAAACCTGTGTGGCAATGCATTTTATGACTTGGCCATTCGTTTTCTGGCGTTACACCTTTACCCAAATCATGCACTTGCGCTGCAAAGCGTACTGGCATTGAATCGCTGAGCTTCGCAGCTTGCTGCGCGACCATTAAGGTGTGGATGCCCGTATCTATCTCTGGATGCCATTTCTCTGGCTGAGGTACGCCAAACAGCGCATCAATTTCTGGCAAGACAACGGCTAATGCACCGCAATCTCTTAAAACGGATAAAAACACGTCAGGGCGGGAGGTAGAAAGCGACTTGTGCCATTCCTGCCAAACACGTTCTGGCGTTAGCGTACTTAGCTCGCCGGATTCGGCCATATCGCGCATCAGCAGCATGGTTTCCTCTGCGACACTAAAACCCAAGTGCGCTAACTTAGCCGCGAAGCGAGCAACACGTAAAACACGCAAAGGGTCTTCAACAAAAGCTTGCGAGACATGACGAAGTACTTTTGCATCGATATCTCTTTGGCCGCCGTATGGGTCATACAAGTTGCCATCTTCATCCATCGCCATGGCGTTGATAGTGAGGTCGCGACGGATGAGGTCTTCTTCTAGTGTGACGCTTTGATCAAAGAAACATTCAAAGCCAGTGTAACCCGCGCCAGATTTTCTTTCGGTTCGTGCAAGGGCGTGCTCTTCTTTAGTCTTGGGATGAAGAAACACAGGAAAGTCTTTCCCGACAGCCGTGTAGCCTTGGCTTTGCATCATTTCTGGTGTCGAGCCGACGACCACCCAATCTTTGTCATAACTGTCGATTCCGAGCAAATGATCTCGAACTGCACCACCAACTAAATAAACTTGCACGCATTACCTCTTAATTTATGGATATGACGTTGGACATTGTAGCAAGCAATGGTACTTTTCTTCACATCTAAAAGAACTTAGCGCTTTGTTTAAGTCTAATAAGGAATATCCCGATTTGATTGCGGGTGGGTTTTAGCTGGAGATCCTAATGTATAAGGACTTTTTCGGGTTTGTTGAACTGCCATTTTCGATTGTTCCAAACTCGCGTTATCTGTATCTGAGCCAACGTCACAAAGAGGCAATTACGCACCTTCAGGCGGGGTTAGGCGATGGTGGTGGTTTTGCCATGCTGACAGGCGAGGTAGGGACAGGTAAAACCACGGTCGCAAAAGCCATGTTGGCAAACTTAGACGAGAACACCAAAGCGGGGTTGATCCTCAATCCAACGTTCTCAAGTCGAGACTTACTCGAAGCCGTTTGTGATGAATTCAAAGTCACCTATCCGCAAGATGCGACACTAAAGCAGCTTAACCAAGTGATTCATGAATACCTACTGAGTAATCACAAGTCAGGTTGGACAACCTTATTGGTTATCGATGAGGCTCAGCACTTGGCTGCCGATGTGCTTGAGCAATTACGCCTGTTAACCAACTTAGAAACAGATACGCGTAAACTGCTTAAAGTGCTTTTGGTGGGGCAACCAGAATTACAGCGCTTGTTGCAAACTACGCAACTGCGTCAACTTGCTCAGCGCATTACTGGCCGTTATCACTTGCTGCCGCTTGATGAGAAAGAAACCGCAGATTACATCACGTTCCGCCTGCATACCGCTGGTGGTGATAAGCAGCTGTTTGACCGCAGTTCTACCAAATTGATTGCCAAATACAGTCACGGCATTCCGCGTCTGATTAACCTGATTTGTGATAAATCCCTGAACATGAGCTACTACAAAGGCAATGTGGTCGTGGATAAGCAAACTGTTCATCAAGCGTGTGAAGAGGTAATGCAGTTCCAAGCAGAGATTTATCAACAAGACAAACCCATTCGCCCCAGTTATGAGTGGCCGACATGGGGCTCGGCTGCCATCGGAGTTTGTGCTGCTGTCGGTATTGGTTGGGCTGTGATGCAGCAAATGCCTTTGAAGCCGACCGCAAGCACTCAGCCACTTCCGGTCGCTCAAGTAACGGCACCACAAGCCGTTACGCCTGTGGTTAATGATCAATTGACCAATGAACAGCGTAATATGTTGCTAGAGCAGACCCAGTCTAACCTAGCGGTGAACGAGCTTTACAAGCTTTGGGGGTATCGAGCTTCGGTACGTGACAACTTGTGTTTATCGGAGCCTCAATCGACCATGCGTTGTGAACGTAAAATGGCGACATGGCCGTTGTTGGTGCAGCAAAATCGTCCGGTAATCTTAGAGCTTAACTACCAAGGCCAAGTGGGTTATGTGATCCTTTACGCGATTGGTGACAATAAAGTCGAAGTACTTAATGGTAGCCAACGCCTTCGTTTACCGGTTTCTTGGCTTAAACCATTGTGGCAAGGCAACATCATTGAGTTGTGGCAAGCGCCGCTCAAGGATACGTTGCGCTTAGATATGGAAGGGCCAGCGATTGATGTTCTTGACCAACTGTTGGCACTGGCAGTGAATGAGCAACCGCTAGGCTCTGACATCTATGATGGTGCCTTAAAAGAGCGTGTTGAGTTGTTCCAACGTTGGCAAGGCATTGGTGTTGATGGTATTGCAGGGCAACGTACATTGGAGCGATTGCAGCAGAGCGTACAAATGGATGCTCCACAGCTAAAGCAAATTGATGAGGAGGACGCATAATGTCAGTCATGAAGCATGTGGGACTCTTTCTATTGCCCGTGAGCATTACGGCAGTTGGCGCGGCGTGGTATTTGGAGCTCTTTGCCCAAGAAGCCCCAGAGCCTGTTGTGGTTGAAAAAGCGCAGCCGATCGTTGAGCCTGTAAAACCAGTGGTTAAGCCGAAATTCGAAAGCTTGAGTTACCCCGAGGAGCCACAGCTGGCGCAGCTGCAACGAGATTGGCCGACTGCCGAACTCTCACAAGAATTTGGGACGTTTGTTGATCAAGGGTATGTCAATAATGATTCGGTTCCGGGTGAGCAAGACTTGTTAGAAGTGCCTCAGAAAACCGCGCCGACTAGTCCGAAAATGCAAAGCCATGATGATCTCGGCTTGTCACTCGACGATCTTGATTTGTCTTCTTTATCTCCAGACTTAGCATTGAAAGTAGAGAACGCGTTAGCAAACAACGATCAACCATCTGCGGATAATGCATCATCGGCTTATGATCTTGAGCGTGACGCTCGGCAATGGCATGGACGATTACCGGCTATGAACTTGCAAACGCATATGTACTCGAGTGACGTGAATCGTCGTTGGGTGAAGATCAACAACGTTGAGTACCATCAAGGCGATGTGGTTGATGGGCAGATCACGTTGAAAGAGATCCAACCACAAGCGGTGATCGTCGAGTTCCAAGGTGAGAAAATTCGTATCCCAGCTCTCTATGAATGGAAAGGCTAAGCTTCAACTAAAGCAGTTTTTTCTTCCAAATCACATTTAGCCAGTGAGCTTTTGCCGCTGGCTTTTTTACCTCTGTAGAGCGGTTCGTTTATCCATTTTAGTGATGCCAACTCAGGGTTCAAAGAAACAAAATATACCTTATGCCTGTCGTTTAAATGGCTCCAATACGGCGTACTTATTGATAGGTGTTCCCCAGTCAGTGTTGTGTAAAAAAACGCCATATTGACGAACTTCGCAATAAGCATTGAGTCAACGTTAGACATCTTATAAATACAGGAGTCTATCCGGAACGTATGCGTATTCTTACTTTTTCTTTGAGCTTGATTGCCGCGGTGAGCCATGCCGCAAAGCCTGAACCTTTCCCAATTACGCCAGATAATACTGGTGAACATTTTATGGTGAGTGCAACCAACCCTTATGTCAGTAGTACTGGCTATTCCGTATTGAAGCAAGGCGGCAACGCTGTAGATGCCATGGTTGCAATGCAAATGGTGATGTCCGTGGTAGAGCCTGACATGACAGGTATCGGTGGTGGTACGTTCGCTCTGTTCTACCAGCACGATAAACAAAAGTTTCTCGCCTTGGATGGACGAGATGAAGCACCGTCTAGCGCAAACCCAGAGATGTTTGTGGAAAACGGAGAAGTGCTTAGCCGTAATGAGATACTTGGCCCTCGCTCTATTGCAGTGCCGGGAACGCTGCGCTTGCTTTACACCACTCACGAGCAATACGGAAAGCTGCCATGGTCAGAGCTCATCAAGCCTGCTATTGAACTGGCGAGCGAAGGGTACGCGATGAACAGCTACACCTATGACATTGTCGTACGAGAGCAAAGCCGACTTGAGCAAGACCCAGAAGTCAAAGCCTTGTATTGGCAAGGAGACGAAATTAAACCGACGGGAACTTTGATGAAGAACCCAAAGATGGCTGAGACGTTGAGAAACATTGCTCAACAAGGTGATAGCTATTTGTATGGCGGTGAGTTTGGTAAGCACATCGTAGACACGGTCAATAGCCGCATTGATGATCAACATGAGAAGTTGTCACTAGACGATTTCAAAAACTATCAAGTAAAGCTGCGTGAGGTTATTGAGAGCGATTACCGAGGGAATAAAATCGTTTCGTTTGGTTACCCAGCTTCTGGCGGCGTGATGGTGGCGCAGAGCCTTGAATTACTTGAGCCTTACGAACTCTCACAAATGGCGAAGACGGACGTTGAGCCTTGGCGCTTAATGACTGAGGCGATGCGTATCGCTAAAGCTGACCGTATCGCGTATGCCGGCGACCCAGATTTTGTCGAAGCGCCAACGGGTGAATTGCTATCTAGAGAGTACTTAGATGAGCGTCGTGGACTTATTCCAAATGAAGGGGTAGCAAAAGAGAATCCAAAAGCAGGGCAAGTCACCGCAACACAATACGCGCAGTACCAAGGTTTTGAGAGTAAAGATACCGGACACATCTCTATCGTCGATAGGGAAGGGAATGCTATTGCCATGACGAGCACAGTAGGCACCGGTATGGGTTCTGGCGTGATGGTTGATGGCGTTATTTTGAATGCGCAGATGGCCAACTTCTCACCTCAGCCAACGGTCAACGGTAAACCAACTCAGAACTCGATTGAAGCGGGCAAACGTCCACGTTCCGCCATTACGCCATTAATGGTGATGGACAGTGACGACAACCTGCGTTTGGTGGTTGGTTCTCCGGGCAGTTCGCAAATCCCGGGTTATGTGTTGAAAACCGTGGTTGGGGTGCTGGATTGGAACTTATCAGCGCAAGAGGCCATCGATTTGCCGAACATCCAGTACGGCACCAAAATAGACCGCACTAAGCCTTATGACCCGACGGGCTTGCTGGTGGAGAAGAAAACGTTCGCAGAAATGCTGGTTCCGGAGTTTATGGAGCTTGGCTACCCAGTACACGTGATTCCAGTTGTGAGTGGTTTGAACGCCATTGAGCTAAAAGATGGCAAGATTTACGGGGCAACGGACAGACGCCGAGCATCCAGTTCAATGGGTGAGTAACAAGAATCCTACTTAACAAGCCAACAAAAAAGCCAGTCGAGTACGACTGGCTTTTCTTTATCTATTCAGCTGAAGGCAATTATGCCCAACCTGCTGGCGATTTCTTTCTGCGAGGAATCAGGTGTGGCAGCACCAAACCAAATAGCAGACCAAGACCTGCAACACCACCACCGTAAGTGAAGTACTTCAGTAGCATGTCGTCTTTTTGCGTGTCTAGCTTCGCGCGAAGTTCGCGGTTTTCTGTTTCAACAGAAGTAAGCTGGTCGCTGATTTCAGAGTATTTCTTCTCTAGATCAGAAATCTGTTGGTTGCGTGTTTCTAGTGATGTCACTAGACCCGCTTTTTCGGTGTCTGAGTTCTGGCGTGCGTTTGCTAGTTGCTCTTTCACTTCTTTCAGCTCTTTCTCTACGCGAGGAAGGCGAATTGCCATGCTTTCTTGGTTCGTAACAAACTTGCTTTGCACCCAGCCTGTACGGCCACGAGCGTCACGGATTTGTGTGTAACCCGTGTCTTTGTTTGTTTGAAGAAGTTGTACTTTAGAGCCTGCGTTAACACTGCCCATAATGCGGTAAGTGTTGTTTGGACCAGAGTGCATAAAAGTGAATAGGTCATCAGAAATATAACGGTCTGCCGCTAGTGCCGCTGGCGCTGCTAGCAAAGTAAACAAAACCGTGATGATTAGTTTTTTCACAGTAAATCCCTTAACGATTTTCTTGGATACAGCTTTGGCACCGAATTATTGGAGCCGGAAATAGACGAATATTATGCAGTTTCAAACTTCGGTGCAACAAAGAAGGGAGGCAAAGCCTCCCTTTCTGTGCGTTTGAGTCAATAATGACAAAGCGCTTACATTGTATTGACGGTGTTTACTCTTACGAGAACATCGCTTGGATGCCGTAGAAGAATACTACTGCCAATAGTGCGCCTGCTGGTAGCGTAACGATCCAAGATGCAACGATGTTACGAACCACGCCTAGGTTAAGTGCTGCGATACCGCGAGCGAAACCTACACCTAGAACCGCACCTACTAGAGTTTGAGTAGTAGAGATAGGTAGACCAGTACCTGATGCTAGAACTACTGTACATGCTGTTGCTAGCTGAGCTGCAAAGCCACGGCTTGGTGTTAGTTCAGTAATACCAGTACCAACGGTAGCCATAACTTTATGACCTAGCGTTGCTAGACCAACTACGATACCAAAACCACCTAGAGGAAGAATCCACCATGCGATTGTGCTTTTCGCTGTAACTTCACCCATGTGTTCAACCGTTGAAACAACGGCAGACAGTGGACCGATCGCGTTAGCTACGTCGTTTGAACCGTGTGCGAATGCCATTGCACACGCTGTGATAACCATTAGTACGCTGAAGATGCCTTCTACGCCAGCAAAGCTGCGGTCTTCTTCGCGGTTCGCGAATTTCTTCTGAATGTAGAAGTAACCACCTGCCATTACTGCAGCAGAGACGATTGCTGCCCACATCCACGCTTCACCATTACTTAGGTGAAGGCCAACGTGTTTCAGACCTTTCTTAATCGTTACAAGCGCAATCACCATAGTCGTGATGAACATGTACACTGGAACGAAACGTTTCGCGTTGAATAGTGGGTTCTCAGTATCAAAGATCAGACGCTGTGCGCTGACAAAGATAACGTAAGCAAAGAAGCCTGAGATAACCGGAGTAATAATCCAGCTACCGACAATCCCTTGAACACTGCTCCAGTCAACTGCTTCTGTACCTACAGACACACACGCAAAACCGATGATTGCACCGATGATTGAGTGAGTCGTTGATACAGGCCAGCCCATGTAAGAAGCAAGTAGAAGCCAAGTACCAGCCGCAAGAAGCGCTGACATCATGCCGTAGACAAGAATGTCAGGTTGGCTAGCAAATAGAGATGTTTCGATAACACCTTTACGGATAGTGTCGGTTACTTCACCGCCTGCAAGATATGCACCCGCAAATTCAAAGATCATTGCAATAATGATCGCTTGTTTAACGGTAAGCGCTTTTGAGCCAACAGATGTACCCATAGCATTAGCAACGTCGTTCGCGCCAATACCAATCGCCATCATGAAACCAAAAATCGCTGCAACAATAATCAGGACAGTGCCGTAGTTCGCAAGGATATCCATCGTAATACCTAGTTGTTTTATAACAAGCGGAGCAAAATTTTGCGCGCATCAGCCCATAAGACGGTGAAAATAGTCATCGTCCATCTGACACGCGTTAGTAATGCTCTTCGTTATGTCGTTAACTTATGTTTTAAGATCGAGATAGCATGACTTCCAAACGAGCACCTACGCGCTGCGCTTGGTCGGCAATACCACCTACCCATTCAAGAATCTTGTACAAGAACATGACATCGATAGGATTCATGTCAGCTTCAATCGCCATCAGTTGTTGGCGAAGTTCAATCTGCATTGCATCGGTGTCATCTTCAATTACGTCCAACTGATGAATCATTTCAGCAACGAGCGTTACTTCACGGCCTTTGAAGCCGGTCTCTAGAAGTTCATCAAGTTCGTTGATCACTTTTTGCGCCTGATCAGCCGCATCAAGACAACGTTGAACGTATGCGAGGAAGTTTGGTTGGAGAGCCTCAGGAATGACAAGTTGTCGACCATATACACGGCCAGCAATGTCTTTTGCCAGGTTAGCAAGTTTGTCTTGTTGAGTCAGAAGCTCAAGCATGTCAGTACGATCGACTGGCATAAACAAACCGCGAGGCAGTTTTAGACGGATTTCACGTTTCAGCACGTCCGCTTCTTTCTCTAGGTGAGAAATTTGAGCACGGATTTCAGCTGCTTTTTCCCAGTCACCCTTTGAAGAAACTTCAAAGAACTTAACCAGGTGTGAACAACATTCGTTGACACACACAACGTGGCGCTGCAAAGGCTTAATTGGGGACTTTGCAAATAACCCCATAATTGTATTTACTGGCATGGTCATTCAACCTAATAACTATAACCTTAAAAAAACATACACCATTTCTTGGCGAAATGTTGAACGATGGCTATAAAGGCGCGCATGTTAACGCATTAAATCGCTCATTAAAACTGTTTTAGATCATCATTCGGGTGATATTTCTTTCTTGCCGTGTGAGAAATTAGGCAATATCCTGTTTCTATCTGCTTTGAAAGGTATAGCTATGGAAACCGAGATAGAACTGAAGTTTTTTGTTTCTCCTGAATTTTCAGAAACTTTAAGAGCTAAAATTTCCGAAACAAAAGTACTTCAGCACAGTAGTCGTGACTTAGGTAACACCTACTTTGATACCGCTGATAAATGGTTAAGAAAGCACGACATTGGTTTAAGAATTCGCCGTTTTGATGATGTTTTTGTCCAAACCGTAAAAACAGCAGGACGCGTTGTTGCGGGCCTTCATCAAAGACCAGAATACAATGCCGAGCACACCAGTAATGAGCCGGACCTCACGCTTCATCCTTCTGATATCTGGCCAACAGGTAAAGATATCGCAACACTGCAAGCGGAGCTGACGCCTCTATTCTCTACCAACTTCACACGTGAACAGTGGCTGATTGGTATGCCTGATGGCAGCCAAATCGAAGTCGCGTTCGACCAAGGTGCCGTGATTGCCCAAGGTGAAGACGGAGAAGAAAAGCAAGATCCTATCTGTGAAGTGGAACTTGAACTCAAATCTGGTCAAACAGATGCACTGTTTACCCTTGCTCGCAGCTTATGTGAAGCGGGCGGTATGCGTCTAGGCAACTTAAGCAAAGCTGCAAAAGGCTACCGTTTGGCAAGTGGTTACACGGGTGATGAAGTGAAGCCGCTGGCATTGGTCGACAGCAGCAAAAACGACACCGTGGAATACTGCCTAATTAACTCATTAGAGCATGCATTAGCACACTGGCATTACCATGAGCAAATCTACGCAGAGCGTGATTGTGTCGAATCACTAAGAGAAATCGTCAACGCCATTCGCTTTATCCGTCAAACGTTCACTATCTTTGGCAGCATGGTACCGCGCCGAGCAAGTGCGATTCTGCGCCAAGAAATGAAATGGTTGGAAGAAGAGCTTGAATGGCTCGATGAGCACGCGCATTTAGAAGAGCTACTGGACGATAAAGGCAACGTGCTGCGCAAACTGGACGCACGTAAATTCCTTGTTTCTGAGTTAACTCAACAACTGGGCGAGCTACCAAGCCGTGAAGAAGTGTTAGAGCTGCTAAGTTCTGCCCGCTACACTGGTTTGCTATTGGATTTGAGCCGTTGGATCTTAACGCGTGGCTGGCAGCCATTCCTTGATGACAAAGCGCGTGAAAAGATGTCGAGTAACATCCAACCGTTCTCGGTGAAGCAACTGGATCGCACTTGGGCTGAGTTGATGGAAGCTTTCCCGGCTGAGCGTGATTTGTCAGCACAAGAATATGTCGATCAACGTTACCGTCTGCTGCGTAATCTCTACACTGGCATTGGCTTCGCGAGCTTGTACGATGCAGAAGAGCGCACCAGCTTCCGTCTACCTTGGGCGGACTTGGTACACGGCATTGACGACCTGCTCATGCTCAACCATTTGCTGCCATTAGTTGGCATGCTAGAAGGGGAAGAGCAAGAACAGTTAGAGCGTTGGCTGCACCGTCAAGAGCGCTCCATCTTGCACGCGATGGATCAGACTCGCGCTATCAGCGTGGAAGTCGAGCCATACTGGCAAGAATAAGATGACTACAAAAAAATAGGATCTTGAAGGTCCTATTTTTTTGTCTGTTGTTTCTGTTCATTGAGTTCGTCTTCGATGGATTGGAGTCTATCTAGTATCTGTTCCTGCCTATCCAATACTTGTTCCAACAGCTTCTCTTTATTTTTCGAACGGTTATCTTGCTGACGAGTGGGAGCGGTCAGGAACGAGGTGATTAAACCTGAAATCATACCGAAGATACCAACACCGCAAATGATGATAAGTACCGCGAGCAGTTTACCTCCCGTCGTCACTGGATAATGGTCACCGTAGCCAACGGTCGAAATAGTAACAAAGGCCCACCACAATGCGTCTGTTCCTGTCTGAATGTTGGCATCAGGATTCTGCCCTTCAATAAACAGCATCGCACTAGAACCTAAAGTAATCAGCACCACCATTAACAACAGAATGGACGCTAATGTGGTTTCACGACGGTTTTGCTTGAGCTGGAAAAGAATGAATTTAGAAGAGCGCAGTACCAAAATGACGCGCAAGATATGGAATAAGCGAGCGAAGCGCAAAGGCTCAATCATTGGGATACTCGCCACAAAATCGATCCAGTGGTGCTTGAGAAACAACTTGCGATCTGTGGCTCGGATCAAATCTATAGTGAGCTGCAGTATAAAAATACTACAGATTATAAAATCCAGACCGATAAAGACTTGACGGGTTTCGTGATCAAGCGGGAAAAACAACAGGCCAGAGATCACAAATAGCGCCATGAAGGACAAGATTAGTGATAGCAACCCCATCGGTTTAGTGCTGTCTTTGATATCATAGTTTTTCATACGAAGCTCGAAATAAATCGCGCAACCAGAATCAAGCGCGAGCATAACTATAAGTAAGATAAAGACTATATAAGACTCGGTGGAGAACTGACAATGGAAAAGCTGGCATTTAAGCCGTGGGAAAGGGTGATATCCGACATCAAGCTCGTTCCGAAAATGGTCATGTTGATGGTATTCAGTACCATTCTGATTGTGGCAAAACAATTATGGGACGCGAGCACGTTCTATAACTCATTATTGGCGGCAACACAGAACGAGCAAGTTGCCCAACAACATTACGAAGCCTACCTAACGCAAGTGGCTTGGCAAACCGCGATACTCATTGCTGTGTTTGTGGTGCTTTTACTCGCCGCTGCGCGTGTCATGCTGCGTCAAACACAGTACTTGAATGATGCAATCAAGTTGATGGCAAGCAAGAATCTGTCGGTGCCATTTGGTATGGACTGTAAAGATGAGTACGGTGATGTGGCACGTGAGCTAGAGAAAACGCGTCGTCAGCTGCATGATGTGATTCAAATGCAGATCAATGCTTCTGACGAGCTTTCTACTCTGACGGAAGTGATGACGCTCAGCATGTCAGAAACCAAAGAGTCAGCACAAGAAGAGTTCAACGAGATCGATCAGCTAGCAACCGCAATGAGCGAGATGTCATCGACGGTTCAAACGGTAGCAGAGCACGCTCAAACAGCATCATCTCTTACCGAGCAAGCGTCGACTCAAGCTGTGACTGGTCAGCAGTTCTTACAGAAAACCGTGTCTAAGATGAGTGAACTGTCTTCTGATATCGCTTCTTCAGCAAGCGCGGTTAACCAAGTGGAAGAGCGTGTTGATGCCATCGGCAGCGTAGTTGGCACCATTCAAGGTATTTCAGAACAAACCAACTTGCTTGCACTGAACGCTGCAATTGAAGCTGCACGTGCGGGTGAGGCGGGCCGTGGCTTTGCAGTTGTAGCTGATGAAGTTCGCAACCTTGCTCAACGCACGCAGCAAGCAACGGTAGAAATCCAAGAGATGATCACTCAGCTTCAAGCGAGCGCAACCTCAGCGGTAGAGTTGATGGAGAAGAGTGTGGTTGAGGCGGCGGAAGGCGTTGAGCTGGTTTCAAATGCTGGCACTGAGCTTGACGGCATTGTTGGCCAAGTCACGCAAATTAACGACATGAACTTCCAGATTGCAACGGCATCAGGTCAGCAAAGCAGCGTCGCAGAAGAAATGAGCCAGAACTTAACCAATGTTCGTGAGCTTGTGGAAGCATCGGTCGTGGTGGTCAGCGAGTTGCTAGAGACCTCAGAGATGATGCAAAACAACGCAGAAGAGCTCGACAAGAAGATTAAATCTTTCGAAGTCTAGTTTCAGCAAGCTTTGATAAAACGCCCACAAACCTTTTGTGGGCGTTTTTATTTGTGCCAACTCTGGTATAAAAGAATGTATACCTCTCAAACCACAGTGCTTTTCACACAAGGAAGAAAAATGCAGCTGCCTTCGTCACTGATTTCTGTCGCGGATTCTGCGGTTCAAAACGCCGAGCAAGCGGGATACTTTCAACAATGGCCAACCGAGATTGCTGAGCAATTTCGTTTTGTGTCTGGGTTAAGCAAGTTCATTACCGAAGCGATTCATCGTGATGAGACACTCGCACAAAACTTGCCAAGCATGCTGGCAGAAAGCAGTCGACAACAAGCTTATCGTACACGCCTCGCTGATCTCTTAGCTGAATGCCAAGATGAAATGGCAGGCCACCGTGTGCTGCGTCAGTTCCGTAACCGTGAAATGGTCTACATTGCGTGGAAAGACTTTACCCACACTTGGACACTAGAAGAGTCGCTCAGTCATTTGTCTCAATTGGCCGAAGCGATGATCTTCGAAACTTATCAATGGCAATACAAGATTTGCTGTAATGAGTGGGGCACGCCGACCAATGCCGAGGGTGAAGCGCAACCTATGCTGATCATCGGAATGGGCAAGCTTGGCGGTGGTGAGCTTAACTTCTCTTCTGACATCGACTTGATTTTTACGTACCCAGAAAACGGTGAGACGCAAGGTGCGCGCCGCAGCATTGCCAACGCGCAGTTCTTTACCCGTTTGGGTCAACGCATCATTAAAGCACTCGACCAACAAACCTTTGATGGCTTCTGTTACCGCGTGGACATGCGTTTGCGCCCGTTTGGTGAAAGTGGTCCGTTGGTGATGAGCTATGCCGCGCTCGAAGATTACTACCAAGAACAAGGAAGGGATTGGGAACGTTACGCGATGATTAAAGCGCGCGTGATGGGCAGTGAAATGTATCCGCAATATCAAGAGTTGCGCCAGATGCTGCGTCCTTTTGTTTTCCGCCGTTATATCGACTTCAGTGCGATTCAATCCTTGCGCCGCATGAAATCCATGATCAGCAGTGAAGTGCGCCGTCGTGGTTTGAGCAATAACATCAAATTGGGCGCGGGCGGCATTCGTGAGATTGAGTTTATCGCTCAAGTGTTCCAGTTAATTCGTGGTGGTCGCGAGCCATCTTTACGTGGTCGTGGCCTGCTAGAAACCTTGAATGCCATTGGTGAGCTAGGCCAGCTAACGCAGCCAGAGGTCGATAACCTTGAAGCGGCTTATAAGTACCTGCGCCAGTTAGAAAACCTGCTGCAAGCAATGGCGGACAAGCAAACGCAAACCTTGCCCGATTGTGAAGACGAGCAGCTAAAACTTGCTACTGCGATGCGCTTTGATAGTTGGGATGCACTGATTGCTCAAACCCAGCAGCACATGGCAAACGTACACAAGGTGTTTGAAAGCTTGATTGGTGATGATGAAGAGGACGAAGCGGAAGCCGTCGCTCGTCATTTCCACGAGTTGTGGGACATGGCGACCAAGCAAGACGTGCTCGAGCACGTTCTACAAGAGGACATCAAAGCCGAGAACCCAGAACAGCTGGCGAAAACCATTATGCAGTTCAAAGCGGACTTGGCGAAGAAGACGCTTGGACCACGTGGGCGAGAAGTGCTGACCAAGCTAATGCCTAAAGTGTTTGATGCGGTGTTTGCTCATCCGGATGCTCAGTTTGGCTTGCCGCGAGTTTTGCACTTGCTGCACAACATCTGTACGCGAACAACGTACCTTGAGCTGTTGGATGAGCATCCAGCGGCGTTAGTGCAACTGGTTCGCCTGTGTACCGCTAGCCCAATGATTTCTGAGCAGCTATCGCGTTATCCGATTCTGCTTGATGAGTTGATCGACCCTCAGCATCTGTACAACCCAATTCCACTTGATAGCTACCGAACAGAGCTACGTGATTTCCTTGCCCGCATCCCAGAGGATGATATGGAGCAGCAGATGGAAGCGCTGCGCCAGTTCAAGCAGATCTGCATCTTGCGTATTGCCGCTGCAGACATTGCTGGTGTACTTCCCGTGATGAAAGTGAGTGACCACTTAACCTACTTGGCAGAAGCAATTGTGGAAGCGGTAGTGAACCAAGCTTGGTTACAAGTGTCGGAAAAATATGGCGAACCAACGCATGTGAAAGATCGTGAAGGTAAAGGTTTCGCCGTGATTGGTTATGGAAAAGTTGGCGGTTGGGAGTTGGGTTATAACTCAGACCTCGATATCGTGTTCATGCACGATTGCCCAGTGAACGTCTACACCGATGGTAAGAAAGAAATCGATGGTCGCCAGTTCTACCTTCGTTTAGCACAGCGCATCATCCATATTTTCTCGACCCGCACGGCATCAGGCATTCTGTACGAAGTGGACACTCGCTTACGTCCATCTGGCGCTTCGGGGTTATTGGTTAGCCCAACCGATGCTTTTGATGACTATCAACACAAAGATGCATGGACATGGGAGCATCAAGCCCTTGTTCGTGCGCGTATGATTTATGGTGATGAGCCTTTGGCTATCGCCTTCCACAACACCCGTCATGATGTGTTGTGTAAACAGCGTGACCAAGACGCGCTGAAGAAAGACGTGGTCGATATGCGTGAAAAAATGCGTGACCACTTGGGCGGGAAAAAATCCGGCCGCTTTATGCTTAAGCAAGACAACGGCGGTATTACCGATATTGAATTTCTCGCTCAATACCTTGTGCTCAACTACAGTCACAGTAAGCCGAAGCTGATTCGCTGGTGCGATAACGTGCGTATTTTTGAAACCCTGATTGCACAAGGTGTCATGGAAGAGGATCAAGCGATGCAATTGACGCGCGCATACACCTCAATGCGCGATGAGATCCATCGTCGAAACTTGCTCAACTTGGATGCCGATGTGGCGGAAGAGAAATTTGTTGCAGAGCGAGAGTGGGTGAAGCAAGCATGGAATCAATGGTTTGCCTAAGCAGAAGTAGTGCACAAGGTTCAGCCTAGAAAAAGGCTGTGTTAAACTCACCACGATTTAATTTTTGGAGACCAATAATGAAACCAATTCTACCTGATTACAACAGCGCTGGTGTGCTAATCATCGGTGATGTCATGCTAGATCGTTACTGGTATGGCCCGACTGGACGTATCTCTCCTGAAGCGCCAGTACCTGTTGTGAAAGTAGAAAACAATGAAGAGCGTCCGGGTGGTGCTGCGAACGTGGCAATGAACATTGCTTCACTTGGCGGTCACGCTCACATTGTTGGTCTAACGGGTATGGATGAGCCAGCGAAAGTACTGACGGAAACGCTGAACTCGCTAAAAGTGAAATGCGATTTCGTCGCGCTGCCAGAATATCCGACCATCACTAAACTACGCGTGATGAGCCGTGGTCAGCAACTTATCCGTCTGGACTTCGAAGACAAGTTCGAGAACACAGATGCAGAACCAGTGTTGTCTCGCATGGAAATCGCACTACCAAGTGTGAAAGCGGTGATCATGTCTGACTACGCGAAAGGTTCTCTAGAGCACGTTCAGGCTTACATCCAAAAAGCGCGCGCAGCAAACATCCCTGTCTTCATTGACCCGAAAGGTGCGGATTTTGAGCGCTACCGCGGCGCAACACTGCTTACTCCAAACATGAAAGAGTTTGAAGACGTAGTGGGCAAAGTGAAATCTGACCAAGAGCTAGTCGAGAAAGCGCTGGCTTTGGTTGAAGAGTTCGAATTTGAAGCGTTGTTGGTAACACGCAGCGAAAACGGTATGACCTTGATTCGCCGTGGCCAAGAGCCGTTCCATTTGCCGACCCAAGCGAAAGAAGTGTACGACGTGACAGGCGCTGGCGACACGGTTATCTCTGTTCTTGCGGCATCTGTTGCTGCGGGTAAATCATTTGAAGAAGCGTGTGCACTGGCAAACGCAGCCGCAGGTGTTGTGGTTGGTAAACTGGGTACATCAACGCTTTCTGAGATTGAGTTGGCAGAAGCGATTCACGGTAGCCAAGATACAGACTACGGTGTGATTTCAGAACAAGCACTGATTGAAGCAGTGAAGAAAGCACGTGCGAAAGGTGAGAAGGTTGTGATGACTAATGGCTGTTTTGACATTCTACACGCAGGCCATGTGTCTTACTTAAACCACGCTGCTGAGCTAGGCGATCGCCTAATCGTTGCAGTAAATACCGATGATTCCGTTAAGCGCCTAAAAGGCCCAGGTCGTCCAGTAAACCCAACCGATCGTCGTATGGCGGTATTGGCAGGTCTTGGTGCGGTTGATTGGGTAGTTCCATTTAGCGAAGACACTCCACAGCGTTTGATCTCTGAAGTGTTGCCAAGCTTGCTAGTAAAAGGTGGTGACTACAAACCAGAAGAGATCGCTGGTGGTAAAGAAGTGATTGCTGCAGGCGGTGAAGTTCGTGTACTGAACTTTGAAGATGGTTGTTCAACCAGCGAAATTATCAACGCAATTAAAGGTGGCAAAGGTTAATTCCTTTCTCACCAAGCTGATTACGACAAACTAATTATTAAAGGCCGCTTTCGAGCGGCCTTTGTTGTTTTTGGATGAGTGAATCTAACCACAAAGTCATTCCAGTCCTTCCCCTTTTCAAGGGGGAGTTAGAGGGAGAATGGCTTGTCTAGCGGCAATAAAAAACGCCAGCTGAAAAATCAGCTGGCGTCTTGCGTGTTACTTATCTATCGATGTTTATTTTACTGGCTTAAGGCCTGCATCAACATCTAGGATATCTTGCTCACTCAGTGTACCTACAGCTTGACGTAGCTGAAGGCCAGCAAGAATGTAGTTGTAACGAGCGTCTGATAAGTTCTTGTTCGCATCGTATAGACGACGAGTTGCGTCTAGTACGTCAACGATAGTACGAGTACCTACATCGAAACCAGCTTCTGTTGCTTCAAGTGCAGACTGTGCTGACACTACAGATTGCTCGTACGCTTTTAGTGCACCGATAGAAGCGTTGATGTTGTTGTTCTGTGCACGCACTTCTTTCACAACACTACGGTATTCTGCTTCTAGATCTTCACTCGCAGATACGTAACCGAATTCCGCTTGTTTCACTTCAGACGTTGTACGACCACCAGTGTATAGAGGCACTGCTAGGTTCACACCAACATTGAAGCCATCCGTCGTGTTATCCGCTGTGCTCTCTGCTGTGTCAGAGTAGTTGTAACCACCGTCAAGAGATAGCGTTGGTAGGTGACCAGAGCTTGCTAGCGAGATGTTGTCGCGAGCGATGTCTTGTGCGATACGCGCAGACAGTAGGCTCAGGTTAGTTGTTTTCGCTTCTTCAATCAGAGCTTCAGCTGGCTCAGAAGAGCGGCTTGCAGAGAAACGAGCAGTGTCTAGAACGTTCAGGTTCTTGTGCTCTTGGCCTGTGATTTCACGTAGTGATTCGTAGCTGTTGATCAGATCGTTCTCTGCCAATACTTCATCGGCTAGTACTGCATCGTACTGTGCTTGTGCATCATGTACGTCAGTGATTGCCGATAGACCTACTTCAAAACGTTGCTTAGTTTGTTCTAGCTGACGGCCAACGGCTGCTTTTTCTGCACGAACGAACACAAGGTTGTCTTGTGCACGCAGTACTTCAAAGTAAGCTTGAGAAACACGAAGGATCAAACCTTGTTGTGTCGCTGCGTACGTTGCGTCTGCACGACGAGCCGTTTTCTCAGCCGTGTCTAGCGTGATCCATGATGCACGGTTGTACAACTCTTGCGAGAAGCCAACACCTGCAGACAACACGTTTTGGTCGTTATCACGATCTCGCAACGTTGCGGTGTTCTCGTTGTAGTCAGTCTCACCACGAGCGATGTCGTAACCCGCTGTTAGGTTGATTTGTGGTAGTAGGGCACTGCGGCTAGAGTTGATTGCTTCAAAAGCTTGATCACGCTGCGCTGCTACACTGAGCAATTGAGGGTCGTTTTGTTTTGCTAAGTCATAGATTTCAGCAAGAGAGTCTGCCCATGCAGATGTGCTCATACTGCCTAGCGCTGCACTGATAAATAGTGGAAGCAGTTTTTTCATTTTCCATTCCCGCGGTATATAGATTGGTTAATTCTCAGTAGTTTAACTCAATTTGGACGATATTTACTCGAAACTTTGCACTTTTTTACACGTAATTATCCACTTGTGCAATAAATAATTGGGAAACGCTTAAAATAATTTATAACTATTGTACAAAAAGTTGAGCCAAGTCCTTTGAGCAAGCGAATAACAATGAGTAAACTACAAGATTCACTCAGAGAGGTGTTGAATGCAACAGTGTGACAAGCAACAAAATGATTTTACTCCCCAAGATGTGGAAATAATCTCAAAAGAAACCGTGTTTAAAGGCTTCTTTAAAATGGTGAAATACCGTTTTAAGCATAGATTATTCGCAGGCGGATGGAGTGGGATTGTCGAACGAGAAATGTTCGAACGTGGTCATGCTGCTGCCATGCTCCCGTATGATCCTGTGACTGATCAGGTAGTGATCATTGAACAGATCCGCGTTGGCGCATTAGAACATTCGCATCCTTGGCAGCTAGAAATTGTCGCTGGCATGATTGATCGTAACGAATCATCAGAAGAAGTGATTCGTCGAGAAGCGGAAGAAGAAGCGGGTATACAAGTCGGACGTGTGGCTTCGGTTACCTCTTATTATCCTTCTTCTGGTGGCTGTTCTGAAAAGCTTGATGTGTTCATCGGTGAAGTCGATGCCACTAAAGCGCATGGCATTCATGGTTTAGACTATGAAAATGAAGATATTCGAGTTCATGTGATCAGCCGTGAAACTGCGTATCAATGGGTGAAGGATGGAAAATTCGAAAATGGTGCCTCAATCATTGCACTTCAATGGTTACAATTGAATCACCAAGAATTGACATCACAATGGGGACAAACCTCAAAGGTGGAGAAATAATAATGGCGCAAGTAGCTGAAAAACAGCGATACCATGTTGACTTAGCGGGTCTGATGAGAACTTATGAGACCAACTACGCCAAGCTGAACGCTTTGCTGCCTGTCTCTGCCGAAGTTGGTGATGTTCGTTGCTACCAAGCGGCGAACATGGTTTACCAACTGACCGTGAATGAAATCACAAAATACACCACAGTTGTTGAGATATGTCAGAGTGATGAAACACCAGTGTTTCCTTTACCTACGATGTCTGTCAGGCTTTATCACGATGCGAGAGTCGCCGAAGTATGCTCAAGCGGAGAGTTTTCTCGCATCAAAGCTAAATATGATTATCCCAACGACCAGTTGATGCAGAAAGATGAAAAGCATCAGCTTAATACGTTCCTTGGTGAATGGCTGACGTTCTGTTTACGAAGTGGCATTAGTAGAACGCCACTTGCCTTCAATTGATTGTCACGTCGCTAAGGGAAAATAACAAAAAACAATATAGTGGACGAATCAGGTTTTCATTTTGCAATCATCTAGTGACAGCATAAAGCTATTACAAATCACGGATACTCATCTGTTTGAAGCAGATGAGGGCAGCTTGCTGAGCGTAAGAACCGCCGACAGCTTTGCTGCTGTGATACAAGAGGTTCTTCATCGTCAGGTGCAGTTTGAATACGTTTTGGCAACTGGCGATATTTCACAGGACCACAGTGCAGAGTCTTATCAGCGTTTTGCTGAAGGCATCGCGCCGCTGAAAAAAGATTGTTTCTGGCTTCCGGGTAATCACGACTACAAGCCAAACATGGGCAGTGTACTGCCATCTCCTCAAATTCAAGCCGTTGAGCATCTAATGCTTGGTGAGCATTGGCATCTAATTCTATTGGATTCACAAGTGGTAGGTGTACCCCACGGACGCTTAAGTGATCAGCAATTGTCTCTGTTGGAAGAAAAGCTAGCGGAAAATCCGCAAAGACACACCTTGGTGCTTTTACACCACCACCCGCTTTTAGTTGGTAGTGCGTGGCTTGACCAACACACGCTCAAAGATGCGGAAGCATTCTGGCAAGTTGTGGACCGTTTTGAGAACGTAAAAGGCATTTTATGTGGTCACGTGCATCAAGACATGAATGTTCTTTATAATGGCATCCGTGTGATGGCAACGCCGTCAACTTGTGTGCAGTTCAAACCGAATTCCGATGACTTCGCCTTGGATACTGAATCTCCAGGTTGGCGAGAACTTGAGTTGCACAGTAATGGCGACATTACGACTGAGGTCAACCGTTTACCTGATGGCCAATTCCAGCCAGACTTTACCTCAAACGGATACTAATCATTATCACGCCCGAACCTTATGTTCGGGCTTACTTTTTTAACTTGAGGTGATCATGAGTAAACCTTCTTTGTTGCTTTATATCCATGGCTTTAACAGTTCGCCGCTTTCGATGAAGGCGAATTTAATGAAAGCGTTCTGTGAGCAGCAACGACCGGACATCAAGGTTATCGTGCCTCAATTGCCGTGTTTCCCTCAACTGGCTGCTCAATGCCTATTGGAGATCGTTGAGCAATACAAAGACGACTACAACATTGGTTTAGTGGGGAGTTCTTTGGGGGGCTACATGTCGACTTGGCTTAATGCAAAGTTTGGCTTTCCTGCTGTAGTTGTTAACCCAGCAGTGAAGCCTTATGAATTGCTGGTGGATTACCTCGGTGAACAAACTAACCCATATACGCACGAAACCTATACACTTGAGGCCTGTCATATTGACGAGCTAAAAGCACTTGATGTACAAAGCATCGCGTCGCCTGAGAGCTTCTGGCTTTTACAGCAAACGGAAGACGAGGTTTTAGACTACCGCCAAGCCGTAGAAAAGTTCGTAAACGCGAAACAAACGGTAGAAGAAGGCGGTGATCACAGTTTTGTAGGCTTTGAGCGTTATCCTGCTCAAATCATTGAATTCCTAAAACTGTAATACTAACGAGACGATTGGAATAGGCTCATAGTTTTCATTGCTATATCCATCCGTTTCTTGACATAGTTGGCAGGCTTTCCGACTATGTTTTGCCAAAAAGATCTTAAGGGTATGAAGCCCTGACTACTTTGTTATGCGTGACCTTATCTTTGATAAGCATGCAGACGAGGTAGCTTTTTCGTTTCTCGAGTATGGCTCGCACAATTGCGAGGCTCGGGTTACAAGTAAACTTTGAGAACAATTCCGTATTATGACTGAACAATATAATGCTGGTGCCATTGAAGTACTGAATGGCTTAGAGCCAGTACGTCGCCGACCAGGGATGTATACGGATACAGCGCGCCCAAACCACTTGGGCCAAGAAGTTATCGATAACAGTGTCGATGAAGCGCTAGCCGGACATGCCTCAAAAGTACAAGTCATCCTACATGCTGACCAATCACTAGAAGTGATCGATGATGGTCGAGGCATGCCTGTTGATATCCACCCAGAAGAAAAGGTATCAGGTGTTGAACTGATCCTATGTAAGCTTCACGCAGGTGGTAAATTCTCTAACAAGAACTACCAATTCTCTGGTGGTTTGCACGGTGTAGGTATCTCTGTTGTAAACGCGCTGTCTAAGCGTGTTGAAGTGACCGTCCGTCGTGATGGTCAAGTGTATGAGATTGCTTTTGAACACGGTGATAAAGTTTCTGACCTAACGGTTGTCGGCACATGTGGTCGTCGTAACCGTGGTACCAGTGTGCACTTCTGGCCAGACGCTAAGTACTTTGATTCTGCAAACTTCTCAGTAACTCGTCTGGTGAATAACCTACGAGCGAAAGCAGTACTTTGTCCTGGTCTAGAAATTACTTTCACAGATAAAGTAAACAACAAAGACTACAAGTGGTTCTACGAAGATGGTTTGAAAGACTATCTAGCGGAAGGTGTGAAAGGTTATACCGTTCTACCAGAAGAACCATTTACAGGTGAATTCTCAGCGGAAACCGAAGCGGCAAACTGGGCGGTGATCTGGCAGCCAGAAGGCGGTGAGATGATCACGGAAAGTTACGTGAACCTTATCCCAACCGCACAGGGTGGTACGCACGTTAATGGCCTGCGCCAAGGTTTGCTTGATGCAATGCGTGAGTTCTGTGAATTCCGCAACTTGCTGCCTCGTGGCGTGAAGCTAACCGGTGATGACGTTTTTGACCGTTGTTCATACGTGCTATCGGTTAAGATTCAAGATCCTCAGTTTGCGGGTCAGACCAAAGAGCGTCTCTCTTCTCGTCAAACCGCTGCGTTTGTATCAGGTGTTGTGAAAGACTCATTCAGCCTTTGGTTGAACGAAAAACCACAACTTGCAGAGCAACTTGCCGAAGTTTGTATCGCGAACGCTCATCGCCGTATGCGTGCGAGCAAAAAGGTTGTGCGTAAGAAAGTGGCCTCAGGCCCAGCACTGCCGGGTAAGCTGACAGACTGTTCTGTGCAAGACCTTAACCGCACCGAAATCTTCTTCGTGGAGGGTGACTCGGCGGGCGGTTCAGCTAAACAAGCACGTGATCGTGAGTTCCAAGCGGTCATGCCACTGCGCGGTAAGATCCTAAACACGTGGGAAGTCTCTGCAGACCAAGTGCTTGCATCTCAAGAAGTGCACGATATCTCAGTTGCTCTGGGTATTGACCCAGACAGCGACAACCTAGACAGCCTTCGCTACGGTAAAATCTGTATCCTTGCCGATGCGGACTCGGACGGTTTGCACATCGCAACGCTGTTATGTGCGCTGTTCACTCGTCATTTCCGTGCGCTGGTTGAAGCCGGTCATATCTACGTCGCGATGCCGCCTCTATACCGTATCGACTGTGGCAAAGAAGTATTCTATGCCTTAGACGATGACGAAAAAGATGGCGTATTAGAGCGCTTGTCGAAGAAGAAAGCCAAAATCAACGTGCAACGATTCAAAGGTCTGGGTGAGATGAACCCACTTCAGTTGCGCGAAACAACCATGGATCCAAATACGCGTCGTCTGGTTCAATTAACCATTGATGACTCAGCGGCGACCATGGAAATGATGGACATGCTGCTTGGTAAGAAACGAGCAGATGACCGTCGTTCTTGGCTACAAAGCAACGGCGATATGGCAGAGGTTTAACGGATGTCTACAGAAATTACTTATGATGGCGTTGAACAGTTGCCAATGCGCAAGTTCACTGAAGACGCTTATCTGAACTACTCGATGTACGTAATCATGGACCGCGCATTGCCATACATTGGCGATGGTTTGAAGCCGGTTCAACGACGCATCATTTACGCAATGTCGGAGCTTGGTCTTTCGGCATCAGCGAAATACAAAAAATCAGCACGTACCGTTGGTGACGTTCTGGGTAAATACCACCCGCATGGTGACTCAGCGTGTTACGAAGCGATGGTACTCATGGCTCAACCATTCTCTTACCGCTACCCATTGGTAGATGGTCAGGGTAACTGGGGTGCGCCAGATGATCCGAAATCGTTCGCAGCAATGCGTTATACCGAAGCGAAACTGTCTAAGTTTGCTGAGGTATTGTTAGGCGAGCTGGGTCAAGGCACGGTTGAATGGCAACCTAACTTTGATGGCACGATGAAAGAGCCACAAATGTTGCCAGCACGTCTGCCTCATATCCTGCTAAACGGTGTAACTGGTATCGCGGTTGGTATGGCGACGGATATTCCGCCTCACAACGTTCGTGAAGTGGCGGATGCAACCATCCACTTAATCGACAACCCGAAAGCAGAACTGCCGGATGTGATGCAGTTTGTGAAAGGTCCAGATTACCCAACAGAAGCGGAAATTACTTCACCACAAGCGGATATCGAAAAGATTTACCGTAACGGTCGAGGTAGCATCAAGATGCGTGCGGTATGGCACAAAGAAGGTTCTGACATCGTCATTACTTCTCTGCCACACCAAGTATCGGGTGCGAAGTTACTAGAACAAATCGCGAACCAAATGCGCGCGAAGAAACTACCAATGGTAGACGACCTTCGTGACGAATCGGATCACGAGAACCCAACACGTATCGTAGTGGTACCTAAGTCAAACCGCGTTGATTGCGATCTGTTGATGAACCACTTGTTCGCTTCAACCGATCTTGAGCGCAGCTACCGCGTTAACTTGAACATGATTGGTTTGGATAACCGTCCTCAAGTTAAAGGTCTGGTACAAATTCTGTCTGAGTGGATTGAATTCCGTCGTACGACTGTTCGTCGTCGTCTGCAACACCGCCTAGACAAAGTAATGGCTCGTCTACACATCTTGGAAGGTTTGTTAGTTGCTTACCTAAACCTAGATGAAGTGATTGAGATCATTCGTACTGAAGACGATCCAAAAGCTGTGCTGATGGAGCGTTTTGGTATTACCGATATCCAAGCGGATGCAATTCTGGATACTAAACTTCGTCACCTAGCAAAACTAGAAGAGATGAAGATTCGTGGTGAACAAGACGAGCTAGAAAAAGAACGTGAGAAGCTAGAGCAGCTATTGGGTTCTGAGCGTCGTCTAAACACACTACTAAAGAAAGAAATCAAAGCAGACGCAGAGAAATACGGTGATGACCGTCGTTCTCCATTGGTTGAGCGTGCAGAAGCAAAAGCGCTAACAGAACGCGACCTGGTACCAAGTGAGCCAATCACAGTGGTACTTTCAGAGAAAGGCTGGATTCGCCATGCGAAAGGTCACGATGTAGACGCAGAAGGCTTAAGCTATAAATCTGGTGATAACTACTTAGCGCATGCGCGTGGTAAGAGTAACCAGCAAGCGGTATTCTTCGGTAGCGATGGCCGAAGCTACTCATTAGAGTCGCATTCATTGCCATCCGCTCGAAGCCAAGGCGAACCGATTACAGGCCGCTTGAATATCACAGCGGGTAGCAGCATTCGCCAAGTGATCATGGGTGAAGATGAGCAACTATGGCTAGTTGGCTCTGACGCGGGCTACGGTTTTGTATGTAAAGGCTCTGAGCTACTGTCTAAGAATCGAAGCGGTAAAGCCTTGGTGACGCTACCGGCCAACTCTGAGGTGATGACACCGAAGACGATTGCTGATTTGGACTCGGATGAAATTCTCGCGATTACCAACCAAGGCCGCATGCTGTTGTTCCCAATTAAAGACCTGCCGCAATTGGCGAAAGGTAAGGGTAACAAGATCATCAACATTCCTGCAGCGAAAGCGAAAGAGCGTGAAGAGGTTCTGTCTCACTTGATGGCATTGCCACAAGGTGCTTCTCTAACGCTTTATGCGGGTAAGCGTAAGCTAGGTTTGAAACCGGCAGACTTAGAAAACTTCCGTGGTGAACGTGGACGTCGAGGTAGCTTACTACCACGCGGCCTACAGCGCGTGACGCGAATTGAAATCGAGATGGGCGGAAGCTCAGAAGTTTCAGAAGAACCAAGCGACAGCGAATAACGCACAAATAAAAATCCCAGCCAATGGCTGGGATTTTTTTATGCTTCTTGTTTGTCTTCGGCTATGGTGACTTTTAAATTCATTTCTTTACCCTTGCGGATAATCCCTACATCCACAGAGGTACCTGGGCGTAAGTCAGTAACGATGTCCATGACGCTTTGGCGCCCTTGAACTTTAGTGCCGTTAATACTGATGATGATGTCTTGTTTCTCAAAACCAGCCGCACTTGCGGGACCATTTGGGTCAATACCAAGAACCACAATACCGCCAATGTGCTCGTTACCTAACAAGCGAGCAGTTACCGCATTAATATCTTGCCCATCAATACCGATATAACCGCGGATCACGCGGCCATCAGCGATGATCTTCTGCATGATTTTGTTTGCTAGCGGTGCTGGAATTGCAAATGAGATACCGTAGGTCTCAAGGTCAGTCGCCTGTTGGAATGAAGCGGTATTGATACCGACCAGTTCACCTTGAGTATTCACTAATGCGCCACCGGAGTTGCCTTCATTGATAGCGGCATCGGTTTGGATAAAGGCTTGTCGACCATCACTGATCGACGAGCGACCTGTCGCAGAGATAATGCCGAAGGTAGTCGTCTGGCCTAAGTTGTATGGGTTACCAATGGCAAGCACCACATCACCCACTTGAGGTTTGTAGTCAGCATTTAATGGGATAACTGGCAGGTTAGAGCCTTCAACACGTAAGATCGCAATGTCTGTACGCTTGTCTGTCCCTACCAATTGAGCAGCAGCAACACGACCATCTTGCAAGGCTACGACGATTTGGTCAGCTTGAGCGACAACGTGATAGTTGGTAATGATGTAACCTTTTTCGCTCACGATAACCCCAGAACCTAGTCCTTGAGTCGATAGCTTGCTGCGATCATTTTCCACATATTTGCGGCTGTAGATATTCACCACCGCAGGTGCTGCCTTTCTTACCGCTTGGTTAAAAGAAACTTCTAGCGATGCGATATTGCTCGGTTGCGGGTCAACAAGGGCGGTTGGGATAACATTGCTGCGCAAAGATGGAACGGCGAGTAATACGATAACGGCAGTTGCTAAGCCTAAAAAGACAGAACGTAACAAAAAGCTAAGCATAACCTCTCCATGATTGAGCGCCCAATTGGCATAGAAAACTGAAGGATAGCATTACATTGAAAAATAACAAAAGGGCAAGACGCGATAGTCTTGCCCTTTTAAAAAACCATGACATAAGAAGGAAAGTATTCGAGCGCTATCACTGATAAATATGTTGCTAGCGCTCGTTTGCTTTCAGCTATGTGATTGTTGAATGATGTCTATTAACGGATAACTAAGTAAACCGTCCGATCACCACGTTGAACGTTTATCGCGAGCACACCTTTGTGTTTTTCAACAATCGCGCGCAGTTCTGCTAAATTCTTCACACGCTTACGGTTAACACCAATAATGATATCGTCTTGCTCAAGTTGGTATTGTGCCGCTGGAGAGTTTTCAGCCACACTGGTCACCTTAACACCTTGGATTTTATCGCTTGGTGTGGTGTTGCTGAGTTCTGCACCTTTAAGGCCTTCGTGAAGCGTTTCCGCTTTCGCTTTCACATTGGTCGATTCACCTAACGTCACATCGAAGGATTTCTTCTTACCATCACGAATCACACCCAATGTTATCTCTTTGCCCGCACCGAGCGTTGCGACTTTTGCGCGTAGCTCGGAGAAAGTATCGATCGATTTACCGTTTACGGAAGTAATCACATCACCAGCTTTCAGGCCTGCTTTATCTGCAGCGCTATCAGGCACTACTTGGCTAACAAACGCACCTTTACTCGATTCATAACCTAATGCTTCTGCCAGCTCTGAAGTGACTTCACCACCTTGTACGCCTAGCATGCCACGTTTCACTTCGCCAAACTCTAGAATTTGGTCTGTTAAGTTTTTCATCATGTTAGATGGAATCGCAAAACCGATACCAACATTACCGCCATTCGGACCAAGAATCGCTGTATTGATACCGATCAGTTCACCATTGAGGTTAACTAAAGCACCGCCTGAGTTACCGCTGTTGATAGCCGCATCTGTTTGGATGAAGTTCTCGAAGTTCTCCACATTCAAGCCGCTTCGACCTAGTGCCGAGACGATACCCGAAGTGACGGTTTGACCAAGGCCAAACGGGTTACCAATCGCAACCGTGAAATCACCAACGCGTAGCTTGTCTGAGTCGGCGACTTTAATCTGGGTCAGATCTTTTGCTTTCTCCAGTTTGAGTAGAGCAATGTCTGACATTTCATCTCCACCCACTAATTCTGCATCGTACTCTCGACCATCGTACAAACGGACACGGATGTCATCGGCGCCTTTAATTACATGGTAGTTTGTGACGATTTGCCCTTTGTCCGCGTTAATAATAACGCCAGAGCCCAAGCCTCGGAATGGACGCTCACGAGTCTGCTCTGTTGGAAACTCAGGCCCAAAGAAGAACTGAAACTGCTCTGGGATACGGCTGGTTTGAACTTGTTTACCTTCAACCGCAATACTCACAACCGCAGGGGTCACTTTTTCGAGCATCGGGGCAAGGCTAGGTAACTGCTCCCCATCCACACTTAACGGCAGTGCCGCAGTCGCAGTAATTGGGGTGATGATTGAACCCAAGCTTAAAGATAGAACGGTTAGCGCAAGCAATGGTTTTTTCATCCAATAACTCCTCTTGAAACAGGTCTGTCAAAAAGAAATATCCGAACCGTTAGTTCTATACGGTTATTTAGTTATATAGGGATTAATTCGGATAATCAAAAGGTGGCGACAGCACACAGGTTGTTAGAGATGAGTTGCTTAAGAAAAGTTCAAAAAGGGTCAATACAAATTGATAAGAAATGTGTATGTATTGACCCAGTTAGGTAGGAAAGGGGGGATTAAGACGCTTTAGCAGTGACAGCTTCTGGTGCGTCGATGATTTCTTTTTCCTGATCCTTTAAAAGACCTGTTGCGCCGTTGGCGTAGTCTTTTGGTTGTTCGTTGACGTTAGATTGGTCTTCTTCAATCTGTTCAGTCGACATGGCTGTCTTCTTATCAAACGGATTGTCTTGCTCAGGCAAGTTAGGCAGAAGTTCTGAAGACGTCTTCGCCATGTGTTGGTACAGCTTGGTGTAGTCTTTACCTAAGGTATCCAACATTTCTGCAGTTTGTGCAAAGTGATCGACGAGCTCTTGACGTTGTTGCTCTAGCTCGAACTTGGCTGCTTCCAGCTCTTTTTGCACAGACTTTTGTTTTTTGTATTCGGGGGTGGTTAGTCTACTAATGACTACGCCTACGATTGTACCGACCAGCAAACCCACAATGGCATAAATCCAAGGCATAACTGCTCCTTATAGTTGTTTTAACAAGTCTTTTACTACTTAGTTACACGCGGTGCTAGTCCATGTTACTATGGCTTGAACAGCCGATAAAGAAAAATAGCGGTAAGTCTTCGGGGACTGATATCCACATCTCTCTATTCTCAAAGCTGACCCCGAGGTGACAATTTTTTCTGTACCTCTGATACGACTCAATGCCATGACACCATTACAACGATACCAACAAGACATAGCAGAGCATGGATTCCAGCGTGACGAAGCACAACATAATGCTGTCGTTGCTTTAGACAACCTTTACCATGCGATTGCAGAATTCCAGTCTGCGCCTATTCCTCAGCTTAGCACTTGGCAGAAATTACTGGGTAAAAAGCCTGAAATGCCAGAACCACCAAAAGGCTTGTACTTTTGGGGAGGAGTAGGGCGGGGTAAAACCTACCTCATGGATGCGTTTTTTGACGCCTTGCCGACAGAAAGAAAGATGCGCGTGCATTTTCACCGTTTTATGTATCGTGTGCATGATGAGCTCAAGCGTTTAGGTGAAGTGGAAAACCCGCTGTCAAAAGTGGCCGATCTATTCAAGAAAGAAGCGGATGTGGTCTGTTTTGATGAATTCTTCGTTTCCGATATCACAGATGCGATGATCTTAGCGACCTTGTTGCAAGAGATGTTTAAGCGACAAATGATTTTAGTCGCGACGTCGAACATTGAGCCTGAAAACTTGTATCGTAATGGCTTACAACGTGCGCGCTTTTTACCAGCGATAGACATGATCATTCAGCGCTGTGATGTGCTTAATGTCGACAGTGGCGTGGATTACCGCCTAAGAACGCTGCAACAAGCCGAAATCTATCATTATCCGTTGGACGAGCAGGCGTCTATCAATCTTAATACGTATTACCAACAGTTGATTGGTGAAAGAAAAGTTGCAGCACACAGCATTGAAATCAACCATCGAGAAGTGGCGGTAATAGAGGCCAGCGATGGCGTGCTACATGCTTCTTTTGAACAACTGTGTCAAACCCCACGCAGTCAAAACGATTACATTGAATTATCGCGCATCTACCATACAGTCTTGCTAGCAGACGTGAAGCAAATGGATAGCAAGATAGATGATGCAGCGAGACGCTTTATTGCATTGGTCGATGAATTCTATGAACGTAACGTTAAGTTGATTATTTCTGCTGAAGTTGCAATGGAGTTCCTTTATACACAAGGACAGTTAGAGTTCGAATTTAAACGTTGCTTGTCTCGACTGACAGAAATGCAGAGTCACGAATACCTTGCTAGAGAGCATCTGGCGTAAAAAACAGCAACTCATCTTAAAAAAGTGAAGAAAAAATTAGTGATTTGGCGCAAAAAAAGGTGATTTTTTCTTCGCTCTTCTCTATAATCCTGCGACCCACCGTTACTGCAGACCTGAATATCGAAGTTATTTCGGCATAGAAGGTCGAGAGTACCAACGACTCGAAGGGGTGATGACTGGGCTCTTAGACAGTGTGGGAACACAATACTGTGTTCCTTTAAAGTTTAAAATTTAATTAACGGGTTATTATTAGCATGAAAACTTTCGTTGCTAAACCAGAAACTGTAAAACGCGACTGGTATGTTGTAGACGCAGAGGGTAAAACTCTTGGCCGTCTAGCAAGTGAAATTGCATCTCGCCTACGTGGCAAACATAAAGCTGAATACACTCCTCACGTTGACACTGGTGATTACATCATCGTTATCAACGCTGAGAAAGTTGCTGTAACTGGCAACAAAGCTAAAGGCAAAGTGTACTACCGTCACTCTGAATTCCCAGGTGGTCTAAAATCTATCACTTTTGAAAAGTTGATCGATCGTAAACCTGAGATGGTTCTTGAGCTAGCAGTTAAAGGCATGCTTCCACGTGGTCCTCTAGGCCGTGCTATGTACCGTAAGCTTAAAGTTTACGCGGGCGCTGAGCACAACCATGTTGCTCAACAACCACAAGTACTAGACATCTAATTGGGGATTTCGAAAATGGCAGAGAATCAATACTACGGCACTGGCCGTCGCAAAAGCTCAGCTGCGCGTGTTTTCATCAAACCAGGCAGCGGCAACATCGTAATCAACAAGCGTAGCCTTGATGAGTACTTCGGTCGTCCAACTTCTCGCATGGTTGTTAAACAACCTCTTGAGCTAGTTGAACTAACTGAGAAGCTAGACCTATACGTTACTGTTAAAGGTGGCGGTATTTCTGGTCAAGCTGGTGCTATCCGTCACGGTATCACTCGTGCTCTTATGGAGTACGATGAGTCTCTACGTCCTACTCTACGTGCAGCTGGTTACGTTACTCGTGACGCTCGTTGCGTTGAACGTAAGAAAGTTGGTCTACGTAAAGCACGTCGTCGTCCACAGTTCTCTAAGCGTTAATTTCCTCTTATCGGAAATTTATGCTGTTCCAGAGTTACTTTGGAAACTGTGCATCAAAGCTCGGCTATATGCCGAGCTTTTTGTTTTTCTGAAGTCTGAAAAAGTCCGTTTTTCCTTTCGCATTTGTTTTCACATTCTTGCTTAATATCCTCGCAACATTTGATCGTTTTCTCTGCAAGTTTTCTGGTTTTCTTCGTGCTACAAAACTGAGATAACAAAAGTGGAGGACTCCTTCACATTCTTGAAAGATCTTTCTATCTAATTGGCTGAAAACAGCCGAAATACAAGGCTTTTTATCTCGTTCCTAGCCATTCTTCGTTTCGCTTTCTTGTTACAAATCACATCTATTTTTTATAATTTTGCCGCTTTTGTGACGGCGTGAGCGATTTGCCTCACAATTGTTACAAAAAGGTAGCTTTATCTTGTCAAAAAGTAGGGTTTTCTTTATCATTTCCCCCCAATAAATAGAACTAAATTCATTATTTGTTAGCCATGCTCTTATAAGCGGAATAATAACGATCCAAAGGGAGCAAATGGGAGAATGTTTGGATGAGCAACGCGCCTTTAAATAACGGTCGCAGGCGTTTTCTAACCGCTACAACGGCAGTTGTTGGTGGATTAGGGGCAGCTGCCGTCGCCGTGCCTTTTATCAAATCATGGAATCCGAGCGCCAAAGCAAAAGCTGCGGGTGCGCCGGTGGAAGTGGATATCAGTAAAATCGAATCCGGTCAGATGGTTCGTGTTGAGTGGCAAGGTAAGCCTGTATGGGTTGTACGTCGTACTCAAGAAGTGGTGGATAACCTAAAGAACATCGACGGACAGCTTCGTGACCCACAATCAGAAATGGAACAACAGCCAGTTTATGCTCAGAATGCGCATCGTTCGATCAAGCCTGAGTATTTCGTGGCAGTTGGCTTCTGTACTCACTTAGGTTGTTCACCGACCTATCTACCTGACACGTTCTCAGAGCAAGTCCAAGGCGTTAAGTCTGGCTTCTTCTGTCCATGTCATGGTTCTAAATTCGATATGGCTGGTCGAGTGTTCCAAGGTGTTCCTGCACCTCTGAACCTTGTGGTTCCTAAGCACATGTATTTGAGTGATACGAAGCTCATGATCGGTGTTGATGAGGGAGACGCATAATGCAAGCACTACTAGACTGGGTTGAAAAACGAATTCCCGCGATGAATGCTTATAAAAAGCATTTGTCTGAATACCCAATGCCTAAGAACTTCAACTTTTGGTACCTTTTCGGTTCTCTGGCAATGTTGGTACTGGTTAACCAAATCCTAACGGGTATCTGGTTAACAATGAACTACGTTCCATCTGGTGATGGTGCGTTTGCTTCTATCGAATACATCATGCGTGACGTTGATTACGGCTGGTTGCTGCGCTACATGCACTCAACTGGCGCATCAGCGTTTTTCGTTGTTGTTTACCTGCACATGTTCCGTGGTCTGATTTACGGTTCATACCAAAAACCTCGTGAGCTACTTTGGATCTTCGGTATGTTGATCTTCTTGGTTCTAATGGCAGAAGCTTTCATGGGTTACCTATTACCATGGGGTCAGATGTCATACTGGGGTGCTCAGGTAATCATTTCTCTGTTTGGTGCGATTCCTGTTATCGGTGACGACTTAACACTTTGGATCCGTGGTGACTACATCATCTCTGGTGCAACGCTGAACCGTTTCTTCGCACTACACGTTATTGCACTACCTATCGTTCTACTTCTTCTTGTGGTGTTGCACGTATTGGCACTGCACGAAGTTGGCTCTAACAACCCGGATGGTATCGAGACTAAGTTGCCAAAAGGTTCAATGGGAGACGATTACGAAACGCAATTCAAGTTCCACGATTACTACACGAAGAAATACGACATCATCGATTCGATTCCTTTCCACCCGTACGGTACGGTTAAGGACTTGGTTGGTGTCGCTGGTTTCTTGTTCTTCTTCTGTTACGTGCTGTTCTTCAACCCTGAGATGGGTGGATATTTCCTTGAGCCGCCTAACTTTGAAGCTGCAAACCCACTGAAGACACCTGAGCACATCGCTCCTGTATGGTACTTCACTCCGTTCTACGCAATCTTGCGTGCGGTTCCAGACAAACTATTGGGTGTAATCCTAATGGGGGCGTCAATTGCAGTACTGTTTGTTCTACCTTGGTTGGACCGTTGTAAAGTGCGTTCATACCGTTACCGTAGCAAACTGCACCTGTTGAATATTGTTCAGTTCACTATCGCCTTTATCGCTCTGGGTATTTTGGGTGCACTGCCGGCAACGCCGCTGTACACAATTCTGTCTCAGATCTTTAGCTTGTGTTACTTCATGTTCTTTGTACTGCTGTTCTTCTACAGCAAAAATGAAGCAACCAAACCATTACCAGAGAGGGTGACATTCAAATGAAGAAGTGGATTGTAATTCTATTTGCTATGTTGCCATCTCTTGCGATGGCAGCGGGTGCCAACGTACCGCTAGACAAGGCGAACGTGGACCTATCGGATAAAGCTTCGCTGCAAAACGGCGCGAAGCTATTCATGAACTACTGTTTTGCTTGTCACTCAACGCAATACCAGCGTTACGAACGAGTAGCGACAGACTTGGATATTCCTGCTGACCTAATGAAGGAAAACCTGATTTTTGATCCTGAAGCGAAAATCGGTGACCTAATGGTTAATGCGATGCCTGCGAAGCAAGCGGGTGACTGGTTTGGTGCGCCGCCACCGGATCTAACACTTGTTGCTCGAGTTCGTGGTGCAGACTGGCTATACACTTACCTACGCTCTTTCTATGTTGACCCATCTCGTCCATTCGGCGTGAACAACATTGTTTTCCCAAGCGTTGGTATGCCGCACGTTCTTGAAGAGCTTCAAGGTATCCCGACGCCAGTTTACGGCACAAAAGTGGTGGACGGTGAAGAAGTACAAGTGGTTGTTGGTACTGAAACTAACGGAACGGGTGAGCTAAGCTCTGGCGAGTATGATAAAGCAGTTGGCGACCTAGTGAACTTCCTAGTTTACTCTGGTGACCCTGTTCAGCTAGAGCGTCATGCGCTTGGTTGGTGGGTCATGGGCTTCCTAGTTCTACTAACAATTGTTGTCGTGATGCTCAAGAAAGAGTATTGGCGTGATGTGCATTAATTGTGCTATCATACCGTGCTAATTCCCAATTTTAATTGACGAATAATGGAGGCTTAGCCTCCATTATTTTTATTTGTAAGTGTGCTGGAGGGCTCCATGGCTGTAGCTGCCAATAAACGTTCTGTGATGACTCTTTTCTCAAGTGCATCAGATTTGTATAGCCATCAGGTTCGCATCGTATTAGCTGAAAAAGGCGTAAGTGTTGAAGTTGAGCTTGTTGATGAAGCTAACCTTCCTGCTGAGCTTGTGGAACTGAACCCATACAAGTCAGTACCAACTCTTGTGGACCGTGAGCTAGCTCTTTACGATTCAAAAATCATCATGGAGTACTTGGACGAGCGTTTCCCTCATCCACCTCTAATGCCTGTTTACCCAGTTGCTCGTGGTAACAGCCGTCTGATGATGTACCGTATTGAACGCAACTGGTACTCACTAGCTGAAAAGGTTGTTAAAGGTAACGCGGAAGAATCAGAAAAAGCACGTACTAAACTACGTAACGATCTTCTGACTCTTGCACCAATCTTTGCAGAATACGAATACTTCATGAGTGAAGAGTTCAGCCTAATCGATTGTTACCTGGCTCCACTATTGTGGCGTCTACCTCAACTAGGTATCGACCTTGTAGGCCCTGGTTCTAAAGAGATCAAAGTTTACATGAACCGCGTATTTGAACGTGATTCATTCCTTGCTTCTCTAACTGAAGCTGAACGTGAAATGCGTCTAGTTCGCTAAGCGATTTAGATAACACGTTATGGATATTGCAAAAATGACTGCTCGCCGTCCGTACATGCTTCGCGCATTCTACGAGTGGCTAGTAGACAATGACTTAACTCCACACTTGGTGGTTGATGCAACCATGCCAGGTGTGCGTGTACCAGTTGAGTTTGTTCAAGATGGTCAAATCATCTTGAACATTGCTCCACGTGCTGTTGGTCAACTTGAGTTGGGTAATGATGCGATTACCTTCCACGCTCGTTTTAGTGGTCGTCCGCATTCGGTTATCGTGCCTGTTTACGCTGTACAAGCGATTTACGCACGTGAGAATGGTGCTGGCACCATGTTTGAACCAGAAGAAGCATACACCCATATTGAAGAGGAAGAGATTGTCGAAGAAGAGCAGTCTCCAACCTTCACCACTGTGAATGATGAACCTGAAATCGTGGACTCTGAGTCTGAAGAGGAAGAAACACCTCGCCCGAAAGGCAGACCAAGCTTACGAGTTATCAAATAAAAAAAGCAGCGTCGATACGCTGCTTTTTTCTTATCTAATTCAGCCTTTTTGATAACAGGCTTCGTCACTTATCCAAGCTCGTTTACCTGCGTCTCTTTTTCTGTCTCTGCCGGCACTGTATTTGCCGCTTCTGGCTCTTCAACTTCTAGTGGTTTTTCATCACCATATTGGAAGCCTTTGATTACTTGTTTTACGCCAGAGATATTGCGTGTGATCTCTGTTGCTCTCTCACTCTGTTCTGGCGTTACATAGCCAAATAAGAATACATCACTGTCTTCAGTGATGACTTTCACTTTCACGCCATTAAGCTCACTGTCGGTAAGCAGTGCTGATTTCACTTTAGTCGTGATCCAGCTGTCGTTACTGATTTGTGTCACGCTCAGAGGCTCTTTTTGCTTAATTTGGTTATGGATGTTCTTCACACCATTTACTTCACGAGCTTTGCTTTCAAACTCGTTGATGAGGTCTTGAGTTGGGGCTTGGCCCATTAATACGACAGTACCGTTGTATGAGCTTGCAACGACGCGTGCTTTGCCTTTGAAAGGGGCTTTATTGCCAATTGCAGCGACTTCGAATTCGATGTTGTTGTCTTGCCAAATTTCTTTGGTCGTGCGCGTATCTGTAACGAGATTGGCAGTGGTCGCTGCCCCTGCAATAAACAAACCTGCACAGCCGCTCATGCTCAGCGCTGCACACAAAATGACAAGACTACGTATCATAATTCTAAACTCTCAATTCGGTTATTCTTCGTGAGCTGGGAAAAGTACTTGGTCGATTAGATCACACAGACAATGAAGTGTCACCATGTGCACTTCATGAATGCGCGCTGTACGATGTGATGGGATGCGGATTTCAACATCATTCTCACCAAGCAGGCCTGCCATTTCACCACCGTCTTTGCCCGTTAGGGCGATGATGGTCATATCGCGTGTTACAGCTGCTTCCATCGCTTTAAGAACGTTTTTGCTGTTACCACTGGTCGAAATGGCTAACAAAATGTCGCCAGGCTGACCAAAGGCGCGTACTTGCTTAGAGAAGATCTCTTGGTAGTGGTAATCGTTCGCTACAGCAGTCAATGTTGTGTTATCTGCTGTTAAAGCCATTGCTGGAAGGCTAGGGCGCTCAGTTTCGAATCGGTTCAAAAGGCAAGAGACAAACTGTTGCGAGTTCGATGCACTGCCACCGTTGCCACAGCATAGGATTTTGTTGCCATTAAGCAGGCTCGACACCATAGCTTGAGCGGCGTGAGTAATAGCATCTGGCAACGCTTCTGCTGCCGCAATTTGAATTTGAATACTTTCTGTAAAACTGTCTTTAATGCTGTCTAGCATCGTTTATCCTTCAGAGATTGCATTTTGTATCCAGTTAATGTCTCGACCATTGTCGTGAATGGCGACCACATCAAACCGATAATCGATATTGTACGCCGAGCGTTTTTGCTGGCTTAGCCAAATTTGGGCTGTTTTGACTAGTTTACGCATTTTTGCGCGGGTGACCATTTCTGCTGCTGAGCCAAAGCTATCATTCTTACGATATTTGACCTCAACAAAGACGATAGTTTCACCTTGTTGGAAGATTAAATCAATTTCACCGACTTTAGTCAGAAAATTTTGATCTAAAAAGCGCAAACCCCGGCGCTGCAAATACTGCTTCGCCAGGGTTTCATATTGGTTGCCGATTTGTCTCTTACTAAAGAGCCCCACGCTCAGCCCAGTCTAGCTCACGTTCTACAACACAGTTGTTGTCGATGCTAAGCACGCCCGTCTGACCGCTTACCGAGTAACCCGGCAGAAGCTTCATTTGTGGCAATTCGCCAATCAGTTTGTACGCGTCCATACCCAGCGCTTCCAAGCGTTTTTCCATGTTAGATTGATCAGGCCATAGCTCATTCATCTCTGCTTCGATGGTTGGATCTGGATTGATCAGCATTGGAATGTCACTGTAAGCCACGCCTGATAGATCTTCGTATGTCGCACCACCGCTGTTACTGCGTGAGTTTGAGAACAACTTCGGTGGCTTCGCGTCAGGGTTAATCGCCACTTCAATAAATGGTTTGATTAGTGTGAGCTCAGAGCTGCGAGCAACAATATAAACCGCATCCACATCACGACGGCTACGTGGTGGACTCTCTAATGAGATGCGAAGTAGAGACTGCATCTGTGCGATACGTTGTTGGCTCTCTTGTAGGCCAAATACGTTGTTGATGTTCTTCTGTAGCTGGCGTTTGTCACCAAAATAGCTTGAAGCCACTTTGTTTGAACTGTACTTGCGCCATTCTTCATTAAACGCTTCAACCACACGCTGACCGTAAGCGCCGTTCGGTGCCAAGATCATTGGGAATTGATAACCTTGATTGAACAAGTATTTCGCCGCTTGCGCCACTTCTTGCTCTGGAGACAATGCTAGGTAACACATATCTGTACCTGGTTGTACGTCTTCAGGAATATTCAATGCAAGAGCTGGGATCTTCACGCCAGTTTCTGAGCCATCCAAGGTTGCTTGTAGCTTCTCAACGTTTTCTTTTTGCAAAGGGCCAACAACAAAGTCGATGTTCTCGTTGATTAGACGCTGTTTGATTTGATCCGCTGAATAAGCATGAGTATCGATCACGGTAAGCGTCGCGCTTGGATCGCGCACATCATCGTTCATCATCGCAAAGATGAAGCCATCACGAATCAGCTGTGCTTGCGGAGCAAACTTGCCTGTAAGAGGCAGCAGTAGAGCCGTGTTGTTTGGCTTAACGATTTCTAGAGAAAGAATGTTTTGAATTTCAACTGGTGTGTAAACCGCTGCTGGATGAGATGGGTTTTCACTTAGCCAGCGCTCAAGGGTGTTTTTCAGCTGAGGAATATTACTTGAAAGCGTCTTTGCATAAATAGCTAGCTGTAACCAACCATCAAGCACATCTTCGTTTGGTTCGGTTTGCAGTGATGTCAGTTCGCTCTCTGAGTAGCTGCCAAAGTTCATCCAAATACGGCTAGAGATTTCACGTTGCTCGGCAGACGAAGCATATTGACCTTGTGCGACTAGCTGGCGGTTTGCTTCGAATGGTTGGTTCAAGCTTTGGTAAGCATCCGCACGCAGCTCGTAATAGTCTTTCCACTGTTCGCTCGGTAGTTTCCACCAAGGTTTAAAGTTCAGTGTTTGTAGCAATTGAGAGTAATTGCCTTGCTTTTGCTGTATGGTCGCACGGGCTAATTGCCACTCGGCTTGTTGAACTTCGGTCAATTGTTGACGAGAAAGACGTTTGATCAGCAGTTCCGCTTGATCCAATTCGTTTGCTTGGATGGCTGCTTTGGTTGCCATGATCAACCAGTCGTTTTGCAAGCTGCCTTCGGTGCTATCCGCTTGAATCATGTAGTTCTGAACAGACTGTGTCGGCTCAAGTGTAATGTCTACGCTGTCTGGTTGTCGCGGGCCTGAAGAACAGGCTGCGAGCGTAATTGCCAGTGCAACAGGAGTGAGTAAGCGTGGTACACTGAGTCTCTTATGGTTCATCATTGCCGTGAGTTCTCTATAATTTTGTACAAAATTGTCTCTATATTAATCGTTGAAGTGATGGTAAACAAATGACAGATAAAAATAAGTTGCCGAATGAGGGGCCAACTCTCTACATCGTACCGACTCCAATCGGAAATTTAGCGGATATCACACAACGTGCTATCGAAGTTCTGTCGAATGTGGACATCATTGCCGCTGAGGATACTCGACATACGGGCAAATTACTGTCTCACTTCAATATCCAAACCAAAACTTTCGCACTGCACGATCATAATGAGCAGCAAAAGGCGCAAGTTTTAGTTGAAAAGCTACTATCAGGTCAGTCTATCGCATTGGTGTCTGACGCTGGTACGCCGCTAATAAGCGATCCAGGATACCATTTGGTGACAAAATGTCGTCAAGCGGGCGTTAGAGTTGTGCCTCTTCCTGGTGCGTGTGCGGTCATCACTGCGTTAAGTGCGTCGGGCTTGCCTTCAGATCGCTTTAGTTTCGAAGGCTTTCTACCACCGAAAAGCAAAGGCCGTAAAGACAAGTTCTTGGAAATTGCGTCAGTGGAACGCACTTGTATCTTCTATGAATCGCCGCATCGCATTTTAGACTCTCTACAAGATATGTTAGACGTTCTTGGTCCAGAACGAGAAGTTGTCTTGGCACGAGAGCTAACTAAAACCTTTGAAACCATTCAGGGAATGCCACTAGGTGAACTAATTGAGTGGGTAAAAAGCGACGATAACCAACAGCGCGGTG
Organism: Vibrio sp. HENC-03; assembly: GCF_000305755.2. Lineage (NCBI taxonomy): Bacteria > Pseudomonadati > Pseudomonadota > Gammaproteobacteria > Vibrionales > Vibrionaceae > Vibrio > Vibrio sp. HENC-03. Next base: position 131,235 of record NZ_JH976131.1, on the reverse strand, counting down.
AGATGGTTCTGCTTATCCACGGCCACCGTGACTCTACAGAAGACACCCTGCCAGACGAAGCAACTCGCACATTGGGTATTTTGACTAAAGAGCTTCCATTGAAGAAAGCCGCAGCGCTTGCTGCAGAAATCTACAGCCTAAAGAAAAACGCACTGTATAAGTGGGGCTTGGAGAATCTGGGCTAGAAGTTTGTAGAGCGCTAACGCTTCGGGAACGCTACGCTTCGAGAGACGGGATTCGAGAAGTGCGCTTTGGCCGTCTAGTGCAAGAGCCGTTAGTTTTCAGAGCTAATTAGATAAGATTGAGAAGGGAGTCGTTAACGCGACTCCCTTTTTGTTTATGAGCGCTGGGGCTTCGGGGTGCTGCCTTTTTGACCACTTAACCAACCGTTTTCAGCATTTCTGTGATCTCACTAGACTCTGGGGGGATAACTCTATACAATCCGCCCTCGGAGCTGACTGGGTAGTCGCTGCTTTGTTGATGTCCTTCGGGAGACTGACGTCGAAGTCCCTTTGGGAGACTGACGTTGACGTCCTTCGGGAGACTGACAAAGGGGAGGAAAGTCCGGGCTTCATAGAGCAAGGTGCCAGGTAACGCCTGGGGGGCGCAAGCCTACGACAAGTGCAGCAGAGAGAAGACCGCCGATGGCCCTAGGGCACAGGTAAGGGTGAAAGGGTGCGGTAAGAGCGCACCGGACGACTAGTAATAGTTCGTAGCAGGGTAAACTCCACCTGAAGCAAGACCAAATAGGCCTCCACATTGCGTTGCTCGCGTAAGGAGGCGGGTAGGTTGCTCGAGCCAGTGAGTGATTGCTGGCCTAGACGAATGGCTACCGCCGCGCAAGCGGAACAGAACCCGGCTTATGTGTCGGCTCCACCTATTCGAGACCCATCTCTACTTCGGTAGTGATGGGTTTTTTGCATTTAATTGACGCAAACTATGTCATTACCAATAAACTTGGCGCTGAATCACGTCTAACTTTAGACTTGAGGTGGCGATGATGTGGGAAATCAGTACACTAAAGAATCGCTTCAAGATCATTCAACGAGACAGCTATGACCGAAACATTTCAACATATCTCCGTGTTATTAAATGAATCCATTGATGGCTTGGCTATCAAACCCGATGGTATCTATATCGATGGAACATTTGGCCGTGGCGGTCACAGCCGAACTATCTTGTCGAAACTCGGTGAAAACGGCCGACTGTACAGCATCGACCGTGACCCGCAAGCTATCGCAGAAGCGGCTAAAATCGACGATCCTCGTTTTACCATCATCCATGGCCCATTCTCAGGCATGGCGCAGTATGCAGAAGATTATGGCCTTGTTGGCAAAGTAGATGGTGTATTGCTAGACCTTGGTGTGTCGTCTCCACAACTTGATGATGCTGAACGTGGTTTTAGCTTTATGAAAGACGGCCCACTAGACATGCGTATGGACCCAACATCTGGTATCCCTGTGTCTCAATGGTTAATGGAAGCAGACCTTGATGATATCACTTGGGTGATTCGTGAGTTTGGTGAAGATAAGCATGCTCGCCGTATCGCTAAAGCCATTGTTGCTTATCGCGAAGATGAAGAAAATGAGCCAATGGTTCGTACTGGTCAGCTAGCAAAACTGATCTCAGATGCGGCACCAAAGAGCTTTAAAGAGAAAAAACACCCAGCAACCCGTGCTTTTCAGGCTTTTCGCATTTACATCAACAGTGAATTGGAAGAAATTGATACAGCACTAAAAGGCGCGGCAAGCATTTTGGCTCCTGAAGGACGTTTGTCTGTGATCAGTTTCCACTCGTTGGAAGATCGCATGGTGAAACGCTTCATTCGTAAAGAGAGCAAAGGCCCAGAAGTGCCACATGGCATTCCGATGACGGAAGAACAAATCCGAGCGCTTGGCAGGGCAAATATGAAGCCAATTGGTAAAGCGAACAAACCAACGAAACAAGAAATCGAAATGAACCCGCGCTCTCGAAGCTCAGTGCTAAGAATTGCAGAAAAGCTTTAATTATTATGACGAAATCCACTCCTAATCTTGCTAAGTTGATTGCGACGGACTTGATTACCGTCGGTCGCTGGTCGTTGTTGTTGATGATATTGATCTTCGCAACTGCAATGGGAGTGGTATTTGCCACTCATCATGCGCGTCAAGCGATCACTGAAAAAGATCATACATTGGTTGAGCGAGAGCGATTGGACAGCGAATGGCGCAACCTGATGTTGGAAGAAACAGCCCTCGCGGAACACAGTCGCGTTCAAGACTTGGCAAAGAAGGACCTTGAAATGAAACGACCAGATGGCGATAAAGAAGTGGTTATCACGTTAAAATGATTGGAAAAAAAGCCAAATCTAAACAAGGAAATACGCGCAAGCCTGCTGCGAAAGAAAAAAAAGTAGCGGCGGCAAAACCGCAACCCACCAAAGAACCTAAAGAAGCAGAAGTCGTTGAAGAGCCCGAATCGTTTTTGATTCGCTGGCGTTTTCAGTTACTGCTGTTTTTTGTCTTCTGTGCCTTCGCTCTTCTCGTGGGGCGAGTGGCCTATATTCAAGTTATAGAGCCTGACAACTTGATCAAACAGGGTGACCTTCGCTCTGTCCGTGTTAAAGCCATTCCTTCGGCGCGAGGCATCATCTCCGATCGCAATGGAGAACCTCTTGCGGTGAGTGTTCCTGTTGAGGCTGTTTGGGCTGACCCCAAAACTATCTTCAAAGAAGGCGCTCTGCAGCAAACGAAGAGTTGGTACGCACTTGCAGACGTACTTGGCCTAGATCGCCAAGGCCTGATCAACAAAATCAAGAAAAACGAAAAGCGCCGCTTTATCTATCTACAACGCCAAGTTAGCCCAGCGATGGCGAACTACATTCGTGAACTCAAACTACCTGGTGTTGGCTTGAAGTCGGAATCTCGTCGTTATTACCCGGCCGGTGAGGTTAGTGCTCACTTAGTTGGTGTAACGGGCATTGATGGCCACGGCCTAGAAGGCGTGGAACGAAGCTACGACGAATGGTTAACGGGCGCAGCGGGCAAGAAAACCATCCGTAAAGACCGTTATGGGCGCGTGGTAGAAAACATTGCTCTTGAAGAGAAACAAGAAGGTAAACCACTGCAACTGACGATTGACCAGCGCATTCAAGCGGTGGCGTATCGTGCTATCAAGCAGGCTGTGGCCGATCATCGTGCAACGTCTGGATCAGTTGTGATTCTTGATGTAAAAACCGGTGCGGTTCTTGCGATGGTGAATGCACCTTCTTACAACCCGAATAACCGCAGTGATTGGCAAAGTTACAAAATGCGTAACCGTGTGATTACTGACTCATTGGAACCTGGCTCAACCATTAAGCCATTCGTTGTTTTGGCCGCATTAGAAAATGGGGTGGCAGACAAAGATACGATCGTTGATACGGGTAACGGTATTCTTCAACTCGGTGGTAGCCGCGTTCGTGATGCGCCAAAAGTCGGCAAAGCGAGCCTAACTACCATTCTAAAGAAATCGAGTAACATCGGTGTGACTAAGCTGGCGATGCAAATGCCGGTTGAAGCTTTACTTGGATTGTACAGTTCTGTTGGTCTTGGCGAGTTGTCAGGTTTGAACTTGGTTGGTGAAGTAGTTGGTATTTTCCCGAGCCGCTCGCGTTGGTCTCCAATTGAGCGCGCAACCATCTCGTTTGGTTATGGTTTGTCAGTTACGCCAATCCAGTTAGCGCATGCCTATGCGACGTTGGGTAACTTGGGTAAATATGAGCCGATTCATATCATCGAAAGTAACGACAATGATATGGCACGCCAAGTCGTGAGCAAAGAGAATGCTCGTCTCGTCTTAGACATGCTTGAAACGGTAACGCAAAAAGGCGGCTCTGCTCGTCGTGCTGCGGTTCCTGGTTACCGAGTCGGTGCCAAAACAGGTACTGCGCGTAAGGCAAGTGCAGGTGGCTATAGTGATGAGTACATCAACTATACAGCAGGTGTTGCGCCAGTAAGTGATCCACGTTTAGCGCTTGTGGTTGTGGTTAATGAACCACAAGGTGACGACTACTACGGTGGTTCGGTAGCCTCGCCAGTTTTCTCTGAAATCATGAAAGGCGCACTGCAAATTCTGAACGTTGCCCCTGACGAAAATAAATTCCAACAGTAGGCTTATAAGCGTACTGAGAAACAAAATGAAGAAAGCTGAGCTAATGCTCGGAGAATAAATATGACTAAAGCCATCAGTATGGACACGCTGCTTTCCACTTGGGTCGATTGCCCGAGTTTGTCGTCCATTCTTGTTTCTGAATTAGAGCTCGACAGTCGACGAGTTCAATCTGGAACAACCTTTGTAGCTATCATTGGCCATGTTGTGGATGGGCGTAAATTTATCCCAACCGCGATTGAGCAAGGTGCGAATGCGGTGATTGCTCAAGCTTGTGAGCAAAAAGCACATGGCGCGATTGAAATTGTTGATGATGTTCCAGTGATTTACCTTGATGCGCTGGATAAGTGCCTCTCTGAAATTGCAAGTCATTTGTATACCTACCCAACGATGGATTTGATTGGTGTCACTGGTACCAACGGCAAAACCACCATCACTCAGCTTATTGCTCAATGGATTGATTTGGTCGGTTCAAAAGCAGCGGTCATGGGTACGACAGGGAATGGCTTTCTAGATAATCTACAAGAAGCCGCGAATACCACGGGTAATGCGGTTGAAATCCAAAAGACATTGTCGTCTTTAGCGGAACAAAAAGCACAATACACGGCGCTTGAAGTTTCTTCCCACGGCTTAATTCAAGGTCGCGTTAAAGCGCTGTCTTTTGCCGCTGGCGTGTTCACTAACCTGAGCCGTGATCATCTTGATTACCATGGCACGATGGAAGAGTATGCCAATGCCAAGCTGACGTTGTTTACCGCCCATCAATGCGAGCATGCGATCATCAATGTCGATGACATGGTCGGAGCGTCGTGGGCAAAACAACTGACTAACGCGCTTGCTGTATCTCTCAAACCAAACAATGAATTTTCTCAAAGCGTATATGCAAACCACATCGCTTATGCTGAATCTGGTATCACGATTGAGTTTGATGGTAAGTTTGGTGAGGGTACTTTGCATGCACCACTTATCGGTGAGTTCAATGCGGCGAACCTGATGTTGGCATTCACAACGTTACTTAGTCTCGGTTTTAGCAAGCAAGATTTGCTGGCAACAGCAGGTCAATTGCAACCCGTTCTTGGTCGTATGGAACTGTTCCAAGCTGACGACAATGCCAAAGTAGTGGTGGATTACGCTCACACGCCTGACGCGCTAGAAAAAGCCCTGCAAGCATTGCGTGTGCATTGCCAAGGTGAGCTTTGGGCTATCTTCGGCTGTGGTGGTGATCGTGATGCTGGTAAGCGCCCAATGATGGCGGAAATTGCCGAGCGTTTGGGTGACAAAGTGGTACTTACCGATGACAACCCTCGTAGCGAAGATCCAGCGCTGATCATGAAAGACATGTTGGCAGGTCTAACGAAACCCGCTGAGGCGATTGTGCAACATGACCGTTTTAAAGCGCTGTCTTACGCACTTGAGCATGCCTCTTCACAAGACATTATCCTTCTGGCGGGTAAAGGCCATGAGGACTACCAAATTTTAAATTCTGGAACCATCCATTACTCTGACCGCGAGTCAGCCATGACACTATTGGGGCTTTCATCATGATCACAGTAACGCTTTCTCAAATTGCCGATATCACTGGCGGTGAACTGGTTGGCAATGACCTCTCTATTGAATCTGTTTCGACCGACACTCGAGCTATCGAACAAGGCGCTTTGTTTGTTGCTTTGGTTGGAGAGCGTTTTGATGCTCACGATTTCTGCCAACAAGCGGTTGAATCGGGCGCGGGTGCTTTATTGGTACAAAAAACGCTTAATGTGAATGTGCCTCAAGTCGTTGTTGCCGATAGTAAGGTAGCATTAGGTCAAGTGGCAGCTTGGATTCACCAAGCATGCCAAACGCCGACGGTCGCGATCACAGGTAGCTGCGGTAAAACCACCGTGAAAGAGATGGTTGCCAGTATTTTGCAGCTAAAAGGCAAAGTGCTATTTACTGCAGGTAACTTCAACAATGACATTGGCGTGCCACTGACGTTGCTGCGCTCTCAACAAAACGATGACTACGCAGTGATTGAGCTGGGTGCGAACCATATTGGTGAAATTGAATACACGACTCAACTGGTTAAGCCTAATATCGCGATGGTCAACAACGTGGCGGCAGCGCACCTAGAAGGGTTCGGTTCTATCGATGGCGTGAAACAAGCTAAAGGTGAAATCTACCAAGGGCTGGCGGCTGGTGGTATTGCGATTGTTAACCTAGACAGCAATGGTGAAGCCAAGTGGGAGCAAGTGTTAGCTGATAAGAAAGTCATCACTTTTTCACAAAATAATACTGACGCAGATTTCTACGCTTCTAACATCGTGTTGAACGCCGCAGGCGAAGCAAGCTTTGACTTACATATCGCAGCAACTTCACAAGAAATTGAACTGTCTCTGGGTATTATTGGTCAACACAACGTGGCGAATGCGATTGCTGCTTCTATCATCGCGTTGCAATTTGGCGCAACCTTGGAAGAGGTTCGAACGGGTCTTAAGCACTTAAACAAGGTCAAGGGCCGTGTTGAAGTGGAAGAGCTTAGCGATAACGTCAAATTGATTGATGATAGCTACAACGCGAGCGTTCCAGCAATGAAAGCGGCAGTCGATCTTCTGTCGGCTTTTCAGGGACAGCGTTGGTTGATTTTAGGCAATATGGCGGAGTTGGGTGAGGAAAGTCTTGCACTTCATCGTCAAGTCGGGGAACATGCTGCCCCACAAAAATTTGAACATGTTCTCACGTATGGTGCAGATGCGAAGGTCATTAGCGAGCTTTGCGATGGCATCCATTTCGAGACACATCAAGAGATGATTGACTACATCAAGCAGCATCTAGACCAAGCGGGGCCTGAACACCACACAATGCTGGTGAAAGGCGCGAACGGTGCACGTATGTTTGAAGTCGCTGCTGCTTTGAAGGAGTATTATTAATGATTATTTGGCTTGCCGAGCTGCTACAGCCATACCTATCTTTTTTCCGATTGTTTGAATACCTGTCTTTTCGAGCAATCCTCAGCGTACTTACCGCTCTAGGTCTCTCTCTATGGATGGGGCCTATCATGATCAAGCGTCTACAGATGCTCCAAATTGGTCAGGTTGTTCGTAACGAAGGTCCAGAATCCCACTTTAGCAAACGTGGTACCCCAACGATGGGTGGTATCATGATTTTGGCTGCTATCTCTATCACTATTCTTTTATGGACTGACTTATCGAACCCATACGTATGGGCGGTACTGACGGTTCTGCTTGGCTATGGTGCAATCGGCTTTGTCGATGATTATCGTAAGGTCGTGCGTAAGAACACTGACGGTCTGATTGCTCGTTGGAAGTACTTTTGGCAATCATTAATTGCGTTTGTAGTGGCGTTTGCGTTGTACGCTTACGGCAAAGACACTGCCGCAACTCAACTTGTCGTGCCGTTCTTTAAAGACATCATGCCGCAACTTGGTTTGATGTACATTATCCTGACTTACTTTGTAATCGTGGGTACCAGTAACGCGGTAAACCTAACCGATGGTCTAGATGGTTTGGCAATCATGCCAACGGTTCTAGTTGCCGCTGGTTTTGCGGTGATTGCATGGGCGACGGGGAACGTTAACTTTTCTGAATACCTTCACATTCCTTACCTACCGCACGCTTCTGAATTGGTTGTGGTATGTACGGCAATTGTTGGTGCAGGTCTTGGTTTCTTGTGGTTTAACACTTACCCAGCACAAGTGTTCATGGGCGATGTGGGTTCACTAGCACTTGGCGGTGCGCTTGGCACAATTGCAGTATTGGTTCGTCAAGAGCTAGTACTCGTGATCATGGGGGGTGTATTTGTAATGGAGACACTATCGGTAATTCTACAGGTAGGTTCTTACAAACTGCGCGGCCAGCGTATTTTCCGCATGGCACCGATTCACCACCACTACGAATTAAAAGGTTGGCCAGAGCCTCGCGTAATCGTGCGCTTCTGGATTATTTCTATGGTTCTTGTTCTGATTGGTCTAGCGACACTGAAAGTGCGTTAATCGAACTTTCCAAGAACAAGACAAATTGCGTGATCAAATATGGAACGTTGGCAAAACATACATAAGGTCGTCGTTGTAGGGCTCGGTATTACCGGGCTCTCTGTCGTTAAACACCTTGCAAAAAATCAGCCGCAACTGACGGTTAAAGTCATCGATACGCGTGCGAATCCACCGGGAGCGGAGCGTTTACCTAAGCAGGTAGAGCTACACAGTGGCAGTTGGAATACACAGTGGTTAGCAGATGCTGATCTAGTGGTGACTAACCCTGGAATTGCACTGGCAACGCCTGATATTCAAACCGTCATTGTGAAAGGTACACCCGTCGTTGGTGATATCGAACTCTTCGCGTGGGCCGTCGATAAGCCAGTTATTGCGATTACCGGTTCTAATGGTAAAAGCACGGTAACAGACCTAACAGGCGTGCTAGCAAAAGCTGCCGGGTTAACGGTCGGTGTTGGTGGTAACATCGGGGTTCCTGCTCTCGATTTGCTAGAGCAAGACGCAGATTTGTATGTCCTTGAACTGTCTAGCTTCCAACTAGAAACCACAGCAAGCTTGAAGCTTAAAGCGGCGGCGTTTCTAAACCTTTCGGAAGACCACATGGATCGTTATGACGGCATGGCGGACTACCGACAAGCTAAGCTGCGCATTTTTGATAACGCAGAGCTAGCGGTGGTTAACCGTGATGATCGAGAAACCTTCCCTGAGACTGAAACACCGTTAGTGACGTTTGGTAGTGATGAACAAGCATACGGGCTTGAAGTTGACGGTAACCGTACTTGGCTACTTGATCATGGTCAGCGTGTGATCGCCAGTGATGAATTGAAGCTGGTTGGTAAGCACAACCTAGCTAACGCCCTTGTGGTACTTGCTCTGCTTAAAGCGGCGGATGTGGACTATCTCAAATCATTGAATGCACTGAAAACTTACACGGGTTTGACACATCGATGCCAAGTGGTTGCGGATAATCGTGGCGTAAAATGGGTGAATGACTCAAAAGCAACCAATATTGCGAGCACTATGGCTGCACTTTCTGGCTTAGAGTCGACAGGCAAGCTGTACTTGCTTGTTGGTGGTGTTGGTAAAGGCGCTGACTTCACTCCACTAAAACCGATCTTCGCAACACTGAACCTACAACTTTGCTGCTTTGGCGCGGATGGCGATGAATTTATGCCACTGCATGAATCAGCAACTCGTTTCGACACCATGGAAGATGTGATTCAACAGATATCTTCGCAGTTAAAAACGGGCGATATGGTGATGCTGTCTCCGGCATGTGCTAGCTTTGATCAATTCGACAACTTTATGGCAAGAGGTGACGCATTCGCAGCTCTTGCTGAGAAATACGCATAATTAAAGGTCACACACTTCGTGGGTTTAGGTAACGTTAAACGCAGCATTGGCACTTGGCTTAAGCATCCTGCACCAGAGGCGCTCTTTGATCGTCAACTTGTCTGGATTGCGCTGGGTTTGATGTTAACTGGCTTGGTGATGGTGACATCAGCATCATTTCCTATCAGCTCACGTTTGACGGATCAGCCATTTCACTTCATGTTCCGTCATGCCACGTTCCTAGTTCTCGCGATTGGTGTTTCATCCGTTATTCTTCAGGTGCCTTTGGAGGAGTGGTTTAAGAGAAGTCACTACCTTCTATGGATAGCCTTTGGGTTGCTCATCATCGTATTGGTGGCAGGTAAATCGGTTAACGGCGCATCCCGCTGGATACCGCTTGGCCTTTTCAACTTGCAGCCTGCCGAGGTGGCGAAGCTCTCCTTGTTTGTCTTTATGTCCGGTTATCTGGTGCGTAAGCAAGATGAAGTGCGCCAAACCTTCTTCGGCGGTTTCATGAAGCCGATTATGGTGTTTGCCTTCTTCGCTGTGTTGCTTCTAGGGCAGCCCGATTTAGGTACCGTAGTCGTAATGTTGGTGACCTTGTTCGGTATGCTATTCATTGCCGGCGCTAAACTGACGCAATTCTTAGCTCTGATGATTGCCGGTATCGGTGCCGTAGTTGGCCTCATCTTGGTAGAGCCATATCGTATTCGCCGTGTGACGTCATTCTTAGACCCTTGGGAAGACCCATTCGGCAGCGGTTATCAGCTCACTCAGTCACTCATGGCGTTTGGTCGTGGTGAGTGGTTTGGCCAAGGTCTCGGTAACTCAATTCAAAAACTCGAATATCTACCAGAAGCACACACTGACTTCGTATTTGCGGTGTTAGCAGAAGAGCTTGGCTTTGTAGGCGTAGTATTGGTGTTGATGCTGATCTTCAGCTTGGTACTCAAAGCTGTTTACATCGGCAAGCGCGCTTTTGATGAAGGCGAAATGTTTGGTGGTTACCTCGCATTTGGCATCGGTATTTGGTTTGCTTTTCAGACGTTGGTTAACGTTGGCGCAGCTGCTGGTATCGTTCCGACTAAAGGTCTTACTCTACCGCTGATCAGTTACGGTGGTTCGAGTCTTATTATCATGTCCGTGGCAGTATCTATCTTGCTGCGAATCGATCACGAGTGCCGCTTAAAGCGCGGTCAGAAAGAATCAGAACAACAAATCGATGAAGAAAAATAAACGTTTGATGGTGATGGCTGGTGGTACTGGCGGTCACGTGTTCCCAGGTCTTGCGGTAGCGAAACAGCTACAAGAGCAAGGTTGGGAGATTCGCTGGTTAGGCACCGCGGATAGAATGGAAGCGGATTTAGTGCCAAAACACGGCATTGAAATCGACTTTATCAAAGTAAAAGGTCTACGAGGTCAAGGTGTTAAGCGTCTTCTTGCGGCACCATTTCAAATTATCAATGCCATCATGCAGGCTCGTGCGCACATGAAACGCTGGCAGCCAGATGCAGTGCTTGGCATGGGCGGTTATGTGAGTGGTCCCGGTGGTATTGCCGCTTGGATGAGTGGCATTCCTGTTGTTCTGCATGAGCAAAATGCAGTAGCAGGTTTAACGAACCAATGGCTATCAAAAATCGCTAAGAAGGTTTTTCAGGCTTTCCCGGGCGCTTTTCCAAATGCTGAAGTGGTTGGTAACCCAGTTCGTGAAGACGTGACTCAATTAGCTGCGCCAATCGAGCGTATGCAAGAACGCCAAGGTCCAATTCGTATTTTGGTGATGGGCGGCAGCCAAGGCGCACGCATTCTTAACCAAACTCTGCCAGAAGTGATGGCAAAATTGGGCGATGATTACTGTATTCGTCATCAAGCGGGCAAAGGCTCCGCTGAAGAGGTGAACGCAGCATACCAAGCTAATGGTGTGGTAAATGCAGAAGTAACGGAGTTCATTGATGACGTGGCAGAAGCTTACGCATGGGCTGACCTTTTAGTTTGTCGCTCTGGAGCGTTAACCGTTTCTGAAGTATCAGCGGCAGGTGTAGGCGCTATTTTTGTTCCGTTTATGCATAAAGACCGCCAGCAGGCACTGAATGCTGACCACTTGGTGGATTGCGGCGCGGCGAAAATGATTGAACAACCAGATTTAACCGTTGAGTCACTGACTCAGCAGATCCAACAATTGGATCGACAAGCTTTACTTACAATGGCTGAGCAAGCGCGTGGCGCTGCAAAATTGAATGCTGACCGAGTTGTCGCACAAGCCATTGTCGCTTTGACCGAAAAGCGTTAACGAATTATTGAGAATAGAATTGATGACAATCCAACATACACAAGACTTAGCTCAGATTCGCGCAATGGTGCCAGAGATGCGCCGCGTGAAATCCATCCACTTCATCGGTATTGGTGGTGCGGGCATGAGCGGCATTGCAGAAGTGCTGTTGAACGAAGGCTACCAAATCACAGGTTCTGACCTATCAGAGAACCCAGTGACAGAGCGTTTGGTATCAAAAGGTGCAACCGTATTTATCGGCCACCAAGCGAGCAATGTAGAAAAAGCCAGTGTGGTTGTTGTGTCAACGGCGATCAACGAAGAAAACCCAGAAGTGATGGCGGCACGTGAATTACGTATCCCTATCGTACGCCGCGCAGAGATGTTGGCTGAATTGATGCGATTCCGTCACGGTATTGCTGTCGCAGGTACACACGGCAAAACGACGACGACCGCTCTTGTTACTCAAATCTATTCTGAAGCAGGCCTTGATCCAACGTTTGTAAACGGTGGTCTGGTAAAGAGCGCGGGGACAAACGCACGTCTAGGCTCTAGCCGAATTTTGATTGCAGAAGCAGACGAAAGTGATGCGTCATTCTTGCACCTTCAACCTATGGTGAGCATCGTGACAAACATCGAAGCTGACCATATGGATACGTACGGTGGTGACTTTGAAACCTTGAAGCAAACCTTCATCGATTTCCTTCACAACCTACCGTTTTATGGTCAAGCGATTGTGTGTATCGACGACCCTGTGATTCGTGAGTTGATTCCGCGTATTAGCCGCCAAGTGATTACTTACGGTTTCTCTGAGGATGCCGACGTACGTATCGAGAATTACCATCAAGAAGGCCAGCAAGGCAAATTCACCGTGGTACGCGAAGGTCGTGCGAATCTGGATATCACACTAAACATCCCGGGTCGTCACAATGCACTCAATGCATCAGCAGCCATTGCCGTTGCGACAGAAGACGACATCAGTGATGAAGCAATCTTAAAAGCAATGGCAGGTACTCAAGGTACAGGTCGTCGCTTTGACCATTTAGGCGAGTTTGATACTGGCAACGGCCATGCAATGCTTGTTGATGATTACGGTCACCACCCAACAGAAGTGGGTGTAACAATTAATGCAGCGCGCAGTGGTTGGCAAGACAAGCGTTTGGTGATGATTTTCCAACCGCACCGTTATAGCCGAACTCGTGATTTATACGATGACTTTGCGAATGTACTTGAGCAAGTTGACGTTCTCATCATGTTGGACGTTTACGCGGCTGGTGAAAAGCCAATTGCAGGTGCTGATGGTCGTGCTTTATGTCGAACTATCCGCAGTCGTGGGAAGGTAGATCCAATTTTTGTTCCTGAAATCGAGCAATTACCTTCAGTTTTAGCTAACGTTATACAAGACGGCGACCTGATTTTGACGCAAGGCGCGGGTGATGTCGGTAAAGTAGCGAAGCAACTTGCAGCACTTGAATTAAACATTAACAAGATGCTCGGCTAATAGCGACGATTGACGCAAAGCACAGAGAAAGACCTAGATCTCGATTTTGCGTCAAGAACGTTGTGATTTATCGCTATCAGTGTTTGATAGTTTACAAGAGCTCAGTATAATCCCAAGGTTAAAGTCAATACCTTTGCCGATGTTAGCTAAATCGGTGAAAAGTACAGGACAAAAGTCAGGAAACGAAGACGTTGTTGAATATTGCACTGAATGAAGAGCGACTTAACACAGATAACAATCGTGGTCGCCAAGATAAAATTTTAGGTGCGCTATTTTTCGTTGTCGTGGTGACCTTAATTAGTTCTGTTTTGTACTCAGCGATCAGTTGGATGTGGGATGACCAAAGGTTACCTCTCTCCAAAATTGTGCTTCAAGGTAAATTGGAGTACGTCACTGCAGACGATGTTCAAGCGGCGTTTAGCCAGATTGATCATATCGGCACCTTTATGTCGCAAGACATTGATGTGCTGCAGCATAGTGTAGAAGCCATTCCTTGGGTTGCGCATGCCGCAATTCGCAAGCAGTGGCCGGACACGGTAAAAGTATTTTTGACAGAACATCGCCCTGTAGCCATCTGGAATGGCAACGAACTGTTAGACAATAATGGTTTGGTATTCGAAGGCGATGTCGGCCTGCTAAAGGAAGAGAAAGTTAAGTTATATGGACCCAATGAAACCGGGCCGGAAGTCTTGCAAACCTATCGCGAACTCCGACCTAAGTTCCAAACACTGGGTCTAGCTATATCGTCTCTGGTATTAAACGAGCGACGAGCTTGGCAAATCATCCTTGATAACGGTATTCGACTAGAGCTCGGTAAAGAGTCTCTGGATGAGCGTATAGAGCGTTTTTTCTCGCTTTATAACAAGCTTGGCAGTGACACTCAAAGAATCAGTTATATCGATCTTAGGTACGATACTGGAGCCGCCGTTGGGTGGTTTCCTGAACATGAGTTAGAACAAGAGAGTACGAATGACTAAGGCCGCTGATGACAACATTATTGTTGGTCTTGATATAGGCACTGCAACCGTATCAGCTCTAGTGGGTGAGATTCTACCGGATGGCCAAATAAATATTATTGGTGCGGGTAGCAGCCCTTCACGTGGCATGGATAAAGGCGGCGTGAATGATTTGGAGTCGGTTGTAAAATCAGTACAACGCGCAGTTGATCAAGCTGAGTTAATGGCGGAATGCCAAATCAGCCGTGTATTCATTTCGTTGTCTGGTAAGCATATCGCAAGCCGAATTGAAAAAGGCATGGGCACTATATCGGACGAGGAAGTTTCTCAAGAAGATATGGATCGCGCTATCCATACTGCAAAATCGATTAAAATCGGTGATGAACAGCGAATCCTTCACGTGATTCCGCAAGAGTTCACCATCGACTACCAAGAGGGCATTAAAAACCCGCTTGGTTTATCAGGAGTGAGAATGGAAGTGAGTGTCCATTTGATCTCATGCCATAATGATATGGCACGCAATATTATTAAGGCAGTAGAACGCTGCGGCCTTAAAGTAGAGCAACTTGTGTTTTCTGGGCTTGCTGCAAGTAATGCGGTAATTACCGAGGACGAAAGAGAGCTTGGGGTTTGTGTGGTCGATATCGGCGCTGGTACGATGGATGTTTCTATCTGGACCGGTGGTGCGTTACGTCACACTGAAGTATTTTCTTACGCAGGAAATGCGGTAACTAGCGATATTGCCTTTGCTTTTGGTACGCCAGTGAGCGATGCTGAAGAAATAAAAGTCAAATATGGCTGTGCCTTGAGTGAACTAGTCAGTAAGGATGACACGGTTAACGTTCCAAGCGTGGGTGGCCGACCTTCACGT
Source organism: Vibrio sp. HENC-03 (assembly GCF_000305755.2). NCBI lineage: Bacteria > Pseudomonadati > Pseudomonadota > Gammaproteobacteria > Vibrionales > Vibrionaceae > Vibrio > Vibrio sp. HENC-03. Next base: position 116,190 of record NZ_JH976131.1, on the reverse strand, counting down.
AGTCTGCAACGTCAGACTTTGTCAGAAGTGATTGAGCCGCGATACTCAGAGCTTATGGGACTGGTTAACCAAACTATCGACTCTGTACAAGCGAAATTGCGCGAAGAGGGCATCAAGCACCATCTCGCCGCGGGTGTAGTTCTCACCGGCGGTGCTGCGCAAATCGAAGGAGTGGTAGAATGTGCGGAACGCGTATTCCGCAACCAAGTAAGGGTCGGCAAACCGCTCGAAGTCAGCGGCTTAACTGACTATGTAAAAGAGCCGTACCATTCTACGGCAGTTGGATTACTTCATTACGCAAGAGACATGCAGTCTAGCGACGATAGCGATTATAATGAACCTAAGCGCTCATCTGTTACTGGCTTTTTCGGTAAATTGCGTAATTGGATACAAAAAGAGTTTTAACCTGAGTTGCAGGATAAACGGAGACAACACATGTTTGAACCGATGATGGAAATGTCTGACGATGCAGTAATCAAGGTCGTTGGAGTTGGTGGCGGCGGTGGTAACGCTGTTGAACACATGGTGCGTGAATCCATCGAAGGTGTGGAATTCATCAGCGTCAACACTGATGCGCAAGCACTTCGTAAGACAAGCGTTGGCAATGTCATTCAGATTGGTGGTGATATCACTAAAGGTCTGGGTGCAGGTGCGAATCCACAGGTCGGCCGTGAGGCAGCTCTCGAAGACAGAGATCGAATTAAAGATTCCCTAACTGGTGCCGATATGGTGTTTATCGCAGCTGGTATGGGTGGCGGTACAGGTACTGGTGCAGCACCTGTTATTGCTGAAGTAGCTAAAGAGCTTGGCATTCTTACTGTTGCGGTAGTAACAAAACCGTTCAGCTTTGAAGGCAAAAAACGTTTGGCATTTGCTGAGCAAGGTATCGATGAGCTGTCTAAGCACGTTGACTCTTTGATCACGATTCCAAACGAGAAGCTGCTTAAAGTACTTGGTCGTGGTGTAACACTGCTAGAAGCATTTGCAAGTGCGAACGACGTTCTTAAGAACGCGGTTCAAGGTATTGCAGAGCTAATCACTCGTCCTGGCATGATCAACGTCGACTTCGCAGACGTACGTACTGTGATGTCTGAGATGGGTCATGCAATGATGGGTAGCGGCATCGCGAAAGGCGAAGATCGTGCGGAAGAAGCAGCAGAAATGGCAATTTCTAGCCCGCTTCTAGAAGATATCGATCTAGCAGGCGCTCGTGGTGTTCTTGTTAACATCACTGCTGGTTTGGACATGCGTCTGGACGAGTTTGAGACAGTGGGTAACACAGTGAAAGCATTTGCTTCTGACAATGCGACAGTGGTTATCGGTACTTCTCTAGACCCTGATATGACTGACGAAATCCGTGTAACAGTTGTTGCGACGGGTATCGGCAACGAGAAAAAACCAGACATCACGCTAGTTGCGGGTGGCAAAGCGAAAGTAGCTCCAACAGCTGCTCCGCAAACTCAACCACAACAGCAAGCTGCAGCGCCACAAGCTGAAGAGAAACCAGCACAGACCTTGCAAACTACTCCAGTGCAAGAGAAGCCACAGGTAACTCCTCAGCCGACAAACACAGTTTCATCTCCTGCTTCTTCTGCGAGCCAAAGCTCTGCAGCACCAAAGCAAGAGAAAGAAAGCGGTTATTTAGATATTCCGGCATTTTTGCGTCGTCAGGCTGATTAATCTTTAACCCATAAATTTGACATAGCTCAAAATTATGGTAGCATTCACGGTCGACGTTACAGACGGCCGTGTTTTGTAGCATATTTTAGAGAGGCAAGCAGATGATCAGACAACGTACTCTGAAAGAAATAGTGAAAACAACTGGTGTGGGTCTCCACTCTGGTCGTAAAGTCACACTTACTCTGCGCCCAGCTGCTGCTAATACAGGTATCATTTACCGTCGTACAGATGTAAACCCACCTGTAGATTTCCCAGCTGATCCTGCGTCTGTTCGTGACACTATGCTATGTACAGCACTAGTAAACGACGAAGGCGTGCGTATTTCAACTGTTGAACACTTGAACGCGGCACTTGCTGGTATGGGCATCGACAACATTATTGTTGAAGTTGACGCGCCTGAAATTCCAATCATGGATGGTAGCGCTAGCCCATTCGTATACTTGCTACAACAAGCAGGTATCGAAACGCAAAATGCACCTAAGCGTTTTATCCGTATTAAGAAACCAGTTCGTTTTGAAGATGGCGATAAGTGGGCAGAGTTTGTTCCATTTAACGGCTTCCGTATGGACTTCGAAATTGAATTCAACCACCCTGCGATCGAATCAGACGAGCAACGTCTTCTGTTTGATTTCTCATCTCAAGGTTTCGTTCGCGAGATCTCTCGTGCACGTACGTTTGGTTTCATGCGTGATATCGAATATCTACAATCTCAGAACCTAGTTCTTGGTGGTAGCTTTGATAACGCAATCGTACTGGATGATTACCGTATTCTTAATGAAGAAGGTCTACGCTTTGATAATGAGTTTGTTACTCATAAAGTATTGGACGCGATTGGTGATCTTTACATGTGTGGTCACGCAATTATCGGTGAATTCCGTGCGTTCAAATCAGGCCATGGTCTGAACAACCAACTTCTACGTGCTGTTCTTGCTGATCAAGAGGCATGGGAATGGACAACATTCGAAGAAGAAGAAGGTTCACCAGTTGCTTTTGCACAACCAAACATGGTTCTAGCGTAAAATACGCCAACGCAAACAAATTAAAAAAGCCAGGCAATGCCTGGCTTTTTAGTATCTGAAACTTTGTTATCTATTTTTCGCTATTCTTTTCTGCCATATCGGCAAGGCGTTTCAAACGTTCTTGGATCTTTGGTGGCGCCATATCCGCAATGATTAACAACGAGTTTGCCGCCGATTCAGTTAATGGTGGACGCTTAGGTTTGTTCTCTTGCTCAAACCGATTACGATATAAAGACGGATTAATCCGAACTTCCACACTCATCAATTTGGCAAAACCTTGCGTTCGCAATTTATTTAGGATCATTAGTCGATCGTAGTCGATCTTCATTTTGATCGCAGCACTCGATACATCAATCAATAAATGACCATTACGCACATTCGCTACTCGGCAATGATCTGCCGTTCCTTTTGGTAAGATCTCTTGAACGGCTTGGTTCAGCTGTAGGATCTCTCCAGCATGCTCTTGAATCTGTTTAAATTGAGATTCAGCAATAAGATCGTCTGTTGAGGTTGGGCGATGATCACGCATAGGTAAAATCTAATTTTGTTGAGATATTGGTATTCTAGAGCAGCTTTCTGCTTAGGTATAGTTTACATTATGGCCTTTATTTTCAGTTCAGCCTGACAATTTGGGTTTAGCAAGTTAAAGCGGATTGTTTTGAAAATGCTGACTTTACGTCTTGAGCCTTATGCAATACTGGCTAATCCGCCATCAGTTTGTCTAAAAACTTACGAGTGCTTCAAACAAATACGTCTATTTATGGTTGTATCGATGAAAAATCCTTACACTAAGCCACATTGATTCAAAATTTAGCCTTGAAATATGGATGTTTGAACTCAATATCTTTGATAAATGATTTATCTCAGTATTCTTAGTTCCAAACTGGCAGAGACTGAAGGCATTACGAGTAGATCGGGAACGGTCTGATTAAAGAGAGATTCACGAAAAATGATAGCTAAGCTACTGACAAAAGTAATTGGCAGTCGCAACGACCGAACACTGCGCCGCCTTAGAAAAATTGTAAAAGAGATCAATAACTACGAACCAACGTTCGAAGCACTTTCAGATGAAGAGCTAAAAGCTAAAACTGTTGAGTTCCGTGAACGCCTAGAGCAAGGCGAAACTCTTGATAAGCTACTTCCAGAAGCTTTTGCTACTGTTCGTGAAGCATCTAAGCGTGTTTACGGTATGCGTCACTTCGACGTTCAGCTTATCGGTGGTATGGTACTGAACGGTGGCCAAATCGCGGAAATGCGTACTGGTGAAGGTAAAACTCTAACTGCAACCCTTCCAGCTTACCTAAACGCACTTCCAGGTAAAGGTGTACACGTAGTAACGGTGAACGATTACCTAGCAACACGTGACGCTGAGACAAACCGTCCACTATTTGAATTCTTAGGTATGACCGTTGGTGTGAACGTGCCAAACATGCCTCCTCAAGCGAAAAAAGAAGCTTACCAAGCTGATATCCTATACGGAACAAACAACGAGTTTGGCTTTGACTACCTACGTGACAACATGGCTTTCCGCAATGAAGACCGTGTTCAACGTGAGCGCTTCTTCGCTGTAGTCGATGAGGTGGACTCAATCCTTATCGATGAAGCTCGTACTCCACTGATTATCTCTGGTCCTGCTGAAGATAGCTCAGAACTATATACTCGTATCAACCTACTTATTCCTCATCTGCAAAAGCAAGATAAAGAAGACTCTGAAGAGTACCGCGGTGACGGTCACTACACAGTTGACGAGAAATCTAAGCAAGTTCACCTAACAGAAACGGGTCAAGAATTCGTTGAAGAACTAATGGTGAAAAATGGTCTGATGGAAGAGGGTGATACACTTTACTCTCCAACTAACATCAGCCTGCTACACCACGTGAACGCAGCACTTCGTGCACACGTATTGTTCGAACGTAACGTAGATTATATCGTTAACGAAGACGGCGAAGTGGTTATCGTTGATGAACACACTGGTCGTACAATGCCGGGTCGTCGTTGGTCTGAAGGTCTTCACCAAGCGGTTGAAGCGAAAGAAGGCGTTAAGATCCAAAACGAAAACCAAACGTTGGCATCGATTACCTTCCAGAACTACTTCCGTCTATACGAAAAACTGTCAGGTATGACAGGTACAGCAGATACTGAAGCATTCGAATTCCAATCGATTTACGGTCTAGAGACAGTGGTTATCCCAACCAACAAACCTATGATCCGTAACGATATGCCAGACGTGGTTTACCGTACTGAAGCTGAGAAATTTGCTGCAATCATCGAAGACATCAAAGAGCGCGTAGAGAAAGGTCAACCATCTCTAGTGGGTACGGTTTCTATCGAGAAATCAGAGCTTCTTTCTAATGCACTTAAGAAAGCGAAGATTAAACACAACGTACTAAACGCTAAGTTCCACGAACGCGAAGCTGAGATCGTTGCAGAAGCTGGTACGCCAGGTGCGGTAACCATCGCAACGAACATGGCTGGTCGTGGTACCGATATCGTGTTGGGTGGTAGCTGGCAAGCGAAAGTAGAAGCGCTTCAAGATCCAACCAAAGAACAGATCGATGCTATCAAAGCTGAGTGGAAACAAGTTCACGATCAAGTACTAGAAGCTGGTGGTCTACACATCATCGGTACTGAGCGTCACGAATCTCGCCGTATCGATAACCAGCTACGTGGCCGTTCTGGTCGTCAAGGTGACGCAGGTTCATCTCGTTTCTACCTATCAATGGAAGATTCACTACTGCGTATCTTTACTTCGGACCGTATGGCTAGCCTTATCCAAAGCGGTATGGAAGAAGGTGAAGCGATCGAATCTAAGATGCTGTCTCGTTCAATCGAAAAAGCACAGCGTAAAGTGGAAGGTCGTAACTTCGATATCCGTAAACAGCTTCTTGAATACGATGACGTGGCGAACGATCAACGTAAAGTGGTTTACGAATTGCGTGATGAGCTAATGAGTGTTGACGACATTAGCGACATGATCGAGCAAAACCGTGAAGATGTTGTTACTGCGATCATCGATGAATACATTCCACCACAATCTCTAGAAGATATGTGGGATGTGGAAGGTCTTCAAGAGCGCTTGAAAGCGGACTTCGATCTAGATGCGCCTATTAAGCAATGGCTTGAGGAAGACGACAAGCTGTACGAAGAAGCATTACGTGAGAAGATCATCAACCTAGCAGTTGAAGTCTACAAAGCGAAAGAAGAAGTTGTGGGTGCACAAGTGCTTCGTAACTTTGAGAAGTCAGTTATGCTTCAAACGCTGGACACGCTTTGGAAAGAGCACCTAGCGGCAATGGATCACCTACGTCAAGGTATCCACCTACGTGGTTACGCGCAGAAGAACCCGAAACAAGAGTACAAGCGTGAATCGTTTGAACTGTTTGAAGGTTTACTAGAAGCGCTGAAAACAGACGTCATCACTGTTCTATCTCGTGTTCGAGTTCAACAACAAGAAGAAGTTGAGCGTATGGAAGAGCAACGTCGTGCACAGGCTGAAGAAGCAGCTCGTCGTGCACAAGCTCAACATGCGGCAGCACAGAACCCACTTTCGGAAGGTGAAGAATCGGAAGAAGGCTCTAACCAACCAATGGTTCGTGAAGAGCGTAAAGTGGGTCGTAATGAGCCTTGCCCATGTGGTAGCGGCAAAAAGTACAAACAATGCCACGGTAAAATTGACTAATACAGTCTGAAAACATAAATAAAGAGTCGCTTAGGCGGCTCTTTTTGTATCGATAGATCTAGGAACGAATCTAATGAAAAGAATTCACATTGTTGCGGCGATCATCTTTAACCAAGACAAGTCGCAAATCTTCATCACCAAACGCCCAAGCGACAAACACAAAGGTGGCTTTTGGGAGTTCCCTGGCGGCAAAGTTGAGCAAGGTGAAAGTGTTGAGCAAGCGATGATTCGTGAGCTTGAGGAAGAGATTGGTATTACCGTCACTGAACAGGCTTTGTTTGAGCACTTGGAGTATGACTATCCAGACAAGTCTTTGAAGTTTGATTTTATGACCGTTTCACAATTCAAGAACCAACCGTATGGTCGCGAAGGCCAAGAAGGACATTGGGTTGATATCAGTGCTCTGCCTGAATACTCCTTTCCTGAGGCGAACGTGCCGATTCTGGAGCGTGTGGTTAAAGAGTTTTCTTAACCTGCATCTAACTGTCTTGTGGTTAACACGGGATATTGTTAGTTTAAAAAGATACAGCGAAACGAGAGAAGGCGAGGTAAGCCTCGTTTATCCAGAGAAGGAGAGAAAGCGCAATGGTTCGTATTGCAATCGCAGGAGCTGCCGGCCGTATGGGTCGCAACCTAGTTAAAGCATCACATATCAATCCAGAAGCATCCGTTACTGCTGGTTCTGAACGTCCAGAATCGTCTCTAGTTGGTGTTGATGTAGGTGAACTGTGTGGTGAAGGTAAGTTTGATGTCTTTCTGACGGATGATTTAGCCAAGGAAGTCGACAACTTTGACGTTGTAATCGATTTTACTGCTCCAGTGAGCACGTTAGCGAATCTAGAGCTGTGTAAACAACATGGTAAGAGCATTGTCATCGGTACTACGGGCTTTAGTGAAGAAGAACGTGACCTGATTGATGAAGCCGCAAAGCAAATTCCTGTTGTTATGGCTCCGAACTACTCTGTAGGTGTGAACCTAGTCTTTAAGCTTCTTGAAAAAGCAGCCAAAGTGATGGGCGATTACTGTGATATAGAAATCGTAGAAGCGCATCACCGTCATAAAGTTGATGCTCCGTCTGGTACCGCGATTGGTATGGGTGAAGCCATTGCTGGCGCGATGGGTAACAAACTGAGTGACGTTGCGGTATATGCACGTGAAGGTATCACGGGCGAACGTACGAAAGATGAGATCGGCTTTGCGACTATTCGCGCTGGTGATATCGTCGGTGAGCATACTGCAATGTTTGCTGATATCGGTGAGCGTGTCGAAATTACCCACAAAGCAACGGATCGTATGACCTTTGCTAATGGTGCTGTAAAGGCCGCAGTTTGGTTACATTCTAAACCAGCTGGCTTCTACACCATGACCGATGTCCTCGGGCTAAATGAGCTTTAAATACATAATTATTCGCCGGCGTAAGCCGGCTTTTTTGTATTTGAAGGAAATTATGTAAATAAAATGAGCATGTCATAGGGAGTTAATATCGACACTTTGATTGTTATTTTGGGTGTTTGATGTGCTTATTTTGTTGTAACGCTCAAAAGTTAAGGTTGAATTTGCTGGATGAACGTTTGCGCAAAAATCTCGCAAAATTTTGTGATCTGCAATAAGTTCAAATTTGTAAAATTCACAAAAAAGTCATGGTAATTGGTATGTAGATAGGTAAAACTTACTTTTTTAGGGCTTTTTCTGTTGAAATGCCCTTACTCGCTAGAAAGTAATAATTTATTTTTCAATGTGTGTTGACAGTTTCCAAGTCCGTCTTTAGAATACCGCCAATTTGTCAAAAATACCTGTTTATGTAAATAATCAAGGTAAAGGAAGGCAAATTTGCAGCTTAATTTATTTTTTATGCATTTTTATTCTGGAGGTTGTCTTGGGTAAATTAGCACTGTTAGTCCTAGAAGATGGGACAGTGTTCCGCGGTGTTTCCATTGGAGCAGATGGTATTTCCGTTGGTGAAGTTGTTTTTAATACCTCGATGACGGGGTACCAAGAAATTCTCACTGATCCTTCCTATTCTCAACAAATCGTTACTCTTACTTATCCTCACATTGGCAATACCGGAACCAATTCCGAAGACGAAGAATCTTCTTCAATCCACGCACAAGGCCTTGTGATTCGCGATCTCCCTCTTATCGCTTCTAACTTCCGTAATGAACAATCCCTTTCTGATTACCTCAAGTCGCAAAACATCGTCGGCATTGCAGACATCGACACACGTAAGCTAACTCGTATCCTGCGTGAAAAAGGTGCTCAAAACGGTTGTATCGTAGCTGGTAACAATCTAGACGAAGCTTTGGCACTAGCGAAAGCAAAAGAATTCCCTGGTTTGAAAGGAATGGATCTTGCGAAAGAGGTTACAACAAAAGAAGCGTATCAATGGAAACAAGGTTCGTGGACGCTTGAGGGTGGACTTCCAGAAGCGAAAGACGACAGCGAATTGCCATATCACGTTGTTGCCTACGACTTCGGCGCAAAACGTAACATCCTGCGCATGTTGGTTGACCGAGGCTGCCGCCTAACGGTTGTTCCTGCTGAAACTTCAGCAGAAGACGTTCTGGCTCTAAACCCAGATGGCGTTTTCCTATCAAACGGCCCTGGTGACCCAGAACCATGTACTTACGCGATTGAAGCGACAAAAGTATTCCTAGAAAAAGGCCTACCAATCTTTGGTATCTGTCTAGGCCACCAAATCCTTGCGCTAGCATCGGGTGCACAAACAGTGAAAATGAAGTTTGGTCACCACGGCGCAAACCACCCAGTAAAAGATTTGGAGCGTAATGTTGTGATGATTACGTCGCAGAACCACGGTTTTGCAGCAGACGAAGCAACACTACCTGAAAATCTACGTGCTACTCACGTATCGCTATTTGATGGCTCTCTACAAGGTATTCACCGCACAGACAAGCCAGCATTTAGCTTCCAAGGTCACCCTGAAGCGAGCCCAGGTCCACACGACGCGGCACCGCTATTTGACCACTTTATCGAACTAATCAAAAAACACAGCGCTTAATTCGGAGTAGTAGATAATGCCAAAACGTACTGACATTCAAAGTATTCTTATTCTTGGTGCTGGTCCGATTGTTATCGGTCAGGCATGTGAGTTTGACTACTCTGGCGCACAAGCGTGTAAAGCACTGCGTGAAGAGGGTTACCGAGTTATCCTAGTAAACTCTAACCCTGCAACCATCATGACTGACCCAGACATGGCGGATGCAACTTACATCGAGCCAATCCAATGGGAAGTGGTTCGCAACATCATCGCGAAAGAAAAGCCGGATGCAGTACTACCTACAATGGGTGGCCAAACTGCATTGAACTGTGCACTAGACCTAGAGAAGCACGGTGTTCTTGAAGAGTTCGGCGTTGAGATGATTGGTGCGACTGCTGACGCAATCGACAAAGCTGAAGACCGTTCGCGTTTCGATAAAGCGATGAAGTCTATCGGCCTTGAGTGTCCACGTGCCGATACTGCAAAATCGATGGAAGAAGCTTACGCTGTACTCGATATGGTTGGCTTCCCTTGTATCATCCGTCCATCATTTACTATGGGTGGTACTGGTGGCGGTATCGCATACAACAAAGAAGAGTTCGAAGAAATCTGTCGTCGTGGTTTGGATCTATCTCCAACCAACGAACTTCTTATCGATGAATCTCTTATCGGTTGGAAAGAGTACGAGATGGAAGTGGTTCGTGACAAAGCGGACAACTGTATCATCGTATGTGCGATTGAAAACTTCGACCCAATGGGCATCCACACGGGTGACTCAATCACGGTTGCTCCAGCGCAAACACTAACAGACAAAGAATACCAGCTAATGCGTAACGCATCTCTAGCAGTACTGCGTGAGATTGGCGTTGAAACTGGTGGTTCTAACGTACAGTTTGGTATCAACCCGAAAGATGGCCGTATGGTTATCATCGAGATGAACCCACGTGTATCTCGCTCTTCTGCTCTAGCGTCAAAAGCAACAGGTTTCCCAATCGCTAAGATTGCAGCGAAACTGGCAGTTGGCTTCACGCTAGACGAACTGATGAACGACATTACTGGTGGCGCTACACCAGCATCATTCGAACCAACCATCGACTACGTAGTAACTAAGATTCCTCGCTTTAACTTCGAGAAATTTGCAGGTGCTAACGACCGTCTAACGACGCAAATGAAGTCAGTTGGTGAGGTTATGGCAATTGGTCGTAACCAACAAGAGTCACTACAAAAAGCACTTCGCGGTCTAGAAGTTGGCGCGACAGGCTTTGACGAGATGGTTGACCTAGATGCACCAGACGCACTGACGAAAATCCGTCATGAGCTGAAAGAAGCAGGCGCAGAGCGTATTTGGTACATCGCGGATGCATTCCGTGCGGGTATGTCAGTAGATGGCGTATTCAACCTAACGCAAATCGACCGCTGGTTCCTAGTTCAAATCGAAGACATCGTGAAGCTTGAGCAAGAGCTAAAAGCAAAAGGCTTCGCTGGTCTAAACAAAGAAGAACTTAACAAGCTGAAGCGTAAAGGTTTTGCTGATGCGCGCCTATCTAAGATTCTAGGTGTTGCGGAAAGCGAAATCCGTCGTCTACGTGACCAGTACGACATTCACCCAGTGTACAAGCGCGTTGATACGTGTGCAGCTGAATTCTCATCTGATACAGCTTACATGTACTCATCTTACGATGACGAGTGTGAAGCAAACCCAACAGACAAAGACAAGATCATGATTCTAGGCGGCGGTCCAAACCGTATCGGCCAAGGTATCGAATTTGACTACTGTTGTGTACACGCATCGCTAGCACTACGTGAAGATGGCTACGAAACTATCATGGTTAACTGTAACCCTGAGACTGTTTCAACAGACTACGACACGTCTGACCGTCTTTACTTCGAACCAGTAACACTGGAAGACGTACTAGCAATCGCTCGTGTTGAGAAGCCAAAAGGCGTTATCGTTCAGTACGGTGGTCAAACACCACTTAAACTGGCTCGTGCACTTGAAGCGGCTGGCGTGCCAATCATCGGTACTAGCCCAGATGCAATCGACCGTGCAGAAGACCGTGAGCGTTTCCAAGTTGCTGTTGACCGTCTAGGTCTTCTACAGCCAGAAAACGCGACAGTAACGACGATGGAACAAGCGGTAGAGAAATCTCGTGAAATCGGTTACCCACTGGTTGTACGTCCTTCTTACGTACTTGGTGGTCGTGCGATGGAAATCGTATACGACGAGCAAGATCTACGTCGCTACTTCAACGAAGCAGTTAGCGTATCAAACGAATCTCCAGTACTGCTAGATAGCTTCCTAGATGACGCAGTTGAAGTCGATATCGATGCTATCTGTGACGGTGAGCGTGTGGTTATCGGCGGTATCATGGAGCACATCGAACAAGCGGGAGTTCACTCAGGTGACTCAGCATGTTCTCTTCCTGCATACACGCTAAGCCAAGAAATCCAAGACGTAATGCGTGAGCAAGTTGAAAAGCTGGCGTTCGAGTTGGGTGTTCGTGGTCTGATGAACACGCAGTTCGCGGTTAAGAACAACCAAGTATACCTAATCGAGGTGAACCCTCGTGCAGCGCGTACAGTACCGTTCGTATCTAAAGCAACGGGTGCACCAATCGCTAAGATTGCTGCGCGTGTAATGGCGGGTCAATCGCTTGAAGCTCAAGGTTTTACGAAAGAAATCATCCCACCTTATTACTCAGTGAAAGAAGTTGTACTTCCATTCAACAAGTTCCCTGGTGTTGACCCACTGTTAGGCCCAGAAATGCGCTCTACTGGTGAGGTTATGGGTGTTGGTGCTACGTTTGCAGAAGCTTACGCGAAAGCAGAATTGGGTTGTGGCAACATTTACCCAGAAGGTGGTCGCGCACTACTGTCTGTTCGTGCAGGTGACAAAGAGCGCGTTGTGGACCTAGCGTCTAAGTTGACAAAACTTGGTTACCAGCTAGATGCAACGCACGGTACAGCAGTGATTCTTGGCGAAGCGGGTATTAACCCACGTCTAGTAAACAAAGTACACGAAGGTCGTCCTCACATTCTTGACCGTATCAAGAACAACGAGTACACCTACATCGTGAATACTGCCGCTGGCCGTCAAGCGATTGAAGATTCTAAAGTTCTTCGTCGCGGTGCACTGGCTGAGAAAGTGAACTACACGACAACGCTAAACGCTGCATTCGCAACTTGTATGGCACACACTGCAGACGCGAAGAGCACAGTAACTTCGGTTCAAGAGCTACACGCAAAAGTGAAAGCTAGCCTAGAAGCGTAATAGATAAAAATCAGTAAGCCTGAAAAATAGGGCTTATATGACAACCTCATTGCCCGCTCATTTGAGCGGGCTTTTTTGTCTTTAAGGTTTCTTAAAATGGAGAGAATTGAAGTGCGCTAAGAAAGCTTGGTAGAGCGGACTTTTGTATAGCATCAAACTGATAACTGAAAGCAACGTCCCTAAAGATGAAGCAATAGTACTGCCATTTGTAATAACAAAATTAGCGCTGCAAGTAACAAGAATAAATGCAATGGTGAGCAAGTTTACTTTCGCTGCGATACTCAAGCCCTTGCTTATAGTCAGAATGTTTGGCACACATATTACTGTTGCAGTTATGGTACCGGAGAGAATGAAATAAGTATCGAGTTCTATTTGTTGAGTGATAGAAAACCACTCATTCCAGATGCTTAGGCTTATTGCTAGACCAATGGTCAAGCATAGATATAAAGCTATAGGGAGAACTATTTTAGTCATGCGACGCTCTTTAATTTTTAAACTGAAATTTGGTATGTTCCCGACATTACAATGTAATTCATAATTAGAACAGTACTCCACATTCTGAGCTCTATAAGTGTGGTAGTTATAAAATAAACTCTACTTACTTATTTATTTTGTACACTCTCTTTTCCAGTAAAATATTGTAAGTCGATTCGTCTTTGCTACATGTATAGTTATTAGACTTAGCAAATACATCAGCTAAGATAGTTGCAGGGTATAATGATAAAAAAGTAGTTATGGAGAGTGCTAAAAAAATCTTACTTGATTTTTTGAATTGGCTCTTAGTTACAAAGTTATTTGATATAATTGAGATGACAAGTATTCTCAAGCATTCAAAAAGAATAAAACTCGCTCCAAGCATATATACATAGACTTGATCAAAAGTTGTTATTTCACTTTTAGTGGTTATATTGCCATAGAAGCCAGTTATGCCTTTTAGTGAGTATATAAATAGAGAGGTTGATGATATGAGTAAGAATATCAAGTAGAATAATGCTTGTGTTCTATCGTAGTTACCATGCGTCATCATTATAGCCCTTTACTCATTTATTAACATTCTATTTCTATCGAATGTAGAGAGTAATTAATCCAGATAATATTAGATTAGGTTTCTAAGTTTTATCACTTTATATAAACGTAGTTCTTATCATATAACCAGGACTGGCTTAATTTTTCTGAGTATTCATATCCATTTTCTAGTGCAATTTCCTCTAAATAGTAGCTAACAGGGTATGGTGATATTATAGATATGAAAGATATTGTAAAAAATATTTTTAACATTACATCATTTGTCTTTTTGGAGAATTTTTTATTTCTAATTAATGCAACTAAAGAGTAGCAGGAGAAAAATAAAAATAACATTGACCCAGAAGTTAAGGCTATGGATGAACGTGAAAAATTCACACTACTTTCTTTGCCCTCTATGTTATTGATAAAATTAATTATTTCAACTGTTGATATGTTAATCATCAAGACTCCAATTATGGAGAAGATTATCGAGGATATAAGAATGTATTTTTTATTTTCTAATTTTATTTCGTTATTATTCATCTTTAAATACGCCTCGGTATCCAGAATTTCTCAGGTTTTTAACAATAGTTGACTTTATACTATTAATATCTTCATTGAGGATTGACTTACTTTTTATCATATTGTGAATCGCTTTTTGAAGATTGGTAGTGATCTTGTAGTGTTCATCTATCTTATTCAATGCGTAGCCTGATAATATTCCGACAGATATAGCTAAAATTAGAGGGCCGGCCGTCATTGCTGTGCTTGCGTAAGCTAAACCAGTTGAAGCTTTTACTGCAAGGATCGATAGAGCAGCTGAAATGCCTACTTTCAAGATATCTGTTGAAACAGCACCAAGAAACTTAGATAAAGTATGTTTGTTTTTTGCGGAGAAAAATAAATCTAATACCCTGAATGAACTAACGAGTACAACGGTAATTAACCCGCCTTTAAGAACTGAACTTATAGTGTCCTTAGTTCCAATTGCAATGTGGGTTACTATAGGTGGAGAGCTCAGTTTAGTAAAACCAGATAGCCTGGACTTTAATACCGGACTACCTTGCATAATTAGATGAGGCTGTCCATTTAAATAATCAATACTAATTATGGTGTTTGTGCCATGTATGTAGTTTGTTAGCTTAGCCAACAATACTAAATCATCAGCAGATGCGTAGTAGTTTGAAGAGTTTTCGAATGCCTTTTTGAGATTCTCCCAACGAGTAAGCTCTACTTTGTTTTTTAAGTATGCTTTTAGTATAGTGTCAAAATTTTCGATTGAAAAAATATAGATTTCTTTATTTGGTGAGTTATCTTGAGAAGTTACTGGATACATGGATTTTAAATTTTAGTTATCTGGATTGATAATTATTTTGCATCAATTCATTGATGGGGTAAGCCATCGTTGTTATTTATTGGGCGGAGTTAAAAGTCTTTGTGTAATAATCTATTTTGTTATTTATTGTTTTTTAAGTTAAATGATGAAAATCTGGAATAGGTTGGTGTCTTGAGTTTCCTTTTGTGCGTTTGCGTGGCAGTGCTATCGTTGTTCCATCTTAGTTACAAATATTTACAAGGGCGCACAAGTGGAAGTTACGTTCGAAATTTTAATTGCATTGTTTTTTGTCGCATCCGCTGCGGGATTTATTGATGCGATGGCTGGTGGCGGTGGTCTCTTGACTCTACCTGCTTTGTTGGCTGCGGGGCTAAGCCCGACTCAAGCATTAGCGACCAACAAACTCCAAAGCTCTTTCGGAAGCTTTTCTGCCAGTTGGTACTTTGTGCGTAATGGCATTGTTAGCCTTAAAGAGATGCGCCTAGCGATTCTATGTACCTTTATTGGTTCTGCCATTGGTGCTGAGGCCGTACAGTTTATCGATGCTGGTGTGCTCACTAGTCTTATCCCTGTCTTGCTGATCGCGATTTCACTCTATTTTTTGCTCTCTTCAACTTCGAAAGCCGCGGAAGGGGAGCCAAAGCTCTCTGAAGCGATGTTCGCTTTGTGCGTCGGTGGCGGCGTGGGCTTTTACGATGGCTTTTTTGGTCCTGGTACTGGCTCTATCTTTGCGCTTTGCTTTGTCGCACTGGGTCACTTCTCTTTGGTTGATGCGACCGCTCGTACTAAGATTCTCAACTTCACCTCAAATATCGCGGCTCTGCTGTTCTTTATTCTTGCTGGTTTGCCTGTGTGGGAAATCGGTTTGACCATGGCTGTGGGGGGCTTTATTGGTGCTCAGCTTGGTGCCAAAGTAGTGGTGACCAAAGGCCAAAAGTGGATTCGACCTTTGGTGATTACTATGTCTATGCTGATGGCCGCGAAACTTCTCTGGCAACAACATCACCAATGGTTTCTATCACTGTTTTAACTCTTGGTGACTGGTACACGTTTTGCCTAACGCAGATATGAATCGGTCGAATTAAAGATGTCAGTTGTTCGAACATAAAGCAGTTATGGTCAGGGATCTTTAACGCTCTCACTATCGATAACGGTATTAATGCAGGCGCTGCCCCTCCAAGTGCAAGTTGTGCAGCCGCAGTGTAGGCATCCATTTCCATCAATGGTTTGATGCCGATTTTCTCTAATGCCGGCAGTTGGTAGCTATTGGACGGGTTAGTTAAATCATTTGTGATGACTTTTTTCGGTAGTTCATTCAGTGGCTGATCACTAACGAGGAAGAAAGGTTCATCACATAAGTGGAAAGCCATCAAGCCGTGATGTGGTGGAAGCAAACCAGCACAAAGCCCAATGGTCGCTTTACCGGATTGAACTCGCTCAACGATTCTAGGGCTGTGGTTGGTGGTTATGGTTAAGTACTGATCTTGCTTGAGGTAATCACCAATGGTTTTTCCAAGATAACCCGCAATAAGAGACTTTGAACTATCGAGGGTGATTAATGATGTGTCCTCTAGCTCTTGCTGTTCATAGATAAGGCCACGTAACTCGTTAAAAGAAGGGCCAATATTCTCGATCAAAGCCATGCCATCAGGTGTGAGTTTAATGGTTCTCCCCGACGGTTCGACAAGTTTTTTTCCCAGTTTTTTCTCTAGGTTCGCGATACGTTTACTCACCGCAGATTGGCTGATATACAGCAAACTCCCAGTGCGACTCATTGTTTTCGCTTTGCTTAAAACTAATAGTGTTTCGATACCTTCCAGTAACATGTCTATCCATGAATGTTGGGAATAATAGGCCTAATATAGCCAAGCTTGAGATGAGAAGCGACAGGTGATTTTACAAACAAAAAGAGCCGACGTTTCAGTCGGCTCTTGTGCATAAATTGATTGGTATCGATCAGCGATTGATAGCAAAGGTTGGCAGTGACAAGTGCCAGCGAATCGCACCAAGGCGAATAATCAAGGTTGAGATGACACCTGCGAGTAGGGCGACTGAATGGTCGTGTCCCATACTCAATGCCGTTGTATGGAAAATTCCGCCTATGATACATGCGGTCGCGTAGACTTCGCTTCGCAGCACCATGGGTACCTCACGAGCCAGTACATCACGGATAATGCCGCCACCGCAGCCAGTGATCACGCCCATGATCACCGCTACCATGCCAGAAGCATTGTAGGCGAGAGCTTTCTCGACACCGATACCGACGAATACCGCCAAACCAATGGCGTCACAGACAGGTAGAACCCACCAAGGCAAGCGCTTAGGGCGACGAATGAGAATCATCGTGAGCAAACAAGTGATGAAAATTACCCAAAGATAAGTGGTGTCAGTGATCCAGAATACCGGGGTTGCGCCAAGCGCCATATCACGAATAGTGCCGCCGCCAATAGCTGTCACACTACCGAGTACGATCACACCGAAAGGATCCATCTTTAATCGGCCTGCGAGTAAAACGCCAGAAACCGCAAAGACAGCAGTACCGAATAAATCGATCATATAAAGCAGCATGGAGTCCATGTTACTTGGTACCTTTTAAACAAATTGTGGGGGAACAGAAATGGGACGGAAATTGTACGGGATTTCCAACGAAAACGTTAGCGTTTTTGCCGAACGGTTTCAAAGTGTTCACACACCTCTGTGATCGCGTTTAAGGTTCTTGGGGTTGGGCGGTTGATCCAATCGGAATTGAGTGACCAAACGTGGTTGTTCTTTAACGCAGGGAGGTCGTTTTTCCATTCAGCCCACATGCCATCATTACTCATGGCATGGCGAGAGGTAAACAGGACTTCGGGTTGGCGAGTAATCACTTGCTCGATGCTGACTTGTGGGTAAGGGGCACTGCCTTTAGCAAAGATATTCTCACCACCACAGAAGGTGAAGACTTCACTTGGCCAGTTCTTACCCGCAACGGTGATGATCGGCTTCTCGCTTAATTGATAGAAGTAACTGACTTTATCCTCGGTATTGTATTTTTCTTTTAATGCTCCTAACTGTGCGCGGAATTCTGCGGCGGCTTTTTGCCCAACTTCTGGCTTCTCACTGTACTGGCTAAGTTGCTCAATGTTCGTAGCGATGTCTTCTAACGTTCCAGTCGTTGAGTAGTAGATAGGAATGCCAAACTGCTTGAGCTTTTCAAGTTCTTTGGCTGGATTACCTGCCGGCCAAGCGATAACCAAATCGGGTTGAAGGGCAATGATGCGCTCTAACTTGATGCCTTGATAGTTTGATACTTTCTCTAAATCTTTAGCTTGCTCTGGGTAGTCACTCATCTCGCTGACCGCAATCAGTTTGTCACCAAGACCTGCAGCATAGGCGATTTCTGTTGAGTGTGGTGCCAGGCTGATGACGCGTTGAGCTGGTTCATTGGCAAAAGAAGCGGCAGAGAAGATAAGAGGAAGAGCAAAGCAAAGTTTGTTCATCATAGTCCTTGATAAATGAGTCCGAGAATCAGGCTTTGGATAACGATCCAAGCAAAAATACGCCATACAATGAGGGTTTGGATTTGTGCTAAATGAATAGCCGATGGTGCTATACGACCACCAATTTTCGCTCGTTCAGCTCTTTGACCTTGGTACAGCGCTGGGCCGCCAAGTGACAATTGAAGCTTGTTACCAATCGAGCACAACAACCAAGCTGGCCCTGGAAGTGGCCAAGACTTCGCTTGTTGAAGCATGGCAGTCGAAACACTCGATAGGTTTTTACCCATGCTAATGAACACGGCAAACAAGCGTAAAGGAACAATCTCCAATGCAGCCGTTAGCTGAATAGCAGGCTTACCAAAAGGTGAATACTGACGGCGACTTGGGGACCAAGCACGAGCAAGTTCTGCCGTTAGGCGATACATTAATGCGCCAATTCCACCAGTCAATCCATACCAGAATAACACGCACACAACGTTACGTCCGTAGCCCATGATGATGGTCTCTGCACCTGCTTTACCAATGCCTAGTAGGGATAAGCTCTCTGTATCGCGGTTAAGGTAAGGCTTGAGTAATTCTCGGCACTGCACTTTGTTCTCATTCGACATCGCAGTGACGAGTTGTTTCGCAAGTGATTCGTTGTTTCGCCAGTCAAGAGCAATAAGCAGTAATGCCAGCTCAAATAAGGGCGCTTGCCAAACTAAAGGCTTCATCGCGAGCAGTAATATCAAGCAGGGTACAAGCATAAGAAGCAGTGCGAGCCCGCCAGAGAGAATGCTTTGTGAGTAGTTGTGGTTGTTATTAACTTTGTTCGCCAGTTGTTCTGCGAATTTATGCCACAAAGTCACAGGATGAGCGGCGTGAGGAATGGGGATTAATAAATGGAATAGTAATGCGCCCCACATGACGAGGAGCGCACCATTGGCATAGAGCTGTTGAAATATTTCTTCCATGAAATTCTGGGGACTTACTTAGTCAGTTCCAACATTTTGCATACCATTTCTGAAGAGCTTTTCGCTGCTAGCGGTAGGAACTCTTCGAAGCTCATTGGTGATTCTTTGTCTGCTACGTCAGAGATAGCACGAACAACAACAAACGGAGTGTTGAATTGGTGGCAAGTTTGAGCGATAGCAGATGCTTCCATTTCTACAGCGATAACTGAAGGGAAGTGTTTACGGATAAACTCTTGGCGTTCTGCTGTGCAAACAAAAGCATCACCAGTACAGATAAGGCCGCGAACGGCGTGAGTGTTTTCCATCTGAGCCAGTGCTTTTTCAGCAAGGTCCATTAACTTCTCATCCGCTTTGAATGCCGCTGGTTGGCCTGCCATTTGACCCATTTCGTAGCCAAACGCAGTTACGTCTGCATCGTGGTGACGAACTTCTGTTGAGATTACAACGTCGCCTAGGTTTAGGCTTGAATCGAAGCCACCCGCAGAGCCAGTGTTGATAACCACATCTGGTTGGTACTCGTCTAGCAGAATAGTTGTGCCTACTGCAGCCGCTACTTTACCGATGCCAGATTGAAGCAGTACCACATCAACGTCGTTAATCTGACCAGAGAAAAACGTACAACCTGCTTTGCTTACTGTTTGGCAGTTTGTCATTGCTTCTTTCAGGATGGTGACTTCTTGTTCCATCGCACCGATGATACCAACTTTCATAACACTCTCTTTCGATAAAAATTTAAGTTGGCGAGAGTATACCACTCTGCACCAATATGTGGTCGTTATTTGATTAACTCAGCATTCGCCAACAGTGAACGTAATTGTTCGGCACGCTTACGGTTCACGCCAAAGTCTGAATAGCCAACGCGAGACTCAGAACGAACAATGAGCTGGTCGCCTTCGATTTTAAGCTCTAAATCGTCCACAAAGCGCATTATTTTAGATGTGCATTCGATACGTAGGTAATTGTCTTCTTTAACGGCTGTCTTCGCGCCTGGCAGTTCAAGCGCCACTTGCTCAATTGCATCGATGTTCGTGGGTTCGGTTAGGGTGAATGGCGTGAGGTTGTATTCTTCACGCGTGTCTTGGGTGGAGACACAGTTTGGTTTGTCACCACAAGGTGATTGAGAACGATCAGTCATGGTTGTGACTCCTTGGCTACAAGCGGTTAAGCCGAGCAAAGTAATGGAAAGGAGAGCGGCTTTTTTCATTGGTTTTATCCCTTATCTTAGGAATTTAATTATATGTAATAAAAGAAAAAAGGATCCAATAGTAGGATCCTTTTTGAGACGTTAACAGTGATTAAACTTCAAGGTAATCGAGAATACCCTCTGCGGCTTTTCGACCTTCATCAATCGCGGTCACAACCAGATCTGAGCCTCGTACCGCATCGCCACCAGCGAAGATCTTTTTGTTGCTGGTCTGGAATTGGAACTCTTGTTTCGCAGGAGCTTTGATACGGCCCCATTGGTCCAAGTCGACATCAAACGGAGCTAGCCAGTCCATTTTGTGTGGCTGGAAACCAAACGCCATGATAACGACGTCTGCTGGTAAAACGTGCTCGCTGCCTTCTACTGGTTCTGGACGGCGACGACCCGCTTCATCAGGCTCACCAAGGGCAGTTTTCACCACTTTGACCCCTGAGACTTTGCCTGACGCATCCACTTCAATTCCTAAAGGCTGAAGGTTGAACATGAACTTCACGCCTTCTTCCTTAGCGTTTTTCACCTCGCGTCGAGAGCCAGGCATATTGGCTTCATCACGACGGTAAGCACATACCACGTTTGATGCGCCTTGGCGGATTGAGGTACGAACACAGTCCATTGCGGTATCACCACCACCGAGTACAACGACGCGTTGTTTTGCCATGTCGATAAAAGGTTTGTCGTGCTCCAAGCCCATGACCTTGTAAGTATTTGAAATCAAGAATGGCAGAGCATCGTAGACACCCGGCGCACCTTCATTTTCTAGTCCCGCACGCATGTACTTGTAAGTACCAACACCTAAAAAGACGGCATCGTACTCATCAAGTAGCTCTTGCATCTGCACATCTTTACCTACTTCGACATTCATCTGGAACTCTACGCCCATCTCGGTGAAGACGCGGCGGCGGTTTTCCATCACGCCTTTTTCAAGCTTGAACGAAGGGATACCGAAGGTCAGTAGGCCTCCAATTTCAGGATAGCGGTCAAATACGACAGGTTTCACTCCATTGCGCACTAGGATATCAGCGGCAGCCAAGCCTGCTGGGCCTGCACCAATGATGGCAACCTTTTTATCGGTCCACTCCACCTTAGACATGTCAGGTTTCCAGCCCATTTCAAAGGCTTTGTCGGTAATGTATTTTTCAACATTACCTATGGTGACAGCGCCAAAGTCCTCATTGAGAGTACAAGAGCCTTCACACAGACGATCTTGTGGACATACTCGGCCACAAACTTCAGGCAAGCTGTTAGTTTGGTGCGATAGCTCAACGGCCTCAAGGATACGACCTTCATTGGCTAACTTTAGCCATTGAGGAATGTAGTTGTGGACTGGGCACTTCCATTCACAATATGGGTTACCACAATCCAAGCAGCGATCCGCCTGCGCAGTCGCTTGTTGTTTGGTAAACGGTTCATAGATTTCAACGAACTCGATCTTACGAACTTTGATAGGCTTCTTCGCAGGATCTACGCGTTGAACATCGATAAATTGATAAACGTTCTGACTCATGATTCAAACATCCTCCATGATTACTGGGCTTGAACGCGCAGTTCTGCGGCACTGCGACTCTGGTGGCCAAGTAGCGTGCGCAAGTCCGCCGCTTGTGGTTTCACCAAGTAGAACTTTGGAATCCATTCATCAAAGTTCGCCAAGATATCTTCTGCGTGGCTAGAGCCGGTTTCTTCAAGATGTTCGGCAATCAATCCACGTAAGTGCTCTTGGTGGATGTAGAGATCCGACAGAGAAATCGCTTCAACAGACTCATTGTTCACGCGACCTTGGAAGTCTTGGTTCTCATCCAATACGTAAGCAAAACCGCCAGTCATGCCTGCGCCAAAGTTCACGCCTGTCGCGCCAAGAATGGCAACAATACCGCCAGTCATGTACTCACAAGCGTTATCGCCAGCGCCTTCAATGACAGCAATCGTACCTGAGTTACGTACGCCGAAACGCTCACCTGCTTTACCCGCCGCAAACAGCTTACCGCCGGTCGCACCGTACAGACAGGTGTTACCAATGATGGTCGCTTCATTACACTTAAATGCAGTGCCAAGGTGAGGTTTGATAACCACCTTACCGCCAGCCATGCCTTTACCTACGTAGTCGTTGGCATCCCCGGTCAGGTAAAGCTCTACGCCACCCGCGTTCCAAACGCCAAATGACTGGCCTGCAGTGCCATCCAAGTGCAGTTTGATTGGCGTTGCCGCCATGCCTTGGTTGCCGTAGCGCTGAGCGATTTCACCTGATAGGCGAGCACCCACAGATCGGTCGGTGTTGATCACGTTGTAGAAGAAGCTAGCAGATTGACGTTTTTCAACCGCTTGTAGTGCGTCTTCGATGATCTTGTTGTTTAGCTCTGCTTTATCAAATGGTGTGTTTGGCTGTGTCCAGTAAAGAGGGTGTCCTTCTGGAGAGGTTGGTGCTTCAAGGATATTCGACAAATCCAGCTTGGTTTGTTTTGCTGTCATACCTTCAACGGCTTCCAACAAATCGGTACGACCAATCAAGTCAGTTAGTTTTTCAACACCAAGTTCAGCAAGTAATCCACGTACTTCGTCCGCCAGACCAATGAAATAGTTCATCACCATTTCTGGTAGACCTTTGAAGTACTCTTTACGTAGTGTCTCATCTTGAGTTGCAACGCCAGTCGCACAGTTGTTGAGGTGACAAATACGTAGGAACTTACAACCCATTGCCACCATCGGCGCAGTACCAAAACCGAAGCTTTCTGCACCGAGAATCGCCGCTTTCACCACGTCTAGGCCAGTCTTTAGACCGCCATCTACTTGCAGGCGAATCTTATGACGTAGACCATTAGCAACCAGTGCTTGTTGGGTTTCTGCCAGTCCCAATTCCCAAGGGCTACCTGCGTATTTCACTGAGGTTAATGGGCTTGCTGCGGTACCGCCGTCGTAACCCGAGATGGTAATAAGATCAGCGTAGGCTTTCGCGACACCTGTTGCGATGGTGCCTACGCCTGGTTCAGAAACTAACTTCACCGAAACCAGCGCATTTGGATTGACTTGTTTTAGGTCGAAGATCAGCTGGGCTAAATCTTCAATCGAATAAATATCGTGGTGCGGAGGAGGGGAAATCAGAGTCACACCCTGTACCGAATAACGCAGTTTTGCGATTTCTGCGGTGACTTTGTGCCCCGGTAACTGGCCACCTTCACCTGGCTTCGCACCCTGTGCCACCTTGATTTGCAGTACGTCTGCATTGGTAAGGTAGTGAGGCGTGACACCAAATCGCCCGGAAGCAATCTGCTTGATGCGCGAGTTACGCTCTGTACCGAAGCGACGTGGATCTTCACCACCTTCACCTGAGTTAGAGTAACCTCCAAGACGGTTCATCGCTGTTGCAAGTGCTTCGTGCGCTTCTGGGCTAAGTGCACCAATGGACATCGCCGCCGAGTCAAAACGCTTGAATAGCTCTGTGCTTGGCTCGATTTGCTCAAGTGGTAGTGGGGTGTCTGATTTTTTCAGCGCCATTAAGTCACGCAGCATGGCAACAGGGCGTTGGTTCACCTGTTTAGCAAAGCTCTGATAATCGTTGCTTTCGCCTGATTTCACCGCAGTTTGCAGTGTGCCAACCACGTCTGGGTTGTAGGCGTGATATTCACCACCGTGGACGTATTTCAATAAGCCGCCATGCTCGATAGCTTTACGTTTCGCCCAAGCTTTACGAGAAAGGTTGTACAAATCTTGTTGGAAGTCGTCGAAGTTCGCGCCTTCAATACGAGTCGTCACGCCTTTAAAGCATAAGTCGACGACTTCTTGGCTCAAGCCAACCGCTTCAAACAGTTGCGAGCAGCGGTAAGAAGCGATAGTAGAAATCCCCATTTTCGACATGATCTTGTACAGACCCTTGTTGATGCCGTATTGGTAGTTTTGCATCACATCGCGATAGTCTTTTTCTAGCGCTTTATCATCAATCAGCTTACCTAGTGCTTCATAAGCAAGGTATGGATAAACCGCAGTAGCACCAAAGCCAAGCAAGACGGCAAATTGGTGTGGGTCACGAGCTGTTGCGGTCTCAACAACAATGTTGGCATCACAACGTAAGTTGGCATCGATCAAGCGAGTTTGAACCGCACCGACTGCCATTGCTGCAGGAATTGGCAGTTTGCCTTTGACTAAAGCGCGATCTGAAAGCACGACTAGAACCGTGCCTTCACGTACGACCTGTTCTGCTTGTTCACACAGATCATCAATGGCTTGTTTGAGATTTTTTTGTTGTGGATCGTAATTGATATCGAGAATGGTATTACGGTAGTGATCGTCACCAAGCTCAAGCAATTGCTGCATGTCTGAGTAAAGTAGTACTGGTGAATCGAAGGTCACTCGGTAGGCGTGGCCATCGGTTTCACAGAAGACGTTCATCTCCTGACCAATACTGGTCGCCAGTGACATAACGTGTTTTTCACGCAATGGATCAATTGGCGGGTTAGTTACCTGAGCAAACTTTTGCCGGAAGTAATCAGTTACCAAGCGCTCTTTCGAGGACAGAACGGCCATCGGGGTGTCATCACCCATGGAGCCGACCGCTTCTTGTCCCATATCACCAAGGACACGCAGTACTTGATCGACTTCTTCATTGCTCATGGCGAATTGCTTTTGATAAGTCTTGAGTAAGTCTTCATCAAAGCTGCGCTCACCCACTTGATCTTCAGGTAGCTGAGCAAAAGGAGTGAGTTTGCGAACGTTGTTTTCCATCCATTCGCGGTAAGGGTGGCGGGATTTCAGATCGTTATCGATCTCGCTAGACTGCCAAAGCTTCCCTTTACGAGTATCGACAACCAGCAGCTCACCCGGACCAACACGGCCTTTCTCGGCAACTTCATCGGGAGCGTAGTCCCAAATCCCTACCTCTGATGCTAGGGTGATAAATTTGTCCTTGGTAATCACATAACGTGCAGGACGCAGACCATTTCGATCTAGGTTACAGGCAGCGTAACGGCCGTCAGACAATACGATACCTGCCGGACCATCCCATGGTTCCATGTGCTTAGAATTGAAGTCGTAAAACGCTCGCAGATCCGGGTCCATGTCTGGGTGGTTTTGCCATGCTGGTGGCACAAGCATGCGCATGGCACGGAAGATATCCATACCGCCAGAAAGGAATAGATCCAACATATTATCTAAGCTGGAAGAATCTGAACCTGTCTCGTTCACAAACGGTGCTGCGGTTTGTAGGTCTGGCAGCAGTGGTGACGAGAACTTGTAAGCTCGCGCTCGTGCCCATTGGCGGTTACCTTCAATGGTGTTGATCTCACCATTATGAGCAAGGTAACGGAACGGTTGAGCTAATGGCCAACGCGGTTGAGTGTTGGTAGAAAAACGCTGGTGGAAAAGGCAGATAGCTGATTCCATGCGTAGATCAGCAAGATCAAGATAGAAGCGCGGTAAGTCCGCAGGCATGCACAAGCCTTTGTACACCAAAACTTGTGTCGACAAGCTACAGATGTAGAAATCAGGATCTTCAGTAATTTGTTTCTCGATGCGACGGCGTGCGATGTAGAGACGACGCTCAATGTCACGCTCGCGCCAACCTGCCGGAGCAGAGATAAAGACTTGTTGAATGTCTGGAAGTGAATCGGCGGCGATTGAGCCGAGTACTTCTGAATTGGTTGGTACTTCACGCCACCCTGCTACCGTCAAAGTCTCTTGTGCGAGCTCTTTGTTGATGATGTCTTTGGCGAGTTGAGCTTTCACCGGGTCTTGGTTGAAGAAAATCATCCCTACGGCGTATTGCTTGCCAAGGTTGAAGCCATTTTCTTCAGCGATAAGGCGTAAATAGGAATCGGGCTTTTGTAGAAGAAGACCACAACCATCACCGGTTTTACCATCGGCGGCGATACCACCACGGTGGGTCATTCGATCAAGTGCAGAAATTGCTGTACGTACCAGCTTGTGACTTTGCTCGCCTTCCATGTGCGCGATTAAGCCAAATCCACAGTTGTCTTTCTCAAGACTTGGATCATAAAGAGCCATTGCAATTCTCCCTTTGCTTATCTGTCATCCCGACAGATATATCAACACTGCTCAAGTTGATAATGATGACTAACTATGCGTCACTTTCTAAGTTTTATGTATATCTATTCAATAAAATTCGTCAAATATCTTAACAAAAATTGTGTGTTTTATTTTCACCAACTTCACAAGCTATAGCTTATTGTAAAAAAGGTCAAGTTATTAGTGAATCATCGCGTGAATATGCGATTTACCATTTAATTGGCTGAAATAGTTCAAGAAAAACAGTGAGATAGAAAAGTGATTGTTACAAAAAAGTAACATTTGGTTCTGACGGGAATAAAAAAGACCAGCACAAAATGCTGGTCAAAATAAAAAGATTGGAAGGAACTGTTTTCTTTCCTGACGACCAGCCATCGATAGTACTGATGGCTGGGTTTATGCCTCGAAAAGAGGAAGTGAGCGTACTCCCTTTAAGCAGAAAGCATCAGTGAATCTGCTTTTGCTTCTAGGTTCGTGCCACCCATTAGGTAATCATCGATAGCACGGGCACATTCGCGGCCTTCATTGATACAACGAACCACCAAAGATTGGCCTGTTCGCATATCACCAGCAGCAAATACGCCTTCTTGGTTAGTAGCAAAACCTTGAGTTGCTACGTTACCGCGATCATCTAGCGCGATATCCAATTGAGCAAGCACACCTGTTGGTTCTGGGTGCAGGAAGCCCATCGCTAGGAATGCCATATCACATGGGATCACACGTTCGCTACCTTCTACTTCTTTGAAGCTTGGACGCTCGCCTGGTTTCGCATCTTGCCAAACGATATCAGCTAAACGAAGGCCTGTAACTTCACCTTTGTCATTGCCGATGAACTCTTTGGTTAGGATGTTCCAGTGACGATCAACACCTTCTTCATGAGACGTCGACGTTCGTAGGATCATTGGGTACTGTGGCCATGGCATATTAGAAGGGCGCTTCTCTGGTGGAATCGGCATGATTTCAACCTGAGTGATGCTTGCTGCACCGTGGCGGTTTGATGTACCTACACAGTCAGAACCCGTATCACCACCACCGATAACGACAACATGTTTATCCGCGGCGTGAAGTTCTTCACCCTTAAGATCCATATTGTTGGCACGGCGGTTGTTTTGACCTAGGAATTCCATTGCGAAGTGAACGCCTTTTAGTTCACGACCCGGAACTGGCAAATCACGAGGAACGGTTGAACCACCCGTTAGTAGAACCACATCGAATTCTTGACGCAGCTGCTGAGCATTCACATCAACACCAACATGTTGGTTAACTTTGAATTCAATACCCGCTTCTGCCATTAGGTTGATCTTACGATCAATCACATCCATACCCAGTTTGAAATCTGGGATACCAAAACGTAGCAGACCGCCTACTTTCTCGTCTCGCTCGAATACCGTCACAGTATGACCGGCGCTGTTTAGCTGCTCAGCAGCCGCAAGGCCAGCAGGACCTGAACCGATGATCGCAACGGTTTTGCCAGTGCGAGAACGTGGGGTTTTTGGTTTGGCGTACCCTTCACGATACGCTGTTTCTACGATGGTTTTCTCGATATTACAGATAGTGATTGGGTCTTGGTTGATGCCAAGTACACAAGCACTTTCACATGGAGCAGGGCAAACACGACCAGTAAACTCTGGGAAGTTATTGGTTGAGCTTAGAATGTTCCATGCTTCTTCCCAGCTATCACGATAAACCGCATCGTTAAACTCTGGGATGATGTTACCGATAGGGCAGCCGTTATGACAAAACGGCACACCACAATCCATACAACGAGAAGCCTGAGTATTGATCTTGTCACCAAACTCCTCGTTCAGAACGAACTCTTTGTTGTTCTTGATGCGTTCAGCTGGGTCGATCTTCTGTGGTAGTTCACGACCATGCTCTAAAAATCCAGTAGGCTTACCCATTATACGGCCTCCACTTGAGTTTCGTTTCCTTGAGACTGTGCTTCAGCTTTACGCTTTTGAAGAACCGCTTTGTAGTCACGCGGCATTACCTTAACCATAGAGGCTAGGCTTGCTTCAAAGTTGTCTAGGAAAGACTGAGCGACTTCACTTCCTGTGAATTGAACATGCTTAGTTAGCATGTCGAGTAATAGATCTCTGTCTTCTTGCTCGATTGGGTCTAGGTCTACTAGCTCTGGGTTCAGTTTTGACTCAAAGTCACCTGATTTATCCCAGACGTAAGCCACGCCGCCACTCATACCTGCGGCAAAGTTACGACCTGTTGAACCAAGGATAATTGCTGCACCGCCAGTCATGTATTCACAACCATGGTCACCGACGCCTTCTACTACTACTTTCGCGCCTGAGTTACGAACACAGAAACGTTCGCCTGCCATACCGCGAATGAAAGACTCACCCGAAGTTGCACCGTAGAAACACACGTTACCAACCACGATGTTGTCTTCTGCGACAATGCTTGATTTCGCATCTGGGTAAAGTACTAACGTACCGCCAGATAAGCCTTTACCCCAGTAGTCGTTCGCGTCGCCTTCCACTTCGAACTTCACGCCCTTAGCGAGGAATGCACCGAATGACTGACCCGCAGAGCCTTTGAACTTCACGTTCATTGGCTGAGGTAGACCTGCATCTTTGTACACTTTCGAGATTTCGTTCGACAACATGGTACCTGCAGAGCGGTCTGTGTTGACGATAGGGAATTCGGCATTCACCGCTTCGCCTTTCTCGAGTGCAGGAATCGCTGCTTGAATCAGCTTGCGGTCTAGCACTTCTTCTAGGTTGTGGTTCTGCTGAGCTTGGTTGAATACACCATCAGCTTCGCGTGGTTGCTCAACGTGAAGAACAGGAGACAGATCTAGGTTCTTGTATTTCCAGTGAGAAACGTCTTGGCGAATCTTCAGTTTCTGACCTTGACCGACCATCTCATCGATAGTACGGAAACCAAGTTCAGCCATGATTTCACGTAGACCTTGTGCCATGTATTGGAAGAAGGTTACGACGTCTTCTACGCGACCATCAAAGCGCTCACGAAGCGTCTTGTTTTGAGTTGCGATACCAACAGGACAGGTGTTCTTATGACACTTACGCATCATGATACAACCTTCAACCACCAATGCTGCGGTTGCCACGCCCCATTCTTCTGCACCAAGTAGTGTTGCCACTGCAAGGTCGCGAGGTGTCTTCATCTGACCATCCGCTTGAACCACGATACGGTTACGTAGACCGTTCTTCAGTAGCGTTTGGTGCGTTTCTGCCAAGCCAAGTTCCCAAGGAAGACCGGTATGACGGATTGAAGACATTGGGGATGCACCAGTACCACCATCAAAACCTGCGATTAGTACAACGTCCGCTTTCGCTTTCGCTACACCAGAAGCGATCGTACCTACGCCTGCTTCTGATACCAGCTTCACGTTTACACGGCCCGCGCGGTTCGCATTCTTCAAGTCGTAGATCAGCTGAGCCAAATCTTCGATTGAGTAGATATCGTGGTGTGGCGGTGGCGAGATAAGGCCAACGCCCGGAGTAGAGTGACGTGTTGCACCGATCCAATCATCTACTTTATCGCCTGGTAGCTGACCACCTTCACCTGGCTTCGCACCTTGAGCCATTTTGATTTGTAGCTCTTCAGCGTTAGTTAGGTAGTAAGAGGTTACGCCGAAACGACCTGAAGCCACCTGCTTGATTGCAGAGCGTTCCCAATCGCCGTTCTCTTTGCGTTCGAAACGCATTGGGTCTTCACCACCTTCACCAGAGTTCGATTTCGCGCCAAGGCGGTTCATCGCAACAGCCAGTGTGGAGTGTGCTTCGTAAGAAATAGAACCGAATGACATTGCACCGGTCGCGAAGCGTTTCACGATGCTTTCAATTGGCTCGACTTCATCGATAGAGATAGAGCCGGCAGGGTTCTTAATGAACTCAAGTTGGCTACGCAGAGTTACCGCGTTGTCACCTTGCTTATCTACAGCAGTCGCGTATTGCTTGAACTGATCGTAGTTCTTGTTGCGCGTAGACTCTTGCAGTAGAGAAATGGTTTCTGGGTTGAATAGGTGCTTCTCACCACGCTGTTTCCATTGGTAAACACCACCAACATCCAGCATTTGAATTGGGATTTCGCGTTGTGGGTAACCGATGCGGTGACGGATCAGCACTTCTTTGGCGATATCATCAAGGGTGAGACCTTGGATACGAGAAACTGTACCTGTGAAGTATTTGTCTACCACTGATTTGTGGATACCCAACGCTTCGAAGATTTGCGCACCGTGGTACGACTGTAGCGTAGAGATACCCATCTTCGAGAAGATCTTCAGAAGACCGCCATTGATCGCTTTACGGTAGTTGTTGAACAGATCGCGAGGGTTCGCTTCTGGATCCAACTTCTTGGTACGTTGAAGCTCAATGATGGTTTCAATAACTAGGTATGGGTTAACCGCGTTTGCACCGTAACCAAGTAGTGTTGCAAAGTGGTGCGTTTCACGCGCATCACCGGTTTCAACCACGATGTCACACTTTGCACGTAGACCTTTACGGATCAAGTGGTGGTGTACTGCGCCAACTGCCAGCATTGCTGGAATCGCCGCGTGGTTTGAGTTCACTGCACGGTCAGTTAGTAGGATGATTGAGTAACCATCGATAACCGCGTCTTCTGCGTATTGGCAAATACGTTTTAGTGCGCGCTCAAGCTTGCCTTGATCTTCATTAGCTTGGAATACGATATCCAGCGTCTTCGCTTGTAGGTGCTCGTTATCGATCGCACGCAATTTCTCAAGCTCAGAGTTCGCTAGAACAGGCGATTCCAATTCAACTTTCTGACAGTGAAGTGGTGTTTCAGTCAGAAGGTTTTGGTCTTTACCCAAGTAAGTGTTCAGCGACATAACCATACGCTCACGGATCGGGTCGATCGGTGGGTTAGTTACCTGTGCAAACAGCTGCTTGAAGTAGTTTGAAAGATGCTGAGACTGATGAGATAGAACCGCAAGAGGCCAGTCGGCACCCATTGCTGACAATGGTTCTTTCGCATCATTCGCCATTGGAACGATGATTTCGTTCACTTCTTCAGTGCTCACACCGAAAGCTTGTTGACGGTGAAGCAAACGTTCTGGAGAAGGCTGGCTGAACTGGTTGCTCGCATCTGGCAGCTTCTTCAAGCTCAGTAGGTTTTCTTCTACCCACTTCTCGTAAGGCTGCGCCGTTGCAATAGTGTCTTTCACTTCTTCATCAGAGATGATGCGACCTTGCTCTAGGTCTGCAACGAAGATACGACCTGGCTGTAGACGACCACGGAACTCAACGTTCTCTGGTTCAATATCCACAACACCAGACTCTGATGCCATCACTAGGAAGTTATCCTTGGTCACTGTGTAGCGAGAAGGGCGCAGACCGTTACGGTCTAGTGTCGCACCAACTTGAACACCATCAGTAAAACATACTGAAGCAGGACCATCCCATGGTTCCATGATGTTCGCGTGGTACTGATAGAACGCGCGACGCTTAGGATCCATGTTTTTGTTTTCTTGCCATGCTTCCGGGATCATCATCATCAATGCATGTGGCAGGCTGCGACCAGAAAGAACTAGGAGCTCAAGTGCCATGTCAAAGTTAGATGAATCCGAGCTGCCTTCCTGACAGATTGGAAGAAGCATGTCGATTTCAGCCTGAGTAAACAGGTCTGATTCTAGAATTGCTTCACGGGCTTTCATCCAGTTCAAGTTACCGCGAACTGTATTGATTTCACCGTTGTGGGCAATGTAACGGAAAGGCTGTGCAAGACGCCATTTCGGGAAGGTATTGGTAGAGAAACGAGAGTGTACAAGTGCTAGTGCAGTCACCATGGTCGGGTTTTGCAGATCAAGGAAGTACTGAGGTACTTGCTCGGTCGTTAACTGACCTTTGTACACCAATGTCTTGTAAGACATGGAGTTAATGTAGAAGTCGTCACCAATGTTCGAAACGCTTTCTAGGCAAACACGTACAGTGTAGTTACGAAGTACGTACAGTTTGCGCTCTAGCTCTTCAGGTGTGATGCCAGGGCCACCAGAGATAAACACATGCTCAAACTGAGGTTCTGTGCTTAGTGGGTCTGCACCGATCATCGAGTTATCGGTTGGCAATACACGGTAGCCGATAACTTCAAGATCTAGACGCTGTGCGTTACGTTCTAGAATGTCACGGCACTGTTCGCGTTTGTATTCGTCTTTCGGGAAAAGAACAACACCAACACCATACTTTTCAAACGAAGGCAGTTTAATGCCTAACTTAACGGCTTCTTCTAATAGGAATTCATGAGGTTTTTGTAGCAAGATACCCGCACCATCACCGCTGCATGGGTCACAACCTTGACCACCACGGTGTTCCATGCGAGCCAGCATATCCAATGCTTGAGTCACTACTTCATGAGATTTACGGTTTTTAAGGTGAGCAACAAAACCGATACCACAAGCGTCATGCTCCAGCTCCGGAGTGTACAGACCCTGTGAATTTTGCTCTCTATCTACCATAGATACATCCTTCCAGTTCAATGTCGACGCAAGAATCCCGGACAGATCTCGACTGCCTTAGGTGCGCTCTTTGCGTCTTGTCCTTTATATTTATGATTCGCCACTGGCCGAGGTTGACCAGTCTTGATTCCTTTCCGTATCTCGCAGGAAAAATTTTGCGAGAAAAACAATCCTTGGTGATATCCCTTTATTTATTGCCACAATTTAGTGACTTATATAGGTGGGAGCGGGGTATCGCCGACAATTCCCGCAGTTGATGTTGTAATAAAAGTCACAAAAACGACGGGGTTGTGTAAGTATCCTACAATTTTGTGACTTGAGAATGCAACGAAAAGTCGCTTTTGTGACCCAATTTTTTCGTTTAAATATTCACTTTTTGTTTAACATTTGCGCAACATTGCAGGTTTTAAGTTGGTTTTATGCAGTTTTATTGATTTCACACCGCTACCTGTTTGTTTGAATTGACTAGAATTATTTGTTTTTTCTTGCAGGGATGTAATTTAGTTACATAAATCGTAGTGAGATTTATTACGGTTTACTATTGGTGAGAATCTATGCAGTTACATGAGTTGGTCAACACATTAGGCCAAGACCTTCAGCGTCGTTACGGCGAAAAAGTCCATAAGCTGACTTTACATGGTGGCTTTAGTTGCCCAAACCGCGACGGCACGATTGGCCGAGGTGGTTGTACATTCTGTAATGTGGCTTCGTTTGCTGACGAAGAAGTACAGATCAAAAGCATCCACGATCAACTGAAAGATCGCGCGGGAGAGATCCATCGAGCGAAGAAGTATCTGGCATATTTTCAGGCGTACACTAGTACCTATGCAGAAGTACAAGTCCTCAAAAACATGTACGAAGAAGCCCTCAAGGCTGCTGATATCGTCGGCCTTTGTGTGGGCACTCGTCCAGATTGCGTTCCTGATGCAGTACTGGATTTACTGTCTGACTATGTGAATCAAGGCTATGAGATTTGGCTAGAGCTTGGTCTTCAAACAGCCAACAATGACACCCTCAAGCGTATCAACCGTGGTCATGATTTTGAGTGCTATGCAGAAATCACAAAACGCGCTCGTGCTCTGGGTATTAAAGTTTGTACCCATCTGATCGTTGGTTTGCCGAAAGAAACTCGCGACGACAACATTGAAACGATGCGTAAAGTGCTCGAAGTTGGCACTGATGGCATTAAGCTTCACGGATTGCACATTGTTGAAGGTAGCACCATGGCAAAAGCATGGCGTGCCGGAAGGTTGGAAGCTCCTGAGTTAGAAACTTACGTCGCAACTGCCAGTGAATTGATCCGCATGACACCAAAAGAGGTGATCTACCACCGTGTTTCTTCTGCTGCGCGTCGTCCAACCTTATTATCGCCATTATGGTGTGAGAACCGTTGGTTGGCGATGACTGAAATTGGTCGTGCATTAGATAAAGATGGCGCACAAGGTAGCTTAACCGGCGATGCTTTCATCTATAGCAAACCAGAATTAAAAGCGGAATGATCGATTAAGAACTGTTATATTTCTCCCGATTTGCTTTAAAGGTCGGAAAAATGGATCAGTTACTCAATTGGCTCTGGGATGGGCAGGGCGACTACGGATTTGTGGTCCTGCTCTCTGTGGTATGCGTAATCGCCGTCACACTGACCTATATACGCTTCCAGTCCGGCTTGAAACAGCTGGTTACTGACTCTCCTTATCCCGTACTAGTGATCGATGCTAGTCACGGACAGTTATTGCTTTCTAATGACTCAGCCATGCAATTACTTGGTATTCGTTCATTAGGTTCTGGCTTTCTTTATCCTGCTTCCTTTCATACTGAAGAACTGGTAACACTACTTGATAGCTTTTCTAGTCGACACTTCCGTCAGCAATTGTTCGGCTGGCGATTGTCCGAGACAGAGAGCATCAAAGTTGAGTTGTCGGGTCGAAAGAGTTTGCTTCGCGGTCACCGAGTTTGGATTGTGTATGCTCACCCACATCAAGTGACTCATACAGAACACCAGCAAGAGCTTGAACAACTGGGCATAGCTCGCTCTGCTATCGACTCTCTGTCTGAGCTGATCTGTTTGCAAGATCAACAAGGTAAAGTATTAACGACCAACCGCGCATTTGATCTGTTTTGGGAAGGACGTAGAGAAGAAGCGTGTACGTCAAAAGCTCGCCCAATCGCGACTCGTAAAAGTGAACGCCGTTGGACAACCGATCCTCAAGGTCGAAGTTGTTTGCTTGAAGTGAACCAAAGCTCGCTGGTTTCGCAAGCCGGTGAGATGATCGGCACGCTATCCATCAGTCATGACGTGACGGAATGGCACAAGATGCAACAAAACCTTCGTGATGAAATGGAGCGTCGTAAAGACACCGAGGTTGCATTGGCTCAGCGTGATACGATCCTACAAACGATTTTGGACGCCAGTCCTGATTCTATTGGTATCTTCAATGAGAACATGGTTTATCAAGCTTGTAATAAACCATTCGTTAATGCACTCGGGATTCCTGATGTGAGCGACCTTATTGGTAAGCGCCTACAAGACGTTATTCCTGAAGATATCTACATCCGCTTAGAAGCAAGTGATTTGCAAGCTTTGAAGCAAACTCAGCCTATACGCTACATCGATAAAGTGAGCAGCAGCGATGGCTACTACACATGGTTTGATGTGGTGAAATCGCCGTTCAAAGATAAAGCGTCCGGCACTAATGGCGTGTTGATTATGGCTCGTGATATCTCGGAGCGTTATCTTGCTGAGCAGAAGCTCGAAGAGGCGAACCTTGAGCTAGAGAAACTGAGTTTTTCTGACAGCCTTACTAAAGTGGCTAACCGTCGTCGTTTTGATGAGCAGCTTCATACCCTTTGGTATCACCACATTCGTGAGAAGTTACCACTGACAATCATGTTATGTGATATCGATTTCTTCAAAGATTACAACGACTGTTATGGTCACCAACAAGGTGATGAAGCCCTCGTCAAAGTGGCAGCGGTATTCCAACAAGTGGTGAGTCGCTCCTCCGATTGCGTAGCTCGATACGGCGGAGAAGAGTTTGCTTTTATCTTGCCAAATACAACTACTGAGGGGGCGCATAAAGTCGCCCAGCGTATTCACGAGCAAATTCACGAGCTGGCAATTGAGCATGGTTGTTCGAGTGTTTCAAATCGACTGACGGTCAGTATTGGCTTCGTTTCTTATGTCCCTCATCACGGTGATGAACCTGAAATGGGCGTCGCCATGGCTGACAGCGCGCTTTACCAAGCGAAGGCAGATGGTCGAGATCGAACCCATCTTCACCCAAGTTCTTACTAACGCTTTGTGACCGCTTGCTCTAAGTTGAGAGCAGGCGGTTTAAATCACCGTATTAAACACGCTAAACTGCAACTACATAGTATGAGGCGTTGAAGAGCCCTGAAGCATCGCTATTTCATCTGTGTGTATTTCAAACATTTAAACCGTAGAGACACCGTTTCTTTGCGGTTTTACTTTTCCAATCATCAGGGCTCGGTATCTAGCTTGTTCCATGGAGTAGTGAATGAAGCCCATGAAAAATCTCGCCCAGTATTACGTTGACCTTTTGGTTAAGCTGGGGATTGTCCGTTTCTCGATATTACTGGCGCTTGCGCTGGTCGCCTTAGCTGTCGTGGTGCAAGTGGGTATTACCCTCGCGCTCAAAGGCAATGTCGATGACATCGATATCGTTCGTTCGGTGTTCTTTGGTCTTCTCATCACGCCCTGGGCCGTTTATTTCTTATCAGTGGTTGTCGATCAACTAGAAGAGTCACGTCAAAGGTTGACGAAGCTAGTCTCCAAACTGAAAGACATGCGCTCGCGTGACCAAGAGTTGAACTTTCAACTGCAGCAGAACATTGAAAAGCTCAACCAAGAGATTGAAGAGCGTATTAAAGCAGAAGAAGCACGCGAAGAAGCGATGCAAGACCTCGAGAATGAAGTCTTTCAACGCGAACGCACTCAGCTAGAGCTTGCCGAGCGTACCGCACTATTACGTTCTTTTATCGACGCCTCTCCAGACTTGATTTACTACCGTAACGCTGATGGTGTTTTCTCTGGTTGTAACCGCGCAATGGAAGAGCTAACTGGCAAGAAAGAGCACCAGTTAGTCGGCTTGAGCCCGTGGGATGTCTACAGCAAAGAAGTGGCTGAACACATCGTCGATACTGACCAAAAAGTCTTTGCCGACAATCAAGCGATTACTTACGAGCAATGGCTCGAATACCCAGATGGACGTAAGCATTACTTTGAACTGCGCAAGGTACCGTTCTACAGCAAAGATGGCCGCCACCTTGGTCTAGTGGGCTTCGGTCGTGATATCACTGAGCGTAAACGCCATGAAGAGTCTCTAGAAAAAGCCAGCCGAGATAAAACCACGTTTATTTCTACGATCAGTCATGAGCTTCGTACGCCATTAAACGGCATCGTTGGCCTGAGCCGTATGTTGCTTGATAGCCAACTGACAGACGAGCAGCGCAAGCACATGCAAACCATCAACGTCAGTGCCATTACTTTGGGCAACATCTTCAACGACATCATCGACATGGACAAATTCGACCGTCGTAAATTAGAGCTGCTGCCTGCGCCGTTGAACTTTGAAGACTTCGTCGCTGAAATCGAAAGCATCTCAGCACTAATGGCAGAGCAAAAAGGCCTGCGCTTTGACCTAGAGCGTTTAAGTTCATTGCCTAAAGCGATTGAAGTGGATGCCACACGTCTGCGTCAGGTTATTTGGAACCTTGTCAGCAACGCCATGAAGTTCACCAAAGAAGGTGGTGTGGTGATGACGGTGAGCGCCGATGTTGAAGAAGATTACGCAACCATCATTATGGAAGTGGAAGACACCGGTATTGGCATTCCAGACGAAGAGCTCGATAAGATCTTTGCGATGTACTACCAAGTGAAATCAGGCAAAGACAACCTGCATGCGGTAGGCACAGGCATTGGTTTGGCGGTATCTAAGCAACTGATCAATATGATGGATGGCGACATTACGGTAGCAAGTGAAGAAGGCTTTGGTAGTACCTTTACCGTATCGATTCATGTACCTATCGTTGAGTTAGAAGAGCCAATTATCGATGCTAAGCGCGATAAAGTGCACCTCAACATCTTTATGGTCGAAGACATCGAACTTAACGTGACTGTTGCTAAGTCCTTACTTGAGAGCTTAGGTCATACCGTTACCGTAGCGATGACCGGTGAAGAGGCGCTAGTGAACTTTGTGCCTGATGAATATGACTTAGCACTGCTAGACATCCAATTGCCAGACATGACGGGCTTCGATGTGGCTAAGTACTACCGCGAACACTACGACAACTTACCGCCGCTGGTGGCTCTCACTGCGAATGTGATGAAAGATCGTCGCGAGTACCTAGATAACGGCATGGACGATGCCATCAGCAAGCCACTTGCGGTTCAAGCAATGCAAGCCGTGATAGATAAGTTCTTTGTTGAACGTATTGAGAGTGAGCAGGAAGTGGTTGCAGAACCTGAGGTGATTGAAGAAGTCGCACCAACGCCATCACCAGTGCTTAATACGCATTTGCTCGATTTAGATATGCTCGAATCTTACGTGGATATCGTTGGAGTGAAGCCTGTTTACGATAGCATCAAGATGTTTGAAGACATGATGCCAGATTACATCGAAGTGCTTGATTCAAATATGACGGCCAAAGACCAAGATGGCATTGTCTCTGAAGCGCACAAAATCAAAGGTGCTGCAGGCTCAATTGGTCTTAAACACATTCAGAGCGTTGCACAGAAAGCGCAGTCTCCAGATATGCCTGCATGGTGGGAGAACATATCAGATTGGGTAGAAGAAATTAAAAACGAGTATCAAAACGATATACAAGTATTAAAAAGTTGGTTGGAACAGAGGAAATAACATGAAGAAATTTGCATCGGCAGCATTGGCAATTGCACTACTGGCAGGCTGTAGTTCTGCTCCTCAAGTGGATTGGCAAGAAGACAGTCAAATCACCATGAACAAGATGAATGTTGAGTTGAAAAGCAACTTATGGGTAAATCTGATGCCAACCATTGGTGAAGTTCAAGAGCAGAATGTGCATGGCGCATTGTACTTGAAGGCCGATAAAGAACTTCCAGCAAACTTGACCGTTGATTCGCTTATCGTTAAGCAGGGTGACTCTGAATGGGAAATCGATGGAGACTTGCTAGAGCTGCGCACGCACAGTGAGAATCAGTGGGAAGTGGCATTCGTATGGCAAATTGAAGCGGATATGGAAAAGCGCGTTGATTTAGCACTGCTGCTCGATGATGCAGGCAAGAAAGGTTGGTTGGTTGAGAAAGGCATTAAGATCGACAAAGTTTACTAACACCGCTAAACGGCAGATAGAAAAAGGGCTTGCTCATAGAGCAAGCCCTTATTGTTTATGCTGAGGCGGATTAGTCTTCTAGATCGCCACAGAAGCGGTAACCTTCACCGTGAATTGTCGCGATGATTTCAGGTGTACCTGATACAGATTCAAAGTGCTTACGAATACGACGAATCGTTACATCTACAGTACGGTCGTGTGGCTTAAGCTCACGGCCAGTCATCTTCTTAAGAAGATCAGCACGAGTTTGAATCTTGCCTGGGTTCTCACAGAAGTGCAGTAGTGCACGGAACTCAGAGCGAGGTAGTTTGTAGCTATCACCAGCTGGGCTCACTAGAGAGCGGCTGTTGATGTCTAGAACCCAACCGTTGAATTCGTATTTTTCTACCGAGCGTTTCTCTTCTTGTACTGCGTTAGTGCTCATAGAGCGGCTTAGCAGGTTGCGAGCACGGATAGTCAATTCACGTGGGTTGAATGGTTTAGTGATGTAGTCATCAGCACCGATTTCAAGACCTAGGATCTTGTCTACTTCATTGTCACGACCAGTTAGGAACATCAGAGCGATGTTCGCCTGTTCGCGAAGTTCACGTGCTAGAAGAAGACCATTCTTGCCTGGAAGATTAATGTCCATAATTACCAAGTTGATTGAATTTTCAGACAACACTTGGTGCATCTCTTCACCGTCACTGGCTTCAAAAACAGCGTATCCCTCTGCTTCAAAAATACTCTTAAGAGTGTTACGAGTTACTTGCTCATCTTCTACGATAAGAATCTGCGGGGTTTGCATTGGCGGTACCTAAATTTGTGACAAAATTGTGCTAATAGAATAAATTCTAGGCAAAAATATAACATACAGGTAATGTGATTTTGATAATAAATCAAGTTGATCAAAAAAACACTTCTTTCGGTTATCCGCCTTCCTTGGAATTTTGCCAACTCACCAGTATCCGATGGCGACGTTTATTCTATAGGGCTTGTTTACCTTTCGATTCCCTTTATTTACGGGGCCTGAAACGTAAACACCCTAAGATATGGAGCGGATTTTATATTGTTAACAGCATGCTAACAATGCTCAAATGTTAATTCCATTCACTTTGTTGATTTACATCAATTGATGAAATGTAACTGTTATTAATCGTTTAAGAGTTATGATAGAAAAAAGTAATACGAACATAGACGCATCGTTATGGAATGCTTATTCAGAATCTTTCTTCCGTTTTCATGCCGAATGGAAGGTTACCAGCTACGCAGTGATAACTGCTTGGAACCCTTACAGTAATTTACGGTCAAAAGAAGAGAATTGCATAAGTAATCATAAGCTCGAAAAACAATTAAACCACGTTAAATACGTGCCTGTCACGGTAGGCGATCAAGCTTTTGAATGGTTTGAGGAGAGTTACGCAGCGGAGCTCACTCCAAAAGCAGCGATAACATTGGCGAATCAGTACCAGCAAAATGCCATCTATTACGTCATTGATGACGAACTTTACCTGATTGCTTGTGCTAACCCAGAGGTCATGCACAAGCTAGGCGCGATAACACTGCGGCTCGTATAAAAGGATATTACTCACTTGAGCACCAGCTTGAGTGGGACAATTCACGGAGGAACTATGAGAGACATAACACCAGACATTTGTGACCAGTTTGAAGACCAAGTCACCTTGCTAAATTTACCGTTGCAGAACTTCGGTCAACGTACCGCTTTCCATGGCGAAATTGTTACTGTGCGCTGCTACCACGATAATTCAAAAGTACGCGAAGTTCTCAGCGAAAACGGCACCGGAAAAGTGTTGATAGTGGATGGCCACGGCTCTTGCCAAAAAGCGCTGCTTGGTGACCAACTGGCAATTCTGGGGATTGAAAATGGCTGGGAAGGCATCATTGTTTATGGCGCAATTCGTGATGTGGCGCAGATGTCACAAATGGATATTGGTGTTCAAGCGTTAGGGACTTGTCCGTTTAAAACGGAGAGACGCGATGTGGGTGAAGTCAATGTGACCCTGACAATGCAGAACCAGATCGTCCAGCCTAAGCATTACGTCTATGCGGATTGGAATGGGGTGTTGATCTCGAAAGAGGCGTTGGATTTCTAGAAGCGGAAACCTAATCCAACTTCGAAGCCTTGTTGCCAATCTTGATAGTCGAGTGTGGCGTGAAGATCTAGATTTTCAGTGATTTTTACGCGGCTAGAGACTTCTGCAGCAAGGCTGCTTTCTTCTTCTCGGATGCCTTCTGTTGTTTCGCCTTTATAAGAACGAACCGTACTCTTCACCGTCACGCGATCATTAAAGTGGTAGCTGATACCACTAAGAAGACCACTTTGGTTTTGAGTGGGTGAGTTATTAACGCGAGCACCAACATAAAGATCAACGGAATCAAACAGCTCGTATGCGTAGCCGCCATCGATATTCCAAACATCAAAACTGTCGGCTTGGTAGTTTTCACTAGAGATGAAAAGTTTGTGTGGGGACGAAGATGTTTTGCCCGGAAGAGGTGGAAGATCAGTCGCTAGACAAACGCTAGGCACGGCGAACAGTAACAGAAAAATCCATTTTTTCATGTTGACCACTCCTTGTGTCTAACTTTGTTATTAGTATGTGCTAAAAGCTTCTCACTATTAAAGCATAGAATATGAAAGCTAGCTCACTTATTTTCCTTTTAATTCGATCCTAGGAACATTGATCACAGTTAAGTGTTTGTTAATTAGCATCAGTAAAGATCGACACTTTGATCTTACGCGCAGCGCTCAAGATCAGATGTAAGATGGTTAGAAGACTCGGTTTTAAGTTAGATGAGTTGGTTGTAGAAAAAAGTCATCTTAAGTGTCATCTTGGTAAATCATTGTAATTACATTGAAATATCAATGACATTGCGTAGCATAAATCTCTACAAGGCCGGAAAATAAACAATTTTTTGTTGACTCTGTTTACGAAACTCGGTAAACGTAGAGTTAAGCAAACACATAATTATCGTTGAATATTTATTTATGACATCTCACAGCCAAGTA
Organism: Vibrio sp. HENC-03; assembly: GCF_000305755.2. Classification (NCBI taxonomy): domain Bacteria; kingdom Pseudomonadati; phylum Pseudomonadota; class Gammaproteobacteria; order Vibrionales; family Vibrionaceae; genus Vibrio; species Vibrio sp. HENC-03. The sequence goes on along the minus strand of NZ_JH976131.1, from coordinate 73,772 downwards.
GTAATGACCACAACCATTATTATTACCGACACGACCAATGTTGGGGCAGGCTGCTGAGCGAAAGAAATTCACAAAAAAGGCCTGTATCCAACAAGATACAGGCCTTTTTTTATGCTTTTTTATACAGAATTTAGACAGATCTAAGAAGATACATCGGAGGAAGGGATGCGAGTATTAAAGTTTGGCGGTTCATCATTAGCAGATGCAGATCGCTTTTTGAGAGCGGCGGATATCATCGCCAATAATGCGCAACAAGAAGAAGTCGCAGTCGTACTTTCTGCACCAGGTAAAACGACCAATAAGCTGGTTGCGGTGATTGAAGGCGCACTCCGTAATGGTGAAGCTGAGCTGCAAATCAATGAGCTAGAAGCTTCTTTTAAAGCTCTGTTTGGTGATATTCAAGCAGTGTTGCCAAACATTGATGGCGCAGCGTTTGACAACCAAGTTAAAACGTCGCTTTCTCAGCTACGCCAGTTCGTTCATGGCATCAACCTTCTTGGCATGTGCCCAAATAACGTCAATGCACGCATCATCAGCAAAGGCGAACGCGTTTCGATTCAATTGATGAAGGCAGTGCTTGAAGCGAAAGGCCAACCTGCGCATCTTATCGACCCAGTCGAATACCTCTACGCTAAAGGCGATCACCTAGAAGCCATGGTCGATGTTGAAGTTTCTACTCAGAACTTCCGCCAGAATCCTCTTCCTCAAGGTCATGTGAACATCATGCCTGGTTTTACTGCCGGTAACGAGAAAGGTGAACTAGTTACACTAGGTCGTAATGGCTCAGACTACTCTGCGGCGGTTCTTGCGGCGTGTCTGCGCGCAGATTGCTGTGAGATCTGGACAGACGTTGATGGTGTGTACAACTGTGACCCTCGCTTAGTAGAAGACGCACGCCTGCTTAAATCGCTTAGCTATCAAGAAGCGATGGAGCTTTCTTACTTCGGTGCTTCCGTTCTGCACCCGAAAACCATCGCCCCAATCGCACAATTCCATATCCCATGCCTGATCAAAAACAGCTTTAACCCACAAGGCGCGGGTACGCTGATTGGTCAAGACACAGGCGAAGATAACCTAGCCATCAAAGGCATCACGACACTAAACGATCTGACAATGGTTAACGTGTCTGGCCCGGGTATGAAGGGCATGGTTGGCATGGCAAGCCGAGTATTCGGTGCAATGTCATCGGCGGGCGTGTCTATTGTGCTTATCACTCAATCTTCTTCTGAATACAGCATCAGTTTCTGTATCGAAGCTCAAGACAAGGCAAAAGCGCAGCAAGTGTTAGCGGATGCATTTGAGTTGGAATTGAAAGATGGCCTTCTTGAACCTGTCGATTTTATTGATGACGTTTCTATCGTGACGCTAGTGGGTGATGGTATGCGTACCTCTCGTGGTGTTGCATCTCGCTTCTTCTCATCTCTTGCAGAAGTGAACGTAAACATTGTGGCAATTGCACAGGGCTCATCTGAGCGTGCTATCTCAGCTGTGATTCCTGAAGACAAAATCTCTGAAGCAATCAAAGCGTGTCACGAGAACCTATTCAACTCTAAGCACTTCCTAGATGTCTTCGTGGTTGGTATTGGCGGCGTTGGTGGTGAGCTGGTGGATCAGATCGAGCGTCAACAGGCGAAGCTTGCAGAGAAAGGCATCGTGATCCGCGTGTGTGGATTGGCAAACAGCAAAGGTCTTCTGCTTGATAGTGAAGGTCTGCCTCTAGAGCATTGGCGTGACCGTATGTCGGCTTCAACTGAAGAATTCAGCCTAGCGCGCCTGATTTCACTGGTGCAACGTAATCACATCATTAACCCAGTGTTAGTTGACTGTACTTCAAGTGAGAGCATTGCAAATCAATACGCTGACTTCCTAGCTGCTGGCTTCCACGTCGTAACACCAAACAAAAAAGCAAACACAGCAAGCATGGCTTACTACCATCAACTTCGCGATGTAGCGCGCAGCTCTCGTCGTAAATTGATGTACGAAACAACCGTAGGCGCAGGCCTACCAGTTATCGAAAACCTACAAAACCTAATTTCAGCGGGTGATGAACTAGAGCGCTTCAGCGGCATCCTTTCTGGCTCTCTGTCATACATCTTTGGCAAATTAGATGAAGGCATGAGCCTAAGTGAAGCGACAAACATCGCGAAACAAAATGGCTTTACGGAACCGGATCCGCGTGACGATCTATCGGGTATGGATGTGGCGCGTAAGCTTCTGATCCTTGCTCGTGAAGCAGGCATGTCTCTAGAACTTGAAGACGTTGTGGTTGATCAAGCTCTGCCACCAGGCTTTGATGATTCAGGCAGCGTTGATGAGTTTATGGAACGCCTGCCAGAAGCGGATGCATACTTTAAAGAGCTGTCAGCTAAAGCAGCGGAAGAAGGCAAAGTACTGCGCTACGTGGGTGAAATCGTTGACGGTAAATGCACAGTAAGCATTGCTGCAGTCGATGAAAACGACCCGATGTTTAAGATTAAAGACGGTGAAAACGCACTGGCATTCTACAGCCGCTACTACCAACCAATTCCACTGGTATTGCGTGGTTACGGTGCGGGTACAGAGGTTACGGCTGCTGGCGTATTCTCGGATGTGATGCGTACTTTAGGTTGGAAGCTAGGGGTATAACAACAATGAGTTCAAGTGATATGGATGTAGTGGTTTATGCTCCTGCGTCAATTGGTAATGTAAGCGTTGGTTTCGACGTTCTGGGGGCGGCGGTGTCTCCAGTTGATGGCACACTATTGGGCGACCGAGTATTGGTTAAGTCCGGAGCTGATCCGTTCAGTCTAAAGACGGCGGGTGATTTTGTTGAGAAGCTGCCAACCGAGCCGAAAGAGAACATCGTTTACGATTGTTGGGTGGTGTTTGCTCGTGAGCTAGACAAAAAAGGTGTCGAGCTAAAACCACTTGAGATGACGCTAGAAAAGAACATGCCAATTGGCTCAGGTTTAGGCTCAAGTGCATGTTCTATCGTTGCGGCATTAGATGCATTGAACCGATTCCATGGACAGCCACTTAACGAGACAGAGTTACTGGCACTGATGGGAGAAATGGAAGGCAAGATCTCTGGTGGTATTCACTACGACAACGTCGCACCATGTTACCTTGGCGGTGTGCAATTGATGCTTGAAGAGTTGGGTATCATTAGTCAGGAAGTGCCTTGCTTTGATGATTGGTACTGGGTGATGGCGTATCCGGGTATCAAAGTATCCACAGCAGAAGCGCGTGAGATCCTACCATCTCAATACCGCCGACAAGATATCATTGCTCATGGTCGCCACCTTGCAGGCTTTATCCATGCGTGTCATTCTGGTCAGCCAGAACTTGCTGCAAAAATGATCAAAGACGTGATCGCAGAACCGTATCGTGAGAAACTGCTTCCGGGTTTTGCGAATGCACGTCAATACGCAGCGTCTGCGGGTGCATTGGCTACCGGTATTTCTGGCAGTGGGCCGACACTGTTCAGTATTTGCAAAGAGAAAGATGTCGCTGAGCGAGTTGCTCGCTGGTTAGAACAGAACTACGTACAAAACGAAGAAGGATTCGTCCACGTTTGTCGTCTAGATAAGCAGGGTTCGAAAGTAACAGGAAGTGAGCTATGAAGCTTTACAATATAAAAGAAAATGATGAACAAGTTTCCTTTGGCCAAGCCGTTCGCCAAGGGTTAGGTCGCAATCAAGGCCTATTTTTCCCATCGGAATTACCAAAATTTGAAGATATCGATGCGCTGCTTGCAGAAGACTTTGTCTCTCGTAGCACTAAGATTCTATCAGCGTTAATTGGCGATGAACTTGCAGAAGAGCAAGTGAATGCTCTTGTTGATGCTGCATTCCAATTCCCTGCGCCTATCAACCAAGTAAAAGACGGTGTTTACGCACTGGAACTGTTCCATGGTCCAACGCTTGCGTTTAAAGACTTTGGTGGTCGCTTTATGGCGCAATCTCTTGCTGCGGTTTCGGACGGCGGCAAGATCACCATTCTGACGGCAACGTCTGGCGATACTGGCGCAGCCGTTGCGCATGCTTTCTACGGTATGGAAGACATCAACGTTGTGATTCTTTACCCGAAAGGCAAAATCAGCCCGCTGCAAGAGAAGCTATTCTGTACGCTTGGTAAAAACATTCACACTGTTGCGATCGATGGTGACTTCGATGCGTGTCAGGCTCTGGTTAAGCAAGCTTTTGATGATTCTGCACTGCGTGAAGAGATCGGTCTGAACTCAGCAAACTCAATCAATATCAGCCGTTTGATGGCGCAAATCTGTTACTACTTTGAAGCAGCTGCGCAAATGAGCAAGCAAGAGCGTGAAAACCTAGTGGTATCAGTACCAAGTGGTAACTTTGGTAACCTAACTGCTGGTCTACTGGCAAAAGCGCTGGGTCTGCCTATCAAACGCTTTATCGCTGCAACGAATGCCAATGACACGGTTCCGCGTTACCTACAAACAGGTAAGTGGGAGCCAAAACCAACAGTTGCAACAACATCGAACGCGATGGACGTGAGCCAACCAAACAACTGGCCTCGTATTGAAGAGCTGTGTCGCGTGAAAAAGTGGGGCTTGGAGACGCTAGGTAAAGGTGCAGTATCTGATGAGCAAAGCGCACAGGCAGTAAAAGATTTATACGCCATGGGTTACCTGTGTGAACCGCACGGTGCGATTGCTTACCGCGTTCTTGAAGAACAATTGCAAGACGGTGAAACCGGTCTGTTCCTATGTACTGCTCACCCTGCGAAGTTCAAAGAAGTGGTGGATGATATTCTAGAATCCGACATCGAGCTTCCTGCACCACTAGCGAAGCACGCTGCGATGGAACTGCTATCGGAAGATCTCGACGCAGACTTTGACGCACTGAAGCAAGTACTGCGCCGCGTGCAGTAAGCTTCAAAGTATAGTCAGTATCAAAAACACAAATAACGAGAGGTGAATGAGCAATCATTCACCTTTTTTATTGCCGGTAAGTTTTAACTCTCTTTATGATTGAGAAACGAACTTAACTAAATGAGATGGAAAGAGAAGCATGCATTTTTTGATTTTTCTTGGTTCAGTGAGAGACAGCACGCCACCACGACCAGCCCGTTTAGGAATGCGAGTCAGTAGAGCGTGTGAAAAACTCATCGTGAGTCAGCATTCGCAACATACTGTCGAAATCATTGACCCATTGGACTATGACTTTGGCGATGTGTTTAAGCCCGAGTTTGCTTATCACCGCTCTAAAGTGCCTGAGCACCTAAGTGAGCTGGCGGATAAAATCAAACAGGCCGATGGGTATGTGATGGTTAGCCCGGAATACAACCATTCGATGAGTCCTGCCTTGGCAAACATGCTTAACCATTTTGGCAGTTCACTGTTTTCCTATAAGCCAAGTGCTATCGTGACCTACTCTGCTGGGCAATGGGGTGGTGCTCGTGCTGCAGTGTCGATGCGTACTTTCTTATCTGAGTTGGGCTGTTTACCTGTGTCTGCAATGATCCATATTCCGAAAGCACAAGAGGTGTTTGATGAACAGGGCGTTGCTGCGCATGAGTCGGAGCAGGTGCAGTGGGACAGCTATATGAATCGCACTATGCATCAATTGATTTGGTGGGCAGAAGGGGCCTCACTGCAAAGAGATAGGCTTGATCCAACCTCGTTGGCACAAGCATTTCAGAAAGATCCTTCGCAAAGGAATGCACCTTAGCGATAAGTCGCTTCTACTATCGGAAGGGTTTCGAAGGATCCAGAAACAAAAAAAGCTTGGTCATTGCTGACCAAGCTTTTTAAATTCTAGCAAGCTAGTTTACTGAGAAATTATAGAGACTCAGTAAAAGTACGAGCGATTACGTCACGTTGCTGTTCTGGAGTTAGCGAGTTGAAACGTACTGCGTAACCAGAAACACGGATAGTTAGCTGTGGGTAGTTCTCTGGGTGTGCAACTGCGTCTTCTAGAGTTTCACGCTTAAGAACGTTCACGTTTAGGTGTTGACCACCTTCGATGCGAGGAGCAGTTTCGATTGCTACTTCACGGCTTTCGTATTCACCTAGGTCGCTGATTGCGATAACTTGGTCAGCTTCGTAAGTTGATGCTGCTGCAACACAACGCGCTTCGTTCTTCTCGCTATCTAGTAGCCAGATTGAGTTTAGTAGTTCGTCGTTAGCTGCTTTAGTAATTTGGATACCTTGGATCATCACTATCTCCTAGACCACTTACGTGGTGATTATTGGTGTTAATTTTCGAATTTTTGTCGAGCTAAGTATTATATAGCCAATATCCATTATTTTAATATTGATTTAAGTCAAAAAACAACCAAAAACCTTAATTTTTTGAAGGTGATTTTCTTGAGTTAAATCAATAAAACGTTTGAAAACATACTATTTACAATTTATTTGATAATATAAAAAATATTTAAAAGTTAATTTTGTTGTAAATTTACTACAAAATGAGTTCAAAACTTAACCTTGTTTACGCAACTGCCTGTATTTAGGTAGCCATACTGAAAGTCTAAAGTGATTAAATGACAAACATGAAAAACAAGTTTGGAAACAAATTTATTGGTGCTCACGTATCTGCGGCTGGAGGGGTTGATCAAGCGCCTCTTCGTGCTCGTGAAATTGGTGCGAATGCGTTTGCTCTGTTTACTAAGAACCAACGTCAATGGGTTGCAAAACCACTCGAAGAAAAAGCCATTAGTGCGTTCAAAGCAAACTGCAAAATGCTTGGTTTCGGCGCCGAACACATTCTTCCCCATGACTCTTATTTGATTAACTTGGGCGCTCCAGAAGAAGAAAAGCTGAATAAATCCCGCGCGGCATTTATTGATGAGATGGAGCGTTGTAATCAACTTGGGTTAACGCTGCTGAACTTCCATCCTGGTAGTCATCTAAAGAAAGTTTCGGAACAAGAGTGCTTAGCGACGATCGCCGAGTCGATCAACCTCGCGCACAAAGCAGTGCCGAATGTGATCGCAGTGATTGAGAACACGGCAGGACAAGGCACTAACTTAGGCTGGAAGTTTGAGCATTTGGCTGAAATCATCGATCAAGTGGAAGACAAAGAACGTGTTGGTGTGTGTCTCGATACTTGCCACACGTTTACCGCAGGTTACGATCTGCGTACTAAAGAGGATTGCGAGTATACCTTTGCTGAGTTCGACCGTATCGTAGGCATGCACTATTTAAGAGCAATGCATCTAAATGATTCAAAAGTCGAATTCGCTAGCAAGGTTGACCGTCACCACTCATTAGGCAAAGGTGAGATCGGCTGGAGCTGTTTTGAGTACATCGCTAAAGATCCACGTTTTGATGGTATCCCTCTGATTTTAGAAACAATTGACCCAGATATTTGGCAGCAAGAAATCAACACCTTACGCCAATTCCATATTGAAGAGATGGTTAATTCCTAACGGGATGGCAAAGTTGGCATCCTTCTTTCTTAGCTAAAACCATTGAGCGGTTATGCGCTTGTTTTAAACGCCTGAACTCAACGTTGTAGTTAGGCGAAGCTAGTTAGGAGGATGACAATATGTCTCGACCAGTTTCTTTTATCCCAGCGACACACTCTCGACGAGTACTACGTTTACCTACCCCAAACCGCCATATCTCAGGACAAGGGCACTTTCGAACGCCGCAGCGTAATTAGCGTCATCATTATTAGTATTGGTTATTTTGGTTTTAGCCAAACCAGCAAGATCAACGCGCGTTGTCTGTGCATCAGTTTTTGATAAGCCGTCTCAAGCTGGTGGTAAGTTTTTGTTTGTTTGAGTTTCGCTCGTTAGAATAGAGGGAAACATTAGGACAGGAACTTTCCATGAATCAGTTACCCACTTGGCACGATGTGATCGGCGAAGAGAAAGAGCAGAGCTACTTTGTCGATACTTTGAATTTTGTTGAAGCAGAACGAGCGGCAGGCAAAGCCATTTATCCGCCAGCGAAAGATGTATTTAATGCGTTTCGTTTTACCGAGTTCAAAGACGTTAAAGTAGTGATTCTGGGGCAAGACCCTTACCATGGTCCTAATCAAGCGCATGGTTTGTGTTTCTCTGTGCTGCCTGGTATTAAAACGCCACCATCTTTGGTGAATATGTACAAAGAACTGGCGCAAGATATTGAGGGTTTCCAAATTCCTCAACATGGCTTTCTACAAAGCTGGGCTGAACAAGGGGTGTTGCTACTCAATACCGTATTAACAGTTGAGCAGGGCAAAGCACACTCACATTCGAAAACCGGCTGGGAAACCTTTACTGACCGCGTTATTGAAGCCATTAACCAGCATCAAGAAGGTGTGGTGTTCCTGCTGTGGGGCTCACATGCGCAGAAGAAAGGTCGTTTTATCGATCGCAATAAACACCATGTCTTGGCAGCGCCGCATCCATCGCCGTTATCGGCGCATCGTGGATTCTTTGGTAGTAAGCCATTCTCGCAAGCGAACCAGATTCTGCTTCAGCAAGGTAAAGAAGCCATCAATTGGCATTTACCTATGACGGTGTAAATCTCAATTTCCTTCTTATATATAGAGAAATAAATCAGTACAGCGATCGTGGGAAGACGATCGCTGTTTTTTTGAACACCGTCGAGTCAGGTATTGGGTTTCTCATATACACTTATAAAAAGTAGGTGTTAAGGAGAGACGCTATGATGATCGAAAGAATTCGACGCGAACACGGCTATATGGTCCGTCTGCTGGCGATATTGCGCCACAAATTAAATGAGATTAAACAAGAACGCGCCATCAACTATGCGTTGGTGAGTGAGATCGTGGATTACCTCTCTAACCATTCTGAAAAAATTCACCACCCTAAAGAAGATATCCTCTATCACTATTTCCTCGAACATTATGGTCAGCAGAAGACCATGGAAGACTTGGAGTTAGAACATCAAGTGCTGGCGAGCAAAACCAAAGAGTTCTCACTGTTGATAGAGATGATCTTGCAGGATGCGGTTGTCCCTCAAGAAATGTTCATAAACCAGCTAGAAGACTTTATTGTGACGCAAAAACGCCACCTTGAGTTAGAAGAGCGCCAGATTTTACCTTTGATTGAAGAGTTATTTACTTCCCAAGATTGGCAATACGTTGAAAGCTTGTGGCATGAGAATGAAGATGACCCAGTCTTTGGTAACACCATCGCGGATCGATATAAACAACTTGCCGCTCGAGTGCATCAAAACGATGTTGAGTTCGTCTAAACCAGAAAAATGGCAAAGTAAACGATTGCGTTTGTGTGGTTTATTTTGCCGCTTTCTTATTTGGTGAGAATTGTTTGGAAATTACTTCGTTACAAATATGAGTGAAAACAGAGGGAAATTCTCAATAGGTAAGAATGGGTGACATGCTTATGAAACTCGCATAAAAGTCACCCAATTTTGCCGTATCTATAAAAGACAAAAGGCACCATTGAGGTGCCTTTTGCGCAAATTATAGTTTGATGTCATCCAGAGTGATGTCGTGACAGACGTCCAGTTCACGCAGCTCCTTGAGCAAGTTGCGTCTATCGTTCATTTCTTCAATTTCTCGCCACTTACGCTTCACTGGTTTAGCGCGAGATTTGCTTGTTGAGGTAGTATCCAGACCAAACAGGTCGTCGAGTTGAAAGCCTTCCATAAGCCACCTTTACCTTTTTCTATCTAAACTGTTGTAACCAGTCCTTGTGGAGCTTTTTTAGTACCACAATAGGCGTGAGGATAACCATGATATATTTCGCATTTGTGTCGGTAACATGACATTTTCGTGCAAAAATACTTACAGAATCACATTTTGCATGCGTTGAAAATGCACAAAAAATAAGCGAACGATCTCACGAAAACGATTAAATGAAGAGATTTGGTATGTTAATTCGAACGGCTTATTTTACTCAATTTTTGAATACTAAGGTTGCATAGCATCGCTTTGATGAAAATGTATCCAATGGTAACAAACCAACACAGGAAATTTTTATCAGATACCTTGTGATTACTAGCCTCATCAAAAATAAATGGTATGCCATTTCGTTAACAGTGTTAGTGCTTTTTATGTTGAGTTTTGATAAACAAGATGTTGCTGTTTGTGAGCGTTAAGTTTTCCTTTTATGTTAACTTTTGGTGACTTTATAGTGAAAAATAACAAGGTTATTTTACTGATTGCATATTGATTTTTGCTTGTCGAGGCTGCATTATCCGCCCGTCAAAAAATACGCTGGTACGTAAAATGGATGCATGAAGCGACGTTTACGATTCTAGATTGCGCAATAAACATTATTCAAAAAGCTAAGCAGACTTTGACACTTAGCATGCAATCTGGTGGATGGCTCGGAAGCAAAGACCGGCGCAACTCACTTTGAGGTACACATGACAGACTTAATCAATTTGATGAACGACCTCCTTTGGGGCTCGATTCTTGTTTATCTTCTTGTTGGTGTAGGAATCTACTTCACCGTTCGATTGGGATTCATTCAATTCCGCCATTTCGGCCACATGTTCTCTGTTCTAAAGAACAGTCGTAAAGCAGACAAAGCTGGTATCTCTTCTTTCCAAGCGCTTTGTACTAGTCTTGCTGCACGTGTTGGTACGGGTAACATGGCGGGTGTTGCAGTTGCACTGACTGCGGGTGGCCCTGGTGCAATCTTCTGGATGTGGTTGATTGCGATGCTTGGTATGGCGACGTCGTTTGCAGAAAGCACACTGGCGCAGCTATACAAAACCAAAGATGATGATGGCAACTACCGCGGTGGTCCTGCTTACTACATGGAAAAAGGCTTGGGCATGCGCTGGATGGGCGTGTTGTTCTCAATTTTCCTAATCATCGCTTTTGGTTTGGTATTTAACGCCGTTCAAGCAAACTCTATCGCGAATGCAATGAGCAACGCATTTGGTTGGGATGACCTTTACGTAGGTATCGCAGTTGTTGCTTTGTCCGCTGTCGTTATCTTTGGTGGTATTAAGCGTATCGCGAAAGTTGCTGAGTTGGTTGTTCCTGTAATGGCTCTGGCTTACCTCGTTCTTGCGATGTTCGTGATGCTTTCTAACTTAGAGAAGCTACCAGACGTTCTAATGCTTATCTTCAAGAGCGCATTCGGCCTGCAAGAAGCGGCTGCTGGTGGTCTTGGCTATGCCATCGCACAAGCGATGATCAACGGCATCAAACGTGGTCTATTCTCGAACGAAGCGGGTATGGGTTCTGCGCCAAACGCGGCAGCATCAGCAACGCCTTACCCACCACACCCAGCATCTCAAGGTTATGTACAGATGCTAGGCGTGTTCATGGATACGATTGTTATTTGTTCGGCGACAGTTGCTATCATCCTGATGTCAGGTGAGTACGTAGGTCAAGCAACAGAAGTGACGGGTATTGAGCTAACTCAGCGTGCATTGAGCTCGCAAGTGGGTGATTGGGGCGGCATCTTTGTTGCGGTTGCGATCTTCTTCTTCGCATTCACCTCAATCATTGCTAACTACTCGTACGCTGAAACAAACCTAATCTTCCTAGAGCACAACCACAAAGCAGGCCTAGGTATCTTCCGTATCGTTGTACTAGGTATGGTTATGTTTGGTGCGCTAGCTTCTCTACCTGTGGTTTGGTCACTTGCTGACGTCTCTATGGGTCTGATGGCGATTGTGAACTTGGTAGCAATCATCTTGCTATCTGGCATCGTGATTAAACTGGCGAAAGACTACAACCGTCAGTTAAGTGAAGGCAAAGTGCCAACGTTTGATCCGAATGACTTCCCTGAGCTGAAATCTCAGCTAGAGGAAGGTATCTGGGATAACAACAAGAAAGATAGCTAATTGATGTCCAATCATCGTTGAAAGCTATCAACACGATTCAAAAAGCCATGCAGACAATGCATGGCTTTTTTTGTACCCTAATGGAAAACAAAATTAGGGAAGTTAAAGTCATGCTTATCGTCGTTTCTCCAGCTAAAACGCTTGATTACGAGTCTCCACTTGCAACCGAGAAGTTTACTCAACCAGACTTGGTTAGCTATTCAAAAGAGCTGATCGAGGTATGCCGTAAATTAACACCTGCCGATGTTTCATCACTGATGAAAGTGAGCGACAAAATCGCTGATTTGAACGTTGGTCGTTTCCAAGAGTGGAGTGAAACCTTCACTACCGATAATGCGCGCCAAGCGATTCTTGCGTTTAAAGGTGATGTGTACACTGGTCTTGAAGCGGAAACTCTTTCTGATGCCGATTTCGATTACGCGCAAGATCATCTACGAATGCTATCTGGCCTTTACGGTCTGCTTAAGCCGCTTGATTTGATGCAGCCATACCGTCTTGAGATGGGCACTAAGCTAGCAAACGACAAGGGCACTAACCTTTACCAGTTCTGGGGCAATGTCATTACCGATAAGTTGAATGAAGCGATTGCTGCGCAAGGCGACAACGTACTGATCAACCTAGCATCGAACGAATACTTCAAAGCGGTGAAGCCAAAGAACTTGGATGCACAAGTGATCACGCCAATCTTTAAAGATTGTAAGAATGGTCAATACAAGGTGATCAGCTTCTACGCGAAGAAAGCGCGCGGCATGATGGCTCGCTACATCATCGAAAACCGTATCGAAAGCGTTGCTGACCTCACTAAGTTTGATGTTGCGGGTTACTACTTCGTTGAAGAAGAGTCGACACCAACTGACTTGGTGTTCAAACGAGAAGAGCAAAACTGATTGAAGTAAGTCAATCGCGAGTGGATGACTCAGCGAAGTAAAGTACGCCAAAAAGCCGGATAGTTATCCGGCTTTTTTTATACCTGTTCGATCTGATCTCAAGCGAAGTTTTTACATAAAAAGTTTATATCTTAAAAAATAGTTGAGTAATAAAGTTTAAAGTTGTATTTTAAATGCAACTTTAAAAATAAAGGAGTTCTCCTATGTCAGACTTCAAGCTCACACACAAAAAAGCCTCTAAGTTATCGGAGTACATTGCACTGCGTATTACCAAGTTGCTGAAATTCACTCTGAACATCTTTTATGGCAAGAAATACGCGAAGCGCGCTGTGATTCTCGAAACGATCGCCGCCGTGCCAGGGATGGTGGCCGGGATGTTCAATCACCTTAAAGCGCTGCGTCGAATGAAAGACGATGAAGGTTGGATCCGAGAACTCCTCGATGAGGCAGAAAACGAGCGCATGCACCTAATGATTTTCCTCGACATTGCCAAGCCAAGTTTGGTTGAGCGTTTGTTGGTGTTGTTGGGACAAGGGGTTTTCATTGTTGTGTACAGCTTCATCTATCTGCTGTCTTCTAAAATCGCGCACCGTGTGGTGGGTTACTTCGAAGAAGAAGCATGTAATAGCTACACTGAGTACCTAGAGAAAATTGATAGCGGGGAAGTGGAGAACGTACCAGCTCCGACTCTGGCGATTGATTACTACAAGCTGCCTGCCGATGCGATGCTAAGAGATGTGATTTTGCGGATTCGAGAGGATGAAGCAGGGCACCGTGACCGTAACCATGGCTTCGCGGATGCCTATGAAGACAAAACTCTTCCAGCTCATCAGTTATAGATGAAAAACAAAAAGAGCCGCGATTGCGGCTCTTTTAGATTTGGAATCAATCAGACGTGATTACTTCTTCTTAGCGGTTTTCTTTTTCGCTACTTTCTTCTTGTCGTCTTTTTTCTTTTTCTTCTTGAACACAGGTTTTTTGTGTTTCGGGCGCATCTCTTTCACGAAACGCTCTTTAATGTCTTCTTTCACGTAACGAGCAACGCGGTCCATCATTGGTTGGTCGTGCGCTTCTACGATTGAGATAGCATTACCTTTCTTACCTGCACGAGCCGTACGGCCGATACGGTGAAGGTACACGTCTGCCGTACGTGGCATGTCGTAGTTGATTACGTGTGATACGTCTGGAAGGTCGATACCACGTGCAGCTACGTCAGTCGCTAGTAGCACGTTTACAGTGCCTTCACGGAAACGAGCAATGGCGTTGTTACGACGATCTTGAGGCATTTCACCTTGAATCCAAGAACATGGAATCTGTGCGCTTTCTAGTTGAGCACGTAGCTCTGCTAAACGCTCACGAGTCTTCAAGAACACGATAGTGCGTTCTGCTTGCTCTGTGATGATGTGTTTTAGCAGGGCAAGTTTATGTTCAGCATCATCAGCACGGTGATACCACTGTGCAATCTTCTTACGCTCACGCAGTGGTGATTTCGCGTCGATCTCTGCTGGTTCGTTCAGTAGGTCTGCTGTGAAACCTTCTACGCCTTTGCCTTCTAGTGTTGCTGAGAACAGAAGGGTTTGTTTACGCCAGCGACATTCGTTAGACAGACGGTCAACCGTTGGCGCAAAGCCCATGTCTAGCATGCGGTCAGCTTCATCAAGGATTAGCCATTCAATCGCACGACAGTCAAAACGCTCAGCGTCAATGTATTCACGTAGACGACCTGGTGTTGCTACCACGATATCTTGTGTGGTTGCTAGGATGTCTGCGTGCTCTTGGTATTGAACGCCACCAGTGATGGTGAAGATGTTTAGCTTGGTGTTTTTCGCCAGAGCGCGAGCTTGATCCGCTACCTGCATCGCAAGTTCACGAGTTGGCGTTAGGATCAGAATACGTGCAGGCCCAGGTTTACGGCGTGGGAAATCTTGCAGGTATTGCAGTGCTGGCAGGACGAACGCTGCCGTTTTACCAGTACCAGTTGGTGCTGACGCTAGAATGTCACGACCATCTAACGCTTGTGGAATCGCTTCTGCCTGAATTTTAGTTGGGCGTTCGTAGCCCATCTCTTCGATGGCTTCTAGTAGGTTTTGGTCTAGATCAAGTTCAGCAAAGGTTCTGATCACAATGAGTTCTCCACAAGCAAAGCTTGGTTAATGGTTCGCCACAGCAGCATAGAATATAAAAAGGTCGCACATTATAAAGTGATTGGTGACAAGGATCACATGTTATTTCACATCTTAAGATAAAACTCGCGAGTTAGCTGAGTAAAGTTGTCGCTATAACCCTCGTTTGAATGGATGATCAAATGCGTTTCCTGAGTATCACAAGCTTGTTTGGCTAATTCAAACAGTAAACGGTGCACGGGCTTTTTCTGTGATGGTTGCACGCGACAGATACGCGATAAGTGCCACCCTTGTTGCTGCGCCATGGCAATAAATTGTTCACCCTCGGTAATTGGCAGAACAAAACTGGCGCTACCATCTTTTTCAAGTAGCTCATAACAACGTTTGAGTAATGCGACGTGTTGCAAGGTGTCTGTGTGTCTTGCCGTTGCTCGTTGGCTTTGTTTCGCTTGCTCACCACTGTTGAAGTAGGGCGGGTTGCAGATGATGTGTTCAAAGCGTTGCTCTGGTTCAAACTGCAATACATCGGTGTGGCGAACGCAGAGTCTGTCTGACCACGGAGATTGGGTGAAGTTTTTCTGTGCCGCTTCGATCGCCGAGATTTCAATATCAAGGGCAGTGATCTGTGCGTTAGGAAACCGCTGAGCGCACATTAATGCCAACAACCCTGTGCCAGTACCAATGTCCAAAATTTTACTTTGTGGTGAGCAATTTGCCCAAGCGCCGAGCATCACGCCATCGGTACTGACGGGCATGCCGCTCTCGCCACCGTGAATGGAAAATTGCTTGAACTTGAAGCCCTTAGTCTGGAATCTTTCGCTCTTCATGATTGTTTTATATTTACTCAATAATGGAGATAAATGCTCTATTGTTTCTTAATTGTATAGATTGTTATCTTGTTGGTTATTAAATTGTATTCTCAATTGATCGAGACAAAGAACTAGTCATAAAACTCAAGCTAGTGATTTCCACTGCTTTTAAGTTGGTGAACTAAATTAATATGGTGTTTTTTTCTTAAAGGTTGCCAAATGATGGTTACTTCGTCATTATGCGGCGGAAATTTATAGATTGAACCACAGGTACTCATTAACTTTGGGTATACAAAAAGTGGTCGATGCATACACAACATTCATCAATTCAGAAAAAGGGTTATCTGTGAAGCAGACGTTAAAACTAACAGATATTATCGCAGTAGGCTTTATGCTATTTGCGTTCTTTTTGGGTGCCGGCAACATCATTTTCCCACCACTAGCGGGTCAGCTAGCGGGTGATCATCTGATGCCAGCAATGTTCGGTTTCTTGCTAACAGCGGTAGGTCTACCTCTTATTACTATCGTTGCTATTGCTGTAGCGGGCGGCTCTTGGGATCACTTGACTCAAGATCTTCCTAAGAAAGCAGCGGTTCTGATGGCGGCGTTGATCTTCATCATCATCGGTCCTGCATTTGCTGCGCCTCGTACTGGCCTTGTGGCTTACGAGATGGCAGTGAAACCATTCTTCCTAGATGCCTCTCAAGCGCATCTGACGTCATTCTCAATCTTGTTCTTCGCGGTAGCAATGACTTTCGCTTGGTTCCAAGGTCGTTTGATTGACTTGATTGGTAAAGTGCTAACGCCTGTGCTTTTCCTTGGCCTTATCGTTCTAGCGATTGCGGTATTCGTTGACCCGCAAGGTGAAATGATGGGTGCACACGGCGAGTACCTAACTCAACCGCTGACCAAAGGCTTCCTTGAAGGCTACAACACCATGGATACGTTCGCATCGTTGATGTTCGGTATGCTAATGGTAGACGCACTTCGTAGCAAAGGCATCACTGAGCGCGCAGCGACGACGAAATACCTAATCTGTGCAGGTTGTATTGCAGCAGCAGGTCTTGCGTTCGTTTACATCTCATTGTTCTACCTAGGTGCGACGAGTGCAACTATCGCAGCAGGTGCAGACAACGGTGGTGCAGTACTAAGCCAGTACGTTCAAGCACTATTTGGCCCTTACGGTCAGATCGTACTTTCAATCATCGTATTGCTTGCATGTTTGACTACGGCTATCGGCCTTATCTCTGCATGTTCAGATTTCTTCAGCTCTAAGACGAAACTGACATACAAGCAGTGGGTTATCATCAACGGTGCTGCTTGTGCACTGATTGCAAACGTAGGTCTGTCTCAGCTAATTTCACTATCAGTTCCTGTGCTGTTTGCGTTATACCCAGTTGCAGTAGCCTTGGTTGCGCTAACATTCGTACGCAGCAAGCTACCAAACCCGCGTGTAGCGTACCGCTCTGTATTGCTAGTATCACTGCTGTTTGCATTGATTGATGCAGCGAAAGTAGCAGGTCTAGACGTTTCAGCATTTAACATGCTGCCACTGTTCGAAGTGGGCATGGGTTGGGTTCTACCAACGTTTGCAGCGATTGTTTGCATGTTCTTTGTTGCTAAATCTTCTCAACCTGAGTTGACAGAAGAAGCGGCATAATTGCTGACTCGCAAGATTAAAAAAGCCCGGTGAAGCGATTCACCGGGCTTTTTGTTTGTCTGTGGTTTTGACAGTTGATGCTGACTTATAGCGTGTCGTGAAACTCAACCAACACTTGCTCACACCATTTTTCGATGCGTTCGTCACTCAGTTCGTATTGGGAATCTTCATCCAGCGCTAAGCCGACAAATTGGCTGCCATCTTCTGTTAGTGCTTTCGATGCCTCGAACTCATAACCTTCATTTGGCCAGTAACCGATAAACTGCGCGCCCGTTGCTTTTAGTTCGTCATGCAGTAGGCCCATCGCATCAAGGTACCATTCGCCGTAGCCTTCTTGGTCACCCAAGCCAAACAGGGCTACCACTTTGCCTTTTAGTGGTGTGGTTGCAATGTCTTCCCAGATTGCACTCCAGTCTTCTTGGATTTCACCGAAGTCCCAAGTTGAGATACCAATCAGCAGTAAATCGTAGTCTGCCATCAGTGACAGCGGTGTCTCTTTCACGTTGTGAATGTCGACAAGGTCTTCACCAATGATATTGCGAATTTTCTCTGCTGCCATTTCTGTGTAGCAGGTTGTTGAGCCGTAAAAGAGTCCGATTTTCATTATATTCGTCGTTTTTTGTGTTGCTGTTGTGGCAGATTCTAACCATAAAACGGGGAAGATTGCAGCGAATATCCCGAGGGAGATGATTTTTTTATGGTATTGGTTGGGCACTTGCCTTACTCTCAATACTGTAAATATAAACAGATAAGGAAGCGTTCATGACGGCACAACAGCCTGTCAATCAACAAGATTTTGGTCTTGTTGAGCAATTCTTAGATGCGATGTGGATGGAGCGTGGTCTATCGGAGAACACGTTAGCTTCCTACCGAAATGATTTAATGAAACTGCTCGCGTGGATGGAGCAACACAGCTACCGACTTGATTTCATCAGCCTGTCTGGCTTGCAAGAGTACCAAAGCTACCTAGTCGATTTAGATTACAAGCAAACATCCCGCGCGCGCATGCTGTCGGCGATTCGCCGTTTGTTCCAATACATTCACCGTGAAAAAGTACGCGCAGATGATCCGAGTGCATTGTTGGTAAGCCCAAAGTTGCCACAGCGTCTACCTAAAGACATCAGTGAAGAACAAGTGGACGCACTGCTTGATGCGCCAGACCCAAACGATCCGGTCGAACTGCGTGATAAAGCCATGTTAGAGCTGCTTTATGCTACGGGTTTGCGTGTGACAGAGTTGGTCAGTCTGACAATGGAAAACGTCAGTTTACGCCAAGGGGTAGTGCGCGTGACCGGTAAAGGTGGTAAAGAACGCCTCGTTCCTATGGGAGAAAACGCGGTCGACTGGATTGAAACTTTTATCCAGCAAGGTCGGTCTGCTCTATTGGGAGAGACTACGTCGGACGTGGTATTCCCAAGCAAACGTGCAAGACAAATGACCCGCCAAACCTTTTGGCACCGTATTAAGTACTACGCTGTGATTGCGGGTATTGATACTGACCAATTGTCACCGCACGTATTGCGCCATGCTTTTGCAACGCACTTATTGAACTATGGCGCAGATCTCAGGGTCGTACAGATGCTGTTGGGGCATAGTGACTTATCGACCACGCAAATTTATACTCACGTGGCGACTGAGCGATTGAAACAGATCCACAGTCAACACCACCCAAGAGCATAATGATGGTTTGGTTCATCCATTATCTCATTGGATGAAAGGATTTTATTTTAAGGTGAATTTAATGAGCGTATTACGCCGACTAACTCTGCTGACTTTACCGTTTTTCGTTGCCGCTTGTGGTGCTGAAGAAAGTCAGGCAAAAACGGAAACTCCTGCACAACAAGTCGCGCCAGCGGCAAAACAGAACTTTGATGAAGCAGCGCTAAAAGCGAAGTTTTCTAAGTTGGGTGTGTCTATTCTTGATATCCAACCATCAGACGTTGCTGGTCTTTTAGAAATTCAAACCAATGGTGGTGTGCTGTTCGCATCAAACGATGGTAACCACTTTATTGCCGGTACACTTTACGCCATCGATGATAACGGCGGTTACAAAGACGTAATTGCTGAACGTCAAGCACCTTTGAATGCAGCAAAAATCGCGAAGTTCTCTGATAGCGTGATCGAATACAAAGCGGACAACGAGAAATACGTTGTGACGGTATTCACTGACATCACTTGTGGTTACTGTGTGCGCCTACACAGCCAAATGCAAGGTTACAATGACCTAGGCATTACGGTTCGCTACATGGCTTACCCTCGTCAAGGAGCAACAGGTCCAGTTGCTGAACAGATGGCGACAATTTGGTGTGCAGAAGATCCGAAATCAGCAATGCACAACGCAAAAGTAGATCGCACGTTTGATAACCCAGCGAAAGATCTTAAGCAGTGTAAAGAGACAATCCAAGCGCATTACAACCTAGGTCGTGAGCTTGGTATTTCTGGTACACCAGCGATCTTCCTACCAAACGGTGAGCTAGTAGGTGGTTACCTTCCACCGGCAGATCTGCTAAAACGTTTAGAGCAACAATAATCCTTTAAGGAGTAGAGCCAGTGATATTTGCTGGCTCTTTTCAAACATGATAGAAATTCAACGACGTCCCGAACCGGATCTTTCTCTTCTTCCCGATTCTATTCCCACCATTCTTAAGCGTATTTACATCAACCGTGGTATTACGGATGTAGCACAGCTAGAGACCTCTGCGCGTGGCTTGCACTCTTACCAACAACTTGGTGGTATTGATAAGGCAGTCGAGCTCTTATTCCAAGCGATCGATGAGAAAAAACGCATTATTGTCGTAGGCGACTTTGACGCTGATGGCGCAACCAGCTCGGCTTTGTCTGTTCTCGCATTGCGTATGCTTGGCAGTAATAATGTCGATTACCTAGTGCCTAACCGCTTTGAAGATGGCTACGGCCTCAGTCCGGAAGTAGTAGATCAAGCGTTAGAGCTGGGCGCTGAGATGATCATGACGGTAGACAACGGTGTCTCGTCGATTGAAGGTGTCCGTTACGCCAAAGAAAACGGCATTACTGTACTGGTGACTGACCACCACTTACCGGGACAAGTGCTACCGGATGTGGATGCCATGGTGAACCCGAACCTAGATAGTTGTGCTTTCCCATCGAAAGCGTTAGCTGGGGTAGGCGTTGCTTTTTATCTGATGATGGCGCTGTGTGTGCACATGCGTAAACAAAATTGGTTCGCGCAGCAAGGCATGCAAGAGCCTAAATTGATGGAACTGATTGACCTTGTTGCACTTGGTACGGTCGCCGACGTTGTTCCACTTGATGAGAACAACCGCATTCTTGTACACCAAGGTTTGCAGCGCATCCGTGCAGGTAAAGCGCGTCCGGGGATTCAAGCGTTGATCGAAGTGGCGAAGCGCGATGCTCGTCGTTTAGTCGCATCAGATTTTGGTTTTGCCTTAGGCCCACGTATTAACGCCGCAGGTCGCCTTGATGACATGTCATTCGGTGTTGAACTGCTGATGTGTAACAACATCCATGCTGCTCGTCGTATGGCCAGTGAATTAGACGGTTTGAACCAAACTCGCAAAGAGATTGAGGAAGGCATGAAGCAAGAAGCGATGGCTTTTTGTGAGCGTCTTCAGTTTGGTGAAAACAGTGAACTGCCTTACGGCTTAGCGTTATTCCAACGCGATTGGCACCAAGGTGTGATTGGTATTCTGGCTTCACGCATCAAAGAGAAGTTCCACCGTCCTGTTATTGCTTTTGCTGATGGTGGAGAAGGGACGATCAAAGGCTCTTGTCGTTCAATTCCTGGCTTACACATGCGTGATGCGTTGGACTTTATCGATACGCAAAACCCAGGTTTGATCATCAAATTTGGTGGTCATGCAATGGCGGCAGGTTTAACCATCAAAGAGCAAGACTTTGAGCGTTTCAGCCGTTTGTTCGATGACGTCGTGAAGAAAGAGTTGGATGAAGCCGCGCTAAAAGGCGTGATCATGTCCGATGGTGAGCTCAAGCCTGAAGAATTTTCAATGCACGTTGCGGAGCAATTGCGCTCTGGTGGTCCTTTTGGTCAAGCGTTCCCAGAACCTATCTTTGATGGTGAGTTCAAAGTATTGCACCAGAAACTGGTCGGTGAGAAGCACCTTAAGCTGATGCTAGAACCACTTTTCAAAGGTCATCCAACAAACGTCATGATCGATGGCATTGCGTTTAACGTCGATTTGCGTCGTTGGCCGGATGCATCGGTCAAAACAGTACGTCTCGCGTATAAGTTGGATGTGAATGAATTTCGTGGTAATCAATCATTACAGCTAATGATTGATCACATCGAAGCCAAGTAATACCGAGAAAATCACTTCTTATAGAGTACGGTCGCCTTTAAGTGGGGCAAAAATTTCATGACCGTGCTCTCTCTAATTGCAATCTGATTTCCCAGCCGAAATTTTCCTGTATCTCCGTCACATTTTTGAGTAGAATTTCTCGGTTAAATTCTATTCTAAAATGTTGAGCCAACATGTTTGAAATCAATCCAATTAAAAACCGTCTGCAGGACGTGTCTGAGCGCACGAATGTCCTGAGGGGGTATCTTTGACTATGACGCTAAGAAAGAGCGTCTAGAAGAAGTCAACGCAGAACTTGAACAGCCGGATGTATGGAACGAGCCAGAACGTGCACAAGCACTGGGCAAAGAGCGTGCATCACTAGAAGCGGTTGTTGAAACTATCGTTCAACTAGAACAAGGTGTAGAAGACGTTGATGGTCTTCTAGAGCTTGCGGTTGAAGAAGAAGATCAAGAAACGTTTGACGAAATCGAACCAGAACTTGCTGAGTTGGAACAGAAGCTAGAACAGCTTGAATTCCGTCGTATGTTCTCTGGCGACCACGACAGCTCTGATTGCTACATTGACTTGCAAGCAGGCTCAGGTGGTACCGAGGCACAAGACTGGACCAACATGATGCTACGTATGTACCTGCGTTGGGCTGAAGCAAAAGGCTTCAAGGCAGAGGTTATCGAAGTATCTGAAGGTGAAGTTGCCGGCCTTAAAGGCGCGACAGTTAAGATTTCTGGTGAGTACGCTTACGGTTGGCTACGTACAGAAACAGGCGTTCACCGCCTAGTACGTAAATCGCCATTCGATTCAGGCGGCCGTCGTCACACGTCATTTGCTTCTGCGTTTATCTACCCAGAGATTGATGAAAACATCGCTATCGACATTAACCCTTCTGACCTACGTATCGACGTTTACCGTGCGTCCGGTGCTGGTGGTCAGCACGTTAACACCACTGAATCTGCGGTACGTATTACGCACGTTCCAACGAACACAGTAGTGCAATGTCAGAACGACCGTTCTCAACATAAGAACAAAGATCAGGCAATGAAACAGCTTCGAGCGAAGCTATTTGAGCTTGAATTGCAAAAGCAAAACGCGGAAAAACAAGCTAATGAAGACGCTAAGTCTGACATTGGCTGGGGTAGCCAGATCCGTTCTTACGTATTGGATGACTCACGCATTAAAGACCTCCGTACGGGCGTTGAAAACCGCAATACTCAAGCGGTTCTTGATGGCGATCTGGACAAATTTATTGAAGCTAGCCTGAAATCAGGTCTATAAAGCTTTTCACCGACAAAAAACAGGATACATCGAAAATGACTGATGCTGTTCAAAACGAAACTGTACAAGAAGCCTCTGCACAAGAAGAGAACAAGCTAATTGCTGAACGCCGCGCTAAACTGGATGCAATCCGAAAGAGCTGCAAAGCGAACGGCCATCCAAACGACTTCCGTCGTGACGCACTAGCGGGCGACCTTCAGAAAGAGTTCGGTGAAAAGACGAAGGAAGAGCTAGAAGAGCTTAACCACGTAGTAGCAATCGCTGGCCGTATCATGGCTAAACGTGGTCCATTCTTGGTAATTCAAGAAACTTCTGGCCGTATCCAAGCTTACGCTGACAAAGCGGTACAAAAAGTACTGAAAGACCAATACCAAGGCCTAGATATCGGTGACATCATCGGTGTGAAAGGTGCACTTCACAAGTCTGGTAAAGGTGACCTATACGTGAACATGGAAGAGTACGAGTTGCTAACTAAAGCACTACGTCCACTTCCAGAGAAGTTCCACGGTCTAACTGACCAAGAGATGCGTTACCGTCAACGTTACGTTGACCTAATCGTTAACGAAGATTCTCGTCAAGCGTTCGTAGTACGTTCTAAAGTAATGTCTGCAATCCGTAACTTCATGATCTCTAAACAGTTCATGGAAGTTGAAACGCCAATGATGCACGTTATCCCTGGCGGTGCGAGTGCGCGTCCATTCATCACGCACCACAACGCACTAGACATGCCAATGTACCTACGTATTGCGCCAGAGCTATACCTGAAGCGTCTAGTTGTTGGTGGTTTCGATCGCGTATTCGAAATCAACCGTAACTTCCGTAACGAAGGTCTTTCTCCACGTCACAACCCAGAATTCACAATGATGGAATTCTACATGGCGTACGCAGACTACAAAGATCTGATGGACCTAACTGAAGAACTACTAAGCTCTGTTGCTCTAGAAGTTCTAGGTTCAACGTCAATGCCTTACGGTGAAGACACGGTTGAGTTTGGTGGCACTTACACTCGCATGAGCATGTTCGAAGCTATCAAGCACTACAACCCAGACCACGCGCAAATCCAAGCGCTAACAGAAGAAGACATTCAAAACCGTGACCTAATGGTTTCTATCGCGAAATCTGTTCACGTTGAAGTAGAACCTTTCTGGACATGTGGTCAGCTTCTTGAAGAGATCTTTGGTGAAACAGCAGAACCTAAGCTAATGCAGCCAACGTTCATCACTGGCTACCCAGCAGATATCTCTCCACTGGCTCGTCGTAGCGATGACAACCCATTCTTCACAGACCGCTTTGAATTCTTCATCGGTGGCCGTGAAGTAGCGAATGGTTTCTCAGAGCTTAACGATGCAGAAGACCAAGATGCACGCTTTAAAGCACAGGTTGAAGCGAAAGAGTCTGGTGACGACGAAGCAATGTTCTACGATGCAGACTACATCACAGCTCTAGAGCACGGCCTACCGCCAACAGCAGGTCAAGGTATCGGTATCGACCGCCTAGTTATGCTGCTGACTAACACGCACACTATCCGTGACGTGATCCTATTCCCAGCGATGCGCCCACAAGCGTAATCTCCTCGCTGAGTAATGAAAAAACCACCTGCGGGTGGTTTTTTTGTATCTTTAATTTGAACTAATTCAACTATTTGCATTTAAGTTTGGATAGGAAAGGTAAATAAGCATTCGCCAAATCTCAATCTGTTGCATAGTCTTAATATTGAGACAGACTTCGTCAGTCGTAGTCTCGATAATGTTACCCGTTCGCAAAGATGGGTTTGTGGAGCGAAATTTCTATCAACAATCAATAAGGGTTAGAGAATGGCTGGGCAGTTTAAGATGGATTCCATTCCGGGATCGCTAGTCGTAGTTGGCGGTACTTATGAACCTTGGTTATCAGTACTAGAACAAGTGGGATGGAAGTGTCACCAAGTGGG
This sequence comes from Vibrio sp. HENC-03, assembly GCF_000305755.2. Taxonomy (NCBI): domain Bacteria; kingdom Pseudomonadati; phylum Pseudomonadota; class Gammaproteobacteria; order Vibrionales; family Vibrionaceae; genus Vibrio; species Vibrio sp. HENC-03. Next base: position 49,041 of record NZ_JH976131.1, on the reverse strand, counting down.
TGACTTACGTAAAGCCAACACATTGTTAGAAGATATTGGACCATGCATCGGTATAGTTGACCTCAGCCATGATGAGTTCAGCCTTAATGGTTTAGCAAACTTAGTGAGTTCTCATAAACACGTGCGCTGGTTAGCGTTCATCCGAGAATCTCAACTCGGAACTGATACCATCTGTCAGTTCATCGTGAACTTCTGTATCGACTTCTTTACTGCGCCAATTCCAGATGCGCAGCTACTCAGCACCATTGGTCACCAATTGGGCATGCTAAAACTAGAGAAGAAAGTATGGCCGAGCTTCGGTAACAGCCTAGATATGGGGCTGATTGGCGAATCTATCCCAATGAAACGCCTGCGTGACCAAGTAAAGCGTATCGGTCCAACGGATGTGAGTATTCTTATCTATGGCGAAAGTGGTACGGGAAAAGAAGCTGTCGCTCGCGCAATTCACAAAGTGTCGTCACGTTCGCATAAGCCGTTCTTGTCAATCAACTGTCGTGCGCTTAATGAACAACGCTTCCAAGCAGAAGTGTTTGGCATTCAAGCCGATGAAGACATGGGCCAAAGCCTGCTTGAGCAAGCGGATGGCGGTACGGTTCTTTTCAATGACATCCTAACCATTTCAAAAGAACAGCAGATGAACCTGCTACGTTTCTTGCAAGAAGGCACAATTGAAACTCGTGATGGTGCGAAGAACGTTAATGTTCGTGTTCTTGCTGCTAACTCTTCAGATGTTGAAAAGGCGCTGATTGATGGTGACTTTAACGAAGAGCTTTACCATTACATTAATGTACTGCGCATTAACGTACCGAGCCTAAAAGAAAGAGCAAGCGACATCGGCATGCTGGCACGTTTCTATCTTCAAGAGTTTTCAAAAGAGTACAACTCGCAAGCTAAGAGCTTTTCTGAAGACGCTTTGAAATCGCTGACTCGTTACTTCTGGCCAGGCAACGTACGAGAGTTGATGAACCAAGTGAAACGTGCGGTTTTGATGTCTGATAGCGTACTGATTGAAGAGCATCATTTAGATCTTCCTCAACGAAATGACTCGAAACGTAGCTTGAAGTCTATTCGTGAAAAGAGCGAACGAGATGCGTTGCTGGTGGTATTAGAGTCGCACTCTGGCCAAGTCTCTAACGCAGCAAAAGAGCTGGGTGTATCACGTGCAACCATGTATCGACTGCTGAATAAACACAATTTGATTTCAGACCAAACGGTTTAATCAATAACAAGCTTGAGAAAAAAGGAGTGCTGATGCGCTCCTTTTTTGTACGCAACGTCCTGATATTTATAAAACTCGATATTTTATATATTCCTTAGTTGAATATGTTATTCAAAAAACTATATGCAACCTAATTTTAGCCTATTGGTTTGTTTTTAATCGAAAGGATAAAAATTGTTTGATAAATATCCTCTGTTGCTTACAATTTAGCCGTAACTCAAAGAGTTATACCACATCAATCACGGATTAATTTTTAGCTAGGAGGCGCAAGATGAAACATTACGTTGTTAACACCACTGCTTGCGCTGATCGTATGTCTGATGCTCGCTCAACCTTTGATGCGACCAAACCAGATTTTACTGGCTCATTAGATTAAATTAATCCGTAACCTTTCTATTTTACTAGGCTGCGGAAAAGTAGCGGCTTAGTCTCAACAGAATCCCTCTGTTTAATTATCCCACTATTTTTCCCAGTCGATTATCTATCGCTATTTGGAGAAAAATTATGCGTCACTCTATCTATCTAAAACTGGCCACGGTGCTTTTGAAAGCCGATCTGAAACGTGAAGAAAAGCAATGGCAACGTATGGTTCGTCGTAGTTCTCATGATATTCCATGGACTAACGAGCACTTACTAAAAGACATTGGCCTGGATAAAGATGGCCGTTCAACACAAGCTAGCGTACCTGATGCGGTAAAAGTTGAACGTCGAGTTCGTCACCTTCGTCGTGTGTTAACTTCGCGAATACTGACGTAATCGAAAGCCCAAGTTGAAACTCCCACACACATTCGATTCAATTTGGGCTAAGAAAAAAGGCTGACCATCATGGTCAGCCTTTTTCGTTATTACGTTTGGTATTGTATTGTTTGCTCGGCGCTCACTATGGGCAAGGGTTCGAGTAAGTCGTACCAATCGCTTGGATGTCATTAAGCAACTCTTCACTTAGATGAACATTGATGCTGTCAATATTGGACTTCAGTTGTTCTAGGTTAGTCGCACCAATGATGTTAGAGCCAACAAATGGACGCTGATTCACGAAGGCAAGCGCCATTTGTGAAGGGTCTAAACCGTGGTCACGCGCTAGGTTGACGTATGCTTCTGTCGCTTTAACGCCTTGTGGTGTGAAGTAGCGAGCAAAGCGTTCCCAAATTGTGCAACGCGCACCTTCTGGTTTTGCTCCGTTGAGGTATTTACCACTTAAGCAGCCAAACGCCAGCGGTGAGTATGCGAGTAGCTGAACGCCTTCGTAATGGCTGATTTCTGACAGGCCGACTTCGAAGCTGCGGTTCAATAAGTTATATGGGTTCTGAATGGAGACGATTCTCGGTAAATCATGTTTTTCTGCCAAACGTAGCAGTGACATCACGCCCCATGGCGTTTCGTTTGAGACACCTATGTAACGCACTTTACCTGCGTTGACTAACTCCGTGAGAGCTTCAAGGGTCTCGATCAGTGTGACCTCTTCTTGCTTATCTGGGTAAGGGTAGTTGAGCTGGCCAAAGCAGTTGGTCTGACGCTGTGGCCAATGCAATTGGTATAGATCGACATAATCGGTTTGCAGGCGTTTTAAGCTATCGTCGATCGCAGTGTGAATATGGCGACGGTTAAGGCTCATGTTTTCACGAATGTATGGGACGTTGCGCGGACCAGCGACTTTCGTTGCTAAAACCACTTTCTCGCGTTTACCGCTTTTCGCTAACCAATTGCCAATGTACTGCTCGGTGAGTCCTTGTGTTTCTGCTTTCGGTGGCACGGGATACATCTCGGCAGTATCGATGAAGTTCACCCCATGATCGAGGGCAAAGTCGAGCTGTTGAAAAGCTTCTTGTTCGGTATTTTGCTCACCAAACGTCATAGTGCCAAGGCAGATCTTACTGATCTCGAGTGATGAGTGCGGTAGTTTTGTATATTGCATTTCACATCCTTGAAGAGTTACCGACTGAATAAGTCATTCCAATATAGGGGATTTTTAGTTGCTGTCGCAAATGATTTAAGTTTCGCTTTGTAGTTAACTCGAAACTTATCAATACGGTAACTAGACTTAAAGGATCTTGTGAAGGAGGTGCATTATGCAGAAGCATCAACTCGACATGTGGTTGCATGGCCACCACAAAGACTCCTATAAAACTCCGAAGGTCTTTGTGATAGGTTGTTCTGATGTCTCTGACTATCTGTTAGCAGTGGAGTACAAACACCAACTAGAGCCAATCAAAGACGGCGAAGATCCGATTCATTTTGGATCGTTAGATTTGGTGAAAGAAGAGCTGCTGAGGTTGGGGATTGATAAAGCGTATTTGAGACTGCACAACGCATACGATGAGTTTGGTAGCGAAGGTACAGCCTCTTACTGCGATATTGAATTGTCACTGGTAACGCATTGATCACTCTGATTGAGCGTTGATGTAGTGCTTCAATAGTATCTGCTCGGTGAATTGTGTCCTGAGGTAGAAACCGCGGGGCAGGGTTTTTATCGGCTTGCCATTTGAACTGTAAGCTTCCGTCAGTGCTTTTGCGTTTGCGGCTTTAGGGCGCAGATGAAGCGCTTCGCCGTGTCTGGCGGAAATTTGATCAAACTTACCCAAAACGATCAATTCCATCAATTCTTCCCAGTCGTTTTTCAGAATTAGCTCTTCTTCTTGATCCGGTGACCAAATCAAAGGGCTACCGACGTGGCGTTCAGCTAACGGAATCTCACGTTCTCCTTCCACTGGAACCCAAAGCACACGAGATAGCTTGTTACGCACGTGACTGGTTTCCCATGTTAAGCCTTGCACTCCTGTCAGTGGCGCAACAGAGACGAAGGTTGTTTCTAATGGTTTGCCAGAATAACTGATCGGAATGCTTTTTAGCTCGATCCCAAGTTTAGCGAAATCTTGTTGCGGTTTACTGCCAGCTGGCGCACCTAAGTGCCATTCCAGTAATTGCCCAACCCAGCCTTTATCGCGTTTCAAGTTTTCAGGAACAGTCATGCCTGCCTCTTCGGCAAGCTCTGTAAAGCTTAAGCCCGCAATGTCGTGCGCGCGTTCCATCAGTTCTGCTTCGGATTGTGGTTCTGGTTTCATAATGACAAGGTGGTGTTGGAAAACATCTAGTCTAACAAATTTGAATAAAATCCTCTGTCGAAGATTTCATCGAGCTGGATTAAGAATGATCAATCCATAACTTATCCACAGATTAGGAAGTGACCAATAGGATCTCTAGCTGAGCTGGATGAATAAACAGGGGTTTGATACGTGATTGAGACTTGATTTTATTAAGATATCATGAAGTCTTACCTGTCCAATGTGGATAAATAACCGATTGTGCGATCTTTGACCGATCTGTATTTGATGAAAAGATCATCAGGAAAAATAAGATCAATAAATCATCAGTTTTACATTTAAATCTTTATTAATCATGTTCTTATGTGTTTTTGTTTAAGTCTTTATAAATGTTGCCAATAATGGTTTTGAACAAAATTCTTTGTTGATAGCGTTTTCTTCACAAAGTTATTCACAGAAAAGGTGAATAAATGTGGGCTATGTCTCAGTCTTGTGTTGATAAAATAATATTTGTTCAAAAGATATCCAAAACTGGCCGAAAGGTAATAAATCTTGCTCATATCACATCAGTAAGTTTGCTAGTAATGGGGATATGTGGAAAAATCACGGTAATAAAAAATTATTCATAGAGGTTAGCCAGTGATAGATGGCGATGGTTACCGACTCAATGTTGGTATTGTGATATGTAATAACCATGGTCAGGTCTTCTGGGCTAAACGATACGGGCAACACTCATGGCAATTTCCACAAGGTGGGATTGACGAAGGTGAAACACCTGAACAAGCCATGTTCAGGGAGTTATATGAAGAAGTCGGTCTGACGAAAAAAGACGTTAAGATCATCGCAACAAGTCGTCATTGGTTAAGATATAAGCTACCAAAGCGATTGGTGCGTTGGGACTCCAAGCCTGTTTGTATCGGCCAAAAACAGAAATGGTTTCTGCTGCGATTGGAATGCGACGAATCCCGCATCAATATGCAGCGTGGGAAATCCCCTGAATTTGATGGTTGGCGCTGGGTAAGTTACTGGTATCCAGTTAGGCAAGTTGTTTCTTTCAAGCGAGATGTTTACCGTCGCGCAATGAAAGAGTTTGCATCTTTAGCCATGCCTTTTCGAGAGCGTAAGACGAAAGGGAAAAGAAAAAAGCAACGTAGATAGAGGATCAACATGCTCAGTCAGCTAAGGGAAATAGTTGAGAAAGTCTCCAGAGTCGATGACGTCCATCTGGCGCTCGACATATTAGTAAAAGAGACTTGCGCAGCCCTATGCACTGAATGTTGTACTATCTATCTTGCTAACGACGAAATGCAGCGCCTTGAGTTAATGGCAACTCAAGGCCTGATTTTTGAAGGTGATAGCATCCATATCAACTTCAATGAAGGCTTAGTCGGTTTGGTAAAGCGAAGTGCAGAGCCATTAAACCTTGCTGAGGCTTCTACTCACCCTGATTTTAAATTCTTCCCTCAGTTGGGTGAGCAGGTGTACCACTCCTTCCTCGGTACGCCGATCATTCATCGTAAACAAGTGCTTGGCGTTTTGGTTATCCAGCAGAAAACCCCACGTTTGTTTAGTGAGATGGAAGAGTCTTTCCTTGTGACCTTGTCTGCGCAGCTTGCAGTGTTGATTGCACATGCCCAAAATTTAGGTCACTGGCAGCTCGCTTCTAAGCCCACTGTCATCAAGGGGCTTCCAGCTTCGACTGGCGTCGCAATCGGCGAGTTTTGGTTTGATGATACGCAGCCAAACCTAAACGACGTATTTCCAACATCGACATTAGATAAAGAACGTGAACATGAATTACTTGCGGTTGCCGTCGAGCGAGCGTTGGGTGATTTCCGCCGTATGCGGAAGAAATTCGATAGTGAAATTAACAAAGACGCGTTAGCGATCTTCGATCTCTTCACTCACTTGCTGAACGATCCTATGTTGCGTGGTGATCTTAAGAAGCAGATCGAGAAAGGTGATCGTGCGGACTGGGCACTGCGTCAGGTTGTCGAAACCTATTCCAACCGTTTTGCTCGAATGTCTGATGTTTACCTGCGTGAGCGTGCACAAGACATTCGTGAACTAGGGCAACGCCTGTTGTACTTCTTGCACAACAGTGAACAAGAACATGCTTCCATTGACCGTCCGGTTATCTTGGTTGCGAATGAACTCACCGCCACATTACTTGCTTCGATTCCAAAGCAGCATCTACTTGCTGTTGTCTCACTTGAAGGCGCAGCAAACTCTCACGCCGCGATTTTGTCTCGTGCGTTAGGTGTGCCTGCCATTATGGGCGCGAACATCAATACCAGCGTTGTCAATGGCAAGAAAGGGATTGTAGATGGCTACACTGGCGAGATTTATCTTGAGCCAAACAGACAGCTTCTGCGCGAGTATCGCAGCTTAGTTAGTGAAGAGTCTGAATTGTTCGCCATGGTGAACAAAGATTTGGCATTGCCAGCGATCACTCAAGATGATTGCCATATTGAAGTCATGCTCAACGCGGGCTTGAGTGCGGATAGCAATATCGCCATCAACTCTGGTGTGGATGGTGTGGGTTTGTACCGAACTGAAATCGCTTTTTTACTTCAGCATCACTTTCCATCAGAAGATGAGCAGTATCATCAGTATCAAGCTATCCTCAATAGCTACGCTAATCAGCGCGTGGTTATGCGTACTTTGGATATTGGCGGCGATAAACCATTACCGTATCTGCCAATTGATGAAGACAACCCATTCTTAGGCTGGCGTGGTATTCGCTTTACGTTGGATCATCCGGACATCTTCTTGATTCAATTGCGTGCGATGCTAAGGGCGAGTGCTGAAAGTGGCAATTTGAGTATTCTGTTGCCGATGGTGTCTGGTATTAAAGAACTCGATGATGCGATTACGCTTATCAATCAAGCCTACAGTGAAGTTGTACTGTTGGATGAACGTATTCAAGCACCAAAAGTTGGGGTAATGATCGAAGTGCCTTCAATGGTGTACTTGCTACCCGCTATTGCGCACCGTGTGGACTTCGTTTCTGTCGGTACCAACGACTTAACGCAATATTTGTTGGCCGTCGATCGGAACAATTCCCGTGTTGCGGATGTCTATGAATCCATGCATCCTGCGGTGTTGTTGGCGTTAAAACAAATTCATGATGTTTGCCACCAGTATCAAGTACCTGTGTGTATTTGTGGTGAGCTAGCAGGTGACCCATTTGGTGCGCTCTTATTGTTGGGCTTAGGTTACAACAGTTTAAGTATGAACACCTCAAACGTAGCTAAGGTGAAATATTTGATTCGCCATAGCCAGAAAAAAGAATTAGAAAAACTCGTCGAAAAAGCCATGTCATGCTCTTACGGGCAAGAAATCCATCAAATGATGCATGATTTCTTTATTCAACAAGGTTTTGCCGGCTTTATTCGTGCAGGTAAGAAGTAGGTAATTGTGACCATCTCTTTATTCATATTATTGCTCGCGCTGGGCGCTTTTGTAGGCGTGATGGCTGGGCTTCTTGGTATCGGAGGCGGGCTAATTGTTGTACCTGCACTACTTTATCTTCTTCCTCTTGCTGGTATCTCTCCAGAGATGAGCATGCACATGGCGTTAGCAACGTCATTAGCGAGCATCATCGTCACTTCTGGCTCATCGGCGCTTAATCACCTCAAGCTTGGTAACGTCGATATGTTCGTTGTCAAATGGCTGATGCCTGGCGTGGTGATTGGTGGTTTTGTGGGGGCCAATATCGCGGAATGGATCCCAACTCATTATCTGCCTAAAGTCTTTGGTGTGATTGTGTTGTGTCTGGCAATACAGATGTTTCGCTCCATTAAAACCAAAAGTGAGAAGCCAATGCCGAGTAGTCCGGTTACTGTAATGTACGGAACGGGTATTGGTGTGGTTTCAAGTCTTGCTGGTATTGGCGGTGGTTCGCTGTCGGTACCTTTCTTAAACAAGCATGGTATTGAAATGCGTAAAGCGGTTGGCTCCTCGTCGGTGTGCGGCTGCGTGATTGCCATCTCAGGCATGATTGGATTCATCTTACATGGCTACAAGGTAGAAGGGTTACCTGACTACAGTGTGGGTTATGTTTACCTGCCAGCTTTAGCGGCGATTGCTATGACGTCGATGCTCACGACGAAAGTCGGCGCGAAGATGGCAACCAACCTTCCAACAGCGGTCTTGAAGAAGATTTTTGCTGTGTTCTTGATGTTCGTTGCAGCGACCATGCTGCTGTAAAGTCCACCTGTTTTATTAGTAATAAGAAGAGAATGATTTATGTCTCAGGGATACTTTGAATTTCCCAATATTGATCCGGTTTTAGTCTCTATTGGTCCTGTTTCTGTTCGTTGGTACGGTTTGATGTACCTAGTCGGCTTCATGTTCGCACTATGGTTGGCAAATCGTCGTGCAGATAAGCCGGGTAGTGGTTGGACGCGTGAGCAAGTTTCTGACTTGTTGTTTGCGGGTTTCCTTGGGGTAGTGATTGGTGGCCGTGTTGGCTATGTGATTTTCTACAACTTTGATTTGTTCTTAGCAGACCCGTTATACCTATTCAAAGTTTGGACTGGTGGTATGTCATTCCACGGCGGTCTGTTAGGTGTTATCACTGCCATGTTCTGGTACGCACATAAGAATGGTCGCACTTTCTTTGGTGTAGCAGACTTTGTAGCGCCATTGGTTCCATTTGGCCTTGGCATGGGCCGTATGGGTAACTTCATGAACAGCGAACTTTGGGGACGCGTAACAGACGTACCATGGGCGATCATCTTCCCGAATGGCGGCCCATTGCCTCGTCACCCATCTCAGCTTTATGAGATGTTCCTAGAGGGCATTGTGCTGTTCTTCATTCTGAACTGGTTCATCAAAAAGCCTCGTCCTTTAGGTGCGGTATCAGGGCTATTTTTAGCTGGATATGGTACATTCCGTTTCCTAGTTGAGTTTGTCCGCGAACCGGATGCACAGCTTGGTCTATTTGGTGGTTACATTTCGATGGGACAAATCCTATCCTCACCGATGATCATTCTGGGTGTTCTAATGATGGTTTGGGCGTACAAACGTGGTCTTTACCAAGACAAAGTCCAAGCAGAAACGAAGTAAGGAATTGGTGTGAAACAGTATTTAGATTTGTGTCAGCGTATCGTTGACCAAGGCACTTGGGTTGAAAACGAACGCACAGGCAAACGCTGCCTAACGGTGATCAACGCAGACTTGACCTACGATGTTGCTAACAACCAATTCCCATTAGTAACGACACGTAAGAGCTTTTGGAAAGCGGCAGTTGCTGAGCTACTTGGTTATATCCGTGGCTACGACAACGCTGAAGATTTCCGTAAGCTAGGTACGAAAACATGGGATGCGAACGCAAACCTAAATGAAGCATGGTTGAACAACCCATTCCGTAAGGGTGAAGACGACATGGGACGTGTATACGGCGTTCAAGGTCGTTCATGGGCGAAGCCAGATGGCGGTCATATCGACCAGCTGCGTAAGATTGTGGATGATTTAACGCGCGGCGTTGATGACCGTGGTGAAATCCTAAACTTCTACAACCCTGGCGAATTCCACATGGGCTGTTTGCGTCCATGTATGTACAGCCATCACTTCTCACTGTTAGGTGACACGCTGTACCTAAACAGCACACAGCGCTCTTGTGACGTTCCGCTGGGTCTGAACTTCAATATGGTTCAAGTGTATGTGTTCTTGGCAATCATGGCGCAAATCACGGGCAAGAAACCTGGTCAGGCGTACCACAAGATTGTGAATGCACACATCTACGAAGATCAGCTTGCGCCAATGCGTGATATCCAGTTGAAGCGTGAGCCACTAAAAGCTGCAACTTTCCACATCAACCCAGAAATCAAATCGCTAGAAGATTTGGAAACATGGGTAACCCTAGATGACTTCTGGGTAGAAGGTTACGAGCATCACGACCCAATTCAGTACCCGTTCTCAGTTTAACGAGTATATTGAATTTTCTAAGCCGCCTTTATGGGCGGCTTTTTTACGCCCGAAGGGTGGGGATAGGAGGGAGCGGGCTTTGCCTCACAGAACGCTTCGCTCCGAGATTTGAGAGGGAATAAAAGATCCCCAACTCGCTCGTGCCTCGCTCTTGAGGATGACGTTCAAGCACTCTGAAATCAAACGGCGTCATTCCCGAAAGCGACGAAGGAGCGTCGTCGGGAATCTCTTTTACCACAGTTTACTGCGTGATTAAGAAACGAGAGCGCTTCGATCTAGGAATCGAGAGGTGAATGCTGAAGGGGTCATGAAAGCCGTTTGGATCCGAAAGGTGTTGACGGGACTTGTCCCCAGAAAAACAAAATAAGCTCGCTTCTCGCTTCTCGCTTCTCGCTTCTCGCTTCTCGCTTCTCGCTTCTCGCTTCTCGCTTCTCCAAAACGAAAAAAGGCCCCACCGAAGTGGAGCCTAAAATAAGCGATGGTAATCTTATTATTATGCTGTCAGAGCAAGGATAGAGCCTGGTAGCACGATGAATACTGCTAGTAGGTAACCTGCTACAACTGCTTTGTTCTTAATAGCCATTTCTGAAATCACTTCAGCACATTTCACTGGAATCTCACGTAGGAACGGGATACCGAAGATGAACAGTGTCGCCAGAATGTTGAATGTTAGGTGTACTAGTGCAATCTGTAGTGCGAATACCGCGAACTCGCCAGATACCGCTGTTGCTGCTAGTAGAGCCGTGATACATGTACCGATGTTTGCACCTAGAGTGAACGGGTAGATGTCACGTACTTTTAGAACACCTGAGCCTACTAGTGGAACCATTAGACTTGTTGTCGTAGATGAAGACTGAACAAGAACAGTTACTACAGAACCCGATACGATACCGTGGATAGGACCACGACCGATTGCGTTCTTAAGGATGTCACGAGCACGACCAACCATTAGGCTCTTCATTAGCTTACCCATAACAGTGATAGCTACGAAGATAGTACCGATACCTAGAGCGATCAGTGCTACACCACCCATTGTGTCACCAAATGTAGATAGAGGCTCTTTGATCGCGCTTACTACAGGTTTAGTGATTGGCTTGATGAAGTCAAAACCACCCATGCTCATATCACCTGTTTTTAGTAGAGGTGATACCAACCAGTGAGAAATTTTCTCTAGGATGCCGAACATCATTTCCAATGGTAGGAAGATCAGTACCGCAAGTAGGTTGAAGAAGTCGTGGATTGTTGCGCTAGCGAATGCACGTTTGAATTCTTCTTTACAACGTACGTGGCCAAGCGAAACAAGTGTGTTTGTTACGGTTGTACCGATGTTAGCACCCATTACCATAGGAATAGCGGTTTCTACAGGTAGACCACCTGCAACCAAACCTACAATAATAGAAGTTACGGTACTTGAAGATTGGATCAGTGCCGTAGCCACCAAACCGATCATTAGACCTGCGACTGGGTGAGACGCAAATTCAAAGAGTACTTTAGCTTGATCGCCAGTTGCCCATTTGAAGCCGCTACCAACCATAGATACTGCTAGAAGAAGCAGATACAACATGAATGCCAAGTTAGCCCAGCGTAACCAGCGAGTCGTGCTCGAGATTGGTGCTGCTGTAGAAGTAGCTTGGTTCATCATAATTTTCTCCGTGGACCTTTCAGTTCGTTTATTTGGTCTGTTGTTGAAACTGAGGGCGATGTTAGAGATGAAATATTTCAGTAATATTACAGTTCGGTTTCTATGGGGAATTTTTATTATTCTTTTTAATAGTTGTTCGTGAAGAAAAATTCACAACAAAATAAGTTATTGATTTTATTTTATTTTATGTGGCTTTTGTTTTGTTAACGAGTTTTAAGAGAAGATTAAAAAAGTGCGTTTGGCTTCAAGTTTTATGACAGTGTGAAACTGATATATTCGGTAAAACTCTTTTAATTCGAGTTTTATGTAGGTTTTGTCGAACTTATTGTTTGTCGTTGTCACATTTGATATAAAAAGTGTCATCTTCTTTATAGGGCTTGGCTATGTCACATTTAAATTACAATCACCTTTATTACTTCTGGATGGTGTGCAAACAAGGGTCAGTAACAAAAGCAGCAGATGCATTATTTCTCACGCCGCAAACTGTTACAGGGCAAATTAAAGCACTTGAAGACCGTATGAAGGGGAAGTTGACCAAGCGAAACGGGCGAACGGTTGAGCCAACAGAGCTTGGACAATTGGTATTTAAATATGCGGATCGTATGTTTGGTTTGAGCTACGAGATGCTTGATATCGTCAACTATAGCCAGCATTCCAATATCCTATTTGAAGTCGGTGTCGCCGATGCATTGTCAAAGCGACTCGTTAGCAAAGTATTAATGACGACAGTTCCAGAAGATAACAGCATTCACTTACGCTGTTACGAGTCGACGCACGAGCTACTACTAGAACGTTTGTCGCAACATAAGCTCGACATGATACTTTCCGATTGCCCGGTAGATTCGACACAAAGCCCTGGCTTGTACAGTAAAAAGCTTGGCGAAAGCAGTATGAGCTTTTTTGCTTCCTCTGAAATCGCCGATGTGAAGTTCCCTGAAATCCTTGAAAAGAAAAAACTACTCATTCCTGCTAGCCGAACCGCAATGGGACGTAAAGTTCTTCAATGGTTTGATCGCCAAGGATTGCAACCTGATGTTCTCGGTGAGTTTGATGACGTAGCGCTAATGAAAGCTTTTGCTCGTTACCGTGATGATGTGATTTTCTTGGCACCGACGGTTTATATGTCGGAGATTGAAGATGACCGTAATTTGCAGCTGATCGGTCATGTAGACGACCTTAAAGAAGAGTATTACGTCATCTTTGCTGAGCGAATGATCCAACACCCAGCAGTAAAGAACGTTTGCGATGCAGATTTTAGCCAAATGTTTGAATGAACACGTTCCGTTGCGCAAATAAATAGATTACTATCGACAAAATTATAACTCGAAATTATAAAATCTTTGTAACACAACAAACTGGCCAGGGTTGGGGAAAGTAAGTTGTAGCTAGAGGTCCTGCAGATGAATCTACAAGAAATGGAGAAAAACTCCGCTAAAGCTGTCGTGTTGCTCAAAGCAATGGCAAATGAGAGACGCCTACAAATCCTGTGCATGCTGCATAACCAAGAGCTTTCGGTTGGAGAACTTTGCGCAAAACTAGAGTTGAGCCAGTCGGCATTGTCTCAACACTTAGCTTGGCTTCGACGCGATGAATTGGTTGCGACACGAAAAGAAGCACAAACGGTGTACTACACATTAAAGAGTGATGAAGTGAAGGCATTAATTCAAACACTTCATGGTCTTTATTGTGCAGAAGCCATGTGATGACAGGTCACATACAAGAAAAGCTGGCATTGCCAGCTTTTTTATTGTCTTGAATTCGAGCTACACGAATTTTAGATATAAAAAAACCGGCAAGAGCCGGTTTTTTCTTCACTGTAAAATCAAGTTTCTATTAAAGAGCTTTGATTTGTGCAGCGAAACGAGACTTATGACGTGCTGCTTTGTTCTTATGAACAAGGCCTTTAGTCGCCATACGGTCTAGGATAGGTGTAACTGCAGCGAATGCAGCAGTTGCAGCTTCTTTGTCGCCTGCTTCGATAGCAGCAACAGTTTTCTTCATGTAAGTACGCATCATTGAGCGACGGCTAGCATTGTGCTGACGACGTTTCTCAGCTTGGATAGCGCGCTTCTTAGCAGATTTACTATTTGCCAAGGGTCTAACTCCCAAAAACTTATTTCTATGACAATTTAAGGGCGAGGACTATCCCTCATTTGCGCCTAAATGTCAAATGATTTGTGCAAAAACCAATCGAAACCAAAACAAATTTTGGTAACAAAGGTCATCGCGGTTAAGATGGCGGGGATTCTAACAGCATTTTTAGACCATTGCTAATAATTATCCGCCTAGATCTAACAATAAACGGATATATTTTTAACGCCCATTTGTAGCTTTCAAAGGCTTAGAGGAATAGGGTTGGCTATCTTTTGGTGATATTCCGAGGTTACAGTGAGTAAACGACTGCTCAAGTCTGGCATGATCGTCAGTGCCATGACATTAATTTCGCGCGTCCTAGGTTTAGTTCGTGATGTGGTAGTAGCAAACTTGATGGGTGCAGGCGCGAGTGCCGACGTCTTCTTCTTTGCCAATAAAATCCCTAACTTTTTACGCCGTCTGTTTGCTGAAGGCGCGTTTTCTCAAGCTTTTGTGCCAGTACTAACCGAAAGTCACGCACAAGGGGATATGGATAAAACCCGTGAGTTGATTGCTCGTGCGGCCGGTACGCTAGGCGTGATTGTTTCTATTGTTACCATACTCGGGGTTTTGGGGTCCGGTGTAGTGACCGCGCTGTTTGGTTTTGGTTGGTTCCTAGACTGGATGCATGGCGGCCCGGCAGCTGAGAAGTTCGAACTTGCTAGCGTCATGCTCAAGATTACCTTTCCTTATTTATGGTTCATCACTTTTGTTGCGCTTTCTGGTGCGATCCTCAATACCTTAGGTAAGTTTGCGGTCTCTTCTTTTACGCCTGTCTTCCTCAACGTGATGATCATTTTGGCGGCATGGTTTATTTCGCCTCAGATGTCGCAACCAGAAATCGGTCTTGCGATTGGTGTATTGCTAGGTGGCCTTGTTCAGTTTCTATTCCAGATTCCCTTCCTTATTAAAGCGGGAGTGATGGTTAAGCCTAAATGGGGCTGGCGCGATCCGGGTGTGGTGAAGATCCGTACCCTAATGATTCCTGCTCTGTTTGGTGTGTCGGTAAGCCAAATCAACTTACTGTTTGATACCTTTATTGCCAGTTTCCTACAAACCGGTTCGATCAGTTGGTTGTACTATTCCGATCGCTTATTGGAATTCCCATTAGGTCTGTTTGGTATCGCGATTGCCACGGTGATTCTTCCTGCACTATCACGTAAACACGTAGACGCACACAGTGAAGGTTTCGCACACACCATGGATTGGGGCGTACGTATGGTTACCTTACTAGGTATTCCTGCAATGCTTGGTTTGATGGTACTAGCGAAGCCAATGTTGATGGTGCTATTCATGCGCGGTGAGTTTTCTCCGCAAGACGTACATCAAGCCTCTCTCTCTTTATTGGCGTATGCATCAGGTCTGCTTAACTTCATGCTGATTAAAGTGCTTGCGCCAGGTTACTACTCGCGTCAAGACACCAAAACCCCAGTGAAGTACGGCATCATTGCAATGGTGACGAATATGGTCTTCAACGCGATCTTTGCATACTTCTACGGTTACGTTGGTCTTGCTATTGCGACGGCGCTTTCTGCTTTTGTAAACATGGCGCTGCTATACCGCGGCTTGCACATTGCCGGTGTGTACCAAATCACTAAGCGAACTGTCTTCTTTATTATACGTTTGGTGATAGCTGGTGCAGCGATGGTTGCGGCTATCCTATGGCAACTTGAAGACATGTCTGTGTGGTTGGATTGGAGCTTTGCTCACCGTAGTGGCGTGCTAGGAATGTTGATTGGACTTGGTGCTGTCGTTTACCTAGCCGTTGTGTTTTTACTCGGCGTACGTTTAAAAGACCTAAAAGCTGGGACAGAATAAGGTTGATTGGTATATAATCCGTCAGTTTCACACAGTGCAAAGTAAAAACAGAGGCATAAAGCAGTATCCAATGGAACTGATCAGAGGCATTCACAATATCAAGTCGCGCCATCATGGTTGCGTGCTGACTATTGGCAATTTCGATGGCGTACATAGAGGCCATCAACAAGTATTGCAGCAAGTGTCTGAGCAAGCGGAGAAACTTTCGTTGCCTTCGGTTGTGATGACCTTTGAACCTCAGCCTATGGAGCTGTTTGCTCGAGATAAGGCACCTGCGAGGTTAACGCGACTGCGTGATAAATTTGTTCAGCTGAGTAAGCTCGACATTGATCGCTTGCTTTGCGTTAACTTCAATCGTCATTTTGCTGACCTAACGGCGGAAGAGTTTATCCGTGACTTGTTGGTTGGCCGATTGGGTGTTAAGTTTCTTGTCATTGGTGATGATTTCTGTTTCGGCAAAGGTCGAACAGGTAATTTTGCGATGTTACAAGAAGCAGGGGAAAAGTACGGCTTTGAAGTCGTAAGTACCCAAAGCTTTTGTTTACAGCAATTACGAGTGAGTAGCACTGCGATTCGCAAAGCACTGGCTCGTGATGATTTGCATTCCGCGCAGGAGATGCTGGGAAGAGATTACAGTATCAGCGGTCGTGTTTCACACGGAAGAAAGCTAGGTCGAACCATTGGGTTCCCAACGGCAAATATTCCGTTGAAGCGCTGTGTTTCTCCGGTTTCCGGAGTCTATGTTGTTCAAGCGCTTGGCTTAGGAGATAAGCCGATTGGTGGTGTCGCTAACATTGGTCAACGACCAACAGTAAATGGTGTTCGCCAACAGTTAGAAGTACACTTATTCGACTTTCATGCTGATTTATATGGTAAACAGCTAGAAGTGAAACTTTTGCACAAACTTAGAGACGAGCAAAAGTTTGAGTCGTTTGAAGCACTTAAACTGCAAATCGTATTGGATGCTGAAGCAGCAAGGGTGTGGCTGCGTCAGCTTAAGCGTTGAGCGGTTTATTCCACCGTTCAACATAATGTCTAATTTTCGCCCAATATAACGGAATTAAGAATCGATGAGTGAGTATAAAGATACCCTGAACTTACCTGAAACAGGGTTTCCAATGCGCGGCAACCTGGCTAATCGTGAGCCAGAAATGCTTAAGCGTTGGTACAAAGAAGATCTTTACGGTGAAATCCGTAAAGCTAAAAAAGGCAAAAAGTCATTCGTACTGCACGATGGCCCTCCTTATGCGAACGGTGACATTCACATTGGTCACGCACTAAACAAGATTCTTAAAGACATTATTATTAAATCCAAAACACTTTCAGGTTTTGACGCACCTTACATCCCAGGCTGGGACTGCCACGGTCTACCAATCGAATTGATGGTAGAGAAGAAAGTCGGCAAACCAGGTCAAAAAGTGACAGCAGCCGAGTTCCGCGAGAAATGTCGTGAGTACGCTGCGGGTCAGGTTGAAGGTCAAAAAGAGAGCTTCAAGCGTCTTGGCATCATGGGTGAGTGGGACAAGCCATACCGCACTATGGATTTCGCAACTGAAGCGAACATCATCCGTGCACTTGGTAAGATCGCAAGCAAAGGTCACCTACTGAAAGGTTTTAAACCAGTTCACTGGTGTACAGACTGTGGTTCAGCTCTTGCTGAAGCAGAAGTTGAGTACAAAGATAAAGTATCGCCATCTATCGACGTTCGTTTTAAAGCGGCTGACGAAGCGGCACTATTGTCTAAGTTTGAACTGACAGAAGGTCATGAAGGTCACGGTGACGTATCTATCGTTATCTGGACAACAACACCTTGGACACTGCCAGCAAACCGCGCAGTATGTCTACGTGATGATCTAGAGTACGTACTTATCCAAACAGAAGGCGACAACGCTGAGCGTATCATCGTTGCTGCTGAGCTGGCGAAAGACGTAATGGACCGTGCTGGTATCGAGCACTTCCACAACCTTGGCTTTGCTAAAGGCGCGGATCTTGAGCTTTCTCAATTCCAACACCCATTCTACGATTTCACTGTACCGGCGATCCTTGGTGATCACGTTACAACTGATTCAGGTACTGGTGTTGTTCACACTGCACCTGGTCACGGTCAAGAAGACTTCGCGGTTGGTAATAAGTACAACCTAGAAGTAGCAAACCCAGTTGGTTCAAACGGTGTTTACCTACCAGATACAGAGCTATTTGCTGGTCAGCACGTATTTAAAGCGAACGATGCGGTAGTAGAAGTACTGAAAGAAAAAGGTGCACTACTACACCACCACGCTTACGAGCACAGCTACCCACACTGTTGGCGTCATAAGACTCCAATCATCTTCCGTGCTACGCCTCAATGGTTCGTTTCTATGGACCAAGCTGGCCTACGTGCTAAAGCACTAGAGTCAATCAAAAACGTAGAGTGGATGCCTGAGTGGGGTCAAAGCCGTATCGAAGGCATGATCGAAGGTCGCCCTGAGTGGTGTATCTCTCGTCAACGTACTTGGGGTGTGCCAATTGCTCTGTTTGTTCATAAAGAAACAGCAGAACTTCATCCAAACACGCTAGAGCTGATCGAGAAAGTCGCTAAGCTAGTTGAAGAGAAAGGCATCCAAGCATGGTGGGATGTCGATGCAGCTGAACTACTAGGTGCTGACGCTGACCAATACGAAAAAGTACTAGATACGCTAGACGTATGGTTCGATTCAGGTGTGACTCACTTCTCTGTTGTTGATGCTCGTGAAGAGTACAACGGCAACAGTGCAGATCTATACCTAGAAGGTTCTGACCAACACCGTGGTTGGTTCCAGTCTTCTCTAATTTCATCTATTGCGATGAAAGACGAAGCGCCTTACAAACAAGTACTGACACACGGTTTCGTGGTTGACGGTCACGGTCGTAAGATGTCGAAATCTATCGGTAACGTGGTTGCGCCAAAAGACGTAACTAACAAGCTAGGTGCTGACATTCTTCGTCTATGGGTTGCTTCAACAGACTACACTGGTGAAGTTGCGGTTTCTGATGAAATCCTAAAACGCAGCGCAGATGCGTACCGTCGTATCCGTAACACAGCGCGTTTCTTCCTTGCTAACCTAAGCGGCTTCAACCCTGAAACAGACATCGTTCCTGTTGAAGAGATGGTTGCGCTAGATCGCTGGGCGGTTGGTCGTGCACTAGCAGCACAAGAAGAGATCGTTAAAGCATACGAAGAGTACAACACACACGGTGTAACTCAGCGTCTAATGCAATTCTGTTCAATCGAAATGGGCTCTTTCTACCTAGACGTAATTAAAGACCGTCAGTACACAGCGAAACGTGGCGGCAATGCTCAACGTAGCTGTCAGACAGCACTTTACTACATCGTAGAAGCGCTAGTTCGTTGGATGGCACCAATCATGTCGTTCACTGCAGATGAAATCTGGAACGAAATGCCAGGTCAACGCGACAAGTTCGTATTCACTGGTGAGTGGTTCGACGGCCTATTCGGTCTTGCTGAAGGTGAAGAGCTGAACAACGAATTCTGGACTGAGATCCAAGCGGTTCGTGGTGCAGTAAACAAACTTCTAGAAGATGCGCGTAAAGAGAAAACCATCGGTGGTGCACTACAAGCTGAAGTGACTCTATTTGCTGATGACGCACTAGCGGCGAAGATCAACAAGCTTGAAGATGAACTGCGCTTTGTTCTACTAACATCTGCTGCGAAAGTTAAGCCTCTAGGTGAGAAGACGGATGCAGCACAAGCGACAGATATCGAAGGCTTGTTTGTTGAAGTAGCAGCAGCTGAAGGCGAGAAGTGTGACCGTTGTTGGCACCACACGCCAGACGTAGGCACAATCGAAGGTCACGAGAAGATCTGTGGTCGTTGTGTGTCTAACGTAGACGGCGAAGGTGAAGTACGTAAATTCGCGTAATTGCCTAGAACGACTGAACTTTTTTTAAAATTAACAGCCCCAGTATTTACTGGGGCTGTTTGTAGGTAAAGTAATGAGTGAAAAAGCACTGACGTTAAAGCAATCTGGAGTTCGCTGGCTTTGGTTAGCAATTCTGGTATTTATTGCAGATATTGGCATCAAATTGGTGGTGATGGACAACATGGGCTACGGATGGGCAAACCGAATTGAGGTGCTGCCATTCTTCAACCTACTTTATGTTCATAACTACGGTGCAGCATTCAGCTTCTTGAGCGATCAAGCAGGTTGGCAGCGCTGGTTGTTCACAGGTATCGCGTTTGTTGTGACAGGTCTTTTGACCTACTGGATGAGCAAGCTTCCAGCCAAAGAAAAATGGAACAACATCGCTTACGCACTGATTATTGGTGGTGCAGTGGGCAACGTGTTTGACCGTGTTGTTCATGGCTTTGTTGTTGATTACCTAGACTTCTTCTGGGGTAATTACCACTGGCCAGCATTCAACCTCGCAGATACAACTATCTGTATTGGTGCAGCAATGATCATTCTTGATGGCTTCCGCAAAAAGGACGCTGACAAGTAATCTTTTGCGATATATCGAATAACCCTAAGCGTCGTCCGTTGATTCGGACGACGCTTTTTATTATGTTGGAGCCCAATCCGCGCATCTTCGTACAATAAAAAGCAATCACAGTACGTGATCAGATAGAGCGCAGGAAACCCAAGAACAAGGAAGCAGTAACGTGACAACAATAAATCAAGATTCAGCAGTAACGCTGCACTTCACCATCAAAATGCAAGATGGCTCTGTAGCGGACAGCACACATAATATGGGCAAGCCTGCTAAGTTCATTATGGGCGATGGCAGCTTGAGTGAGAACTTTGAGCAATGCCTACTAGGCTTACAAGTAGGCGAACAAAAGGCAATTGAACTAAAAGCGGCGGACGCTTTTGGCATGCCAAACCCAGACCATATCCACCATATGGACCGCACTAAATTTGTTGGCGAAGCGGAAGTTGAAGTCGGCACAATCATGGCATTCAGCGGTCCTGATGGAATGGAAATCCCGGGCATCATTACTGAGATTGCTGGCGACTCAGTAACTGTGGACTTCAACCATCCACTCGCGGGACAAGACGTGACTTTCGAAGTCGAAATTTTGTCAGTAGAATAGCGAACCAAATAAAAGATAACTTCCATGAGCAATGAAATGAAAATCCTGTTAGCTAACCCACGTGGTTTCTGTGCTGGTGTTGACCGCGCGATTAGCATCGTAGAGCGTGCGCTAGAGATGTACCAGCCACCTATCTATGTTCGACATGAAGTGGTGCATAACCGTTTTGTGGTTGAAGGTCTAAAACAGCGTGGTGCTATCTTCGTTGAAGAACTGCACGAAGTGCCAGACAACAACATTGTGATTTTCTCCGCTCATGGTGTATCTCAAGCTGTTCGTCAAGAAGCGAAGTCTCGTGACCTAACGGTATTCGATGCGACCTGTCCGCTGGTAACCAAAGTACATATGGAAGTGGCACGTGCAAGTCGTCGCAATATGGAAGTGGTACTGATTGGTCACGCTGGTCACCCAGAAGTGGAAGGCACGATGGGTCAGTATTCAAGTGATACAGGCGGTATGTACCTTGTGGAAACGCCAGCCGATGTTGAGAAGCTAAAAGCGATCGTGAAAGATCCATCGGATCTGCACTACGTGAGCCAAACGACACTGTCTGTTGATGAAACCGCTGACGTAATTGAAGAGCTACGCCGTGTATTCCCAGACATTCAAGGTCCACGTAAAGACGACATCTGCTACGCGACGCAAAATCGTCAAGATGCGGTACGCGAGCTTTCTGCCGATGTTGATGTGATGGTTGTTGTGGGTTCTAAAAACTCATCGAACTCAACACGTTTAAAAGAACTGGCTGAAAAGCTAGGCACACCAGGTTACCTAACAGACTGCCCAGAAGACATCATGCCTGAGTGGTTTGAGGGTAAAGTAAAAGTTGGCGTGACGGCGGGGGCATCTGCACCAGAAGAGTTGGTGAACCAAATCTTAGATCGCATCAAAGAGTTGGTTGGCGCAGAAGCGGTTGATGAAGTGCTTGGCCGTGAAGAGAACATGTTCTTCGAAGTACCAAAAGAACTGCAAATCAAGCAGGTCGATTAAGACGAATCAAACACCAAAAAGGCGACCACAAGGTCGCCTTTTTTATTGGGAATTTCTACACGATTTCGCCAGAATTTGCGCTTAGTGACTGATACCTAGCAGCTCTTTGAGCACCTTTAGGTAACGACGGCTCACCGGGATCTCAAAACCTGTTTTGGTAATGATTTCGGCCAATCCGTTTTCTAATAGCTTGATCTCGCTGATGGCTTTGATGCTAACCAGATACTGTCGATGACAACGTACCAATGGGGTTTTCTCTTCCAAGGTTTTTAGCGTGAGCTGTGTGCTCGCCGTTTGGCTGGTGGAACGTACATGTACTCCACTGATGTCACTGTAAGCGCACTCAACCGTTTCGGTTGCCATGATCACAATGCGGTTGTGTCCAATGCAAGGAATCTGGTCTAGGCACTCTGGGGCGATGGCAGACAGTTGCTGAGTGAGCGCGGATTGACTCATGACTTTATTAAGGCGTTTTACTGTTTTCGTCAAACGACATGGATCGACGGGTTTCAGTAGGTAATCAAACGCATTGTCCTCGAAAGCTTGAATCGCATATTGATCGTAAGCGGTCACAAATACCACGTAGGGCATGGTCTCTGGATCTAACATGCCCAGAAGCTCGATGCCCGTCACCTGAGGCATTTGGATATCTAGGAACACCACATCCGGTTTCAGCTCATTGATTTTCTTAAGCCCCATAATGGCGTTTGACGCATCGCCAATCACTTCTATGTGACCCGTTTCAGCCAATAGTTCTGCCAGCTCTTCACGGGCAAACTGTTCATCATCAATGACGAGAGCGGTTAACATCCAAAATTACCTTTATGCGTTTTAACTGTGCTTATCGCGAGTGGGGAATGATAAAACTCATTTTAGTAAATTGGTGCTGCTGATAGGTAATTTTTAGCGCTGAATCACGCCCAAATTGATTCGATAAGCGCTTGTCGACAATTTCCATGCCTAAACCAGAATGATTCTCTTTTGGCGGCTGGTAGCTTCCTGCGTTGTCCTCAACGGTTATCAGTGCGCCTTGCGGGTGTGTTTGGCTGTAAATCTTTACCTTGCCACCTTCTAGCATATTGGAAATACCATGTTTGATGGCATTCTCAACTAAAGGCTGGAGAGTAAAGCTCGGTAGCTTGATATCGAGCAATTCTGGTTCAATGTCGATCTCGACTTCCAATCGATCAGTAAAACGCGCTTTCTCAATAGAAAGGTAAGAATCCACATGTGCTAACTCTTCTTTCAGCGTCACCGTATTGATGTTCTGTTTTAAGTTACTACGGAAGAAGTGCGACAAGTTTTGGATCAGTTCTCGTGCTTTATCAGGGTTACGACGAGTAATGGCACTGATGGTATTAAGTGCATTGAACAAAAAGTGTGGGTTCACTTGAGCGTGCAGCAGTTTGATTTCTGCCTGAGCTAATAGAGTTTGTTGCTGCTGATAATCGCCATACAAGATTTGGCTGGAAAGAAGCTGAGCGATGCCTTCCGCCATTGACATGTTCGCAGTAGAGAACAGCTTGCGTTTTGGCTCATAGAGTTTGATGGTTCCCACTACCTCCTTCCCTGCGCGCAAAGGAATGATCAGCGCAGAGCCCAACTTACAATCTTTCGCTAATGAGCATTGGTAAGGGCGCTCACTGCCATCGAGGTAGATAATGTCATTCTTCTCCATTGAATCGAGTGTGCTTTGCGATGAGATCGGAGTATTTGGCCTATGGTGATCATCACCGATGCCAACGAAAGCCAGAATCTTCTCTTGGTCAGTAATGGCGACCGCGCCTACTTTGGTTTCTTCATAAATGATTCGGGCAATCTTATCGGCGTTCTCGCTGTTAAAGCCGGTGCTGAGAATACCAACTGAGCGGTCGGCAATGCTTAATGCTCGGCGTGAAAAGGTCGCTGAGTACTTTTCAAAAATGGTTTTACGATCTTGCAGGATACTCATAAACAGAGCGGCACCAACGGAGTTCGCGATGATCATTGGGGCTGCAATCGCTGAAACGAGTTCATAGGCCTGGTCGAATGGTTTGGCAACGGCAAGCAACAGAATCATCTGTACGATCTCTGCTACGAAGGTCACGCTGAACACCACGCTTGGATTAAACAGCATTGCGCCTTTGTTGCGTTTAATCAGGTAAACATGCAATAAACCGCCAATTAAGCCTTCTGCTGTGGTCGATATAGCACAGGCTAAGTCTGTAAAACCCCCTAAGGTGTAGCGATGGATGCCGCCAGTAAAGCCAACCGCAAAGCCGACAACAGGCCCGCCAAATAATCCGCCCATTACCGCACCAATAGCACGAGTGTTGGCGATGGCGTCGTTAATCTGTAAGCCGAAGTAGGTGCCTAGGATACAAAAGCCAGAAAAGAGCACATAACAAATGAGCCGATGGCTGAGGCGTGAAGAGATGCTCAGCAGGGGCAGAATGATCGGCGTTTTACTCAGCATGTAAGCCAGCACTAAGTAAACACACATTTGTTGTAGAAGGGAGATGACCAGTTCCATAACGAACCTAACCTAAAAATGATGTTTTTATTGTAAGTGAATTAAATCTTCGAAGAGAAACAAAAAGAGCCTGCGAAGGGCAGGCTCTTGGTTTTATCCAGATATCGATAATGAATCGGTTAGCAAGCGAAGGTATTCATTATGCGGTTTCTGAGGCTGCTTGTGGCTTCTCGTCATCTGCTAGCTCAGTCTCACCTTTGCCTTTAGAAATCTTGATAACGTAAGCCGTTACCGCTAGTGAGAACACAATACCTACGATGGTTGAGATTTGCATTGGCAGACCAAAACCTAGCGTGCTGTTGTTTAGAATGAAAGTTACACACACGGTTGTCATGAATACTGCTGGGATAGTCGTAATCCAATGCAGTTTGTTGTGACGTAGTAGGTAAGCCGATGCAGTCCAAAGCATCATTACTGCTGTTGTTTGGTTTGCGAAGCCGAAGTAGCGCCAGATGATACCGAAGTCTACTTGAGTCAGAATGCCACCGATAACGAACAATGGTAGAGCCATTAGAAGACGGTTACGCAGTGTTTTCTGTTCCATACCGAAGTACTCAGCAAGAATCAGGCGGCTTGAGCGGAATGCTGTGTCACCTGATGTGATTGGCAGAATAACAACACCAAGGAAAGCAATCACACCACCGAATACACCCAGTAGACCGAATGAAGCGCTGTATACCACGTTACCAGGACCACCGTTTTTCACTGCTTCTGCAAGACCATCAAGCGTACCGAAGAAAGACAGAGCGATAGCACACCAGATTAGCGCGATAACGCCTTCACCAATCATTGCACCGTAGAATACGAAGCGACCGTTCTTCTCATTCTCCATACAACGCGCCATCAGTGGAGACTGAGTTGCGTGGAAGCCAGAGATAGCACCACATGCGATAGTGATAAATAGTGCAGGCCATAGAGGCATATCGTTCGGGTTTAAGTTAGTTAGCATGTCGCTTACTTGGAAGTCACCCATCACAGTGTGTTCGCTAGAGAAAGCAATAGCAGTCATTAGGCCTACAGACATGAAGATCAGTAGCGCACCAAACAATGGGTAGAAACGACCAATGATTTTGTCTACAGGAACAATTGTCGCGATGATGTAGTAAGCGAAAATCAGCACAACCATGGTTGTCATGCTTACGCTAAAGCTAGTTTGGTCGTTGATTAGGTTTGTGATCATGCCTGCTGGCGCTGATACGAATACCACACCAACAAGAAGCAATAGGACAATGGCAAAGATGTTCATAAAGTGTTTTGCGCCATTACCTAGGTAGCGACCCGTAATCGTTGGTACTGATGCACCGCCGTTACGAACAGAAAGCATGCCTGAGAAGTAATCGTGTACCGCACCTGCGAAGATACAGCCGACAACAATCCAAAGCATTGCAGCAGGACCGTATAGGGCACCCATGATTGGGCCAAAGATAGGACCAACACCTGCGATGTTCAGAAGCTGAACAAGGTAAACACGCTTGGTTGACATTGGAACGTAGTCAACGCCGTCCGTTTTAGTATGAGCTGGCGTTTGACGATTCTCATTGATGCCGAAAATCTTCTCAACGAAAGCACCGTAGATGAAGTATCCGCCGATGAGGGCTGCGACACAGGTTAGAAACCACATCATAGCAATTGTCCTTGGTTTGTTAGGTAGGGTAATTTTTTAAGCTCAGGATGTATGGTATTCATCTCTTTTGCTAAGTGCATTCGCTCTATGGATGAGTGGTCGAATAGAGAAGCGAGTGGTCGATATAACGGTTAAGTGGTTTTATCGTTTGCCTAGTGGTCGTACTTAGGGCTGAGTGGTTCTATTAACTATTAAGCGGTGGTTATTAAGGGTGAGCGGCGAGCTCAAGAGTTAAGTGGTGAAATCAACAGATAAGCGGCAAAGCACAGGCTTTAGTGGTAAGCTTGTTTTGAAAACAATTAGTTAAGGAAGAATGATGAAAAAGGCAACGTTAGGCTTGGCGCTGGCTTTACTAGCAGGGTGTGCGGCAACAACGGAAGAACTGGCGCAGTCCGGAGATTGGTACCAGATCGGTTATCAAGATGGTGTCGCTGGGCATACCTCTCGTACCATGAAAGAACTTCGCTCGTTAGGAAATGTAAAGCAAGGTGATTATGACCAAGGTTACCTTGAAGGGGTAACTGAATATTGTAATCCTGATTTTGCTTACCAAATGGGCTTGTCTGGTCAGTATTATGAAGGTGTATGTGAGGGAACGCCTGGGGCACAAAAATTCCGTATGGAATGGCAACGTGGCTGGAATGAATACAGCAACTAGATCTGTTTCATAATCAAGACTGTGGTTTTGCTTGTTGATCTTCTGACATTTGAATTTTATTGCTTTGCTGTACTTATGGCTTGAGATTCAATCAGAAGTGAAATGAAAACATGAAGAAGTATTTTTTGGTCGCATTAGCATTGTTGCCCTTAACGGTTGGTGCGACCAACGTGTTGAAAGAGTCGATTAAGATGAAGCGTAAATACGATCACGATAAGCATCGTATTACCAATACCATCAACAATACCAAGCGTAATATTAAAGAAGTCACTGACGGTACTTATGTCGAGAACCAAGTGAAGCGAGAAGTAAACCAAACCACTCGCAAGTACACCAATAAAGTAGAGAACGTTAAGAACATAACGAATCCTGATCACATCAAACGTAAAGCAAATGACAAGCTTAACCAAGAGTTTGATGAATGGTTGTATGAAGACTAAATCTTGATATCTAAAATAAAAAAGGAGACCACGAGGTCTCCTTTTTGTTTGTCTTGTATCTACAGGTTTGAGTTGCCGGACTCAAGATTTATTTCGGCTGGTGGTTTTCCACTGCTTTGCGTAAGAAGCCGTCTTGGTGGTGTAGGTGGGCACGAGCAGAATCAATATCAAGATCGGTCAGGATCATTAAGATCGCCAGTTTCACCTCATAATCCGTCTGCTTAAGCACTTCGGTTGCTTGTTCTTTGCTGCAATCGGTCGCTTGCATCACAATTCGCGCTGCGCGTGCGACGAGTTTATTGTTGGTTGCTTTCACATCAACCATCAGGTTTTGATAGCTCTTGCCCAAACGGATCATGCTTGCGGTTGTTAGCATGTTTAGCACCAGTTTCTGCGCGGTACCTGATTTCAAACGTGTTGAGCCAGTCAATGCTTCAGGGCCTACAACAGGGCTAATTGCGACGTCGGCTATGTCGGCGATTGGCGAATCTGGATTACAAGATAGCGCAATCGTGGTTGCACCGATCTCGTTGGCGTACTCCAAACCACCAATAACATAAGGTGTTCGGCCACTTGCAGCGATACCGACGACAACATCGAGATTTGTGAATTTGATGTCTTTTAGGTCTTGCTCACCTAAAACCGGCGAATCTTCCGCACCTTCTTTTGCTTTTAGAATCGCCTCTGGACCACCCGCAATCAGACCAACCACCATCTTGTCAGATACGCCAAATGTTGGCGGACATTCCGATGCATCAAGTACACCTAAACGGCCGCTGGTGCCTGCGCCCATGTAAACTAGACGACCGCCGACTTTAAATGCGTCGGTGATCTTATCCACCGCGAGTGCGATTTCGGGTAAAACCTTCTCAACCGCAAGTGGTACGAGCTTATCTTGCTGATTAAGTCGCTGAACAATGTCCAGAGAGGGCAGTAAATCGATGTCCATCGTATCTGGGTTACGACCTTCTGATACTAGATGGGCAAGAGCAGCAATAAGCGCGTCATTTGTCATAGTGGTTTAAGCCTTTTGAATACTGATTTCGATTTGTTTTTTCGCTGTGGCTAGCACAACGTATTTAGTTTTTAGGATAGAGCACACCCAGCGAAGCAAGACGGCTCGCACCGGTTACTTCAGGTAAGTTGCTTGGTAGCCCGTCAATATGTCGCTGAGCAAGCCAAGCAAACGCCATGGCTTCCATATAATCGCCATCGACACCTTTATCATCCGTTGTTGCGACTTGCCACTGCGGCAGAAGTTCCGCTAAACGTTGCATCAGTAGGGGGTTTCTCGCCCCACCTCCACACACCAACAGCTGTGGCTGCTGGCCATACGTGAATTTCTCCACTTCGTTTGCAATGGTCTTCGCCGAGTATTCACACAGCGTGCGTTGCACATCTTGTTTTGAGGTATTGTGGTCAGCTAACTGATGATGCAGCCAATCGATATTGAACAGCTCTCGGCCGGTGCTCTTAGGCGCCGACATAGCGAGGTAAGGTTCTGCTAAGAGTTGAGTTAGTAGTGCTGCATCGGTGTTGCCTTGTAGAGCAAATCGCGCGTCTTTGTCGAAGCCTCGTCCGGTGTGTTGTTCACACCATGCATCCATCAACATGTTGCCCGGACCCGTATCGTAGCCGATCACTGCTTGCTCAGGATGAAGTACCGAGATATTGGCAATTCCACCGATGTTAAGCACCACGGTGGTGGAATCTTGCATGGCAAAAATGCTTTTATGGAAAGCTGGGACGAGCGGTGCACCTTGGCCACCTAACGCCATGTCTTTACGACGAAAATCTGCCACGGTATCAATGCCAGTTTTGACTGCAACTATGTTGGCATCACCCAGTTGGGTGGTGAAGGGCAGGTCGCCAGTTGGCTGATGGAACACGGTTTGACCATGATTACCAATGGCTCGGATTTGCTCTGCGGAATAGCCGGATTTATCCAGTAGCTGTAAAACCGCATCGGCAAACAGATGGCCAAGTTGATGGTCGAGCTCACCAATGGCTTTTAGATTCGTGTCTTGCCCAGTGCAAACCGACAAAAGCGTCTGCTTAATATGAGCGGGCATTGGGTAATCATCGTGTGCGATTAAGCGAACACGGTTATCTTCAATTTCAACCAGGGCGGTATCTACACCATCCATACTGGTTCCAGACATCACACCGACATACAGTTTGTTAAGATTCACAGCCAATTCCGTCAATTCTTCGATTCACTTATTGTAAAGCAATTCTGAAGCGAATAACCTCATCGAATACGAGATATTCAGCCGATTTTGAGGAGAAAAAATGGGACCATTATGGGTTGATGTTGCAGGCTATGAACTGACTGCAGAAGACAGAGAAATTTTGGAGCATCCAACGGTTGGTGGTTTGATTTTATTTACGCGTAACTACCATGACAGCAAACAGCTTCAAGCTCTTACCCAATCTATCCGCAAAGCGGCGAAACGTCCGATTTTGATTGGTGTTGACCAAGAAGGTGGACGTGTTCAGCGTTTTCGTGAAGGCTTCTCATTGATTCCTGCGGCAGACGAATACGCCAAGCACCAAAACAGTGAAGAGCTGGCTCGTCTGGGCGGTTGGTTGATGGCTGCTGAGTTGATTGCTCATGATATCGATCTAAGCTTCGCACCAGTACTAGATAAAGGTCACCAGTGTAAAGCGATTGGTAGCCGTGCCTTTGGTGAGGATCTGGACACCATTTTACGTCACAGCACCGCGTATATGCAGGGCATGAAGAGTGTCGGTATGGCGACGACGGGCAAACATTTCCCAGGTCATGGTGGTGTGATTGCTGATTCACACTTAGAGACACCGTACGATGAGCGTAGCGATATCTTTGAGCAAGACATGGCTATCTTCAAAGCGCAAATCGATGCAGGAATCTTAGACGCGATGATGCCTGCTCACGTCATTTTCCCAAATTATGATGATCAGCCTGCTAGTGGCTCTGAGTATTGGCTTAAACAAATCCTGCGCCAGCAACTTGGTTTTAACGGTTTGATCTTCTCTGATGATTTGACCATGGAGGGAGCTGCGATCATGGGTGGCCCTGCTCAGCGTGGCGCACAAGCACTAAACGCTGGCTGCGATATGCTGCTGGTTTGCAATAAGCGCGATGCGCAAGTTGAGGTGCTTGATAATCTACCAATCACTTCTGTTCCTCGAGCTGATGCCTTGTTGAAGAAGCAAAGCTTTTCTCTAAGCGAGCTAAAACTTTCGCAAGAGTGGAAAGACGCCTCTGAAGCTATGAAGCGATTGGTTGGCTAGCCATCTCACCCCTGAATAATGGTTTGTTCAGGGGGAGACGTAAACTTTCTAAAACATCCATTTAAAGCCGAAGTGCTCTGCATTTCGGCTTTTCTTTAGGTGTAAATATAAATTTACATTAAATGTTTTTTATTGTGTACGGTTGTAATTCTTTTTTAGCCTGTTATCTTGTCGATAAAGCTTAGTTGCCTCACCAAGGAATTGGTTGGGTGTAAACATAAATATACAGGTCAAGGTTATGCAAAGAAGTGAATTGAGCAACATCAACATCAGCGAAGAACAAGTTCTGATCACGCCAGAGGAGCTAAAAGTGAAGCTTCCTCTAAGTGAAAAAGCACGTCGTTTTATTCAAGAGTCTCGTCAAACCATCGCTGACATCATTCACAAAAAAGATCATCGTCTACTCGTTGTATGTGGACCATGTTCTATCCATGACGTAGAGGCAGCGAAGGATTACGCTAAGCGTCTAAAAGCTCTTTCAGAACAACTAAGCGACCAACTGTATATTGTAATGCGTGTTTACTTTGAGAAGCCTCGAACCACAGTTGGTTGGAAAGGCCTAATCAATGACCCACACCTAGACGGCAGCTTCGACATTGAACATGGTCTGCATGTTGGTCGTGAACTGCTGGTTGAATTGGCAGAGATGGAAATCCCGCTGGCAACAGAAGCTCTTGACCCAATCAGCCCGCAATACCTTGCGGATACCTTTAGCTGGGCAGCGATCGGTGCTCGTACGACTGAGTCACAAACACACCGTGAGATGGCAAGTGGTCTTTCTATGCCAATCGGCTTTAAGAATGGTACGGATGGTAGCTTGGCTACTGCTGTTAACGCGATGCAAGCGGCTTCTTCTAGCCACCGTTTTATGGGGATTAACCGTGAAGGTCAAGTCGCGCTTCTGACTACGCAAGGTAACCCGAATGGTCACGTGATTCTGCGTGGCGGCAAGCAAACTAACTACGATTCAGTATCGGTTAACGAGTGTGAGCAAGAGATGGCGAAATCTGGTCTTGACGCTTCACTGATGGTGGATTGTAGCCATGCAAACTCACGTAAAGATTACCGTCGTCAGCCATTGGTCGCAGAAGACGTGATTCACCAAATCCGTGAAGGCAATAAGTCGATTATTGGCTTGATGATTGAGAGCCATATCAATGAAGGTAACCAATCTTCTGACCTCGCTCTTGAAGAGATGAAATACGGCGTATCTATCACCGACGCATGTATCAATTGGGATTCAACTGAGGCACTATTACGTCATGCACACGAAGAGCTGGTGCCTTTCTTAGAGAATCGTCTAAAAGGCTAACAACACGGGATTTAAGGAACATCAATGGCAGTTGAACTTAACGCATTACGCGATCAGATTGATGCAGTCGACAAGCAAATGCTAGAGCTACTTGCTCAGCGTTTAGCGCTAGTAGAGAAAGTGGGTGAAGTAAAAAGCGAACACGGTTTGCCAATTTATGCCCCAGATCGTGAAGCCGCAATGCTGGCATCACGACGAGCTGAAGCTGAAAAAATGGGGATCCCTCCACAGCTGATTGAAGACATTCTTCGTCGAACAATGCGTGAGTCTTATGCCAGCGAGAAAGATTCCGGATTTAAGTGTTTGAACCCAGAACTTCGCTCAGTGGTCATTATTGGTGGTAATGGTCAATTAGGTGGTCTGTTTGGTCGAATGTTCAAACTATCTGGTTACCAAGTTAAAGTACTGGGCAGCAAAGACTGGGATCAGGCCGAAGACATCCTAAAAGATGCGGGGTTGGTGGTAGTTACAGTGCCGATTCACCTAACAGAAGGTGTGATTGAGAAGCTCGGTAACCTGCCACAAGATTGCATTCTTTGTGACCTGACTTCTATCAAGTCTAAGCCGCTGCAAGCAATGTTGAATGTGCACCAAGGTCCGGTTGTTGGTTTGCACCCAATGTTTGGTCCAGATGTTCCGAGCCTAGCGAAGCAGGTGATTGTCTACTGTGACGGTCGTGGTAATGAGCAATACCAATGGCTATTGCAACAGTTTGGAATTTGGGGCGCAAGCTTGTGCCAAATCGATGCGCAAGAGCACGATCATGGCATGACTTTGATTCAGGCGCTGCGCCACTTCACTTCTTTCGCTTACGGTATGCACCTAAGCAAAGAGAACCCGAACATTGAACAACTATTAAAGCTGAGCTCGCCGATTTACCGTTTGGAGCTAGCGATGGTAGGGCGTCTGTTTGGTCAAGATCCAAACCTCTACGGTGACATCATTCTTTCATCACAAGAAAACATCGACATGATTAAGCGTTTCCACCAACGCTTTGGTGAAGCGTTGTCTGTTTTAGACAGTAAAGACAAGGCTGAGTTTGTCGAAAGCTTCGAACAAGTGAGTGACTGGTTTGGTGATTACTCGCAGCAATTCATGAACGAAAGTCAGAACTTGCTCAAACAGGCTAATGACAATATCCATCGTGGATAAAAATCGATTTTGAATGTAAAAAGAGCAGCTTATTCGCTGCTCTTTTTTATTCGTATGTTTCGTGATGATCAGTTGGTTGATGTGGCACTGTTATCTTCACTCGATACTGTGCTGATGCTGGTATCACGGTAAGGTGAGTTAGTAAGGTTGATTTGCAGACGAACCACGTTATCAATCAACTGAACCAACGGACCCCACTTCACCTTCTTCTCTTTCTCGAACGCGTAGTTAAAGTTCTCTGGCGTCCAATCCATCAAGTATTGTGGGTTTAATGCTCGGCCTAAGAAGCGCACTTCATAGTGCAGGTGCGGACCAGTTGAGTTACCAGAGTTACCACATTTCGCAATCACATCGCCTTTACTGACGAACTCTCCACTCTTCACACTGAATTTGCTCAAGTGAGCAAAGGAGCTAGAAAAGCCAAACGAGTGACGCAGCGTGAGGTAGTTACCATACCCACGGTTACCTGGACGAACCGTTTCTACCACACCGTCTGCCGGCGCAAGGATCTGTTCTCCACGCTTACACGTTAGGTCTATACCTGTATGAACATGACGTTTGCCCGTGATTGGATTGACACGACTGCCAAAAGGAGAGGAGATACGTTGATAAGTCATTGGGCTGTCGTTTGGAATCAAACGGAACATGGTCGCACGAACTGCAGAATCGATTGCCGCAGCATCAATGCGTTCTTCCAGTGCATGTTCATCGGTGCTCAGCTCTTCATCTGCTAAACCCAACACAGACTCAACATCAAATACACGCTTGCCTAGCAATTGAATCTGGTTGTTTTTATCGGTTAAGGACTGAGAAAGAGAGTGGTTGGTATCTAACTGCTCTTCGTACAACACGGAGATTTCAGCTTTCTCGCTCTCTAGCTTTGCGATGGTTTGATTGAGTGCTTGTGTGTCATGAATCTGCTTTTGATGCAGGTACCAAGCACCACCAACAACAGCGGGCAGTGCAACGACTGACGCACAGATAGCTAGGATCGAAAGGCGACCCAAATGAAATTGCTGATTCCCGTCTTTAGTCGGGATCTGCATGATGATTTTTTTAGACATGGTTATTGTTACTAAAGTAGGCGTTCAATTTATTCTTCCCCTAAATCTGAAAGATGCTCTAACTCTCGATTCAGAAGCTCGTTATTGCCTACATTCAATTCTATAAATCGTTTTAGTTGGCTAATACTATCGATGTCTATGTTGTTGATCTTTAGCCTAATCTCGTTATCTATAATCGATATGATGTTGGCGGTTAGCTGCATCACTTGCTCTGATTGAGCAAACGAGAACGCAACATCTACCTTACGTGACGGTTCAAGTGAACTTGCATTTTCAGCTTTTAACAACAAGCCATGTAATGAGAGATCTTGAATCGTGGCTTGTAATGCCAAGTCACCTTGTTCCAATAAAGCTGAAACTTGATAGATAATGCGTGAAAAGCGTCGTCTCTCCGTCATAGAGCTTTCTCATTAAGTCGTCAAATCAGTCGAAGACTATATCAAACAGAACAAAAACTGTTCAATTTTTGTTCTTAAAATATCGAGCTAGCACAGAGTTACGATTGCTAAAGGTCAAGCTCTTAATTGAAAAAATGCCAATTTGAGCCATTTATGCAACACATACAACAAAGGCCGCTATGATAGCGACCTTTGTACGAATTACAAGCAAAGGTGAGCGTAAGGTGATATACCGCACACTCATCTTATAACCGAAATTACTTCGATACGCGCTTGTATTTGATGCGGTGTGGTTCAGCTGCTTCAGGACCAAGGGTCTTCTTCAGCCATTCCATGTACTCGTTGTAGTTACCTTCGTAGAAGTTAACTTGGCCTTCATCGCGGTAGTCGATGATGTGCGTTGCAATACGATCTAGGAACCAACGGTCGTGCGAGATAACCATTGCACAGCCAGGGAACTCTAGTAGTGCTTCTTCTAGTGCACGTAGTGTTTCAACGTCAAGGTCGTTGGTTGGCTCATCGAGTAGCAGTACGTTACCGCCAGCTTTAAGCAGCTTAGCAAGGTGCACACGGTTACGCTCACCACCAGAAAGCTCGCCGATAACTTTCTGTTGATCAGAGCCTTTGAAGTTAAAGCGAGAACAGTAAGCACGTGCAGGGATTTCGAAGTTGTTGATCTTGATGATGTCAGCGCCTTCAGAAATCTCTTGGAATACCGTGTTCTTGTCGTTCATTGAGTCACGGAACTGCTCAACAGACGCTAATTTCACTGTTTCACCAAGCTCAATCGTACCTGAGTCTGGCTGCTCAGTGCCGCTCAGCATCTTGAATAGAGTCGATTTACCTGCACCGTTAGCACCGATGATACCTACGATTGCACCCTTAGGCATGCTGAACGATAGGTCATCGATAAGAACACGACCGTCGAATGACTTAGTCAGGTTGTTCACTTCGATAACTTTATCACCTAGACGCTCACCTGGTGGGATGAACAGCTCGTTGGTTTCGTTACGTTTTTGGTGGTCAGTGTTTTGTAGCTCTTCAAAGCGCGCCATACGTGCTTTAGATTTCGCCTGACGACCTTTAGGGTTTTGACGAACCCACTCAAGTTCTTTCTCGATGGTCTTTTGACGAGCTTTTTCTTGCGATGCTTCTTGTTGTAGACGCGCATCTTTTTGCTCTAGCCAAGACGTGTAGTTACCTTCCCATGGAATACCTTCACCACGGTCAAGTTCTAGGATCCAACCCGCTGCGTTATCTAGGAAGTAACGGTCGTGGGTAATCGCAACTACAGTACCAGTGTAATCAACTAGGAAGCGTTCTAGCCATGCAACAGACTCAGCATCCAAGTGGTTGGTTGGTTCGTCGAGTAGCAGCATGTCTGGCTTTTCAAGAAGAAGACGACAGATAGCAACACGGC
Organism: Vibrio sp. HENC-03; assembly: GCF_000305755.2. Classification (NCBI taxonomy): domain Bacteria; kingdom Pseudomonadati; phylum Pseudomonadota; class Gammaproteobacteria; order Vibrionales; family Vibrionaceae; genus Vibrio; species Vibrio sp. HENC-03. The sequence continues at coordinate 13,337 of NZ_JH976131.1, read as the reverse complement.
GACGCTCACCACCTGATAAATGTTGGATCTTTTGATCCCATTCAGGAAGGCGAAGTGCATCAGCAGCACGTTCTAGTGCGTTATCTAGGTTGTGACCATCTTTCGCTTGGATTAGCGCTTCTAGTTCACCCTGTTCTTTTGCAAGTGCATCAAAATCGGCATCTGGTTCTGCATACGCAGCGTATACCGCATCCAAGCGCTTAAGTGCGCCAGCAACATCTGCAACGGCTTCTTCAACGATTTCACGAACGGTCTTTGACTCGTCCAGAACAGGTTCCTGTGGTAGGTAACCTACGTTTAGTCCCGGTTGTGGGCGTGCTTCACCATCGATATCAGTATCGATACCCGCCATGATACGTAGCAGCGTAGATTTACCTGCACCGTTCAGACCTAGAACACCGATTTTTGCACCTGGGAAGAAGCTTAGAGAGATGTCTTTAAGAATTTGACGCTTAGGTGGCACAATTTTGCTCACCCGCGACATGGTATATACGTATTCAGCCATTGCCGATCGTTCCTAAATTAACTGTCATTCAAAGGCTCTATTTTATACCAACTCCTTGAGTTTTGTTACCGGATTGCAAGAAATTAGCATCTTGTGTGATTTCTTCTTCATCGCTGACCGGAAACTCCCAACTTTAGGGTATACACTTTTCTTGTTCACCTTTAATTCAAATACCCACTCTTCATCGGGATGGATGAATTGTCGGGAATCTATTTGCTTTGAAGGGTTCTAAAGTTTTACGAGTACAACATTTATTACATCAAGTCGCTTTACAATAAGAACTTAATACGGTGTAAATAGATGCATATGCTTTATGACTTACCGCGCCTTGTATTCACCAGTGGTAAGAAGTGAAGCGATAAACGTCTGGGGAAAATGACGCACATGAGATTCAACGTATCTGAATTGGCTAAAAGAGTATGCTACGCAGCCGCTTTATGTGCGGTAAGCGTGTCAGCAAACGCTGCGCTGAGCCTTGAAAAACAGCGCCAAGTCTATGAGCAAGCTCAGGATTTATTAGATAAGAACGACATTGATGGTTACTTATCTATCCGTTCTAAAATCGCCGACTATCCACTGACACCTTATGTGGATTACCGGGTGTTTCTGAGGCAATTATCGAGTAAGTCTCCACAACAGGTAGACGAATTTATTAATGACCACGAGGCTTTTCCATTCTCACGTCGAATTCGCGCCCCTTACTTAGATAACCTTTATCGTCAGAAAGATTGGAAAACCATTACCGAGTTCCAAAAAGTGGAGCCAAGTGGTGAGCGTTACCAGTGTATTTTTTATGTCGCTCAATTAGAGCAGGGTAAACAAGTTGCTGCCTTTAAAGGCGCAGAGCACATGTGGCTGCGCGGCAAAAGTATCGCCGACGAGTGTGATCCATTGTTCTCAGCGTGGGACAAAGCGGGTGAGCGCACCGATGAGCTGATTCTTCAGCGTATGCTGCTGGCGTTTGATGCTCGTAATGGTGGCTTAATGAGTTACCTGCAAAAACTGCCAGAATCAGCCAAAGCGAAGCAGCAAGCTAAAGCAATGAAAGCGCTGTTTGATAAACCAGAAACGGTCGCTGCATTTGCTAAGAAACAACCTGCTAATGACTTCAATCGCGCTCAGAGTGAATATGCGTTAGAGAAGTTGGCTCGTAAAAATACCAAGCAAGCGCAAGATGCGTATGCTGCAGTTGTGAAAGGTCAAAAGCTCTCCCCTGAGAAAGCGCAAGCTCTGGCTGACTACATTGCGATCCGTTTGATTCGTACTGAGTCGGACTCATTAGCAAATTGGCGTGATGATAAAACGAAGTCGAGTAAGAACTTACCCTTGATTGAAAGCCGCATTCGTTTGTCGATTCAAAACGGCGATTGGAAAGGCGTACAGAAATGGATTGCGGTTTTAAATGACAAGGAACAGGCAACGCTTCGGTGGCAATACTGGCTAGGTCGTAGTGAAATCGCTTTAGGCGATGCAACTGCGGGTAAGCAACGTTTGTCGAAATTGGTCGGCCAACGTAACTTTTACAGCGTTGCAGCGGCCAATGCGATTGGTCAGTCAATTAAGTACCCATCAAGTTCCGTTAAGTTAGACAAGAAAGCCGTTCAGCCATACCAGAAATCTTTGGCACGTATTGAAGAGCTTATCGCGACCGACAAAATTGCCGCAGCGAAGAGTGAATGGACCCATTTGCTTCGTCGTGTGAGCAAAGAAGAGAAAACGCAACTTGCCGCTTATGCTGCTTCTAAGCGTTGGCACAACCTCACCGTGATTGCGAGTATTCAGGCGGAGATGTGGGATAACATCCCATTACGTTTCCCGGTGGCGCATCGCTGGTGGTTTAACTTCTACGCTGAGAAACACAACATCGACCCGATTACGATGATGTCCCTCGCTCGACAAGAAAGTGCATTGGATTCCGAGGCGCGTTCGCCTGTTGGTGCTCGTGGCCTAATGCAAATTATGCCTGCGACGGCTAAGTACACGGCGAACAAGTACAAGCTCAAGTATCAAGGTACGCAAGACCTTTACAACGTGGGCAAGAACATCGAGATTGGTAGCCACTATCTACAAGGTTTGATGGAGGATTACGATAATAATCGTATTTTCGCGCTCGCTGCTTATAATGCAGGACCTAACCGAGTAAAAATGTGGCGAGATCGAACACAAGGAAAAGTCGACGCTTATTCCTTTATTGAAGCAATTTCATTTAAAGAGACGCGTGGTTATGTGCAGAACATTTTGATGTTTGAAACTTACTACCGCGACCTTTTAGGTGTAGATGGTTCGTTCTTGACCCCAAATGAGATCAATACCAAGTATTGAGTGAGGTAACTTGATGTCACACGAACCTGAGTACAAAGACTGGCAACAGATTGTCGAACTGATCCGTTCTAGCGTGGATAACCAGCAACACGAGATGTTGTTGACCATGTTAATGACGCCGGATGAAAGAGAATCGCTCACCGCACGCGTCAACATTCTGAATGAGTTGCTCAAAGGTGAGCTGTCTCAGCGTCAAATCAGTCAAATGCTTGGAGTGGGAATTGCCACCATCACTCGTGGTTCGAATGAGTTAAAGTCGAAATCTGATGCGGACAAAGACAAACTCAAGACATTGCTAGAGCAGGGGGCTCAATAATCTTTGAGTTGAACTCTCTGAGTTACAGGCAGCAAAAAGGGCGGAATCTTCGCCCTTTTTAATGTGTGCTATTCGCTGCTATGAGCTTTAAAGCTCGTGATAAGCCCCGTGCAGTTATAGATTCGCCGGGAAATGTTCAGGGTTGGTAAAAGGAATCAACGCCAGAATCAACGCTTGATGATAGACCGAACTGCGCGTCAGTTGGTTTTGAGTCAGTAGACCAATTGCGCCACCTTTCTGTTTGATGTTGTCGGTACCAAATACCTCATCCATCACATCGCCAAGCTCATTGGCATGTTCAAGTTTTTGGAGCACTTCTGGTGGTAGCATCAAGCTAGCAGAGCGAGACTCCCCACGATGCGTGTCAGACTCAATCACCATCCAAGCAAATGTGACTTTGCCTTCAATTCCTGCCTCTAAACCGACATAGAAATCCGCATTTGGCATTTCTGCTTTGGCGTTACGAACTCGGTTCAATGCGCCAAGATGCGTTTCATCATTAGACATCGGTTGGTCTGCCACTTCACTTGGAACACTGACACCAACAAACTCAAAACTTTGCTCTGAGAAAGCGCTTTGAAAAGCACTCTCTACAGCCTTGATTTTCGCTGGGTTTAGGGACGCGATAACGACTTTTTGGGTTGCCATGATCTTTTTACCTACCATGTTCTTTTTACTTACAATAGTCCTTTAGCTCAGCTTTACTTGAGTGGGCTTTACATTCTCGCTTGGGTAACAACCTAACACTTTCAAGTGCTTAGTGATCTTAGTTAGCTCATCAATCGCTTGCTGCATCTCGCTAGAACCTAGGTGAGATTCAAGGTCTACGTAGAACATCTCTTCCCATGGATTGCCCATAATTGGACGTGATTCTAGTTTGGTCATGTTGATGTCGTAACGCTGAAGAACCAAGAGTGTCTGAACCAGAGAGCCAGCTTGCTGCGACGTTGACATGATCAATGTGGTCTTCGCCGGAATCTGCGTCGATACTTCTACAGGTTTACGTGCGACAACGATAAAGCGAGTGTGGTTTTCTGTTTGGTTTGCGATGTTGCCTTGAATGGCTTGTAAGCCGTAAAGTTTACCGCTTGAAGCATTACCAATTGCCGCAACGTCGTCACGGTTAAGCTCTTGTACCTTTTGCATCGCATCTGCAGTGCTTGCGCAGGACTCTAGCTTCACGCCTTTCATGCGGCTTAAGAACTCGCTGCATTGCTGGTGTGGTTGCGGATGTGAGTAAAGTGTTTTGATGTTCTCAAGACGAATGTCTTTGGTTGCTACGAGGCAATGCTCAATTGGTTGAGTCAGTTCGCCAACGATGTACAGCGTTGTGTGTTGCAGTAGGTCGTAAACTTCGTTGATCGAGCCAGAGCTAGTGTTTTCAATTGGAAGTACGCCGTAGTCTGCATGACCAGATTCCACCGTCTGAGTCACTTCTTTGAAGTGTTCACAATTGAGTTCAATCAGTTCTGTATTCTTACGGCTGAAGTATTCGCGGCTAGCAAGGTGCGAATAAGAGCCCTTGGCACCAAGGAAAGCAACGCGAGCAAGAGGCTTGCGACTTTGCTGTGGATTAACTAGGTTCTGCAAGTAGCTTTGTTGAAGAAGAACAGAATCTTCAATGATGGTGTGGAAAAGTTTGGTGATGTACTGAGCGTCGAGTTCGTATTTATCACGGCCGTTGGTGATCAGTTTTACTAGAAGTTGTTGTTCACGGACTGCATCACGAACAGGTTTCGACGTTTGAACTTTGCTTTTAGCGACTTCAATACTGAGCTTGCGGCGTTCTGACAACAGGCTTAGCAGCTCGTCATCCAGCTCATTCAAACGTAAACGAATTTCTTCCAGGGAAATAGGTTGGTCAGTCATCAATTCTTTCCTTATAAAAAAAGCCCCCCGATTTGGGAGGCTTTCTGTTTGTTTTTGACTTTTCTTTCACAAACGAGTTAGCCCCTCCAACTATGGAAGGAAAAAGAAGTCAAAAAGAAACAGGTTTGTTGAATGCATAAATAGTGCTTAATTTGTGAGTGTTTAAACACAATAAGCAAGCAGGCGGGGAGCGTCAAGCAAAAAAATAGCGCCTTTCGGCGCTACTTCCTCAATCTGGACGGTTTACTCTTCTTCTTCCACTAGCTCAGGCTTATTCGCACGTCGAGCTTCAGGTTTGTGGGTCAGCTTATTCAGTTGTCGTTCTAGTTTTTGCTCCACTTCATTGATAGCTGCGTAAAGATCTTCGTGAGTTGCTGAGGCGATTAGCTGGCCTTTAGGAACTTTGATAACGGCTTCGAATTTCTTCTGTTTGTTTGGTTCCTCACTGAAAGTTGCTTGGCATCCAATGATGTCTACTTGCCATTTCTCCAGCTTTTTAAATTTGCTCTCAATATGAGCACGGATTGCAGAGGTGATTTCGATGTTTTTACCAGTGATGTTCATTGTCATAAATGTTTTTCCTCTGTTTCATCCCTCATGGGTTGAATTCAGATTACCGCTTTGAGGATAAAAGAATGTGATTTAGATCACTATTTTGGGCGGCTTTTTGGAGATGGAAAATGAATGTGATCTCACTCAAGAACTGCTGAGATTTATGTGAAAATTGCTTGTTATCGGATTCGAAATCATTAGATTGGGTAGAGTACTGAGCTGAAAACTAACCCGTTTTTAGGGGAGTTATACGGCCTGTAATTCTAGTTAGTTAAAAATTAACCAGAACAAAGGTGTGAATCAGATCACTCTTAAAGTGCACAGTAAGTTAGATTCAAAAACGCCGCTTAATTCGTTGAGCGGCGTTTTTGGTTTTCTATTTAGAGTTTCTCTGTTTATGGGGTTTGACTGACTCGTCTCAGCGGCGTCATAAAAACGGGATCGTCTGGAACAAGTAAAACGTTATCCAGCGTTTTCGCGAGATCAAGGCTCTCTAGTTGCTTGTAAATCACGTAGTAGCGATTCACATTGGTCACATATCTCACCGTTTCCCCCAAGCTCCTACGCGTCACCACCTCAACGTTGTTAAACCAAACATTGGGATCGTAGCCTTGTTGAGTCGCGCGCTTACGCATTCTTTCAACGTTTCCTGGCCCGGCATTGTATGCTGCGAGTGTTAAGTAGAGTTTGTTCTCTTTGCTGATTGCTTCATCACTGAAGTAGTAGCGGCGCAGGAACGCCATGTATTTCACGCCTGCATGAACATTGTTTTCCAAGTTACGAATGTTTTTTATGTTTACGTTCGGGTCACTCGCTGTGCTTGGTAAGATTTGCATGATACCGACAGCGCCACGGCTAGACGCTAAGTTGTTATCGAACCCCGACTCTTGATAAGCCACTGCAGCGATCAGCAGATAATCAAAGTCGTACTTCTCCCCATATTTAGAAAACAGAGCAGAGAGCTTTTCAAGCTGAGCAATCTTTTTCGGGTTCAATGCCTTGTTTAACCAATTGGTGTTGTCGATGTACTTACCGTAAATGACGTTACCAAGTAAGGTGCCAGATTTGGCTGTGCGAATGAATTTGTTCACTACTTTCATTAGCTCGGGGCTGTCGTGACGCATTGCCCAGGCGATCTCACCGCCTTTACGGATTGGGATTTTGGTATGAGCACGGATATCGTCCATAAAGCTCATCCACAACTTAGCTTTGTGGCTATCAAGAACGATGGCTTTGACATAGCCATTGTTGAGCATTCCTACCAATTCGTAGTCTTGTAGTGTTTCTTCTATGAAATGCACAACAACAGGTGGTAAGCCTTTCTTATTAAGTTGTTTGTTTAGAGCCTGAATGCTCTCGAAGTAACTTGAACTGGCACGTACCCATATTTCCTTGCCGCTTAGCTGATCAAGCTTGGTCATCACTGGTGTTTTCTTATTAGTGATTACCCATTCTTCAATGCCCGTGATGGCAGGATCACTAAAATCAACCAACTTCTTACGTGCGTCGGTAATGGTGAGATTCGCAACAACCAAATCTCCTAACCCTTGTTCAAGGGAGGGAAGCAGCTCATCACGAGATACAGGAATGATTTGAATATTGATCTTAGGTTTGAGTTTGCGTAAATCTCTCTCAAAATGCGCAAGCAACTCGGCGCCAATCCCTTTTGGTTCTCCTCCCTCTATGTAATAGAAACCCAAATCGGCAGATACCAACACACGCAAGACGTTTTTTTCTTTAATGACATCGAGATCACCCGTGTAAGGCGGCTGTCTAAGAGGAGATAGCTCGAGAGCAAAACTCGACGCGGAGAGTAGGATCAACAGTCCCGTCCATAACTTTGATAGTGTCACGTTCACATCCATGTTGATGGTGAAGGAGAACTTTAAGCATATGTGTCGCTTAAAAAATCATCAAGGAAGTGAATGTGATAACGAGAAAGGATAAAACAAAAATTAATGCGGAATAAAACAAAACCGCCACAGTGTGGGACTGTGGCGGCTTAAGATTAGTTAACTGGGTTGAGCTTTATCAGCTCTTCAGTTCTGGCAACTGAATCATCCAGTTTCAACTGCTTGTAAGCTTCTAGCTGAATCTCAAGTGACTTACGAGCGGCTTCTGTATCAGGAAACGCTTTTTGTAGCTCTTGCGCACGGTTGATTGCTGCAATCCATGCTTCACGACGTAAGTAGAAGTCTGCGGTTGCAAGATCGTAATCAGCAAGGCGGTTCTTCAATGCCACCATGCGTTTTTGCGAGTCTTCCGCATAAGGGCTATTCGGGTAACGATCGAGCAGCTTTTTGAAATCATCAAATGCTTTCTTTACTGGCTCTGGGTCACGGTCACTACGGTCTACGTTGAACAGGTCATGCATGAAGTTACGGTCTTGTGCCATGTGGCTCAAACCGCGCATGTATAAAACCCAGTCCATTTTTTCGTGAGTTGGGTTCAAACGCATAAAGCGAGAGATCGTTGCCAGACCTAGTGCTAGGTCATCGTTTTTGTAGTACGCGTAGATAAGGTCAAGTTGTACCTGCTCAGAGTAGGCACCAAACGGGTAACGCGAATCCAAAGCTTCTAATTTCTCGATGGCAGAAAGCCAGTTACCACTTTGCAGAGAAGTTTGCGCGTCTGCATACAGTTCAGAAGGTGGCACATCAGGAACGATTTCTTCTTTGCTTGCACAGCCAAACAGAAGGGATACCGCTAAAAGGCCTGTTAAAGTCTGATGTTTCATATCAGGAGTCTGTTCCTTGAATCTAAATATTTCTTAAGCTGCCGTTACTTTCTTTCCAGTAACAGATACAATGACGTAATAGTCTATTTTTCCACAGTCGTGAGCATTAGTCTCACAGTTTTTAAAAAAGTTCGATATGGCTCAGCAGATTGTTTTAACCAACACCGTAAAAGATAGCCAATTAGGTCAACGTTTAGACCAAGCTATCGCCGAATTATTCGCGGACTTCTCTCGCTCTCGCTTGAAAGAGTGGTTGCTTGCAGGGAAAGTACAAGTGAATGGTGAAGTTGTCACTAAACCTCGCACCAAAGTAATGGGTGGCGAGGAAATTACCTTGCAAGCCGAGCTGGAAGATGAAGAACGCTGGGAAGCACAAGATATCCCTCTAGATATCGTCTACGAAGATGAAGACATCATCGTAATCAACAAGCCTCGTGATTTTGTAGTACACCCAGGTGCGGGTACGCCAGATGGCACTGTATTAAACGCATTGTTGCATCATTACCCAGACATCGCCGAAGTACCTCGCGCAGGTATTGTGCATCGTCTAGATAAAGATACAACAGGCCTAATGGTGGTAGCGAAAACCGTACCAGCACAAACTCGTCTAGTACGCGCGCTGCAAAAACGTAACATCACTCGTGAGTATGAAGCGATTGCAATCGGTCGTATGACGGCGGGCGGTAAAGTAGATAAACCAATTGGTCGTCACTCTACTAAACGTACGCTAATGGCGGTTGCCCCAATGGGTAAACATGCTGTTACTCACTACCGTGTGGCAGAACATTTCCGTGAGCATACTCGTATTCGCTTGCGTCTAGAAACGGGCCGTACACACCAAATCCGTGTACACATGTCTTACCTACAGCATCCACTATTAGGTGACACTGCTTACGGTGGTCGTGCTCGCATCCCAACTGGCGCATCACAAGAGCTAACGGAAATGATCCGTGGCTTTGACCGCCAAGCTCTGCACGCGGTAATGCTTCGTTTTGAACACCCTGTTACTGGTGAAGAGCTAGAGTTCCACGCTCCTGTACCTGACGACATGGTAGAAATGACAGAAGCGCTGCGTAAAGATACCGAAGAGTTCGGTCTACCTGACGAGTTCTAATATGAAGACAATTATTCCTAACTGGCCAGCACCAAAAAACGTTAAAGCCTTCGCCTCTACCAGAGTCGGCGGCTTTTCGGCGACGCCTTACCAAGGGCTAAATTTGGGTGCGCATGTTGGGGATGACTTGTCCATCGTAGAAAAGAACCGTGACTGGTTGGCGCAGCAAGCAAAGATGCCTAGTGCGCCAATCTGGTTGAACCAAACCCATTCTACTGTTGTAGCTCAAGCAAGCGCTCCTACAAAGCAAGTACTGAATGCGGATGGTGTCTTTACCTCTTCAAGTCAGGTTGTTTGTTCGGCCATGACAGCGGATTGTTTGCCTGTTTTATTAACCAATACGCAAGGTACCCAAGTAGCAGCTGTTCATGCTGGTTGGCGCGGCTTAGCAAATGGTATCGTTGAAAATGCACTAGAGTTGTTTTCTGGTGAGGTAATGGCGTGGCTTGGTCCTGCAATTGGCCCTCAAGCATTTGAAGTCGGTGAAGATGTTCTGCAAGCCTTTGTGGATTTTGATTCACAAGCTCATCAAGCCTTTACACCTCGTAATGTTGAAGGTAAGTGGTTGGCGGATATGTCTAAGCTTGCAACTCAACGTCTCAACAAACTTGGTGTCACTCAAGTATTTGACTCTGGCCTGTGTACTTTCCAAGACAAAAATGACTTTTATTCCTACCGCCGTGATGGTGTGACAGGTCGACAAGCTACTTTTATTTGGATTGAGGACTGATCACTACAACGCAAAAGTGTTGAGATGCATAGCTTCATTTTTGCAAAGCTATCTTTATTAATTCACTCCCTTGAAATTCCCTCTCTGCGTATCCATCTTTCTAACTGTCAAAAGAATTTCCTTAAGTTGAGGTTAGGAAGAAAGATATGCGTCTTGATAGATTCACAAGTAAGTTTCAAATCGCTATCTCTGATGCTCAGTCACTAGCGTTAGGGCGCGATCATCAATATATCGAACCAGTGCACCTAATGGTGGCATTGCTTGATCAGAACGGTAGCCCAATTCGTCCACTACTAACCATGTTAGATGTCGACGTAACTCATCTACGCTCTAAATTGAGCGAAATGTTAGACCGACTGCCTAAAGTCAGTGGCATCGGCGGTGATGTTCAGCTGTCTAGCTCTATGGGTACACTTTTCAATTTGTGCGACAAAGTGGCTCAAAAGCGTCAGGACTCCTACATCTCTTCCGAAGTCTTTTTGCTTGCAGCATTAGAAGACCGTGGCCCACTTGGTCAGCTACTAAAAGAGATGGGCTTGACCGAGCAAAAAGTTAGCCAAGCGATCGAAAAGATCAGAGGTGGTCAAAAGGTTAATGACCCGAACGCGGAAGAGCTACGCCAAGCATTGGAAAAGTTCACCATAGACCTTACCGAACGTGCAGAGCAGGGTAAGTTGGATCCGGTTATCGGCCGTGATGATGAAATCCGCCGCACCATCCAAGTATTGCAGCGCCGTACTAAAAATAACCCTGTGATCATTGGTGAACCAGGTGTGGGTAAAACCGCTATCGTTGAAGGTTTGGCTCAGCGCATCATTAATAATGAAGTACCAGAGGGGCTACGTGGCCGCCGCGTACTTTCGTTAGATATGGGCGCACTTGTTGCAGGTGCAAAATACCGTGGTGAATTTGAAGAGCGTTTGAAGTCGGTATTGAATGAACTAGCCAAAGAAGAAGGCAACGTCATTCTATTCATTGATGAGCTTCATACCATGGTTGGCGCGGGCAAGGGCGAGGGCTCTATGGATGCCGGTAATATGCTAAAACCAGCATTGGCCCGTGGTGAACTCCACTGTGTGGGCGCGACTACATTGGACGAATACCGCCAATATATAGAGAAAGATGCTGCACTTGAGCGTCGTTTCCAAAAAGTGCTAGTGGATGAGCCAACAGTAGAAGACACGATTGCCATTCTTCGTGGTTTGAAAGAGCGTTATGAGCTTCACCACCACGTAGAGATTACCGACCCAGCGATTGTGGCTGCCGCAAGTTTGTCGCATCGCTATGTTTCGGATCGTCAATTGCCTGATAAAGCAATCGACCTTATTGATGAAGCCGCTTCTAGTATTCGTCTACAGATCGACTCTAAGCCAGAATCTCTAGATAAACTCGAACGTAAAATCATCCAACTTAAGATCGAACAGCAAGCACTGAGTAACGAGCATGATGAAGCAAGTGAAAAGCGCTTGGACGTGCTTAACGACGAGTTGAACGAGAAAGAACGTGAATATGCAGAGCTGGAAGAAGTGTGGAATGCTGAAAAAGCCGCACTATCTGGCACTCAACATATTAAAAGTGAGTTAGAGCAAGCCCGAATGGATATGGATTTTGCACGCCGAGCTGGTGATCTAAACCGCATGTCGGAACTGCAATATGGCCGTATTCCTGAACTTGAAAAACAGCTCGATCTTGCTACTCAAGCTGAAATGCAAGAGATGACGCTGCTGCGTAACAAGGTGACGGACAATGAGATTGCAGAAGTACTCTCTAAGCAAACGGGTATCCCCGTTTCTAAAATGCTCGAAGCAGAAAAAGAAAAACTGCTCCGCATGGAAGAGGTACTGCACAAACGCGTGATTGGTCAAGCGGAAGCGGTTGAAGTGGTATCAAATGCAATTCGTCGTAGCCGAGCTGGCTTATCGGATCCGAACAAACCGATTGGTTCCTTCTTATTCTTAGGTCCAACAGGTGTGGGCAAAACGGAATTGTGTAAGACACTCGCGAGCTTTATGTTCGATAGCGAAGACGCAATGGTACGCATCGACATGTCAGAGTTCATGGAGAAACACTCTGTGGCAAGACTAGTTGGTGCGCCTCCGGGTTACGTTGGTTATGAAGAGGGTGGTTATCTAACAGAAGCGGTTCGCCGTAAACCTTATTCTGTCATCCTATTAGATGAAGTAGAGAAGGCACATCCAGATGTGTTCAATATTCTGCTGCAAGTATTGGATGATGGTCGACTAACTGATGGACAGGGTAGAACGGTTGATTTCCGTAATACTGTAGTGATCATGACATCGAACTTAGGTTCAGCTCGCATCCAAGAGAACTTTGCTACTCTGGATTACCAAGGTATTAAGAATGAAGTGATGGATGTGGTCAGTAAACACTTCCGCCCAGAGTTTTTAAACCGTGTTGATGAAAGCGTGGTCTTCCATCCTCTTGGTCAAGAGCACATTAAGTCGATTGCTTCTATTCAGCTAGATCGTCTAGCGAAACGCCTAGAAGAAAAAGGCTACCAGTTAGAGGTGTCCGAGAAAGCACTCGATTTGATTGCTCAAGTTGGTTTCGATCCTGTCTATGGTGCGCGTCCTTTAAAACGTGCCATTCAACAAAATGTCGAAAACCCACTAGCGAAATCAATCTTAGCTGGTCAAATATTACCAGATAAGAAAGTACAGCTGATTGTGAACAATGACCAAATTATTGCTCACCAATAATTTCACTAATGCAGCGAAAAGTGAGACGAAGTTCAAGGTTTAGGGGGCGGTAGCCCCCTTTTTGATGCACTTTTATCGGGTTTTGATTGTTTTCTATACGAACGAACCAAAAAGATAAGTTTTTTTGAAAAATAGGGTTGTGTTCCTAAACGAACTCCCTATAATGCGCCTCCGTTGTCACGGGAAAGCAAAGAAAGCGAAGTCGAGATAACAAGGTCAGTGAGTTAGAAAGTAACTCACAGAGAAATAACTTAAAAAAGTGTTTGACACGATAAGTTATCTCGCTAAAATGGCCGTCCACTTTGAAGAGAACTTCAGAGTGTGCTCTTTAAAAATAAGAACCTATCAATCTGTGTGGGCACTCGTTGATGATAATCCAATTAGATGTTTCTTTCTTAACGGAAAGCGGTATCAAATTAGGTTTCAATGAAACGAAGTGACCATTGAGTCGAAAGACTCAGCACAGTCAATT